>CAITUP010000015.1 GCA_903895595.1 uncultured Acetobacteraceae bacterium | reverse complement strand
GTCTCTGGGTCTCTGGGACCTCTGGGTTAAACGCGGTGCTGGATCCGATCCCGACACCCAAACATAGGCAGATCGGGCATCGCAACCGCGGATGAGCGGGGTTGCCCGGGCATTTGCCCCGCCTCCGGGTTTTCATCCTTGCAGAAGGCAAACGCAGGAAGGTCGTACCCAGGATGTGCGAACCTGCTAGAGCTTGTCCCCGAGACCAATACGTGCAGGAAATCGCCAATTTGTGCCCGTGTTGGTCCTCGGCACAAGGCCGAGGATGACGGGTTGGTTAGGCCAATTCCCCAATTCAGTGTTCCGGGTACCTTCAAGCGATTGCGCTGTTGGGATCGCGCGAGGCAGTTGCGCGGGCGCGTGCCATGATGCGATAAGCCGGGACCACCCAGAAAGGGGGAAGGCACCGGCTGTGACTCCGCCATCTCACGTTGTCCGCCGCGCGGTCGTCGCGATCGCCCTTGTCGGCCTGTCGCTTCCGGCTGCGGTCGCCGAGCGCCCCAACGGTCCGGTTCTGGCCCTGACACTGCCGGAGGCCGTGTTCCTCGCGATCCGCGACAATCGCGGCATCCACAGCCAGTACCTACAGCGGATCGTTGACAAATTCGCCCTGCGCGTCGCCGAAGACGTCTACACACCCCATTTTACGCTGGGGAGCACTGTCAGCAAGCAGCGCGCGGTGGGTTCGACCAGTTCCGGCTTGGCGGTCAATCCCTCGGCCACGATGACCACGGTGACCGGAGCCAGTTTTTCCTTCGCATGGAACAACAATCAATCCCAGACATCCGGCAGCCAGCCGACCGGAGCATCCAACCTTTCGGTCAGTTTCAGCCAACCGCTGCTGGCCGGCGGCGGGTTGGAAGTCGGCACCGCCCCGCTGCGCCAAGCGCGCATTGCCGAACAGGTGGCGCAACTCAGCCTGAAGAATACCGTGAGCGCGACGGTCACGCAGACAATCCTGGCCTATCGCGCGCTGATCCAGACGGAACAACAGGCCCGCATCGCCGAGGCGTCGTTGAAACGCGCCCGCGATCTGCGCGATGTCAACCGTCTGTTGATCGACGCCGGACGATTGGCGCGGGTCGAGTTGATCCAGTCCGATGAAGCGATCGCGCAACAGGAATTGGCCTTCGCGTCCGCCCGCAATGCTTACAATTCCGCTCGGCTGAACCTGCTGACGATCCTCGCGCTGGAACTGAATATAGACATTAAAGCGACCGAAAAGCTGACGGCGACACCGGTGCGCATCGACCTCGCGAAGGCCCTGCGCATCGCCCTTGCCTCGCAACCTGCGTACCTACAGCAAGTACTGCAACTCGATACCGCGCGCATCAATCTGATGGTCGCGCGCAATCAGCGCCTGTGGAACGTGGCACTGGTCGGGGGGACCGGCGTGCAATCCTCCGGCCGCTACATCGCCGATTCCGTCACCTCCCTGGCGACACGCAAGGGCGATTATCAGGTCGGTTTGCAGTTCACGATCCCGATCAACGATCTCACCCGCGAACAGGGCGAGGTGAATGCCACCGTCAGTCTGCGCCAGATCGAGATCGCGAAGGAACAGGCCGCCGCAGTGCTGGAGCAACAGGTGACGGATTCCGTGCAATCGCTCGCCGCCCAGGTCAGCGAACTCGAACAGACCCGGCGTGCCCGCCAGCTGAGCGCCGGCAAGCTCGAGATCGAACTGGCGAAACTCCAGGTCGGCCGGTCCAGCAACTTCCAGGTCGTCGCGTTCCAAAACGATGTCCAGTCGGCGGAAAACGCCGAACTCACGGCGACGGTCGCCTATCTCAATACGCTGACGAATATCGATCAACTCCTGGGCACCACTTTGGAAACGTGGAAGATCGGGCTGAACGACCGATGACCGAACCGGGCCCCTTGGACGACATTCTGAGGTTGGCATGCGCGGCCACCGGGTGGCCGATCGCCTATATCCTGCCGGGGGATCGTTCGCACCGGCCGCGCATTGTCCGGGGTTTGGCGGAACAGGATGCGCCCGACATGCCGATGGCCGACGCGTGTATCGCCGCAGTCGTGCCCCTGACGGTGCCGGACCTCACGGCCGATCCGGAAACCTCCCAACACCGATCTGCCACCAGCGCTCCCTTCCTGCGGGCGCTGGCAGCGGTTGCGATTCCCGGCGGCCTCGGCGCCCTTTGTCTGGCCGATACAAGCCCCCACGCCTTGGATGCGGATGGGGAGGCGTCGCTGCTTCGACTGGCGCGTCTGGCGGCGCTGGCGCCGCGGCCGCCCCAGCAAGCGCCTGTTGGGCGGGCGGTCGTGCATGGTGGCGCTTCACGGCGTGTGCTGGTGGGGGGCGTCGCATTGCTGGCGCTGGTCACGGCCGGCGTCGGTGTCCTGGCCTGGTGGAAGCCAGGCGATCTCGGACTGAGCGGTGCGCCCGCGGCCGGCGCCGTGGCGACATTGATCCTGCACCCGCGGCACATCGTCAGCCAGGTCGCTGTGGTCGGCACCATCGAAGCCGGATCGGTGGTCAACGTGAGCGCCCCCTTCGATGCTTCGGTGCGTGAGAAGAATTTCAGCTATGGTGCTCGGGTCAATCGTGGCGATCCGATCCTGCGGCTGGATACGGCCGAGGCCATGACGCGCATGCGCGACGCCCAGACCGCCCAGATCAAGGCCCGTCAGCATGTCGAGGAGTTACGGGGCTGGGTAAACGGCCCGGATGTTTCCCGCACCCGCCGGGCCCTGACGTCCTTGGAAATGGATGCCGCCGAACTGCGAATCAAACTGGGGCAGACCAAGGTGTTGCTGGACCGCGGTATCGTCGCGGTGGAGGAATATCGCGGCCTGCAGCAGCAGCAGCGGTCGCAGGTCCTACAGTTGCAATCGGCCCGCGAAGACCTGGATCAGGCACTGGCCCGCGGCAACGCGGATGCGCTGCGCATCGCGGAATTCGAGCTGGCGAACGCCGATGCGCGCGTGGCCGATGTCGAAGCGGAAATTGGCCGCGCGGTCGTCGTCGCACCGGTTTCCGGTGTGGTTCTGCAGCCGCCCGACAACGGGTTCGGCGGACGGGCGCCGTCGGTCGAACTCGGGTCGAGGGTGACGAAGGGGCAGTCGATCATGGCGATCGGCGATCTGGAAGTGCTGTCTGTGAAAAGTGTGCTGGACGAGATCGATGTGAACAAGGTCGTCGTTGGCGACAAGGTGAGCGTGACCGGCGATGCCTTGGGCGGTGAGCCGCTTTCAGGCGTCGTGGCGACGGTCGCGGCGCAAGCGGGCAGCGATACCGGCCGCAACGGCCTGCCCAATTTCCCCGTCACGGTGCGCATCGCCGACCTGACCCCGGCGCAACAGCGTACCATTCGGGTGGGCATGTCGGCCAATCTTTCTATTATTTCATATGAAAATAATAATGCGTTGGTCGTGCCCACGTCCGCGCTGCACGCGGCGGGCGGTGGCGAGATGCATGCCCATGTGCAAAATGACGGAAAGATTCGCGAGGTGGCCGTGGTTTTGGGCATCAGCACGCCGAACGGTATCGAAGTGCGGGACGGTCTGCATGCAGGCGACGCGGTGCTGGTGGATGCGGCCGATGCCGCGGCCGAGCATGGTGGATCGTAACGTGCCGGGGTTGAGCCGCCGGAGTCGTCAACGGCCACCAGCGGGAAAGCTGGACAACTGCTTCGCGCAACGATACTGGTTGAATGCGCGACAGCACTGGGATGCGTGATGTGGAAATGCGGTTTACTGATCGCTTGGCCGAAACCGAATGGGATATGTGGGGAGTATTGACATGAATGTCGATTGTGCAGTCCGTTCCGGGCTACCTCGATTGGTCATGGCCTTTCTGATTGCCATGACAGCCGCCGCGCCCTCGACCTTGGCGGAAAGCTATACCTCTGTCTCCGTGAACGTGAAAGTCTTCAACTATAGCCGCTTCGACATTCGTCTGTCCGGCGCGCCGGAGCGTTTCACCCAGCCGGCTGCGTTCGAAATCGCTGGTACCGCCGCCGGTGCCAAGGGACAGCAAGCGCTGCTGACCAAGGGGATAACTTTTATCAGGTCGGGGCGTTACGCTCAGGACGCCCGGATCAAACTGGAAGTCCGTTTTGGCACCAATTTCGTAAGCTGTTACTCGGTACTCGCGTACGGCAGGGGTACCGAGGACAAACAAGTGGAGAAGACGTATCAGCAGCTCGCCCTCGGTACCGACCAACCCAGGGTTGGCTGTGCCGGTGGTCCCGAAATAACCTGGCAAACCAGTCAGGACGACATTGAAATTGTCGTCGACCCGCAACGCAAAAGCTGGGCGTCCGGTCCCGGCAATGACATGGCATGGATCTGCAATGGTATGACGCCCCAGCAGCGCAAGGAGGCTGCCTACTGTCCGAAGTAAGTTGAAAATCCGGATTGAAGGTGTGTGACTCAATGGTCCATCTCTCAACTTGGCGGGCGACGATCGCCGTGGTCTGCCTGCTGGGTTCCATGTCGGCCGCGCTGGCGCAGCCGAAAACCTGGCCCGCGGATAAGGTCGATTTTCGCAGAATACCGGCCGACTGTCCGATCGACGTGGCGACCGTCCTACAGCGTGTTCGCGGTACACCGGTCATTGCGCAGGTGCGCAGCACGGTGAAAACCGCGGCCCGGCTGAAGGTGACGCTGCGCGTTACCTTCCGCGTGATCGGCGCCCCGCCGGCGACGCGCGACGCGACCGTATTGCTCTCGGCCGGAGAAACCCGCGAAGCGAACATCGGTGCGCCGGTTGGCGACGTGGACACGACGTCGCCGATCTTCGTCACCACGACCGCGTGTCAATGGCCGCATTGACCGCACGACGCGGAACGAAAATCGCCCATGTTGGAGCTCGAAGACATCGTCCGCACCTTTCGCGTCGCCGACCGGGACGCCACGATCCTGCGCGGGATCACGCTCCGTGTCGGCAAAAGGGAGGTCGTGTCGATCATGGGCGGCTCCGGCTCCGGCAAGACCACCTTCATGAACATTGTCGGCTTGCTGGATAAGCCGACTTCGGGCCGCTATCGCATCGACGGCCAGGACGTGCTGACCGCCGATGCGGACCGTCTTTCGGGTCTGCGGAACCAATTGATCGGGTTTGTGTTCCAGTCGCTTTTTCTGATGCCGCGGCTGAATGTCTGGCGCAACGTGGCGCTGCCGCTGTTCTACCGCCGCACCCCGCTGCCCGAGGCAAAGGCGCAGGCGCTGGCGATGTTGGAGCGGGTCGGACTGGCCGCATACGCCGACTATATGCCCAATCAGGTCTCCGGCGGCATGCGCCAACGGGTCGCCATCGCCCGAGCGCTGGTGGGACGGCCGGCTGTGCTTCTCGCCGACGAACCGACCGGTGCTCTGGATGTGCAGGCAGGCCAGGACATCATGGACCTGTTCATGCAGATCAACCGGGACCTCGGTGTCCTGATCATGATCATCACCCACGACCCGAACATCGCCGCGCAGTGCCGGCGGCAACTGGTACTGCGGGCCGGCGTGCTGGTGGACGAAACCCATCTGGCGGCGGCCTGACCGGTGTTACGCCAGATCATGCTGGAGGCTGCCGGCAACCTGCTCGCGGCGCGTCAGCGGTCCGCCTTGGCGTTGGTGGGCATTCTGATCGGCGCGGCGGCGGTGATCGCGATGCTGAATGTCGGCGGCATCGCGCGCAACGAAACCATCCGTCAGTTCCGGGCGATGGGGACCGATGTTATGACGATCACTGTCTCCAGCCGAAGCAGCAACGCGGTTGGCCTGAAGCGCGCCGACGTGGAGGCGATTCCGGCCGTGATTCCCGCGGTGGCGGAGATCACGCCCTTCGTCACCGGCGGCGGAATGGTGGCCTTCGGCACGACAAGCCACAATGCCACCTTCGCCGGTGTCGCGCCGGAATTCGACGACGTGGTGCGTCTGACCATGCAATCCGGCCGGTTCATCTCCTTCCACGACGACTACGAAGCGTATTGCGTCCTCGGTGCCAGATTGGCGAGCAGTCTGGGGGGCCGAGGCGAAAGGCCGCGCGTGAACGCCAAAATCCGGGTTGGGGCCTATATCTTCACGGTCATCGGCATCGCCGCGCCGGCGGTGCAGAACCCGATGCTCCCGCTTTCGGTCGACGATACGATGTTCGTATCGCTGCCGAACGCGCGCCGGGTGATGCCGGGGCAGATCATGGGGGCGGCCGTGGGGCGCCTCGCACCCAACGCCTCCGCCGAAAAGGCCGACTTGGCGTTGCAGGCGTACCTCAATCCCAAACTGCGCGATGCCTACCTGAATGTGCAGACCGCACGGCAACTGATCGCCGGGATGGCCAGTCAGATGCATATTTACACCCTGCTCCTCGGCGCTGTCGGCACGTTGTCTCTGGTCCTCGGCGGGGTCGGGGTGATGAACATCATGTTGGTGTCGGTCGCGGAGCGTAAGCAGGAGATCGGCATCCGTCTGGCGATCGGTGCGCGCCGCCGCGATATCCGTGCATTGTTTTTGTCCGAGGCCGTCATTCTGGCGGTAGCCGGCGGGCTTCTGGGCATCGTGTTCGGACTGGCGGCGTCCTGGGGCTTCGCCTGGCTATCGGACTGGGAATTCGTCCTGTCGCCCGAGGCAGCGCCGCTTGGCGCCGGCGTCTCGGTCCTGGTGGGTATTTTCTTCGGTTTCTACCCAGCGGTCAGTGCCTCCCGCCTCGATCCCATCGAAGCCTTGCGTGCCGAGTGACGCATCGGACAACGAGACGCTATTTGGCGGCCGGTGTCAGGTGGTCCAGAGAGATCGTCGCCGGTTTTCCGCCTTCGGGCGCTGCTGGATCTGGTCCGGCGAACGGGGCCGCGGCGGGGCCAAGCGGTTCGGCATAGGCGGGAAGCGGCGTCCCACCCGGTTGGGCCGAATCGGCGACCGGCTGGGCCAGCGGTGCGGTCAGGACGGATGGTGTGCCGCACGCGCCGAGCCAGACCAAGGTTGCGAAGGGCAGGAAGTGACGCATGGCGTGAGGTCGATCCACGTTTTAGGGCAGTTGACCGTATAGCCAACGATGGCGCAATGGCACGCGACCCCTCGATGCAAGCTTGACGCCGGGGGACTCTATCGCCATAACCCGCGCCTTCCGACGGAAACCAAGGATTACACGATTATGTCGCGCCGCTGCGAAATTACCGGCAAGGGTGTCCTGAGTGGCAACAACGTCAGCCACGCCAACAACAAGACCCGCCGCCGCTTCCTGCCCAACCTGCAGGTCACGTCCCTCCTGTCCGACATCCTCGGGAGCTCCATCCGGATGCGCCTGAGCACGCGTGCCATGCGCACCGTCGAGCACAACGGCGGCATCGACTCCTTCCTGCTCGGCACGCCGAACACGAAGCTGACCGAGGAAGCCCGTTCCCTGAAGCGCCGCATCGAACGCGCGCGCGACAAGAAGGCGGCGTCGGCGGCAGCCTGATTTCAGGCCGCGCGGTAGCGCCCTGATTCCACCAGTTGCTTGAGCTTGCGGAGGCTGCGGATCGCCGCGCGCCTCTGCCGAGCGAACCCGAACACGTTCATGATGCTGCGCAGCCCGCCAGCGTCGGACCATGCGGTGATCCATGCGATCGACCCTTCGGGCACACCTTCCAGCTCGAAGGTCAGGACCCTGTCGTCCGATTCCATGACCAGCGTGCGCGCTTCCTCGTATTCCACGATCTCGAAGATCTCGGCGCGTTTGCCAATCCGCCACGCGAACTCGGACCCGAGTTCCGGCGGCGTGCCTGATTCGGCCTGATAGCCCAGCACGCCCTGCATCCAGTCCGGGGTTCGGCCGAGGTCGAACATGGCTTCCGCGACTTCCATGCGCGGACGGCGGATCGTGACAGCGACCCGGTATTCGCTTTGCATGGTGTGGCCCCGCTACTCGAACACCGCCACCGCGCGAATCGGGCTGGCGGTGCCGCCACGGATTTTCAGCGGGAATCCGATGAACCGGAACCGCCCGCGGCCGATCAGCTTGTCCAGATTGGCCAGGCATTCCATGTGCGTGATGCCGCGTTCGGCGCAGGCCATGTGCGCCTGAAAATTCGGCTCGCCCTCGGGCGCCGGGCTGATCGCCTCCACTCCGAACATGCCGATGCCTTTGTCCGCCAGCCAATGCACGGACTCCAGTGCCAGACCGGGAAAATCGTGCTGATAGCCGGGCTTGCCGAGCAGGCGTTCGTTGGTGGCCATGTAGAGCAGGACAGTGTCGCCGGGGCGGATTTCTTCGCCGGACGCAGCCAAGGCGGCCTCCATCTCCGGCACCGTCGCCTGTCCTTTCAGAGGCAGGTGCGACAGGTCGAGGCAGATGGCCGAGGTGTAGAATTTCTCCAGCGGCATCTCGTCGATCGACTGGGCGCCGGGGCGAGGATCGAAATGCACGGGTGCATCCACATGTGTGCCCGCATGGTCCGACATCGCGATCGACAGCGCCTTGGACGTGAAGACCGTGTTGCCGGCGACTTTCTTTTCCGTGTGGTCGCCCCAGACGTTGATGATGATCGGCGGGTGCGATGGATGCGCCTGAGTGCGATGGAACAGGTCCCTGCTGAGGTCGATGAGTTCCATGCGGCATACTCCTGACGGGCTTGAGCGTTTTGTCACTTTAGGCGCAGACTGACTGCCAGCAAGGGGGAAACGCACATGACGACGTTATCCGACATCCTGGAAACGACGGCGTTCGAGAAAGTCGCGGGCGGGTTTGTGTTCACCGAGGGCCCGGTCTGGCATCCCGACGGGTTCTTCTATTTCGTCGATGTGCGCGACAACAAGCTGTTCAGCATCGAACTCGGCAAGCCGCATAAGCTGGTGCGCGCGACGGGCGGCGGCAACGGCACGACCTTCGACATGCAGGGCCGCCTGATCAACTGCGAGGGCGACAGCCGCCGGCTGACCCGCACCGAGCTGGACGGGACCGTGACGATCCTGCTCGACAAGCAGGACGGCAAGCGCCTGAACCGGCCGAACGACGTGATCTGCCGCTCCGACGGGACATTGTTCTTCACCGATCCGGCCTTGCGCGTCCCCGTGCAGAACCGCGATGTGGGGGAGGGCGCGGTGTACCGCCTGACGCCCGACGGCGTGTGCAGCCTCGTGGCCTGGGTCGAGTATCCGAACGGCCTGGCGCTGTCGCCGGACGAGAAGACGCTGTACGTCGCCAACACCCGCTGGACCCAATACATCCACGCCATCGCGTTGGACTCGGCGGGCGGGATGGTGCGGCGAAAGGTGTTCGCCGACATGTCGATCGATGCGACCAACGGCGTGCCGGACGGGATGAAGGTAGACACGGCTGGCCGTGTCTACTGCACCGGCGCCACAGGCGTGTGGGTGTTCGAGCCGGACGGCACCAAGATCGGCATTATCGAAACCCCGGAAGTCTGCGCGAATATCGCCTTTGGCGGACCGGATCTGCGGACGCTGATGTTGACCGCGAGCACGTCGGTCTACACGCTGCGGACGAAGACGCCGGGGGTTCCGGTGCCGTGGTACAAGACGCGGGGGTAACATTCCGCATCCGTTTCCGCGAGTGCGGGGTCTTCTTGCGGCACAACGCGACGCATTAAGCCGGACAGCAGTGGCCCTATGCCGAGGACCAATACGGGCATAATTTTGCAGATACGTGCCGAAATTGGTCCCGGGTAACCGGCCGGGGATGACGGGGCGGCGAATAGCGGGGTTCTACCGATTGCCCTGACGCGGGTGCCGGTGTGCGCGGCACCGGAGGGATCGTCCATGGCATGGGCCGGTCGATGTGGCAGGGTGACGAATAACGTCTCGCAACAGGGTTGACACATGAAATGGCAAGCGCGCAAAATAACAACGATAGCCGGTGGATACCGTGATGCAGGGCACGGCGGGAAGAACGACACTTTCGTTGGGGGCAAGGATGCGACCACGTTACGCCGGTAAGTCGGTACTCATGCTGCTCGCGGTCCTCGCGCTCGGTGCGTGCGAGCGTCGCGAGTCGAACATGGTGACAATCGACGGCGCCTTCATGTGGCAGAACGAAGACGTTGTCGCACTGGTCGACCCAATTTCGGTACTCGTATCCGCCACGGCATTACCGAAATATAGAAACGACCACGCAGAGTGCCTCTCGGAGGGCAAGGAATCGAAATCGGCCCGCATCAACGGCACGCTCGGCGACGTCTCGGTTCGTGCGTGTGTCGCGGCGGCGTTCGATTCGCTCCAGTCCGACGATGGACCGGATCTGACGGTCAACGCCGAAACCTATCGGATGAATCGCCGAAACGACGTGACCGGTCGCCTTCTCGCTGCGTCCGACCAGGCATGCGAAAAATTCACCCAGAGATTGAATTCTTTTCAGTCGGGAACGAATTTCTTCACGGGAAGTCTGGCGACCGCATTGGCAGGCGCGGGAGCGATCTTTACCCCCGCGGGTACAGCCCGAGCCTTCGCTGGCGCCGCGGGCATCGCAAGCGGTGTGCGAGCTGAGTTCAACGGCGACCTGTTCTACCAGCAGCTCGTGCCGACTTTGCGCAAAGCGATTGAAACCGCGCGAACGACTGCGCGCAAACCTATTATCGATGGATTCACCAGCAAGCTCGACGTGTATCCGATGTCGGTCGCGTTCTCGGACGTCATTCGTTATAATGGGGCCTGTAGCCTGGTAGCGGCTGAGGCGACAATGGCGGCCAGTCTCACCTTGGCAAACCATCCGGGGATGGCTGAATTCAACCAATCCCAGGTGCTGGCAAATACCGGGCGATTCCTTCTCGCACATCCGGAATATACGAGTTCCGATCTGTTGAACGCTGATGGGACCATTAAGACAAACGCAGCCGCGTTGCTCAAAACTGCCCAGGCCGCTTTGCCACCGGTCGTCGTGCCAACGGCGGTGCCGGGCAAGCCGGCCGATGCCGTGGTTGCCATCAACAACGCCGCTTCCAACGCGTCCAAGAACTTAATCAGGGTGCTCTCGGCGATAACCGCCGACCTAACCCCTGCATTGACAAAAGCCAGCACGACACTGGATACGACGGTCGCGACCAACACAACCAATCTGGTCGGTACTGCCAATGTAGTCGGTACAACTGTTCCGGGCGGCGCCCAAAAGGCATTCCTCGATGCGATTGCCGCCGAAGTGAAGGCCTGCCAAGCCAAGCTCGCCGCTGGCACATTGCCGTCGACCGACGCGACATATGCCACGCTCACGAAGCGGCAAAGCGCGATAAGAACAGGCCTGTCACCGCTTCTCATCGCGGTTCGAGATTCAGGTAAGGCTTACATCGCTGCGCCAACGACCGCGGCGGCGCCTTACGCTAAAAGTCTGGTCGACCTCACGACAGAGTTGCAAACCCTCGCCGCCGCGCCGGCCTGCTCCTAGCCCCGTCCGGCAATCCAAACAGAGGATCCGACACATGCCCGCAAGTCCCGGCTTCGACGCCAGCGCCTTTCCCGGTCTGGTCCCCATGACTTGGCTGAAGAACAACACCAATCTGGTTTGGTGCGGCTACTACCTCGGCGCCGCGAATACCAGCCACCCGGGGACCGATTGGCTCGGGCAACGCGCGGCTCTAGTCGCCCTCGGCTACGGATTGGCGCCGCTTTACGTGGGCGAACAGGAGCCGACCGCGCCGGTACTTGGCAACAAAAATCCTTCCGCCGCGAAAGGTACCCTGGACGGCGCGCAGGCCATCGCCCTCATGCATGGCGAAGGATTCCCGGTTGGCACCACTGTTTATCTGGACGTGGAAGATGGATCGCTAAGTCCGCTCATGCAGGGCTATGTCGGCGCATGGATCGACGCGTTCAACGGCCAGGATTTCTCGCCAGGGGTTTATTGCTCGCATCTTATCGCAGCCGCTGTTGTGGCTTTGCGACCAGCGACCGCTCCCCGCATTTGGGCGTTCAAGCTGACGACCCAGACCGGGGGACCGCTCGGCGGCACGAATTTCCCGACACAAGATCCTTCTGGCTGCGGCTATCCGGCCGACGCTTGGCAATGGGCACAGCAATGCCAACTGAACTTACCCGGTACGCCGGTGAACCATCTGGTGGTCGATCTAAGCACGGCGATCACTCCCGACCCTGGCGGTTGATGAGACCGTCCCGTCAAGCCAACAACCCACCGGACAACTGGGCAAACCCACCCCCACCCGAACTAGCGGACGCCTGCTGCTGCATCGTCAGCAGATACTGATCGGTCAAACTCGCCACATAGCTAGGCTTCTTGAAATCCTCGAGCTTCACCCGCGACGACACCGCCTGTTCCTGCGCCGTCAAACTTTGAAACGCAATCTGTTCGGGAATTCCCAGTGCTGTCAGCACCACCGCTCGGTTGGCCGGATCGCCCAAAATCTCATCCACGGATTTGATCGATTTCGCTTGTCCCAGAAAGGTCAGCGCGTTCGACAATCCCGGCGTCGCCGCGTCCAGCGACTGGCGCCACAGAACCTCCGTATATGCATTCGCGACTGTCGAAATCACGGTCGAGTTTTGCAGCGCCTGCAGCCCGTTCTTGGCAAAATTGTAGGTTTGAGCCGCGCTCAACAGCGCACGATCGCCCAGCTTGTTGACCAAAGATTTGCTGTCGGCGGGATCGGACATCAGTGCCTTCTGCGCCAGCGCCGGATATTGGATATATTTCGAAAGATTGTTCGCTGTCAGCAATACCTTCGTCACGGCCGGATTGGTCAGCGCCGCCTGAAGGCTGGTCGCCCCGCTGACTGCATTCTTGAACGCGGCGATATCCCGCGCGACCTGCGGCTGCTTTGCCTCCCGAGCAACATCGGCGGTTTGATTCGCCTGCGCCAGCTTTAGGTCGGTGATCGGGTTGCCGGTGGACACCGCCGCAGACGGTGGGTTCGGGTTATACAGCGCACTCAAGATCGACGCCGAGGCATTGCTCGCGGACGTCGTCGAAAACAGCAACGCGTAGTTCATGCCGCCGATAAGGTCGCTCATGGCCGGTCTCCCATTTCCGTCATGGTCGGTTCAGGTCCGACCATGGCGGGGGGCACCCTAACGGCAAATGGTTAACCAATCGTTAACGTCAGCGGGAAAAATTACCGGCTGACCCGATACACCGGCAAAGGCGCCAGCACCGCCCGCTCGTCCCCGCGGAAATCGTTCACCACCTTTGACGTCGTATCGAACACCATCGTCGCCCGCTCCGCCGCCTTGAACGGCGCCCATCCCGGGTTGCCGCTACGAGCGAACGCCAACCACGCGGTGCTCATCCGGTCCGCCAAAGCCTGGGGCGCCGCCCCGGTCCCTACCATCGCCGCGGATTTGGCGACATTGTCGAACACGAACGCCAGTTCCAGGGAGTGCGGCGACCGCCACTTGCCGCCTTCGACCGGCGTTGCCCAATCGACTTCGTACAGCCACACCGCCGCGCCGTTCTGCGCCGCCTTGCGCTCGGCCTGTGTCCACGCCTGCTGCCGCACGCGCCGGTCGGTGGAGATGGCGAAGAACAGATCCGACGGCGTCGCCGACGGCTGCATCTTCTTGAACGCGTCGATCACGCGTCCCACGTCCCGCTCCGGCACCCAAGCCGCCAGCTTCTGACGCAGACCGGCGTCGTCCAGCTCGAAGGTGGAGGGATCGCCGGCACCCACCAACAACGTCGTTTCGGTCCGCGTGGTCCCGATCATCATCGGCACGCCGGACGAAACCGCCGGCCCCTCCGGCAGCCACGGGCCGCGCGGCAGAATGTGCTGATCGACGACCGGGCTGAAATTGGGCTTCGGCCCCGGTGCGGTCATTGCCTTCTTCATGCCCGCGAGGATCGTATCCACCGGCAAGGCGCGCAGCTTCGCGACCTCATTCGGTTTCAGCCCCAGCACGCCCATCAGCGTGGTGGCATGCTTTGTCGCCTCGTCCGGGGTCAGCCCTTCCAAATGGGATCCGCTTTGCACGATCGCTTTGTGGAACAACCCGCGCGCCTGCGGCATGGCCATCAACGTGCTGACCTTCGCGCCGCCGCCGGACTGGCCGAAAACCGTCACATTCGCCGGATCGCCGCCGAACTCGGCGATATTGTCGTGCACCCAGCGCAAGGCGGCGACCAGATCGAGCATCCCGACATTGCCGGACTCCGCGAACTCCGCACCGCCGAGGCGGCCGAGATACAAATACCCGAACACGTTCAGCCGGTGATTGACGGTGACGACAACTACGTCGCCCTTCTGGCACAGCCGCGTGCCGTCGAACACGTTGCGGGACCCCGATAGCGAGGCGAACCCGCCGCCATGGAACCACACCATGACCGGGCGCTTGCGCTGATCCCGCAGTGCCGGTGTCCAGACATTCAGGACGAGGCAATCCTCGCTCATGTCCTTGTCGAACGTCCAGGAACTCATGACGCTGGCGAGTTCGCGCGACCCCTGCGGCGCCATCGGCCCGAACGCCAGCGCGTCGCGGACATCGGTCCAGGGCTTCGGCGGTTTCGGTGCCTTGAACCGGTTGGCAGCGGCGGTCGAGGCACCGTAGGGAATGCCCTTGAAGACGCGAATGCCTTCATGGATGGCGCCGCGTACCTTGCCGCGATGCGTCTCCGCCAATGCATTGACCGCCGCCGGCCCCTTCTTCTTGCCGGCGGCCGCAGCCGGGGAGGCAGCGCCCAGCGCCGCCCCCGTCGCGATCAATGTCCGCCGGCCCAACATCGCGGGACTAGCCGCGGCCGATCCAGGGCATTTTCGTCGCCATGATGGTGACGAACTGCACGTTGGATTCCAGCGGCAGGTTGGCCATGAACGCCACCTGTTGGCCGACATGGGTCACGTCCATGCGGGCTTCCACCGCCATCTGGCCGTAAGGCTGCATCTGCCCGTTGGTCGATTTCGCCGTCATCGGCGTCGCCGCGTTGCCGATATCGATCTGGCTGGAGCAGATGTCGTACTGCCGCCCATCCAGCGCGATCGACTTCGTCAGGCCGGTCACCGCGTGCTTGGTGGTGGTGTAGGCGGACGAGCCCGGACGCGGGTTATGCGCCGAAATCGACCCGTTATTGATAATCCGTCCGCCCTGCGGCGTCTGATCCCGCATCGCCCGAAACGCCGCGTTGGCGCAGAGGAACATGCCGTTCAGGTTGACGTCGACGACGCTCTTCCAGGCTTCCCAGGTCATGTCGCCGAAATTGGTGGTCGGCACGTTCCCGCCGGCGTTGTTGAACAGCACGTCCACACGACCGAATTTCGCGATCGTGGCCTTGAACGCGGCTTCCACTTCCGCGGGGCTGGACACGTCGGTGGGCAGGATCAGTGTTTTGCCGCCGGTGCCGAGGCCCGCGGTTTCCTCCAGCGCGTCCTTGCGGCGCCCGAGCAACGCGACGGACCAGCCGGTCGCCAGGAGTTGCAGTGCCGAGGCGCGGCCGATGCCGCTGCCGGCGCCGGTGATGACGGCTACGCGATCTGTCATGGTTGTATCCTCCGTTCGGTCTGTCGATGCCCCATTGTGGACCTTGGTTGCGGCCGGGCCAAGATGGTGCGAGCGTATTCTCCGAGGGGTTGGAACACATGGCACGTTTCGCGGCGATCGGACTGGATCACCGGCACATCTACGACCTGACCGAGGGCCTGCTGGCCGCGGGGGCTGTGTGCGTGGGCTACGACCCGGTGACGACCGATCCTCGGGTTCTGACCGGGTTTCAAAAGCGGTTTCCTGGGATTCCGGCTGTCGAACGCGAACGGTTGCTGGACGACCCCTCCATCGATTTCATCGTCAATTCCGCGCGTCCCTGCGACCGCGCCGCACTGTCCATCGCGGCGATGCGGCGCGGCAAGGACGTCCTGTGCGACAAGCCGGGGGTGACCACGGCGGCGCAACTGGCCGAGGTTCAGGCTGTCGTCGCCGAGACCGGACGCATCTGGTCGGTGTGTTTCTCCGAACGTTTTATCAAGCCGTCGGCGCGCAAGGCTTGGGAGTTGGTGCGCGGCGGTGCGATTGGGCGTGTGGTGCAGACGGTGGGCCTCGGGCCGCACCGGTTGAACCGAGCGCTGCGGCCCAGCTGGTTTTTCGATAAGCCGGCGTATGGGGGGATCATCAACGACATCGGCTGCCATCAGATCGATCAGTTCCTGGCGTTCTCCGGCGCCGAGGACGCGGAAATCGTGACCGCCACCATCGGCTGCTTCGGCACGGAACCGCCGGGGTTCGAGGATTTCGCCGACATGACGTTCCAGACTCCGTCCGTGCGCGGTTACGCCCGCATCGACTGGTTCACCGCCGACGGGCTGCCGACCTGGGGCGATGGGCGGCTTTTTGTCCTCGGCACGCAGGGGACCATCGAGGTGCGTAAGAATGTCGATATCGCCGGCCGCGATGGCGAGGATCATGTGTTCCTGGTGGATGGCGGGGCCACGCGGCATATTGCGTGCGACGATGTCGCCGTGACGTATTTCTCCGATTTCCTCGCCGATATCGCGGCCGGTATGGCGCGGGGCGTGCCGCAATCGCATATTTTCACCGTGTGCCGGCTGGCGCTGGCGGCGCAGGCGAAGGCGGATCGATTCGTGGCGGAGGCTCGGGCGTGATCGGGATCGCCGTTATCGGTCTGGGCAATGCGCTGTCCCCGCACGCCAAGGCGCTGCTGGAACTGACGGATCGGTGCGGCGTCGTCCATGCCGCCGCGCGCAACACCGCGCACACGCAAGCGGCCGCGGCGGCCTACGGCTTCCCCGTCACCAACGACATCCATGCCGCGATCCACGATCCCGCCGTCGATGCCGTGATGATCCTGACGCCGGCCAATACCCACATGGAACTGGCCGAGATCGCCTTCGCCGCCGGCAAGCACGTGCTGTGCGAGAAGCCGCTGGAGGTGTCCCTGGAACGCGGCCAGTGCCTGGTCGATGCCGGCCGCCGAGCGAACCGGCGCTTGGCGATTATGTTGCAGTTGCGGTTCCGGGATGCGAGCCGGCGGTTGAAGGCGCTGGTGGAAAACGGCGAACTCGGGGTTATCCAGGCCGCAACCATGACCGTGCCCTGGTGGCGCCCGCAATCCTACTACGACGATCCCGGCCGGGGCGTGAAAAACCGCGACGGCGGCGGGGTGCTGATGACGCAGGCCATCCACACGCTGGATTTGTTCCGCTGGTGCGTCGGGATTGCCTCCGTCGAGGCCGCGCAGGTCCGCACCACCGATCTGCACAAGATGGAAACCGAGGATTACGCATCCGCCCTGCTGCGCCTGGGCAACGGCGCCCCCGGTACGATGATTGCCACCGTCGCCGCTTTTCCCGGCTCCCCCGAGCAGATTCTGGTGATGGGATCGAAGGGGACGGCGCGGATGGATGGCAGCAATCTGCGGGTTTCGTTCCTGGATGGGCGGACGGAAGAAATCCTGGATACCGGCGGGTCCGGTAGCGGATCGACCGTGATGGGATTTTCGCATTTGCCGCATAAAGCCGTGATCGCGGATTTCCTGGATGCCATCGCACAGAACCGCGACCCGGCCATTCCGGGAGAGGAAGCGTTGGAAACCCAGCGTATCATCGATACAATCGTCGAAAAGGGAGTATGAACGATGCAGGACCTGTTGCCTCTGGCCGAGAAAATCGGCGCCCGTCTGAAAGCACGCGGCGAGACCGTCGCGATCGCGGAATCGTCCACCGGCGGGCTGATTTCCGCCGCGCTGCTGTCGGTCGGCGGCGCGTCCGCCTATTTCCGCGGCGGCACCGTCGTCTACACCGCCTATGCTCGGTCCGGTTTCCTCGACATTCCGAACCCGCTGCCGGCGCCGATCGAGCGGGCTTCGACTGAACCCTATGCCTCGCTCCTGGCGGAAACCGTGAAGACGCGTCTGGAAGCGAGCTGGGGCCTGGGCGAAACCGGCGCCACCGGCCCGACCGGCAACCGCTACGGCGACAAGTCCGGGCACACGTGCATCGCGGTCAGCGGTCCTTCCGGCACCAAGGCGATCACGCTGGAAACCGGCAGTCCGGACCGTATCGCGAATATGCGGGCTTTCGCGAAGAAGGCGATGGAGTTGCTGGCGGAGCAGCTGGGGTAATTCATCGGCCGATAACAACTTAAGGTTGTAATACGATCGTCGCCAGCTCATATTGTCCCGGCGATGATCCAAACCTTTCGCCATCGAGGGCTGCGCGGTCTCTTCGAACGAGACGACGCAAGCCGACTGAAGCAAGATCAGGTTGCACGCATCCGGCGTGCCCTGTTTTTGCTGGACAACGCGGTGAATCCCGATCAAATCGACCTATTGCCTGGGCTGCGCGTTCATCGCCTGAGCGGCGATCTGGCAGGGTATTGGTCGCTCTCGGTATCGGGCAATTGGCGTATCGTGTTCCGCTTCGAAGACGGCGACGCATTCGATGTCGATCTCGTCGATTATCACTAGGGAAATTTAGGCCATGCCTATGAAAAACCCTCCCCACCCCGGAGAACTTCTGCGCGAAGAATGCCTTGCGCCGCTCGGCTTGAGCATCGCCAAGGGAGCCAGCGTTTTGGGCGTTACCCGGCAGGCCCTGGCCAACCTGATCCATGAAAGGCGCGGGATCTCATCCGAAATGGCGATCCGGCTGGAAAAAGCGTTCGGGACATCGGCGGACCTGTGGCTGCGCATGCAGACAGCCTACGATCTGGCACAAGCACGCAAGCATGAGCACGAAATCGCGGTGACTCGCTACCCCATGCCGAACGACATCGCGGCGTAAGACGCTACCGCCCACCGCGCCCCAACCACTTAACCCCCACCGCCGAACGCGGCCGAGCGCGACAGGCCAGCACCTGCCCGGCCGCGACTTGCGCGGGGGACAGGCAAGCATCCCCGCGCGGCAACATATCCACCGACCCCTCGGTCAACAGCGAAACGCACTGCCCGCAATTCCCCGAGGCGCACGCATACGGATAATCGATCCCCGCCTTCACCGCCGCGTGCAAAATCGTCTGTTCGGCCTCGCAGGCAATCGTCTGGCCGGTATTGCCGATGGCGACATCGAACATCGTCTTAGGCCGCCAGCCGGCGCGACGGGGAAGCCCGTGTGGACCCGAACTCCGGATGGTACCAGATCACCCCCGGAAAACGGGCAATGGCGTAACCGTAAAGCGCCAGCCCAATGGCCGGAACGTCCCCAATCACGATGTTGGAATGAATATCGTGATCCGCCATTGCCATACCCTGCCCAGGACGCACGATAACCTCCCCGGTCTTTACCACCGTCGCCTGACCCGGCGGACTGTTCTCGTCGGTGCGGCGGTAGAATTCGTGCTTCTCCTCGCCCGATACGGCGGCGTTGACGCACCAGATACCGTGATCGTGTGGCGCGGCCTCTTTCCCCGGCAGGTTGATGGTCAGATAGAGCCCGTGGCCGTCGTTTTCCTCCAGCAGCAGCGGAATGTTGCGGCCCTGGGACACCGGCATCTCGAAATCCGACAGCGGAAACAGTTCCACGCGTTTCGCCAGCGCCACCAGCTTCAGTTTGATGGCGTGCAAGGAAGACGGCGTCGGGCCTTCCCCGTCCAGGATCGCGCGCACCTGCTTCATCAAAGCGGCGCAGGCTCGGTTGCGCTTGCTCTCGGTCGAGACGGGCATTGGGGGGCCTCCATGAATAACGGCCGGACATTGCGCAAGCTGCCCGCCGCTGGCAACCTCCGGCCGACGCAAGGGAGAAACCGCCATGAAATTCGGCATTTTCTACGAACACCAATGCCCGCAGCCATGGGGCGAGGACACCGAACGCCAGCTCATCCAGGACGCCATCGAACAGGTGGAGGTCGCGGACAAAGTCGGCATCGATTACGTGTGGGAGGTCGAGCACCACTTCCTGGAAGAATATTCGCACTCCTCCGCCCCTGAAGTCTTCCTCGCGGCCTGCTCCCAACGCACCAAGCGCATCCGGCTGGGTCATGGCATCGCGCTGATGCCGCCGAAATACAACCACCCGGCCCGCGTGGCGGAGCGGGTCGCGATGCTGGACCTCGTATCCAACGGCCGAGCGGAATGGGGCACGGGGGAGTCGGCGACGGCGCTGGAAATGGAAGGGTTCGGCATCGACCCCGCCGAGAAAAGCGCGATGTGGCGGGAAGCGACCGAACAGGCCGCGAATATGTTGACGATGCGGCCCTATCCGGGATTCAAGGGCAAGTATTTCGAGATGCCGACCCGCAATCTGGTGCCGAAATCGGTGCAGAAGCCGCATCCGCCGATGTGGGTCGCGTGTTCGAAACGCGAAACCATCCATCGCGCCGCGCGCGCCGGGCTGGGGGCGCTGACCTTCGCCTTCGTGGAACCGGCGATGGCCGGGAAATGGATCCAGGAATATTACGACATCATTAAGTCGTCCGAGTGCGTTCCCATCGGCCACAGCGTCAACGCCAACGTCGCGCTGGTGTCCGGCATGTCGGTGCACGAGAACGAACAGGAAGCCATCGACCGCGGCCTCGATGGATTCCGCTTCTTCGGTTACTCGCTCGGCTATGTCGGCATTTTCGGCGACCATAAACCCGGCGTCACCAACATGTGGGAACGGTTTCTGGCGGTAAAAGACCGGCTGCCCGACAACGCTGGACGCGGCGGCATCGGCACGCCCGCCCAACTGCGCGCGCATCTGGCGGCGTACGAGGATGTCGGCGTCGATCAGGTCATCTTCGTGCAGCAATCCGGCAAGAACCAGCACAAGCATATCTGCGAATCGCTGGAATTGTTCGGCTCCGCCGTGCTGCCGGAATTCAGGGTACGCGACATCGCGCGCGAAGCGAAGAAACAAGCCGAGCTGGCACCGTTCATCGAAGCGGCCTTGGCCCGCAAACCCCGGATGGCGCCCATCGATCCCAACGACGTGGCGGTGGTGGAATCCTACGGAAGGCGCGGCGGCGCCTTGACGACGACCATGGTGAACACCTTCGCCTCCGACCGGGGTGGCGCGATTTCCATTCCGGCCGCCGAACCGAAAGCCGCGGAATGACCGTCAGCCGGAGGCGAGTCCTCGCGGCGGGGGCCTTGTCCCTCGCCGCCCCCGCCGTGGTCGCGGCGGAGAAAACCCGTGTCCTGCGCTTCATGCCGGCGGTGGACCTGACGTTCCTCGATCCGCACATCAACACCTCGAACGTCACCCGCAACCATGGCGGGCTGGTGTTCGACCAGCTGTATGGCACCAACGCCGCGTTCGAGGCCAAGCCGCAAATGGTCGCGGGTCACGTGGTCGAGGACGACGGCCTGACCTGGCGCCTGACTTTGCGCGACGGGCTGCTGTGGCACGACGGGGAGAGAGTGCTCGCCCGCGACTGCGTAGCCTCCATCCGCCGCTGGGCGGTGCGCGACGTGCTGGGCACCGAGATCGTGGACCTCAGCAATGAAATCCTGGCGGCGGACGACAAAACCATCGTCTTCCGCCTGAAGCGCCCGTTCCCCATGCTGCCGAACGCGCTGGGCAAACCGAACGCCAACATGCCGGCGATGATGCCGGAACGGCTGGCGAAAACCGACGCCTACAAGCCGATCCCGGAACTGATCGGCAGCGGCCCGTTCCGCTATCTGGCGGCGGAACGGATGCAGGGTGCGCGCAACGTCTACGCCAAGTTCGAGCAATACGTGCCCGTCCCCACGGGTTCCCCCGATCGCGGCACCGGCCCGAAAATCGTACATTTCGATCGCGTGGAATGGACCACGATGCCCGATCAGGGCACCGCTTTCGCCGCCTTGCAGAAAGGCGAGCACGACTGGTGGGAATATGCCGCCCACGATCTGATGCCGATCCTGCGTAAAGCATCCGACATCCGCTCCGCCGTGCTGGAAACCGAGGGCGAGATGGCCATTGTTCGGTTCAACCAGCTGCATCCTCCGTTCAATAATCCGGCGATCAGGCGGGTAATCCTGCGTTGCATCGATCAGGCCGATTTCGTTAACGCCATCGCCGGCGGCGATCCGGAATTGCAACGGAGCGGCGTCGGTGTCTTCGCGCCGGGGCTGCCATCTTCGTCCACCGCCGGCCTCGACGAGCTGAAGAAGCCGCTGACGGACGCGCAGGCGCGCGTGGAGCTGGAAAAAGCCGGCTATCGCGGCGAACGCGTGTTGCAGATCGCCCCCGCGGATTACCCGAACGTGCGGGCATCCAGCGAGGTTTTGGCCGATCTGCTGAAACGGATCGGGATCAATCTGGACTACGTCCAGACCGATTGGGGCACGATGTCGGGCCGCAACACGAAACGCGACCCGATCGACGCGGGCGGGACGAATATTCATACGCTGAACGTGCCAGGTCTCGCGGTTGCCTCCCCGCTGCTGAACGGGCGGTTGCGCGGCGTGGGCGCGGTGGAGTCCGGCTGGTACCGAAACGATCGTTACGAAGCACTGCGCACCGCATGGCTGGGCGAAACCGACGCCAGCAAGCGGAAAGCCTTGGTGGACGACATGCAGCGCGAAGTGCTGAACAACGTCGCCTACGCGCCCTGCGGGACCACGTTCCAGCCCAGCGCGTGGCGATCGGATTTGACCGGTATTCTGTCCGGTGTCGCGAAATTCTGGAACGTCCGACGTGCGTAGACCCATAACAAAACCTTGCCAGGAAACCCGTCCATGAAGCGTGCCCTCGCCGGAATCCGTGTCCTCGACTTCACCACCACCATCGCCGGTCCGCACTGCACGCGGCTGATGGCGGACCTGGGCGCCGAGGTTATCAAGATCGAAGCCGCGGACGGCGACCTGCTCCGCTCCCGCCCGCCATTGCGCGAGGGGGCCAGTACGACATACGGCCAACTCAATGCCGGCAAGCAGAGCATCGTCATGGATTTGAAACGGCCGGAAGCGATGGAGATCGTACGCCGGCTGCTCGCGACGACCGATATTCTGGTGGAGAATTTCCGTCCCGGCGTGATGCGCCGTTTCGGGCTGGATTACGCGGGGATCAAGGACAAGCACCCGAACCTGATTTATTGCGCCATCTCGGGCTACGGTCAGACGGGGCCGTCGTCCGGGCTGGCGGCTTACGCGCCGGCGATCCATGCCGCGTCCGGCTTCGACCTGTCGCACATCGCCTATCAGCCGGGGCGCGACCGCCCGGATAATTGCGGCATTTACGTCGCCGATTATTTCACCGGCACCTATGCTTTCGGCGCGATCATGACGGCGCTGGCACAACGGCACACCACCGGCCACGGACAGATGGTCGATGTCTCCATGCTCGAAACGATGCTGAGCACGCTGGGGCCGGAGGTGCAGATGGCGCAGTTCGACGTGCCACCGCCGGGCCGGCCGATGTTCGGACCGGTGCGGACCAAGGATGGGTTCATCATGCCCGCCATCGCCAGCGAGCGGTCCTTCCAAGGTCTCTGTCGAGCAGCCGGTCGCGAAGACTGGCTGACCGACGAACGGTTCGCGGTTTATGGCAACCGGCGGCTGAATTGGGGCCATCTGATCGACGAGCTGGAAATCTGGTCCTCGACCGTCACGACGGCGGAATGCCAGGCCGCGTTCGATCGCGAAGGCGTGCCGAGCTCGCCGTATCGGACGGTGCGGGAGGTCATGGACGATCCGCAACTCGCCCATCGCGGTGCGCTGGCGACCGTGCGCGACCATGGCGGGGAGTTTAAGGTCATGAACCCGCCGTTCCGCTTCTCCGACACGGCGGTGGCGGTCGGCTCGACCGTTTCGGCCTTGGGCGAGGACACCAAAGCGGTGTTGGACGCGGCGGGCTATACCGAGGAAGAAATCGGCAAACTCGCCGCGTCCGGTGCGGTGACGCTACTGTAGTTTCAATCGGACGCCCGCGATCACGCTGGTCCCGGGCGTCTGGAACCCGTTCACCGGTTCGAACCGCGACCCGAACAGGTTGCGGGCGGTGGTGTAGAGTTGAACCTTCTCCGTGGCGTCGTAGCTGACCGTCAGGTTCGCGATCAGCCCGTGGCTGGACGTGCCGTTGCCGATGCCATTGCCGGTATTGTCGTACAGAAAATCCCGGAACGCGCCGGTGTAGGCGAGATCCGGCACGATCTTCAGCCCCGGTAATGGAACGATCGTCGCATCCACCGATCCGCTGTGCCGAGGCCGCCGCAACAACGTCGTTCCGGCGCCGGCGTTCTGCGCATCGGTATAGGTATGGTTCACGCGTACCGTCAGCCACTTCGCCGGATGCAGCGCGACACTCGTCTCGAACCCCTGAATATGCGCCGATCCGATATTCACCGACGTCTCCACCGGGAAGAAAACCCCGGCGATCAGGTTGTTCACCTGCTCATTGAAATACGTCGTGCCGAAAATGACGAAATCCTTCCGTCCCAGCGCCGGCAGCGTGGTTTCGAACCCGATTTCCCAACCTTGCGCGCTTTCCGGCTTCAACCCCGGATTAGCCACATAGAACTGGTCCACTCCAAACAATTCGAACAGCGACGGCGCCCGAAAACTTGTTCCATAGGCGGCTTTGAAAACCGTTGCCGCCGCCGGCACGTCCAACGCCGCACCAACGCGCCAGGTAAAGGGCGCATTGTCCGCCACCCATTCCTGGCGCATCTGACCGGTCACCGTCAGCCGCTCCCACAAAACAGTCTGTGCCCCCGCATGCGCGGCATCGTGGATCGTCGATACCTTGGCACTGCCCGCGAACGGCCCGAAGGCGGAGCCGAAATTGTAGCGTTCCGACAGTGAGTCCACTGTGTGTTGATACCCGAACGTCACGCTGCTGCTGGGCGCGACATGCACGGTATTGTTCCACTGTAGATCGGTGCGTTGCGTGTGGTAGCGGGCATCCTCGGAATTCAGGTTGGGATCGGGCGCCTGCACGGTGTGCCGATCCTCCCGCAGATGGCCCAGGAACAGGCTGGTATCCAGCAAACCGTCGAACAGTTTCGACGTTACGCCGATACGGCCCAGCAGCGAATCGGCGGTGTTGGACGTGTCCGCCGCGTCGTAGAACTGGTTCGCGTTCGTGCCGAACAGAGCCGAACGCCCGCGCAGAAAGACGGAGATGCGCGTGCCCTCGACCGGCGTGTAACCCAGATTGAGCGTGCCGACCCGGTCGCGGAAACCCGTGGCTAGCCCGGTGTACGTCGCCATCCGCCGAGGCACGCTGTCGAATCCCTGCTGCGACTGGGATGCGGCCGTCACCGCGTAATCGAACGGTCCCTGCACCCCCGTCGCGCTGACCGCCCCGCGCACCTGTGCGGGGTAACCGCCGGACAAATCGCCCAGAATATGCAGCCCGGGTTCGGTGCCCCGCCGGGAAATCAGATTGATCACCCCCCCCAGCGCGCCCGAACCGTACAAGGCCGCCATCGGGCCGCGCACGACCTCGATCCGCTCGATATCCGACAGCGTATCGACGCCGAAATCGAAGGCGTCCTTGGGATTGGATGCATCGTTGATCGGCATGCCGTCCCGCAGCACCAACACATGCGCCGAGTCGGTGCCGCGGATGAAGCCGCTGGTCAGGCTGCCAGGCCCGCCGGACGGTGCCAGACGCAAGCCCGGCACCGAAGTCAGCGCGTCGGTCAGGGTGTTGTAGCCCCGGTCCTCGATCGTCTGCCGGTCGATCACGGTCACCCCGGCGGGGATTTCCGTCACCGGCGTGGGGATGCGGGTGGCGGTCACCACCACGTCCGGGAGCTGGACCGGTTCTTCGGCCATGGCTGGGACGCAAAAACTTATTGCCAGCAGCGCGCTGAATTTGCGCATGCGGGTCCTCCTATCGACACTGTGCCGACAGCTCGCATGCGGGTTTCTCCCCGCTGCCCCGGTGCACCCCGCCCGTCGCGCGCGCGCAGTCTCGATGCCGGCCGGTCTCCTGGCTCGCGAGTCTTCGCCGCGCCCGCCTTCTCACCCTGGTGGGGCAATGGCATGTTGGGTTTGGCTCTTCGCTTACAGTTGCGGGGGCAGCCGCCTTTCGGCAGTTCCCGTTTCAGCCCTTGCGGGCCACCGGCATCTGGGCGGAAAATGGCACACACCAAGAGAGCAGACAATGATACCGCGCATCCAATTCGAACCCGACGCCCCGGTGCCCCTGTCCGGCATCCGCGTGGTGGACCTTTCCCGCCTCGTCGCCGGCAACATGGTCAGCCTGCAGCTCGCCGATCAGGGCGCCGAGGTGATCAAGATCGAGGACCCCAAAGTCGGCGACCCCCTGCGCGCGTGGCGCACCAAGGGATTGTCGCTGCATTGGAAAGTCTATGCACGGAACAAGAAGAGTCTGGCGATCAACCTGCGTCCCGCGGCCGGACGGGAGGTTTTGAAGGACCTGATCGCCACCGCCGACATCCTGATCGAGAATTATCGCCCCGGCACGCTGGAGGAAATGGGCCTCGGCCCCGCCGAACTGCACGCGCGTAACCCCAAGCTGATCATCGTCCGCATCACCGGCTTCGGCCAGACCGGCCCGTACCGCGACCGTCCCGGCTTCGGCACGCTGGTGGAGGCGATGTCGGGCTTCGCCGCCAAAAACGGTTTTGGGGATCGCCCCCCGGTGCTGCCGCCGCTGGCGATGGCCGACATGATCTCCGGCCTGTACGGTGCTTACGCGATCATGGTCGCGCTGCGGGTCGTCGAGCGGGGCGGGCGCGGCCAGATCGTCGATCTCCCCTTGCTCGAACCCATGATCTCCGTCCTCGGCCCCGAGGCCGCGATGTACACCGTCAGCGGCGAGAAACCGGCCCGCACCGGCAGCCGGTCGCTGACAACCTCCCCGCGTAACGTCTACGAAACCAGCGACGGGCGCTTCATCGCGATTTCGGCGTCGATCCAGCAGATGGCGGAACGGGTTTTTCGCGCCATCGGCCGCGCGGACATGATCGAGGACCCGAAATTCAAGACGAACACCGACCGCGTGCGCAACATCGACGAATGCGACGGCATCGTTGCCGACTGGATCAAAGCCCGCCCGCTGGCCGAAAACATGGCGGTTTTCGAGGCAGCCGAGGTCACTGCGATCCCCGTCTACGAAATCGACCAGTTGATCGACGACCCACACGTCCACGAACGCGGCGTGCTGGTGGAAGCGCCGGACGAGGAAGCCGGTTCGGTATTGATGCACAACATCATCCCCCGCCTGTCGGAAACGCCGGGCCGTTTGCGTTCGGCTGCGCCTACCTTGGGCCAACACAACAAGGAACTGCTCAACAGCCTGGGATGCGACGATGCTCGGATGGCCGAACTCATCGCCGCCGGCGTTATAAAGGAAGCATGATCATGCGCGCAGATTTACCGGTTTGGCGGTCCCTGATGTTCGTCCCGGTCACGGCGGAGAAATTCGTCCGCACCGGGGCCGATCGCGGCGCCGACGCGATTATTCTGGACCTGGAGGACGCAGTCGCCCCGTCGCAAAAGGACATCGCGCGCACGTTGATCGCCGATGCCATTCCGCAGGTGAACCGCAAAGGCGCCGACGTGGTGGTGCGCGTCAACCGCCCCTGGCGGATGCTGGTGCGCGATATCGAAGCCGCGGTCATTCCGGGTGTGGCCGCCCTGATGCTGACGAAAGTCGATAGCCCCGAGCATGTGCATGCCGTGGCGGAAATCGTGGAGGAGATGGAGGCGGAACGAGGCCTGCCCGCCGGGCGGATAAAGTTCATCGTCCTGGTGGAAACCGCCGCCGGGTTCTTCCGTATTTCCGAAATTGCGAAATGCCACCAGCGGATTGTCGGGATCAGCCTGGGTTCGGAAGATTTCGCCGCCGATGTCGGAATGCAATCGGACCCCGAGGGTCTGTTCTACCCCAAGCAGCACACGATCTTCGCCGCCAAGGCAGCCGGGATCATGCCGATGGGGTTCATCGGTTCCATCGCCGATTTCCGCGACCAGGAGGCGTTCCGGGTCATCGTCCGCCGGTCTCGGCGCTTGGGGTTCATGTGCGCCAGCGCGGTGCATCCGTTGCAAGTGCAGGTGCTGAACGAGGAATTCTCCCCCGATCCGGCGGAAGTCGCCAAAGCGGAGAAAATGATCGCGGCTTACGACGATGCGTATGCCAAGGGTTTGGGCGCGGTGCAGTTCGAAGGTGCGATGATCGACGTGCCCGTGGTCAATCGCGCGCGCGCGGTCGTTGCGCGGGCGGCGGCGATACGGGGGCGGATGGGGGGCTGACGATCTCCAAAACAGTGTCACTGGCCCCAGCCACCGCCTTGTCATGGCCGGACTTTATCCGACCATCCCGAGCGGCACGAAGCCGCGGCTATGGATTGTATTTTCAGGCTTGTGCCAACCACCCCGGCACCGGCAAACCCTTCTCCCGCAGAAAGGGGATGTTGAACAGCTTGGACGCGTAGCGGGCGCCGCCGTCGCACAGGATGGTTACGATGGTGTGGCCGGGACCCATGGCCTTCGCCACCCGGACGGCGGCGGCGATGTTGATGCCGGAGGACGTGCCGACCGAAAGGCCTTCGTTGATCAGGACGTCGTAGATGTAGTGCAAGGCCTCGGCGTCCGGGATGCGTTCGGCGTCGTCGATAGGCGCGCCGGCGAGGTTGTCGGGCACCCGGCCTTGGCCGATGCCCTCGGTGATCGAGGAACCGGTCACGGTCAAATCGTTGTTCTTCACCCAGCCGTACAGGCCGCTGCCCTCGGGGTCCGCCAGGACGATGCGGATGGCGGGGTTGCGCGCCTTCAGTGCCATCGCGGTGCCGGCCAGGGTGCCGCCGGAGCCGCAGGCACAGGTGAAGGCATCCACCTTACCGCCGGTTTGTTCCCAGATTTCCGGTCCGGTGGACACACGGTGCCCCTCCCGATTGGCCAGATTGTCGAACTGGTTGGCCCAGACGGCGCCGGTTTCCTCGGCCAGGCGGCGGGAATAGTGCACGTAGTTTCCGGGGTCGCGGTAGGGTTTGGCGGGCACCAGACGCAGGTCGGCGCCGATCATCCGCAGGAACTCGATCTTCTCTTTGCTTTGGGTTTCCGGCATCACGATGACGCATTTGTAGCCGAGCGCGTTGCCGACCAGGGTGAGGCCGATGCCGGTATTGCCGGCGGTGCCTTCGACGATGGTGCCGCCGGGCTTCAACACCCCGCGCTCCACCGCGTCCTTGATGATGTACAGGCCGGCGCGGTCTTTGACCGATCCGCCGGGGTTCATGAACTCCGCCTTGCCGAGGATGGTGCAGCCGGTCGCGGCAGAGGCGCCGCGCAGCTTGATCAGCGGCGTGTGGCCGATGGCGGCCTGCATATCGTCTTGCCAAGCCGAACCGTGATAGGATGCCGTCATCGTTTCCTCGTACCATCAGAGAGAGAAATTTATGGTCCAGAATGTCCCTCCGACGCAAACATGGGATGCCATAAAGGGCACACCGGAGGCGCAACTCGTCGATGTCCGCACGGACGCCGAGTGGAATTTCGTCGGAGTCGCCGATTTGGCCTCGGCCGGCAAGCAGGCGGTGCTGATCCCCTGGCAGGTTTACCCGGCGATGCAGCGCAACGCGGATTTCGAGAAGCAGCTGCGGGAGACGGGGTTTACGCCGGAGCACCATATCTACTTCATCTGCCGCAGCGGTGTGCGCAGTCTTGCGGCGGCGCAGGCGGCTCGGGCGGCGGGGTTCCCGCATGTTTACAATGTCGCGGATGGGTTCGAGGGGCCGCCGGATGCCGAGGGCCATCGTGGGGGTACCGCGGGGTGGAAGGCGGATGGGTTACCCTGGCGGCAGAAGTAGCCTCATGCCTTGAAAGAGGGCGAGGACGCACATACGTTGTCGGAACGCGCCGTCCAACAGGGGCCATTGCCGGAGTTTAGAGCATGTTCGCGGACACTTTTCACGACCGACTAGCCGATGCTCGGGTAGAGGCCGACCGGCGGCGCGCGGACAAGAACGGGTACGATTTGGTTACCAAGGTCGAGACATCGCCGTACGGCGGCTATCGTGTTCGATCCATGCCCGCCGATTATTACGTCGATCGGATCGCGGATGACCCCGGTATTTTACCGGCAGGCGGTTGGGGCCAACGATGGGCTGAGTTGGCGAGGTGAGCGATCTTCCTCCCGGTTCGCATGTCGATGTGCCCGGAACCGACAACGCGTCCGGGGGGAGCAGCGCGACATTGCAGAGTTCGGATGTTCCCGCGAGCTTACGCAGCCTGGTTGTCCTTGAGCAACAGCGAATCGACAGCTTTAATCGGCGCACCGAGGTCGTACGATATTCCATCGATGCCAACGACGCGGCGGACAAACGCCAGTATGACTATCAAATGGCTAAACTCGAAGTCGAGACCGTTGAAGCCAAGAGCCGAAACCGGCTCAAGCAGATCGTCATAACCAGCGGTATCGTGACTTTGGGCATTTTGCTGGGGATGGCCTTTTGGGGCAGTCCCGCGCAATCCGATATGGCATTGGAAGTCCTCAAGGTGCTGGGCATTGGCGCCGGAGGCTACGGTATCATCGGCGGAGTGACCAATTTGATTCGCGGCTGAATGGAGTGGAAGTCAGAAGCGATCGCGGTTCGCGTAACCGCAACACCGCCAACCAACCATCGCCAGCCAATCGCCCATCGGGCGTCACTGGGAAATGACGCAACGTGACGGTGTCGGAGACGTTGCCCCCGATAGCCGACAGGCCGTCCGGCCCGTCGGTGTCCACGACGATGTCGCAGTGCGATAGGAAAACCGGCGTGCGCGTCAGGTCGTCGTAGCGGAGCCGCGCGTTCTCCGCCCGACCGGAGCAAATCAGATCGCCCGAGCGAGGGGCATAGGTTTCGGGACGTTCGGCGGCGATCACCAGCCGGGAGGCTCCAGTCGCCGCCGCGCGAATGTAGACATCGTGCCCCGCCGCGTAGGGGAAACCCGCTCCGGCGCCGGCCATGCGCATCACGTAGGACACGAACGCGGCGGACCAAGCGTAGGTGGCGTCACGCTCGGGCGGGAACACGTGTCCGGCCGCGTCGTGTTTGCCGGTCCACCGCGCTTCCGGTTCGGACGAGCCGAGGCCCAGCCACCAATACTCGCCGACGCGCTGCCACAGGCCCTCGGCGCGTTCGGGCTTGTCCGTAGCCTCGGACGGAGCGACGGCACTGCCGAACGCGCGCCATTCCCGCAGCGCGATCGCGACCACGGCTTGGCGGGAGAACGGTTCGTAGGGCGCGCGAGCAAATGGGGGGATGTGGGCGTCGGTTGCGCAACCCGTCAGCAGCACCGCCAGGACAATCGCGACCCAACGGCCCCTCATGTCATCCTCGCTCGGGGAACAGTCCCAGCAACCCCTCGGCCGTCGCCGCACAGCGCCCACGTTCCGTGATCAGACCGGTCACCAACCGCCCCGGTGTCACGTCGAACGCCGGGTTCGCGGCGGGGCTGCCGCCAGCGGCGACGCGGATCGTGGCGATGGTGCCATCCGCCATGCGGCCGGTGAGATCGGTGACCTCGGCGGCGCTGCGTTCCTCGATGGGGATTTCCGTGACGCCGTCCGACACCGTCCAATCGATGGTGGTGGACGGCAAGGCGACCCAGAACGGCACGTCGTTGTCGCGCGCGGCCAGGGCTTTCAAATAGGTGCCGATCTTGTTGGCGACATCGCCGGTGCGGGTCACCCGGTCTGTGCCGACGATGGCCATATCAACTTGGCCGTGCTGCATCAGATGCCCGCCGGCATTGTCGGCGATGACGGTATGCGCGACGCCATGCTTGCCCAGCTCCCACGCTGTCAGCGCGGCGCCCTGGTTGCGCGGGCGGGTCTCGTCCACCCAAACGTGTAAGTCGATGCCGGCGTCGTGTGCCATGTAGATCGGCGCCAAAGCGGTGCCCCAATCCACGGTCGCGAGCCAGCCGGCGTTGCAATGCGTCAGCAGGTTCACGCGCTGGCCGGGCTTCTTCGCGGCGATGTCCTGGATCAGCTCCAGCCCGTAGCGGCCGATGCCGGCGCATTGCGCCACGTCCTCATCGGCGATGGCAGCGGCTTCGGCGTAGGCGGCATCGACGCGGCCTTGGGCAGGCGTATTGCGCAAGCGGGTGAGCATCCGGTCCAGCGCCCAGCGCAGATTGATCGCGGTGGGGCGGGTTTCCGCCAGCATCGCCGCATCGCGCTCCATCGCCTCGGACGAGGCATCGGCGCGCAGCGCGAGGCACAGCCCATACGCGGCGACAGCCCCGATCAACGGCGCACCACGCACCTGCATGGATTTGATGGCATGCGCGGCTTGGTCGCGCGTGGTCAGGTTCAGGATATCCAATGCCCATGGCAGCTTCGTCTGATCGAAGATGCGCACGGACCAGCCGTCTACCCAGACGCTGCGATACGCGACGCCATCAACCTTCATATTGCCGGAACCTTCTGGTGCAGCACGCACACCAGGGTGAACAGGCGGCGCGCGGTGTCGTGATCGATTTCGATCTTGCCCGCGAGCCGGTCGCGCATCAACGTCGCCCCTTCGTTATGCAGCCCGCGCCGCCCCATATCGATGGCTTGGATGCGAGCCTCCCGTCCCTCCCGCACCGCCATGATGTGGCTGTCGACCAGCATTTGATAATCCTTTATCAGCCCGCGAAACGGGCCGAGCGCCAAGCCGATGGCGATCATCGGGATGTCGGCGCCGGTGCGGACGTCGAACACCAGCCGCCCGTCGCGGATCATCAGGTGCAGGATGTAAGGGCCGGGCGAGTCGACATGGGCCAGCGGCTGAAAATGGTTCTCGGCGGCGAGGTCGGCCACGGCTTGATCGCGATCGGCCATGATGCAGGGGGCAAGGCTCGTCGGTGCCTCCCCATCCAGCACGACGCGGGCAAGCCGAGCGGTGGTCATACGGAGTCCATGTGCTCTTTGAGCATGTTGAGCTTCATCATCAGCCCGACCGTGCCGCCCTTGATCGGGCGCAGCAGCCCGACCGACAGGATCGCCGCCAGCGGCACGAAAATCGCCGTCATCACCCATATTTCCGGCGTCCAGGCTCGGTCCACCATGAACATCGCCGGTACCAGCAGATGCCCCACCAGCAGAATGGTGAAATACGGCGGTGCATCGTCGGCGCGGGCGAGGCCCAAAGGCGCGCCGCAGCCCTGGCAGGTTTCGCGGACCCGCAGGAAGCCGTTGAAAAGATGGCAATTACCGCAGGAGGGGCAACGCCCGAGCAAGCCGCGGCCGATGGCGGTTCCCATGGGCGGCATGGGCCAGCTGGGGTCTTTGTCGGAGCGGTCCGGCTGCCACTGAATCGGGGCCATGCGAGCTTCCTTACGACGGTACGATGACATTTTTAGCTCATGCTGCACTGCAACACCAGTCCGGTGTGCTTGATCCCTCGCGGGTCTGCCCCGACACTGGGCCATGGCCCGCATTCTCGTCATCAATCCCAACTGTTCCGAGGCATGTTCCGCCGGCATCGACACGGCTATCGCGCCGTTCCGGTTTCCCGGCGGGCCGGTGTTGGAGGTCGCGACGATGCGCGACGGCCCGCCGGCGGTCTATTCCTGGCGGGACTGGCACGCGGCGGTGGAACCGGTGTGCCGGACGATCGAGCGGGAAACGGCGGATGTGTTCATCGTCGCCTGCGCCTCCGACCCTGGGATCGAGGCCGCTCGGGCTTCCACGAAATCCCCTGTGCTGGGCGTGTTTCGCTCGGCCGTCGCGGCGGCGGTGGCGCGGGCGGAGCGGTTCGGGGTGATCGCGATCGTGGACGCGTCGAAGGGCCGGCATAGGGCGGCGCTGCGGGCGATGGGGCTGGAAAGCCGGCTGGCGGCGGAGATCGCGTTGAATGTGTCGATGGACACGCTGCTCGACCCGGCCGCCGCCCGCGCCCGCCTGATCGCCGCGGGCCATGCGGCGGTCGAGGCGGGCGCGGAGACGGTTATCCTGGGTTGCACCGGCATGGCGCATCACCGGCCGGCTGTGGAACAGGCCATTGGCGTGCCGGTCATCGAGCCGTGTCAGGCCGCCGCGGCGCTGGCGGTGGGGATGTGCGCGATCACGCCTTGATATTCACATTCTGCCCCACCTGCGGGTTCGAACTCCCCCCCGAGGCAACATCGGGGCGGTTGTTGTCGTAGTCGCCATCCCGGTCCTTTTTCGGGGCGGCGGACACGGGGGCAGGGGCGGGGGGCGGGGAACCGGAAACGGCACCGATCGAATTCATGGCGTACTCTCCATTCGGATATCCGCGACCTTCTGTCGCGAGCGCACCAGGACATTTTTCGCCGGCCCGGACATCATGCCCATCGAATGGTAAAGAAAAGGTTAACGGCGCCGAATTTTTTTGCTCACCGATGCAGTTTTGCGAGTACGTCCGTATTCGCCCGAATCACCAGCAGCCGCCTGATCTTCTGCGTCGGCGTCAGTAGCCCGTTTTCCACCGTGAACGGATCGACCAAGGCATGCTTGCGGATGCGTTCGGTCACCGACAGGCGCTGATTGACCTCCGTTACCCCAATGGCGACCGCGACATCGTCGTAGCCGTCCGCCGGCACCAGCAGCGCGGTCAGGCCGGCCCGTCCGTCGCCGGCCACGACTGCCTGAGCGATCGCGGGCTCGGCCATCAACAACCCCTCGATCTTGGCGGGGGAGACGTTTTCGCCGCCCGACAGGACGATCATGTCCTTCTTGCGGTCGGTGATCCGCAGGTATCCGTCGCGGTCGAGTTCGCCGATATCGCCGGTGTGAAGCCATCCGTCGATGATCGTCGCCTCGGTATCGGCGGGCCGGCCCCAGTAGCCGTCCATCACCAGATCGCCGCGCACCAGGATTTCACCGTCGTCCGCGAGCCGCAGTTCGACCCCCTCCAGCGCCGTGCCGACGGTTTCGACGCGGATCGCGTCGGGCGGATTGCCGGAGATGATGGGGCCGGCCTCGGTTTGCCCGTAGCCCTGGATGATCGGGAGGCCGAGCGCCATGAAGAAGCGGCCGACTTCGGGTTCGAGGCGGGCGCCGCCGGAGACCGCCGCCATCAGCCGTCCGCCGAACCGGTCGCGGACTTTGGCGCGTACGAGGCGATCCAGGATCGGGTCCTGAACACGCTCCCACAGGCTGAGTTTCTGCCCGTCCACGTGTTTCAGGCCGATATCCAAGGCGCGCTGGAACAGTTTCTGCTTGCTTTCCGGTTGCCGGGCGACCTGCGCCAGAATGCGGGCGCGAATGACTTCCAGCACGCGCGGCACGACGGTCATGATCGTCGGGCGGACCGTCAGCATGTCGGCGGCGAGATGTTCCACCCCGCGCGCATAGACGATCTCGGTCCCGACGCTCGGCAGATAGAACCCGCCGACCGTGTGTTCGTAGGCGTGGGAAGCCGGGAGGTAAGACAGGTACGTCTCGTGCTCCATCTTCAGCGGCTTCAGCAGGATGAAAGCGCCCTGCATGTTGGACAGGATCGCGCGATGCGGCAGCATCACGCCCTTGGGTGCGCCCCCGGTGCCGGACGTGTAGATCAGGCAGGCCAGAGCGGTGGCTGGCACCAATTCTGCCTCCGCCGCGATGTCGTCGGGCGGCAAGTTGTCGGCGACCAGGGACGCCCAGGGGGTTGTCCCGGCGGGGGCGTCGTCCATGACGACCAAGACGTCCAATGCCCCCGCCTGCCGCACTTTCTCGGCCAGCGCGGCGTTGGCGACGATGGCGGCACGCGCGCCGGAGTCGCGCAGCAGATGCGCGTGGTCGGCGACGGTGTTCGTGGTGTACGCCGGGACCGGAACGGCGCGGATGGCCATCAAGGCGGTCTCGGCGATCGGGTATTCCGGCCGGTTTTCCGCGCAAATCAGCACCCGGTCCCCAGCCGAAACCCCGACGGCCCGCAGTTGCCGCGCGCAGGAAGCCGCCATTCGCGCGAACTCTTTCCACGAAACCCCATGCCACGCACCCGCTCTGTAATAACGAGCCATCGGCCGATCCGGCCATGTGCGGGCGCGGTCGAACATCATCGCGGCCAGGTTCGGCCAAGTCGGGTAGGTGCGCACGGTTTCCCCCTTATGCGGGTAGGCCTTTTGTGGGCGATGTTCCTACCCTACATCATGGGCTAACGCACCAGCCGAAGGACGCTTCTCAATGGCCGAAACCGCTTCCGCCTTGCCCGCCTGGGACCTGTCAGACCTTTACCCCGCCCCCGACAGTCCGGAAGTGGAGGCCGATTTCAAGCGCGCCGAACAGCTGGCCGTCGCGTTCGAGGCGCGGTACGCCGGCAAACTGCCCGGCGACGATCTGGCGGCGGCGATCGCGGAATACGAGCGGATCGAGGAAATCCTCGGCCGCCTGGGCTCCTACGCCGGGCTGCTGTTCGCGGGCGATTCCACCGATCCGGTGCTGGGCAAATTCTACCAGACGGTCAGCGAGCGCAGCACGGCCATCGGCAGCCATATGCTGTTTTTCACGCTGGAGCTGAACCGGTTGGCGGAAGTGCCCTCCGCCGAACCCTACGGCCCCTGGCTGCGCGATCTGCGCGTGTTCCGCCCGCATCAGCTGTCGGACGAGGTCGAAAAGCTGCTGCACGACCAAAGCGTCACCGGCAGCGCGGCGTGGAGCCGGCTGTTCGATGAGACGACGGCCGGGATGCGCGTGCCGTTCCAGGGCGAGGAACTCACCGTCAGCGCGACATTGAACAAATTGTCGGACCAGGATCGCTCGGTCCGCGAAGCCGCCGGGAAGGCGATCGGCGCGGCGTTCGGGGAACGGGTGAAACTGTTTTCGCTGATCACCAACACGCTGGCGAAAGACAAGGAAATCAACGATATCTGGCGCAAATATCCGCGCCCCGGCAGCTACCGCAACCGGTCCAACATGGTGGAGGATGAGGTTGTCGATGCGCTGGTGACCGCGGTGCGCGGGTCCTACGGAAGGCTGTCGCACCGGTATTACACCATGAAGGCGAAGTGGCTCGGCCTGCCGAAGCTGCAACATTGGGATCGCAACGCGCCTTTGCCTCGGGACGACGACAAGCTTATTTCCTGGGATGAGGCTCGGGAACGGGTGTTGACGGCCTATGGCGCGTTCAGTCCCGATCTTGCGTCGGTCGGAAAGCGGTTTTTCGATAATGCGTGGATCGATGCGGCTCCGACCCCCGGTAAATCGGGCGGTGCCTTCGCGCACCCGACGGTGCCCAGCGCGCATCCATATCTGCTGCTGAACTATCATGGGCGGACGCGCGACGTGATGACTCTGGCGCACGAGCTGGGGCACGGGGTGCATCAGATTCTGGCGGCCGAAAAAGGCTATCTGATGTCCGGCACGCCGCTGACATTGGCGGAAACCGCCAGCGTGTTCGGGGAAATGCTGACATTCCGAGCGCTGTTGGATGCGGCGGCGCCGGCGCAACGACGGATCATGCTGGCATCGAAGGTGGAGGATATGCTGAACACCGTCGTGCGGCAGATCGCGTTCTACCAGTTCGAGAGCAAAGTGCACGACGAACGCCGGACTGGTGAAATTCTGCCGGAACGTCTGGGCGAAATCTGGATGGATGTGCAGACGGAAAGCCTCGGGCCGGCATTCGAATTTACGCCGGAATATAACGTGTTCTGGGCGTATATTCCGCATTTCATTCATTCTCCGTTCTATGTTTACGCCTACGCGTTCGGCGATTGTCTGGTCAACGCGCTGTATGCGGTGTTTCAGGGCGGGCATCCCGGGTTCCAGGCGAAATATTTGGCCATGCTGCGGGCAGGGGGAACGAAACGGCACAAGGAACTGCTGGCGCCGTTCGGCTTGGATGCGTCCGACCCGGCGTTCTGGACCAAGGGCCTGGATGTGATCTCCGGGTTTATCGATGAACTGGAAGCCGCTTCCTGATGGCCGAGGGCAGTAATTTATTCGGCGAAATTCGCCGCTTCGCGCGCACCTCCGGCGCTGTCGGCGGCATCGCCGCGCGTGTGGCGGGGGAGCGGGTGTTCGGGATCAAGACCGATCGCGCCGCGCATGCGGAGGACCTGAAAACCATCCTCGGCGGGTTGAAAGGCCCGTTGATGAAGGTGGCGCAGTTTCTGTCCACCGTTCCGGATGCGTTGCCGGCGGAATACGCGCTGGAACTGGCGGAGTTGCAGTCCAACGCCCCCGCCATGGGCTGGGCGTTCGTGCGCCGCCGGATGGCGAGCGAACTCGGGCCGGCGTGGCAGGAGAATTTCGCTGAATTCAGTCAGGAGGCGGCGGCGGCGGCGTCGCTGGGGCAGGTGCATCGGGCGCGATTGCCGGATGGCACCGATGTCGCGTGCAAGCTGCAATATCCGAACATGCCCAGCACGGTGGAGGCCGATTTACGGCAGCTGAAATTGGCGATGGCGGTTTACCACCGCATGGACAACGCCATTCAGCATGAGGAAATTTATAAGGAATTGACCGAACGCCTGCGGGAGGAATTGGATTACACCCGCGAAGCCGCGCAAATGCGGTTGTACGGTGCGATGCTGGCAGATGTCGCTGATGTGCATGTCCCCGCGCCGATCCCGGATTATTGCACCGGGCGACTGCTGACGATGAACTGGCTCCAGGGCCGGTCGCTGATGGCGCGCCTGGCCGAGGACCCCGGTCAGGACGAACGCAACCGGATCGCGACGGCATTGTTCAAGGGCTGGTACGTGCCATTTTATCGGTTCGGGGTCATCCACGGCGATCCGCATATGGGGAATTATCAGGTTCAACCCGACGGTTCCGTGAACCTGTTCGATTTCGGGGCGATTCGGGTGTTCGATCCCTCATTCGTGCGCGGGGTGATCGATCTGTTCGAGGCTGTGCGGGACAACGACGAAGCCAGAGCGCATCACGCGTACACGACCTGGGGTTTCACCGATCTGTCGAAGGAGAAAATGGCCGTTCTGGGGCTGTGGGCGCGGTTTTTGTACGAACCGCTGATCGACGACCGCGTCCGGCCGATTCAGGAAACCGACGATCCGCAGTTCGGGCGCGCGGTGGCGGAACAGGTGCATGCGGGCCTGAAACGCACCGGGGGCGTGAAGCCGCCGCGCGAATTCGTGTTGATGGATCGTTCCGCGATTGGGTTGGGGGGCGTGTTTCTGCGGTTGAAAGCCAGGATCAACTGGAGCCGGATGTTCCACGAACTGATCGAGGATTTTCAGGCCGACGCGCTGGCGGAACGGCAGGCGGCGGCACTGGCGGCGGCGGGGGTGCCGAAAGCGGGTTAGCGCTTGCGTGGATACGCCGGGCGCGACGCGCCGTCTTCGCTCCGCCACGCGTATTGCGCCCGATCGCAGGCCGCAGGCGCCGGTTTGCCCGACAACAGCCCCGTCGCCGTCACGGTCGCGGCTCCGTCCGTCCCCGAACCGATCGTGACCACATCGGCATCGATTTCCCCGAAATCCCCCGGCGCGTTCAAGCGCCAGAAATGGTGTTTCGGGGAGGCATCCAGCGGCAATTGCTCCAGGCAATAGGCGGCGGTGTCGCCATGGATCAGCAACGTGCTGCCGGAAAATGCGCTCGCCATACCCGGTAGCACGTCGCAATAGGGTTTGAATTCCGTCTGGGTTTTGCAGCGTTCCCAGATATCGGCGGGATGTTTCGCGTCATCCGCCGGTTTACCGAACATGTCGGCTTGAATCACCAGGACCAGCATCGCGCGGTGTTGGGATTCCGCTTCGGCATAGGCTTCCCGCAGCGCGACAATATTGCGGCGGTCACGGTCGGCGGCATCTTCCACCAGTGCTCGCGTGGCGTCGTCCATGCCGGGTTCGGGAACAATTCTGCACGGCTGCTTTCCGAATGTGTCGCGGCCGTTGCAGGAGCTGACGATGTGCAGCGTCAGAAACGCAACCGCGGGATTGTCCGTCGTCCAGGCAATATTCTCCCGCACACCGCCACGGTCGCGCCGGACGGTCCAACCGGGGGGCGTGCGTTGATAGGACGCCAGCGCGGCGTCGGAGAACAACAGCGACCGGATCTTGGCCAAACGCTCCAACGGCGGTTTGGGACCGCCGGGGTTCGTCTTGCGGATGCAGTCGATCCAGTCGTTGTCGCCGATCGTGTAGAACGTCGGCTTGCCGAAACCTTGCCAGTAGCCGAGGTGACGCAGCAGGTCCTCATCGCTGCACGATGTTTCGGGGCGCCCGAGGTCGCCGACGTGCACGACGAACGGTGCCGGATGATCGTGGATCAGTGGACGAATATCCTGATCGAAGACCTCCTGATCGGACCTTCCGTCTGAAACCAGGACGGGTTTGCCTGCCATGCTGTAGGGCAGGTCGCCGTAGACAATGAACTGGATCGGGTCGTAGGCGGCAGCGGGCTTTATCGCGGCGAAAACCGACAGCAGCAGAAACCCGATCCAGCGCATCTTCGTTAGGCTTTGATCAACGGGCAGTTGCCCTGATTGATCGGACGGAACGCCTCGTTGATCGGCACGACCCGCTTATGCGTGTAATAATCCCATGGCTTCTTCGATTCCGCGGGCGATTTCACCTGGAACAGATGCATATCGTGGATCTTGCGTCCGTCCGCTCGGACCATGCCTTTGCCGAACAGCGGGTCCTCGGTTGGCATCGCCTTCATTTTGTCGATCACCGCCAAGCCGCTCGCTTTCGCCTTATCCGCGCCGACCGCCGCGACGGCTTTCAGATAATGCAGCACCGCCGAATATTGTCCGGCATGGACCGAGTTCGGCATGTTGCCGGGGCGCAATTTCTCGTAACGGGTGGCGAAGGCGCGCGTGCCGTCGTTCAAGTTCCAATAGAACGGTTCAGTCAGGACAACGCCCTGCGCGGCCTGCAACCCGATCCCGTGGATGTCCTGCAACAGCATCAGCATGCCGGCGACTTTCATGCCGCCTTGGATCAATCCGAACTCGGACGCCTGCTTGATGCAGTTCACGGTATCGGCGCCGCCATTGGCCATGCCGAGCACCTTTGCGCCGCTGGATTTGGCTTGGACGATGAAGGACGAGAAATCCGTGGTGCCGGGGAAGGGGGCCAGCGCTTGACCGAGCACTTTGCCGCCCGCGGCCGTTACGAAGCTGGCGGCGTCCTTTTGCAGCGAATGCCCGAACGCGTAATCGGCGGTGATGAAGAACCAGGTATCGCCGCCTTCCTTCACGGTGGCATCGACCACGCCATGCGGCATGGACCATGTATCGTAGCACCAGTGCAGATGGTTCGGGCCGCATTTCGATCCGGTGATTTCGGCCGAGGCGCCGCCGGTGAAAATCGCTGCCTTGTCCTTGTTTTTAGCCAAGTCCCCGATCGCGAACGCGGCGGACGACAGCGGCACGTCGGTGATCAGATCGACGCCTTCGTTGTCGTACCAACGCGCGGCGATGCCCAGGGCGACGTCGGGCTTCAATTGCAAATCGGCCGATACCAGCTCGACCTTGATGCCGGGGTGGGATTTGGCGAAATCGTCGATCGCGAGCTGCGCGCCGGCGACCGATCCCGGACCGGTGTTGGCGGCGTAAGCGCCGGCCATGTCGGTCAGCACGCCGATGCGGATGGGTTTCTGTTGCGCGAAGGACCGCCGCGGCAAGGCTGCCGCAGCGAGGCCCGTGCCCAGGATGGAGCGTCGTCCGAATATTCCGGTCATTTTTGTTTCTCCCTATGTGGATCGTTATGTGGCAGGATGTCGCGTATGTAATCGCGACTTTTCCATTCCGGTGCGGGTGGATCGTAACCCTCATGCGGCATGTAGGGCGAGATCGTGCCCGTTGTCAGATCGTGGACGGAACGGACGCAATTGCTGTACATCTCGCAGACGATCCGGACCACCAGCTTCGCGCCGGGGTGGCGGGCCAACGTGTCTGTGTCGTCGTGCAAGCTGGCCTTGCCGCTCGCGCGTACACGCAATGTCGCGCCGTCGAATTTCACGAACAGCAGGCCGACGTTCGGGTTTTCGCGGATGTTGCCCAGCGTGCGGTACATCGAGTTGCCGTCGTATTCCGGGTATTCGATGGTGCCGGGGCCGACGATTTTCACGAACCCGGGCACGCCCGACTTCAGGCTGCAATCGGTGTAGTCGCCGAAGGATGTGGCGATGAAGAAGAACGGCGTACTCTCGATCAACTCTCGGTCGGCGTCCCAGAAATCGTGCCGGATGCGGTGCTTTTCCAGTGCTTCCGCGACCCGGCGGCCGTCGAAGCGGTCCTGCAATGCGCGCATGCCGGCATGGTAGAAGGGACGCGGTTCGGTCATTGCGCGGCTCTCCGAGGCCCGTAGGTCCTGAACCGTTCCCGAGCGGCGTCCATTTCGGTATCGGTGAGCAAACGCGGCTGTCCGGCGGACAGGGCCAGCAGATATTGGCGGCAGAGGGTTTCCAGCAGGATCGCGTCCGACACCGCGGCTTCGACCGTTCGGGCGTGCAGGATCATGCCGTGATTGGCCAGCAGGCAGGCGCTGCGATCCGTCAGAACCTCGGCCGCCGCGTCGGCGAGAGCGTCGGTTCCGAATGTGACGTAGGGCGCGCAAGGCACGTCGTTGCCGCCGAAGTGCACCACCATGTAGTGGAAACCCGGCAATGGCAGATTCAACGATGCCAGTGCCGTACAGGCATCGGAATGGGTGTGCACGATGCAGGTTGCGTCCGGCTTTAAGCGATAGACCGCCGCATGCATGGCCCACTCGCTGGACGGGGTTGCCTTGCCCGACACCGCCCCAGCCAGCGTCGTGACGGCCATGTTCTCCGGTCCGGCGTCGTTGGGATTGCCGCCGGATGGCGTGATGACCATGCCCTTGCGGGTTCGCACGCTGACATTGCCGGAACTTCCGACAATTAACCCGCGGTCTCCGAGGCGCCAATAGGCCTCGGAGACCGCCCGCCGAGCGTCCGCGTTTTTCAAATCAGGAACACCCCTTTGCCGTCCGACTGTTTGTCGAACAGCTTATAGGCTTCTTCCGCTTGATCCAGGTTCCATGTGTGAGTGAACAGCTTGTCCACGTCGATGTTGCGATCGACGCAGAACTGGGCGCATTCGGCCTGGATGATGTTGGAGAACGTCCAGGACGCCACCAGCGTCATCTGCCGGCGCAGCAGCATCGGGCTGACGTCGATTTTCACATCGCCGCCTTCGCCGACGAAGCACATCGTGCCCCACACTTTCGTCGACTTGATCGCGTTGGCGCGCGCTTCGGAGTTCGAAGAAGTGTCCAAGGTCAGATCGGCATACTTGCCGTGCGTCAGCTCCTTGATCGCTTCCACGGGGTCGTTGGCGCCGGGGTTCACGACCTCATCGGCGCCGAATTCCTTGGCGCGTTCCAGGCGTTGCGGATTGACGTCCAATGCGATGACGCGGGCGCCCATGGCCTTGGCGAACTGGGTGCCGGCGAGGCCGACGGGGCCTTGGCCGAAGATCGCGATGGTGTCGCGACCCGAAATATTCATACGCCGCAGCGCGCCATAGGCGGTGCCCGATCCGCAGGAGATGGCGGCGCCGGCGGTGAACGACAGACCCTCATGCAGCGGCACCATCGTGTTGGCCGGGACCTTCAGGTATTTGGCATGCCCGCCGTGGGAGTTGCTGCCATAGACCTTGACCGGTACCTCCTGGCACAACTGCTGCCAGCCGGATCGGCAGTGGCCGCACTGGGTGCAGCCCTGATAGTGGTGCACCATCATCCGGTCGCCGATCTTGGCTTCGGATGCGGAAACGCCAGGGCCGACCGCGACGACGATGCCGCAAGGTTCATGCCCGCCGATGACCGGATCGGGGTTGGCCGGCAGGCCGGTCGCGTTGCGCGCCACGCCCTTGGGGCGGCGATACTGGTGCAGGTCCGACCCGCACATGCCCGATGCCTTCATCTCCAGCACCACTTCGCCTGGACCCGGGGTGGGGTCCGGGAAGGTCATGATCTCCAAATCCCGTTCGCCGGTGAATACGACGCCGCGCATGGTTTCCTCCGTCTAGCTGCGTTTCGGGGGGAGTCTATCGCGGTTTTGTTCGTCCGTCTTCACCGTTTGTTAACCTTTTCCTGTCAGCATCCATCGGCGTAAGCGAATGGCGCTTGACGCGGTGTGCGACGGAGTAGTATGGATGTTGCCGAGGATGCTGATGAACAAGGGCTTTGCCAAGGCAGCTCGGAAGCTTGGATTGACCGATGGGGTGTTGGCAACGGCCGTTCGCGAAATCGAAGACGGGCTGGTGGATGCGCGGCTTGGCGGGTTCCTGCTGAAGAAGCGGATCGGGATCGATGGGCGGGGCAAAAGCGGCGGGTTGCGGACCATTCTGGCGTATCGCCAGGGCAGTCGGGTCATTTTCCTGTATGTGTTCGGGAAGAACGAACGCGACAATATCACGGACCGGGAGCATCAGGCGCTCTCGGAATTGGGCGACGAGTATATGGCTATGCCGACCGACCGGATCAACGAACTGGTTGCGTGTGGCACTCTACAGGAGATTAGGTGCGATGGCTAAAAATTCCATTCTGGCAGCGGTGCATGAAGCCGCCACCGACCTGCACGGCGCCGGGGCGATCGATACGCTCACGATGCGGCGGTTCGATGTGCTGTGCCTGCCGCCGGTGCAGGGCTACACCGCGGAAGACGTGCGCCGCATCCGGCAGGAGGCCAACGTCAGCCAAGCCGTGTTCGCGGCAGTGCTGAACGTCGGCAAAGCCACCGTTTGCGCGTGGGAGCAGGGGCTGAAAACGCCGTCCGGGCCGGCGTTGAAGTTGCTCGATCTGGTGGAACGCAAAGGTTTGGCGATTCTGGCCTAACGGCCGAACACCGGTAATTCTTCGGTCCGGTCCTCCAGGGCCGCCGCGCCCTCGGTGGGAAGCGTTTTGGCCCAGTTCAGGGCACCGTCGATATCGGCTTCCCACACATCCCTTGGCAATTCGTACAGAATTTCGACGCCGTAACCGTTGGGATCGTGCACGTACAGGCTATGTGTCATGCCGTGTTCCACGCGGCGGTCGAATACGATCCCCCGGCTTTGCATGAACGCCAGTTGCTGGAGCCACGCCTCCCGCGACGGCATCGCGACGGCGACGTGGTTGACCGCGACCGGCATGCCGAACATCGACCAATCCTTCGGCGGCGGCGGCAGATTGGGATTTTCCACCAGCGCCAGATCGTGATGGCTCATGCGGCCGTCGCCGTGGTCGTAGCTGTAGAAGCGCATGCGCGGCGGGTTCGGGCGATCGGGCCGAGGTTTCAACTCGCCGACCTGCTTGAAACCCAGAATTTCGGTCCAAAACGCGTGCGATTGGTCCATGTCGTGGACGTTCAGCACCACGTGGTTCAGTCCGACCGGGGTGATCGCCTGTTGCGGGATCATTGGCACGTCTCCTGCTGATTACGGTAGGGACGTTACCGACCGGACGGGCGCGGGGGATTGATGCAGATCAATCCCCGCCGCCGTTGACACCGGCCGGCGGCGGCTCAAGAGTCGAGTCAATCTCCGGAGGAAACCCGTCATGGCCCTGACCTTCACACCCCTGCATCCCGTCATCGCGGCCGCGTGTTCGGGGGTCGATATCGGCCAGCCGCTGACCCCCGAACAGGCGGCGACCATCGATGCGGGCATGGATAAATACGCGGTGCTGGTGTTTCGCCAGGGCACGCCGCTGACAACGCCGCAGCAGACGGCGTTCACGCTGAATTTTGGGGAGCAGGAGCCGCCGTATACGCAGATTCAGGCGGCCGGCGGCGTGCGGATCGCCGATCCCGGGATTTCCGACATTTCCAACCTCGCGGCCGATGGCGGCATTTTGGCGCGCGACGACCGAAAGCGGCTGTCCGGGCTGGGCAATCAGATGTGGCACTCCGACAGCAGCTACAAGAAAATTCCTGCGCGGTATTCGCTGCTGTGCGCGCATGTGCTGCCGCCGGAGGGTGGGGATACGCAGTTCGCCGATATGCGCGCCGCTTACGACATGCTCGATGCTCGTATGAAAGCGCGCATTGAGGATTTGGTCTGCGAGCATAGCCGCATCTTCTCCAAGGGCGCGCTGGGAATTCCGTTTACCGAGGCGGAGCTGAAGGCCTTCGCGCCGGTGCGGCAACGGCTGGTGCGGACGCATCGGGTGACGGGGCGGAAATCGCTGTATCTGTCGTCGCATGCCGGCCGCATCCTGGGGATGCCGGTGGCGGAGGCGCAGATTCTGTTGCGGGAACTGACCGAGCACGCGACGCAGCGGGAGTTTGTTTACAGCCACAAATGGCGCGTGGGCGATCTGGTCATGTGGGACAACCGCACGACAATGCATCGTGCTCGGCCGTACGAGGACGCGGTGTATCCGCGGGAGCTGCGGCGGACGACGGTGACGGATGGGGTGCCGACGGTGGAGCAACAACTGGCGGCGTGAGGAGAATCGATATCGTCATGGTCCGGCCTGACCCTACCGGATTCACACATCCCGCGAACGAATTCCCGATCGTTTGCGCGGCGCGCCAGTCCCGGGAAAATCCGCATGGCCGTGTCGTTGCCGATCGCGCCTTCGACCCAGAGGCCCAGAGTTCATGAACTCTGGGCCTCTGGGTTAAACGCGGTGCTGGATCCGTTACCAACACTCAAACATAGGCCGATCGGGCATCGCAACCGCGGATGGCGGGGTTGCTCGGGCATTTGCCCCGCCTGCCGGGTTTTCGTCTTCGCAGAAGGCGAATGCTGGCAGGTCGTTCCCAGGATGGCTGAGCTTGGTGGGGCCTGACCCGACCATCTTCTGCGACCTGAGGCACCCTAAAATAGCGCCATCTGCATTGGCGCCCCATGGGCCTGAGATGGTCGGGTCAAGCCCGACCATGACGGATGTTGAGAATCACCGGTCGAGCCACACATTCTCCAGCCTCGGAAAATTATAAACGCTGTTTTCCATCGGCGTGAAACCGTGCAGATACGGCTGCCAGCAGGTGGCGACCTTGTTGTGATAAATGATGGGCCGAGCAAGGTCTTCCTGCAGGCGCCGGTCGATTTCCCAGACGAGTTGGCGGCGTTTGGCGACGTCGGTTTCGGCCGACTGCCGGTCGAACAGAGGTTCCAGTTCCTTGTTGCAGTACTGGGTGAAATTGCGCGGTGAGCCGCAGGCATAGTTTTCGTAGAAATTCTGATCGGGGTCGTCCACCGCGCCGCAGGTAATGTTGGGGCCGATGACGTAATCCTTGCGGCCGATTTTTGGGAACCACGCGGCGGTATCCACGGGTTCCAGCTCCGCGTCGATATAGATTTGCTTCAGCGTATCGACCAGCAGCACGCCGGGGTCGCGGTGCGTCGGGACGTTGCGGGCGGAGACCTTCAGCGCGATGCGGTTATTCGGGCCGTAGCCGAGTTTTTCCATGATTTTACGCGCCTCGGCACGGTTGGCGGCGACGTCGGGGCCGTAGCCGGGCAGGTCGCGCAGCATCGATTCCGGCATGCCCCAGCTGCCCTCGGGCGCGGGCTGCATGGCGCCGCCGATGACGCCCTGACCTTCCGTCAAAATATCCACGAAACTCTTGCGATCGATTGCCAACGCCAGCGCTCGGCGGACATCGGGGTTGTCGAACGGGGGGCGGTCGCGGTTGACGATCACGTTGATCGCGCAATTATTGGTTTCCAGCTTGCAGATCGCCTTGGGGGCTTGGGACTGGACATCTTTCAATATCGGCACGACGACCTCATTGGGAAACGTCACGTCGAAGCGGCCGGTGACGAAACCGAGGATGGAGGTCGATCGGTTGGTCACGATCGTATATTCGACTCCGTCCATATACGGCCGGTTGGGGCGCCAATATTCGGTGTTGCGCGTCAGCTTGATCGATTCGTTGCGCTTGAATTCGACGAATTCGAACGGGCCGGTGCCGATCGGGTGTGTGCGCATGTCCGCCGGCGAAACGTGGCAGGGGTAAATCACCGAATACCCCGACGCCAGCAGCGCGGGTTGCGGGCGCCCGAGCTGGAAGGTGACCTGGAAATCGTTGTCGACGATGACGTCTTTGAGGTTATGGTACCAACCTTTGCGCGGACTGACGCGGAGCGGCGTTGCCGATTTCCCCAGGATCAGGTCCCAGGTGCATTTCACGTCGGCGGCGGTGAACGGTTTGCCATCGTGCCATTTCACGCCTTGCCGCAGCTTGAACGTCAACGCGGTGTTATCCGCGCTCCAGTGCCATTCCGATGCGAGTTCGGGTTGGATGTTTTCGGCGCTGTTGTGCGGCTCGTCTTGTTTGTACAGTGCGAGGTTGTTGAAAATCGCCATGAAGGGAACGGTGACGGAATCGCTCGTTTCCTCCAGGATCGAGGGGCTGGCCGGGCTGTCGCGATGGAAGGCGCGCAGGATGCCGCCGTGTTTCGGCTCCTGCGCGGCGGTGGGCCGGGTTAATGCCAGTGCCGCGAGCAGCAGCAGAAGTAAAATCCGGCCCATCGTCGTGTCCTTAGCCTCGGTATTCCGGTGTCGCCTGCAACAGCGGGAAGGCGCTGTGCTGGTGCGGCATCGCGACCATTGGGGCGTTGCGGTAGATGAAGCCGGGGTGCAGCTCGTTCAGGCTGCGGGCACCGGCCAGGGCCAGTGCGACGCCGAGCTCGTGTTCCAGCAGTTCGAGCATTTTGTGCACGCCGGCGGCGCCGTCGGCCGCCAAGGCGTAACAATACATCCGCCCCATCGCCACCGCGTCGGCGCCGAGCGCGATCGCCTTCACGATGTCGGTGCCGCGGCAGATGCTGCCATCGACGATCACCTTCGCGCGCCCGCGCACCGCCGCCACGACTTCCGGCAGGATGTCCATGGAGCCGCGACCGTGATCGAGCTGGCGGCCGCCGTGGTTGGACACGTAAACGCCGTCCACGCCGTGCTCGCAGCACAAAGCCGCGTCTTCGCCGGTGCCAATGCCCTTCAGGATCAGCGGGATGGCGTGCTTGTCCTTGAAGTGTTTGACGTTGTCCCAGGTGAAGCCGGCCTGGTACGACTGGCCGGTGGCGACCGCGCGCCAGGGCTTCACGAAGCGCCCGGTGATGTCGCGTTCGCGGCGGGAATAGGCCGCGGTGTCGACGGTGATGGCGAAGGCGTCGTAGCCGTTGTCGACGGCGCGCTTCACGATTTCGTCCATCCACGCCAGATCGCCGCGGACATAGAGCTGGAAGATCTTCGGACCGGGCGTCGCGGCGGCGATTTCCTCCAGGCCGGGGTGCGTGACGGAACTGCACATGATCGGGATGCCGAAGGCGGATGCGGCGCTGCCGGCGGTCGCGGCTCCACCCGGATCGAACGATTCCAGGGATCCGACGGGGGCCAGAATGGTGGGCATGCGCAGCTTGCGGCCGAACAGCGTGGTGGACGTGTCGATATGCGACACATCGACGCAAACACGCGGGCGCAGCGCCAGGGAATCGATGGCGAGGCGGTTGCGGCGCAGCGTGGTCTCGGTTTCCGTGGCGCCGACGAGGTAGCCCCAGATGTGATCCGACAACTTGGCGCGCGCGGCTGGGAGGAATTCATGCAGGCATTGGAAATCGCCCGTCGGTTCGAACAAATGCTTGGCTTCGGTGGCGTCGTTCATGGTGTGTCTCCCGTTAGCGGTTGGCGCCCATGTGGCAGCGGCGGGGCGGGAAGCGCAAGCCCTGGGGCTTGGGCGGGCAGCGCAATCGCTTGAAGGTACCCGGAACACTGTATTGGGGAATTGGCCGATCCAATCCGTCATCCTCGGCCTCGTGCAGAGGACCAATACGGGCAAAAATTCGCGATTTTCTGCCCGTATTGGTCCCGGGGACAAGCCCTACCAGGTTCACACACAGGGGGATCGCATATGGCGGATTTCCGATACTTTCCGTCATGGTCGGGCCTGGCCCCCGACCATCTCACGCCGATTGGGCACCGTTCGAAAAACCCTGCCTTTTCAATGGTGCGAAAAATCGCAGGAGATGGTCGAGTCACGCCCGACCATGGCGAGCGGGGACGCCAAAGGTCATATGCGATAGCCCTG
>CAITUP010000014.1 GCA_903895595.1 uncultured Acetobacteraceae bacterium | reverse complement strand
CAATTAAAGGAGGTGGTCGGGTCAAGCCCGACCATGACGGGTACCGCGCATATGACCCGACGCGAAATCGATTCCCCCTACGCTTGGTTCCGCCTGACCGTCTGCATGCTGATCGCCACCATCGGCGGCGTCGGCATGTGGGCGGTCGTCGTCGCGCTCCCCTCCGTCCAGGCCGATTTCGGCATTGCCCGGGGCGCCGCCTCCGTCCCCTTCACCCTGACCATGATCGGCTTCGGCGTCGGCGGAGTCCTGATGGGCCGCCTCAGCGACCGGATCGGCATTGTGATCCCCGTCGCCATCGGCGGCGTGTCGCTCGCCATCGGCTACGTCGCGGCTGCCTTCACCTCCAACGTCTGGGAATTCGGCATCCCCTACGCCTTGTTCGCCGGCATGCTCGGCACCGGGGCCAGCTTCGCGCCGCTGATGGCCGACATTTCCCATTGGTTCGAAAAGCGCCGGGGCGTCGCGGTCGCGCTGTGCGCCTCCGGCAATTATTTGTCCGGCGCCATCTGGCCTACGGTCGTGGAGCACATGATCCGCGGCTACGGCTGGCGCCAGACGTTCATCGGCATTGGCCTGTTCTGCATGGCGACCATGGTGCCGCTGGCTTTGCTGCTGCGCGCGCCCGCCCCGGTGCACAAAGCCGGCACTGTCGCCGCGGCGGATGGCCGAGCGTCCGCGAACCTGTCGCCGGCGCTGCTGCAAACGCTGCTTGCCTTCGCCGGTCTGGCTTGCTGCGTCGCTATGTCCATGCCGCAGGTGCACATCGTCGCCTACTGCGCCGACCTCGGCTACGGCACGGCCCGCGGCGCGGAGATGCTCGCGCTCATGTTGGGTTGCGGCATTTTCAGCCGCATCGCTTCGGGCTTCGTCGCCGATCGGCTCGGCGGCATGAAGACGATGCTGATCGGTTCGGTCGCGCAGGGCTTGGCGTTGTCGCTTTATCTGCTGATGGACGGTTTGACTTCGCTCTACGTTGTCTCCGCACTGTTCGGACTGTTCCAGGGTGGCCTCGTCCCAAGTTATGCCATCGTGATCCGCGAGTGTTTCCCGGCCAGGGAAGCCGGTGGCCGAGTCGGAATCGTCATGATGATGACCCTGCTCGGTATGGCGCTTGGCGGCTGGATGTCCGGTGTCATTTTCGACGCCACGGGATCGTACCGAGCGGCGTTCGCCAATGGGGTTTTGTGGAACGCGGCGAATGTGGCGATCGTGTTGTTTTTGTTGATTCGCCGCGGCCGTTTCGTGCGCGGCGGCACCGCACCCGCGCTGGCCTGAACCCGGCGGGGGGGCATTTCAATGGAACGCCATTCCGGCTATAGTCGTCGGTAAACCGGCATTGCACGCCGGCGGAACGGAGCACGTTCATGAGCGGCGTTACGATCTCGGGCACCTACTCGATTAGCCAGACACTGACCGCCGGGGATTCCAACCCGGTCTATCTGACGCCAGCCGCCAACATCCTGAGCGTGATCGACACCGCGCTGACGTCCAATGTCGCCGGCTACAACTGGACAGTTCAAAACGCCGGGGCGATCCAGGCAGCGACCAACGTGACCGGCGCGTCCGGCATCGGGCTGGGTCTCGCGACGATCACGAACGCGTCGAGCGGACACATCGTCGGCTTTACGTCCGGCGTGTCGGTGACCGGCGCGGGCACGGTGGTCAACAGGGGCACCATCGCCGCGTCGCAGAGTGGCGGCAACGCCTACAGTTACAATTCCGCCGACAAGTCCGCGACCGTGCTTTCCGCCGCCGTGATGCTCGGCAGCGGCATGGTCACCAACGCATCCGGCGGGCGGATTTCCGGCCCGCTCGGCGGTGTCGGAATTCAGGGCAACGGCACGGTTAACAACAGTGGCGTCATCGCCGGCACGCAGGTGGGCATCGTGCTGGCCTCGGGCGGCGGCGTGACCAATGCGTCCGGCGGGTCGGTCAGCGGCCTGCAATACGCGATCTTCAGCGGCGGCACCGTCGCGTTGACCGTCGCCAACAACGGTTACATCGGCAGCACCGCCAATTTCGCCATCGAGGGTGTCAGCGGCGCCGTCGTCAGTAACGCGTCCACTGGCACGATCTCCGCCAACAAGATCGCGATCGCGCTGTACGACGGGACGGTGTCCACGGTTACCAATGCCGGCCGGATCGCTGGCGGCACCACCAGTACGGCGGTGTTCCTGAGCGGCACGGCCGGCGTGACCAATGTGTCGGGCGGAACCATCTCGGGCGGCAACTACGCCATCAGGTCCGGCGTTACGTCGGCGGTGTCCATCGTTAACGCGGGCGTCATGGATGGCACGGCGGTCGCGGGCGTGTTGCTGGCGCATGGCGGCACGCTGACCAATCTTTCGACAGGCAAAATCTTCAGCAACACCCGCTATGCGTTCTACGGGCTGAACAGCACTGCCGCCACGGTGGTCAACCAGGGGCTGATGTACGGTTACGCCTACAGCGCCATGGTGCTGACATCGGGCATCGTCAGCAACGCGTCGGGCGGCCAGATCCTCGGCGCGACGAATGCGATCGGCGGCCATGTCTCCCATTCGGGTGCCAACCCGGCATCGTTCTTCACGATCGCGAATGCCGGCACGATTATCGGTTACGGGAAGGACGGGGCACATTTGCCGACCGGCGGTGTCGTGAACAATCTGTCCGGCGGCACCGTCGCTGGAGCCAAATACGCTGTCTTTCTCGCGGGTACCCAGCCTTCCACATTGACCAATGCCGGACGCCTGATCGGGACGGCGACGGCGGGCTTCGACCTACAGGCCGGCGGGTCGGCGACCAACGCCAGCGGCGGCACGATTATCGGCGGAATCGCGGGCGGCGCCGGGTTCGGCGCGACGGCGACATCGGTCTACAACATGTCCGGCGGATCGATCGCCGGGGGCGCTTACGGCTTGCTGATCGGCAGCGCCAACGCGCAGGTCACCAACGCCGGCACCATCTCCGACACGCAAACGCTGGCCGGCGCGGGGGTCGATGCGCGTGCCGGAGGCACCGTCAGCAACACGACCTCCGGGCATATCACGTCGAAATGGATCGGCGTGCAGATCGGCGCGGTCAGCAATGCTGTCGGTGGCACTGTGCTCAACGAAGGCAGCATCTACGCCAGCGACGGCGTCAACGGCGCGGCGGTGTGGATTCACGGGCCTGGCTATATCTCCAATGCGTCCGGCGGCACCATTAACGGCGGGCCGTACGCGATCGTCGCCTATTACGCGACGTCGCTGGTCAATGCCGGTTCCATCGGCGGGACGACCTGGGCGTTCGACCCCGTCCACACCGGTTTCGTGCAACACATCGAGATCATACCGGGCGGGCACTTCACCGGCGTCGTATCCGGCGGCAACAGCATCGGCAGCACGGTCGTTTCCATCCTGGAACTCGCCCCGAAGCTCGGCACTGTTGGCACGCTTGGCGGCCTCGGCACGCAGTTCATTCAGTTCGGACAGGTCACCGTCGATGCCCGAGCGAACTGGGTTCTGACGGGCGCGAATACGGTGGTGCCGGGGGCGACGCTGACCGACAGCGGCACGTTGACCAACACCGGCACGTTGACGGGCGGTGTGGTGCTGAACGGCGGCGTGGTTTCCAACGTCTCCACGGCGGCCATTTCCGGCACCTTCGCGGCGGTCTACGGCCCAAGCGCGAGCGCGGGCGGAACGGTGATCAATGCCGGCCTGCTGACCGGACCGGGCAGCGGCGCGGGCGGCGGGGTCGCGCTGCTGTCCGGCGGAACGGTGACGAACCTTTCGTCCGGCACCATTGTCGGACCCGAAGGGGTTTACATCGGGTCCGCCAACACGACCGCGGTCACCGCGCGGTGGTCAATTTCGGCACCATTACCGGCACGCTGCACCAGGGCGTGGACATCGCCGACGGCGGCAATGTCAGCAACATGTCCAGCGGCACGATCTCCAGTGCCCTCGACGGTATCTCGGTGTCTTTCGTCAACGCCGCGAGCCAGAGCGCGACGGTATTCAATCAGGGCATGGTCGCCAGTTCAGGGGGGTATGGCGTCGCGCTGCGTTCGGCCGGGAAGAACTTCCTGACCAACGCCGCTGGCGGCACGATCGCCGGCGGTTTCGGCGGGGCCTATGTTGGCGCGGGCGGTTCGGTAACGAACGCCGGCGCGATCGGTGCCACCGGCACCGGAACGACCGCTTTGGCCTTCGGGGCCGGAGCCAAGAATCGGCTGGTTATCGATCCGGGCGCGTCCTTCACCGGCAAGGTGGATGGCGGCAACACCGTCGGCGCCGCCTTCGTCAGCACCCTGGAACTCGCCACCGGCGCGTCGTCGGGAACGCTGACCAGCCTTGGGTCCAAATATATCGATTTCGCGCGCATCGACGTGGACGACGGTGCGTCGTGGATCTGGAACACGACGGATACCTTGGCGGCGGGTATCACGCTGCGTAACGCCGGCACGTTGTCGGGATTGGTGGCGCTGCGGCCGGGCGCGTTCGTTTCGAACGTGTCGACCGGAACGATCGCGCCCGCGAACGTCTTTTACAGCGGCACCGTCGCCGGCGGCGCGGCGGCGACGCTCTATAATGCCGGCCTGATCTACAACTCGCTCAGCACCAACCCCCTCCAGATGGTGGCCGGCGGAACCGTGAGCAATGCCGTATCGGGAACGATCCTCGGTAGTCAGAGCCTGTTGATTCGGGGCGGCGCCGGCACCGTCATCAATGCGGGTTTGATCCAGACCGATACGCCCGTTTACCTGGGCGGCGGCGGCACGCTGTCGAACGCGTCGACCGGCAGGCTCGTGGGCAGTTCGGTCGGGGTGGAGCTCGGCAACAATTTCAATACGTACAGCACGACCGATACCCTGACCAATGCCGGCTTCATCCAAGGCGGCGGTATCGCCGGGGCCCTGCTCTGGACCGGCGGCACGGTGGTTAACCAGTCTGGCGGGCAGATCGTCGGCTTCACCGGCATCACCGTCGCCAGCGGCGCCGCCACGATCGTCAATGCCGGAACGATCAGTGCCGCCTTCGATGCCGTGCGCTTCGCCGCATCGCAAACCAGCCGCTTTGTACTGGCACCGAGCGCTTACGTTAAAGGGAAAGTCGGCGCGGGCGGCAGCGTTGCCACCCCCACGAATATTCTGGAATTGGCCTCCGGCGCGTCCACCGGCACCCTGACCAGCTTCGGCTCGCAGTTCCTCGACTTCGGTCAGATCGTTATCGACTCCGGCGCGTCCTGGGTTCTCAACGCCACCGATACGCTGGGCGCGGGCGTCGTGCTGACCAACAACGGCACGCTGACCGGCACCGTGTCTGTACCCAGCGGCGGGCTGTTCACCAACGCGGCCGGCGGCACCATCGTCGGCAGCGGCCTCGCCGCCGTGCTCGGCACCAGCGCCGGCCGGGCCACCATCGTCAACGCCGGCTTCATCGATCCCGCCACCTACGGCGTCTATCTGCCGGGCGGAGGAGCGATCACGAACGTCGCGGCCGGCACCATCGAAGGCACCGCTGTCGGGATCGAGGTCAAAGGCGGCACCGGCACCGTCTTCAATTATGGCACCGTCACGGGCGCCGTTGGCATTCAGCTTGCTGCCGGCGGCACCGTCCTTAACCGAGGCACCGTCGCGGGGGCGACTTATTCCGTCGAATTCGCCGCAGGCACGGCCAACCGCCTGATCGCCGGTCCGGGCGCGGTGTTCACCGGCAAGGTGGACGGGGGCAACACCATTGGCGCCACCGCTGCCAGCACGCTGGAGCTTGCCTCCGGCGCGTCGGCTGGCACGCTGAGCAGCTTCGGCTCGAAGTACATCGATTTCGCCGGGATCACCGTCGATGCCGGCGCCAGCTGGACTTTCGCTGCCACGAACACCTTCGGGGCGTCAATTTCCATCGCCACCAGCGGCACCCTGACGAACAGCGCCGCCATCGCGGCCGGGGTTTATTTGTCCGCGGGCATCCTGACCAACGCCGCCAGCACCACCATCGCCGGCCCCACCGCCGCGGTCTACGGCCCGAGCGGCGCGTCGGCGGCGACGGTTGTGAATGCCGGGGTGCTGGTGGGGGGCAGCAATCCGACGCGCAGCGCGGGCGTGATCCTGTTCTCCGGCGGCGTTGTCACCAACGTCTCCAGCGGTTCGATCGGCGCGGGCGGCGTCGGCGTCTATATCGGCGGCAACGGGTCTGTTGTGAACGCCGGCACCATCGCCGGGCTCGGCACGAGGTCGGGCGGGATCGAGGTCTTCGGCACCGGCTCCGTCACCAACGCCTCCGGCGGAACGGTCACCGCGACGAAGCGCGGGATCGTGCTGGATAACGCCGGTTCGGTTCTCAATCAGGGCCTCGTCCAGGCAAGCGCGACCGACGCGCCCGGCATTTACCTGAGCCGCGGCGGCTCCGCGACCAACACCGGCACCGTCATCGGCGGCCAGCAGGGCGTGTTCTTCGGGCAATCGGGGTCGTCCGGCGGCACGTTGACCAATGCCGGGGCGATTACCGGCGCGTCCGACGCGGTGCAGTTCTCGCCCGGCTTTGCCAACCGGTTGATCGTCGTGCCCGGCGCGGTGTTCTCCGGCACCGTCGAGGGCGGCAACACCGTCGGCGCGACTTTCGTCAGCACGCTGGAGTTGGCGTCCGCCGCTTCGGCCGGGACGATGGCGTCCCTCGGGTCGCAATTCGCGGACTTCGGCCAGATCACCATCGACGCGGGCGCGAGCTGGACGTTTACCAGTGCGAACAGCGTCGCCTCCAGCATCGGCATCACCGACAGCGGGCGGCTGACCAACAGCGCGGCTTTGCCCGGCGGCGTTGTTTTGTCCGGCGGCACCCTGGTCAACGCGGCGTCCGCGACCATTACCGGCACCCTGGCCGCGGTCTACAGCCCGACCGGCGCCTCCGTCGGTACGGTGCTGAACGCCGGCGTATTGATCGGCGGCAACAACGCGACCCGCAGTGCCGGCATCGGCCTGTTCTCGGGCGGCTACATCAGCAATGCCTCGGGCGGTTCGGTTTTTGCGGGGGCGCTGGGCATTTACCTCGCTGGCGGCGGTACCATCGTGAATGCCGGCCTCGTGACGGGCCAAGGAACGCAGTCCGGCGGCATCCAGCTGGTCGGGGGCGGCTCCATCGCCAATGCCTCCGGCGGCACGATCAGTGCCGTGCGCCGCGGCATCGCGCTGATCCAAGCCGGGCAGGTGTCGAACCAGGGGCTGATCACCGTCTCCGGCACCAATGGCTACGGCATCAACATGCAGGCCGGCGGCACCGTGGTGAACACCGGCATCGTGGCCGGCATCAACCGTGGCGTCTATTTCGGCGGCGCCGGCACCCTGACCAACGCCGGCACCATTTCCGGCACCGTCGCCGATGCCGCGAGCTTCGCGACCGGCTTCGCCAACCGCCTGATTATCGATCCCGGCGCCGTGTTCAACGGTCTGGTCGATGGCGGCAATACGGTCGGTTCCACCATCCTGAGTACGCTGGAGCTGGCCTCCGGCGCCTCGACCGGCACCTTGTCCGGCTTAGGCACCAAATACATCGATTTCGGGCGGATCACGATCGACAGCGGCGCGAGCTGGGTTCTGACAGGCAACAACGTCCTGGCCGCCGGGGTGTCGATCGCCAACAGCGGCTCGCTGCTGATCGCCGGGACGCTGAACAACGCCAAGGTGCTGAACGGCCCGATCTCGCTGGCCAGCGGCGGGATATTCACCAACCAATCGGCCGGGACCATCGTCGGCAGCGGCCTCGCGGCCGTGCGCGGCACCAGCGCCGGCGGCAGCACGATTTTCAACGCCGGCCTTATCGATCCGGCGACCTATGGCGCCTATTTGCCCGGTGGTGGCCTCGTCACGAATATCGCGGGCGGCACGATCGAGGGCACCCAGGCCGGCGTGTTCGTCAAAGGCGCCGCTGGCACTGTCGTCAACACCGGCAGCATCGCCGGCACCGGGGCTGGCAGCTACGGCATCAGCCTCGCGTCGGGCGGGTCGGTGGTCAACAACTCCGGCGGCACCGTCACCGGCAGCAGCTTCGGGGTGCGAGTCGCCGGCGGCGGCACGGTGTCCAACGCCGGATCGATATCCGGGGCCACCGATGCCGTGCAGTTCGCGGCCGGCGCGGCGAACCGGCTGATCCTGACGCCGGGCCAGACGATGTCCGGTCAGGTCGATGGCGGCAACCTTGTCAGCGGTGCGTTCGTCAGCACCCTGGAACTGGCCTCCGCCGCGTCGAACGGCAAAATCTCCGGCTTCGGCTCCACCTTCGTTAACTTCGCGCAGGTCACCATCGATGCTGGCGCCGGCTGGTCGTTTGGCGGAACGGACTCCTTCGCGTCCGGCGTGACGCTGACCAACGCGGGCACGATGTTCGCCAACGGCACCGTCACCGATAACGGGCTGATCGCGTCCGGCGCCGGTTCAATCATTGTCGGCAGCACCGCGGGGACCAACGGCACGGTCGTTGTCAACGCGGGCGGGACGCTGAACGTCGGCGTGTCCGGGACGACCCCCGACCTGATCGTCGGCGGCGGCGTTGCCTCCGGCACGTTGGCGGCTGCCACGGGCACGGTGCTTGTCACCGGCGCCGCCGCCGCGCTGAATGCCAACGGTCCCATCACAATCGCGAAGGGCGTTGGCACAACCGGTCAGCTGACCATCGCGGCGGGCGCCACGGCGTTGGCCGTCACGTCCAATGAGACCGCCACACCCGCGGTCAATGTCGGTCTGAGCGGCAGCGGCACATTGGTCGTGACCGGCAACGGATCGACGTTCACCGCCGACGGTCAGGTCGCGGTCGGCCGTTCGGGCACCGGCACGCTGCTGGTGGCGAACCAGGGGACGCTGGTGCTGGCCGCCGATGGCGGCGCCAACCCCCCGTCGTTGGATATCGGCGTCGGCAGCAGCACCAACCAGGCGCAGACCGGCGGTTCGGGCAGCGGCACCATCAGCGGCGGAGGTATTGTCAACGGCGGTTCCACCACCTCGGGCGTCCGGATCGGCGGCCACGGCGACAACGGTACTCTCGTTGTCAACGGCGGCACGCTCCTCGCCGGTACGGTCAAACTCGGCTCCACCGCCACGATCGCCGGCACGGCCGAGACCGGCGCCGGGTTCCTGAACATCGGCACCGGCGGCGTGGTGAACGCCGGCACGACCAGCGGCGCGTCGCTGGTGATCGGCCAGAACCAGGGAAGCAGCGGCACCGTCACGGTCAACGCCGGAACGCTGATCAGCGGCGCCCAGATTGTCGTCGGCAACCAGACGCTGACGAACGGCGTCCTGACGGTCGGCACCAGCGCTGTTGTCACCTCCGTCGGGTTCTCCGTCGCGAACGCCGCGGGGGCGACGGGCACGGTCGTGGTCGATGACGGCACCCTGACCAATACCGGCTTCATGGGGATCGGCCAGTCCGGCGCGGGGGTCATGACGATCCAGGCCGGCGGCACCGTTACCTCGACCCAGGCGGTTGGCCCGGCGGTCGATATCGGGGCTAGTAGCGGAGGAACAGGCACCGTCGTCGTGACCGGGGCCGGATCGGCACTGAACGTCAACGGCCAGTTCGCGATCGGCGACCAGGGAACCGGCTCGCTGGACGTGAACACCAACGGCTTGGTGAACGCCGGCAACAACGCGGTGGATATCGGCAACCAAGCCGGCGGCGCCGGCACTGTGACCGTGGAGAGCGGCGGCAGCCTGGCCGGCGGTGTGTTCGCGGTCGGGTTCCCCATCGGCGGGACGGCGTCGGGGCAGTTGACGATCGGGGCGGGCGGTGCCGCGACGGCCAGCGGGCTGTCGGCGGACGGCGGCGGCACCATCGTTGTCGGCGGCGCGTCGCTGGCGCAATTGACCGTCTCCGGCGTGACGACCATCGGGCAGAACCAGACCGGTGCGACGATGACGGTCAACGCCCATGGTGTCGTCACCGACACAGGCGGTTTGAACGTCGCCACCAACGGCGGCAGCGGCACCGTCGTGGTCAACGGCGGCAGCCTGGGCGGCGGATCCTTCCAGATCGGCGGCACTGGCGCCGGCACTGTGACGGTGCAGGCCAACGGCCAGTTGACAGCCTACAGCACCGTGGCGGCCGACAGCATCGGCGGCGGCATCGGCGGCAGCGGCACGCTGATCGTCAACGGCGGCAGCGTGGCGGTCACAACGCCGCATTTCGCTGTTGGCGGCTCGAATTCCGTGGGGCGGCTGCTGGTCGAGAACAACGGCCAACTGCTGACCACCCTGTCCTCCGGCGGCTTCGCCGGAGAGGGCGATATCGACTCCACCGGCACCGGGGTGGCGTCCGCGACGATTACCTCCGGCGGCACATGGACGGTTTCGACCGGCACTTTGATCGTCGGTAACGCCGGCCAAGGCTCGCTCGATATCAACAGCAACGGCGTGCTGAATCTGGGGACCACCCTCAGCCTGACCATCGGGCAGCAGGACACCAGTTACGGCACATTGACGATCGAGAACGGCGGCACGCTGCTCGGCGGCGCGCTGCGGACCGGCAACGGCGCCAGCGGTGCGGCCTCGATCGTGGTCGGTGCCGGCGGCTTCGTCGGCGTCACCAGCCTGGACGAGCAATACGGCGGCACGGTCGTCGTCGGCGGCACCTCCGCCGCCGTCGTGAACGTCTCCGGCGGCATCTTCGTGGGATCCGAGGACGCCGGAACCGGCAACGCCACTCTGACGATCAATGCGGGCGGCACGGTCAACGACGTCAGCGGCGGGTTCACCGCGTTTAATCTCGTGCAGGTCGGCCAGGCCGCGGGTACGCGGGGCACCATCGCGGTTAATGCCGGAACGTTGACGGACGCAGGCGCGTTGAACGTCAACAAGGGCCTCGTGACCATTTATGCCGGCGGCATTGTCACCGTCGGCACCGCGAGCGGGATCCAGATCGGGCAGCTCGGCACCGGGACCGTGCTGGTCAACGGCGGCTCGCTGACGGGCGCGGCCAGTCTGATGGTCGCGAACGGCTTGTTGTCCGTGTCCGGCGGCGGTGTGATCAATGTCAGCGGTGGAGCATTGGCCCTTTCGTCCGTCGGTTCCACGGGGAGCGGCACGGTGGTCGTGAACGGTGGCACGCTGACGCAAACCGGCGGCGGTCTGACGTTCGGCGGCAGCGGTATCGGCGGTGGACCGGGCGGCCCGATCGGCCCCGGTGGACCGGGTGGGGGCGCGTCGGGCGTTTTGTTGGTGCAGAATGGCGGCACGCTGACGACTACCGACACGAACGGCGTTGCCTTCGACACCGCCACCGGCACCGTCACGGGCGCGACCTGGATCGACAACAGCACGCTGAACATCGGCGCCGCCGGCACGATCGGCTCGCTGGACGTCAACAGCAGCGGCACTCTCAACGCGACCGGCCAAACCATCGTTGTCGGCCAGAGTGCGGGCATCGGCACGCTCAGTGTCGAATCGGGCGGCACGATCGTCGCGGGCGCCCTGTCCGCATCCGACAACCTGATTGGCAGCACCGGCCTGATCGCGATAGGCGATCAGGGTACGGTTCAGGCCACCAGCCTCTCCATCGGCGCCGACGGCACCGTCACGCTCGGCGGTACCGCTCATACGGCGCTGTTGACCGATAGCGGGCATGTCAGCGTCGGGTCAGGCGGCTCCGATAGCGCGCAACTGATTATCAATCAGTTCGGATCGCTCAGCGACACCGGCACGTCCGGCTTCGCCATCGGTGCCGCCAGCGGGGCGAGCGGCACGGTCGTGGTCAACGGCGGACGCCTGACCAACAGCGACGTGCTGAGCATCGGGCAAGGCGGCGCTGCCACGGGCGTGCTGCTCATCGAAGGTGGCGGCACCGTGATCGGCAGCTACGCCAGCGGCGGACCGGCGGTGGATATCGACGGCGCCAATGCGTCCGGCACGGTCACCGGCAGCGGCTCGCTGTGGAACCTGACCGGCTCCGGCCAACAACTGATCGTCGGCGACAGCCATGCCGGCATGTTGAGCGTTCTGAATGGCGGCACGGTCAACGCCGGCAACGACACGATCGATATCGGTAACCAAAACGGCGGCAACGGCACCGTGGTGGTTGGCGGCAGCAACGCGCTGCTGGAAGGCGGTGCGCTGGTTATCGGGCTCGCCCTCGGGTCGGCCGGGACACTGACGATCAACACCGGCGGTTCGGTGAACGCCACCAGCGTCCATCTCGGCGCGAGCGGCAATATCGTGCTGGCTGGGGGCACACTCGATCCGCCGGCCACCATCACCATCGACGCGGGCGGCACCATCAGCGGCTACGGCACCATCGACGGCGGTTTGGCGGGCGGCGGAACGGTCATCGCGACCGGCGGCGTGCTGGATGTCACCGGGTCCGTCGCCAGCGGTTCGTTCATCGTAACCGATGGCGCGACGCTGCAACTCGATGGCTCCGTCGCGGCCGGCACGACCATCGGCTTCTCCGGCACTGCCGGAATTCTGTCGTTGGGGACCGGCGGTTTCTCCGGCACGCTCAGCCGGTTCCTGCAGGGCGACAGCATCGTGCTGCCGAGCGGGACGGCCGCGTCGTCGGCGACGATTTCGCCGCCGGGGACGCTGGATATCAAGCTGGCGGGCGGCGGCGATATCTTCATCCCGCTGGATAACACCTTCGACTATGCCGGTGGGACGTTCAACGTTTTCACCTCCAACGGCACCACGACGATCACCGACACCGTCACGCCCTGCTATTTGGCGGGCACCATGATCCGCACCGACCGGGGCGAAATCCGGGTGGAGGATTTGGCCATTGGCGACAGCGTCGTGACGCTGGACGGGTCCGCGAAACCGATCCGGTGGATCGGCAAACGGGCCTATGCCGCCGCCTTTGCTGCGGGTAACCGCGACATTATCCCGATCCTGATCAAGCAGGGGGCGCTGGGCGATAACGTTCCGGTCCGCGATCTGTACGTTTCCCCGCTGCACGCGATGTATTTCGACGGCGTGTTGGTGCAGGCCGAGCATTTGGTGAACGGCAGCAGCATCGTGCGGTGTTCGGAAATCGATCCGATCCGGTATTTCCATATCGAACTGGATGCGCACGACATCGTCTTCGCGGAAGGTGCTCCGGCGGAAACCTTCGTCGATTGCGACAGCCGCGGCATGTTCCACAATGCGACCGAATTCGCCGCGTTGTATCCCAATGCGGCTCCGGCGGTCTGGGCGTTCTGCGCGCCCCGGATCGAGTCCGGGCCGGTGCTGGAATCGATCCGTGCGGCGATCGACACCCGCGCCGGTCTGGTGCGGACTCGAAATGGACAGATGACCGGAAATCTGGACGGGCTGGACGGACGCACGGTCACTGGCTGGGCGTACGATCCGACCGATCCCGATGGGGCGGTCGAGCTGGAAATCCTCGACGGCGACGGCACGATTGCCCGTGTGGTTGCCAATCGTTACCGAGCGGATTTGGAGCTGGCGGGGATCGGCGACGGACGCCATGGGTTCGAGCTGCGGCTCGCGCGTCCTTTGTCGCCGCAAGTCCGGCACGAACTGCGGGTCCGCCGTGTCGGAGACCGGCACGAGCTGCCCGGCTCGCCGCTGGCCATCGATGCCGTGAGCCGGAAGTCGCTGCTGAAGGAAGTCCGCAAGGCTGTGGACGCCGCGACGGAACAGACGGGCGATCTGGATGCGCTGCTGGACACGTACCTGGAAGGTATCGACCGCATCCGCCGCCTGCGCGCCACGCAGGCGACCGGCACGGCCGTTGTGCCCAGCGAAGCACCGAAGCAGGCGTTGATCCTCAGCGAGAAACTGCCGCGCCGCGGGCACGACGATGCGCTGTTGAGCCACATCGCCGCGTTGCGGTCGCTGGGCTGGACGGTGGAAATCCTCGCCGCCGACGAGTTGGCGCGTGGAGACGACGCGGTGACGGCGCTGAAAGCCTGGGGCGTGGTGTGCCATCGCGCGCCGATGGTCGCCTCGGCCGAGGAATTGCTGCGGCGCAAGCGGGACATGTTCGGTCTGGTCTACCTGTCCGGCGGCCGCACCGCCGAGGCCTATGCCGGTCTGGTGCGGGCGTCGCAGAAGCGGGCGCGGGTGCTGTATGGCGCTGGGTCGGAACGGCCGGAGGCAAGCAATATCCCGGCGATGCGGATGGCCGATGCGATCGTCGTGCAGAGCGCCGACGATGTGGCTTGGCTGCGCGAGGCCGCCCCCGGTGCCCGCGTGCATGCGGTGCCTCGGACGCTGACCGCCGCCGCGCGTGGCATGCCCCAGGGCGAGTATCGCGGCATCGCGGTGTTCGCCGACGCCGCCGGAATGCATTGGCTGGAGGACGCTGTCATGCCGCTGGTGCGGGCACAGGAACCGGACATGCCGCTGGTCGTCGGCGGCGAACTGGACAACGTGCGTGTGGCCGTGGCGCTGGGACGGCCACACGCGGTGCTGGATTGCCTCGCGGCCGGGGTGCCGTGTGTCACGAGGGACGCGGCGGGTCTTGGGCTGCCCGAGACGTTGCGGGGGTTGGAGGCCAAGGACCCGGTGGCTATGGCGGCGCTGATCCTGGATCTGCACGGTAAGGCGTCCTTGAACGGCCGTTTTGCCCGCGCCGGATTGGCGTTTGTGCGGGCCGAACACAGCGAAGCCGCGGTCGCGGCGGCGATGCGGGATGCGGCTGGCGAGAGCACGCCTCGGGCCGCTTCACGCCGAGCGGGGTGACAGGCGGAGATTCCGCTCTTAACGTCGGGTCAACCACGGAAAGAGCGGACTCCAAGCATGTATTTGAACACCTTCGCCCAGGGCTCCTCGCCGCTGGACATGACCGCCACGGACGAGTTCCGCAGCCTGCTGCAAAGCGCCACCGACCTGGGCATTCCGCACGCGCCGGGCGTGCCGTACCGGTCCTGCAATATCGTGCTGCGCCAGCAGCGGTTCCATTTCCTGGAATGGGGTGCGGCCGACGCGCCTGTTATCGTGCTGCTGCATGGCGGGCACCAGTCGGCGCATTCATGGGATCTGGTCAGCCTGCATCTGGCACAAAAATACCGTGTCCTGGCGCTGGACCAGCGCGGCCATGGCGACAGCGAATGGTCGCGCGATGTCAGCTACGGCAACCATGAGATGGCGCTGGACGCCGAGGCTTTCATTCAGGCGATGGGTCTGGTGAAACCGCTGGTCATGGGTCATTCCATGGGCGGGCGCAATTCGATGCTGATGACCAAGCGCGACCCGTCGAAGCTGCGGGCGCTGGTGCTGGTCGATATCGGCCCGGAACTGTCCGGTCGCGGGCGGGAGGTGATCCAGGGCTTCGTGATGGCGAACGAGGAGTTCGATAATCTGGAACATTTTGTCGCCAACGTGCGCAAATACGATCCCTACCGTTCCCGCGAGCACATCGAGCGGACGGTGAAATACAACATGCTGGAACGCGCCGACGGCAAATACGTCAGCAAATGCGACAGCAACCCTCGGCGGTTGGGGATTGTGCGGGGGCAGGGGGCGCAGGAGAACATTTCGCTGGAAGATGCCGGCGCGTTCGATCTGCCGGTGCTGATCGTGCGCGGCGAGAATTCGAACATTCTGACTGCCGATGCCGCCGACCGGTTCCGCGACGCGCTGCCGCGGGGCACGCTGATTACGGTGCCGAACTGCGGGCACAACGTGCACGGGCAGAATACGAAGGGATTTATCGCGGGGATCGAGGGGTTTTTGGCGGCGAATTCTTAGAAAGGCCGGGTCCGCTGGATCTCATCCGATAGCGCGACAATCGCGTTATCGAACAGGGAACGTTCCATGCCGATTGTGTCGGCGGCATGGCGGCGTTCTTCTTCGGCGGCGAGGCGTTCCAGCACCCAATGGAGTTTCGCGGCGATATCGGCGCCGTAGGCGGCTTCGGCTTTGATGAGCGCTTCGGTGGGGAATGCCCCAAGTCGCAGAGCCATCATGCCCAAATCGACTGCGTCGCGGTACGCAGTCGCTCGGTCCTGTGCCCGGTCGGCGTTGGCCAGCAGTTTCTCGGCGATCCGGTCCACCGCGCTCAGACGCGGGACACCGAGCGCCGTATCGTCGCGTCCGCTGAGGCCGATGCGGCCCTCGCGAACGATCTCGAAACGGATGGGAACAGCGCCGACCGATACGATGCCGCGGATACCGTACTGGTCGGTACGAAAGGCCCGTTCCTCGCGGATCGCCGGTCCGAACAGGGCCGCCGCCCCGCCGGATACGATCCGTGTGCGCAGTTCCCGGTATCCCGCCGCGTCGGCGCACAGGAAATCGATGTCCTTGCTGAGCCTGTATTCGCCGAGTTCCAGGACAATCTCCGTCCCGCCGCCGAAGTAGCAGGCGCACCGCGTCAGCAGATCGCGATCCATGGCCGCGAGGACCGCCGCGACCGCTCGGTGTTCCGGGCGTTGAAACTGGGTCATTTGGTTGTCAGCAGATGGCCGTTGCCGAAGCGCGCCACGAGACCCGCGATCAGGTCGCGTTCGCGGGCGGACAATGCCTCGGCCGCCACATGCCGCCAGTTGGCCTCATACAGGCCGAGCGCCTCCTGCCCAGGGATCGGCCTGTTCGGGTCGCGATTCCATGCCAGACGGGCCAACTCGGGGTACTCGGCGGGAATGACCGTATCGTTGGTTTCCATGGTGGCAGCGTATCGCGAAGCGGCCGGCGGAAGAAGAGAAAGCTGACGGTATCAGGCCGCCATCCGGTCGGCGCCGATCAGTGCCAGGCCCTCGGCGACCGACACGAACTCCCCGCCGCCGGTCACGCGCGTTTCGCCGAAGCGGGTCGTGAACAGGCGGCGCACCGCGGGCACGAGGGATGTGCCGCCGGTTAGGAAGACGCGGTCGATGGCGTCTTGCTTCAGGCCGGCGTCGGCCAGTGCCGCGTCCACGGTTGCGCCGATGCGCCGGAGGTCCGGGGTGATCCAGTGTTCGAAATCGGTGCGGGCGACGGTTTCCTCGATGGCGAAATCCTTGTGGTGGAAACGCAGGACGGCAGTTTCGGACTGGGAAAGTTCCGCTTTCAGGCCGGATACCGCACGGTACAGGGCATAGCCAAGCTCGTCCTGGATCAGGCGGAGCAAAGCGCGCAGGCGGTCGGGGTGGGCGGCGGTGCGGGCGACGGATTCGATATCCCGCAGCATGCGTGGTGCGCGCATCAGCGATAATTGGTGCCAGCGGGCGAAGCTTGAGTAATAGTCGGGCGGGACGGGCAGGTCGGCGCCCATGACGTTGTAGGTGCTGCCTTTGCCGAGACGGGGGGAGACGATGGTATCGATGATACGGTAGTCGAACGTATCGCCCGCGATGCCAATACCGGCGTGGCCGAGCGCCGAGACCGTGCGGCGGTCGCCGGGTTCGAAACGCAGCACGGAAAAATCGCTGGTGCCGCCGCCGAAATCGCCGATCAATACGGTCGCGGGCGCGGTGAGGTTGCGGACGAAACGGTAACCGGCTGCTTCCGGTTCCAGCGCCGTTTGGACATCGGTCCATCCGGCGGCGGTGTACGCGGCGCGCAGGCGTTGTTCGCCCAGCGCATCGTCGGGGGCGTCGCCGGCGAAACGGACGGGGCGGCCGGCGATCAGGACGGCGTCGGGTATGTGTTCGGGCAGGATACCGCGCAGGAACAAAGTAATGAGATTTTCGAGCTTGAAGGTCCGACCGAAAACGCGCGTGTCGGAGAAGCCGCTCTGTCCCAGATAGGATTTCAGCGACATCATCAGCCGGCTTTCCAGGGGGTCGTCCAGCCATGCGTCGATGGCGGCGGGGCCGATGGCGTGGCGTGGGCCGAAATGCCGGGGATCGCCATCGGTCCAGAAGCACAGGACGGAGCGGATGACCGACAGCGCGCCGGCTCCGACGGGGAAGCGGACGGTGGTGGCGGCGCCGTCGGGCGGCAGGAGCGTCACGACGCTGTTGGTTGTGCCGAAATCGACACCGACGATGGTCATGTTGTGGTCCTAAAGGGCCGGGAGGCGCTGGGATTCGGTCGGTTCACCGGGTTGTCGGCAAATGGGCGTTGCCGAAACGCGCCGCGAGAGATGCGATCGGGTCGTGTTCCTGGGGCGTGAGGGCGTTGGCGGCGACGTGGCGCCAGTTGGCTTCGTACAGGCCGAACTCGGGGTACGCGGCGGGGATGACCGTGTCGGTGGGTTCCATGGGGGGAGTTTATCGCGGATGGGCGGGGGGCAGAAGGGAAGGGGGGGCTCCGTCTTGCCGGCTTTTTGTTCCCAGGACGCTCGGGTTGGGGTAGCGTCCGTATGCGTTGCAAGTGGAGAGCGTGATCATGGATAGGACGGAGCGCTTTCAAATCCGTCGCTTTACCTCCTTCGAGGCGATGAAATCCGACGAATATCAGTATTGGCACAGCCGCCCTGGGCATGAGCGCCTGAGCGCGACCTCGGCGCTTTCCGCCGAGGCATATCGCATGAAGGATGCGACCACGGATGTATCCCGACTTCAACGAACTCTTGTCCATCTTAAACGCGCATGAGGTGCGGTATTTGGTGGTCGGTGGATACGCGGTGTCGTTCCATGCGCAGCCTCGAGCGACCAAAGACCTCGATTTATGGGTTAAGCCGGACATCGCGAATGCGGCGGCGCTGTATCGGGCGCTGGCAGAGTTCGGCGCGCCGTTGGAGGGGTTGCAGCCCGCCGATTTCGCCGAAGCCGGATCGTTCTTCCGCATGGGCACGCCGCCGGTCATGGTCGATATTCTGCCGGAAATCAGCGGGGTGGCGTTCGACGATGCTTGGCCTCGGCGGGTCACGATGCCGGCCGATCCCGGGAGCGGTGTGATGGTGTCGGTGATTTCGGTCGAGGATTTGGTGGCGAACAAGCAGGCGGCTGGCCGGGAACAGGACATCGCGGATGTCGCGGCGATCCTGACGGCGTCAGGAACCGCGGATATGGCTGGCTCGAGCAGCAGGCGCTCGGGACGACGGAAGAGGACGCGCGGGGAATAAGGGCAAGAGCAAACTTGGCGGCGGCTGTCCTCACGGCATCCTGGGCTGAATGGTCGCGGTAAAGTCGTTGCCCGTTCACCCCGCCCCAAACACCCGCTCGAAGATCCGGTCCACCGCCTTCAAATGAATCCCCGGATCCATCGCCGCATCCAGCACATCCGCCGGCACCCGCGCCGAAACTTCCGCATCGGCCTCCAGATTCTCCCGGAAGCTCCGCCCTTCCGGGGTGCCAAGCTTCGTCCATGTCTCCATGGCGCAGGATTGGACGATCCGGTAGGCGTCTTCCCGCAGAATGCCGGACTTTGTCAGCGCCAGCAGCACCTCGCCGGAGTGCACGACGCCGCCCAGGCTTTCCAGATTGGCGAGCATCCGTTCGGGGTGCACCACCAGCCGCTCCATCATCCCCGCCAGCCGCATGAGGGCAAAATCCAGCGCCAGCGTCGCATCCGGCCCGATCACGCGTTCGACGGAGGAATGGCTGATGTCGCGCTCATGCCACAGCGTCACGTTCTCCAGCGCCGGCACCACCGCCGCTCGGACGATGCGGGCCAGACCGGTCAGGTTTTCCGAAAGCACCGGGTTCCGCTTGTGCGGCATCGCGGACGAACCCTTTTGCCCGGCGTGGAAGAATTCTTCGGCTTCCCGCACTTCGCTGCGCTGTAGATGCCGCACTTCGGTGGCCAGCCGTTCCACCCCGGATGCGATCACGCCCAAAGTGCAGAAGAACGCGGCGTGGCGGTCGCGCGGGATGACCTGGGTGGACACCGTCTCGGCGGTCAGGCCGAGGCGGGAGGCGACGTATTCCTCCACCGAGGGGTCCAGATGGGCGAAGGTTCCGACCGCGCCCGATATCGCGGCGGTGGCAATTTCAGCCCGCGCCTGCACCAGCCGTTCGCGGTTACGGGAGAATTCCGCGTAGTGGCCGGCGAGCTTCACGCCGAACGTTGTCGGCTCCGCGTGGATGCCGTGGCTGCGGCCGATGGTCAGCGTGTTCTTATGCTCGAAGGCGCGGGTTTTCAGCGCTGCCAGGACGGCATCCAGGTCTTTCAACAGCAGATCGGCGGCTTGAGTCATCTGCACCGACAAACACGTGTCCAGCACGTCGGAGCTGGTCATGCCCTGGTGCACGAAGCGGCTGTCCGGCCCGATGCCCTCGGCCAACCAGGTCAGAAAGGCGATGACGTCGTGGCGGGTTTCGCGCTCGATGGCGTCGATCCGGTCCAGATCGTCCTGGCAGATGCCGGCGAGCTTCACCGTCCCCTTTTCCCGGATGTTGCGGGCAGCTTCCTCGGGGATGGCGCCGACGCGGGCCATGCCTTCGGCGGCCAGGGCCTCGATCTCGAACCAAATGCGGAAGCGGTTCTCGGGCGCCCAGATCGCGGCCATTTCGGGACGGGTGTAGCGGGGGACCATGGGCTCAAACCTTCGGCTGCGTTTTCGTGCGGCTTCTGAACCCGCACGCGCTGTATGGCAAGCGGAGGTTCACGCGGCCAAAAGCTGCCGGCTCCAGGGCGGGGCCAGCCGGTAGGACATGCCGCCCTCGATGGCGATATCCAGGATCGCGGGACCATCGGTCCGTTCCAACGGCAGCAGCGCGTCCCCATCGGTCCAACGCCACAGACTCGTGGAGTCGCGTTCGGCCGTGTGCCAGCCCTGGCGCAACGACGGATGGTCGGCGGGAATGTCGTGCCAGTCATCGCCGATGCGAAGTGTCATGCCGTTCACCCGCACCCTCAGCCTGCGCCAGTCGTCCAGGGCGGGGATCAAGTCGCCTGGAATATCGGCGCGCGACATCAACCGCACCGAGCGCGCCCCACGCGGCAGGGCGAAGCTGTGCCTGCCCCGGTGCACCGCGACCGGGTAAACCGCCTTCCCATCCACCAGCAGATGCACGTCTGCCTCGGCCGTGGTGGCGAGCAGCGGCGGAGCGTGCCCGAGCGCCTCGGCCCGGTCGGCGATCCGCCGCCAAATCGGCGCGACCACGGTCTGACTGACGGCCAACGGCGCGCAGGCGTCGGTTTCCCAGCAACGCAAGCCGGCGTTCACATGGAACTCCGGATGCACCAGCAGCGCCAAACCCGCATTGGCGAAAAACGCTCGGTTGCCGGTGTCGAGGTAAGACTCCACCGGCAGCCCCTCGGCCAGCAGGATGCCGTGGTTGGCCAGTTCCACATGATAGTAGCTGACGGATCGAACCGCCGTGTCCCGCACGACCGTCATGCCGTTCAGCAGCAGCTTCGCGGGCACCAGCTTATCGTCCAGGAACAGGCAGTGATCCGGGGACACCAGCAGGTCTTTGGCCGGCAGACCGGGGCCGATGGCATCGCGGCAAATGCGGATCGGGGCGACGAGTTCCGGGAACGGATGGTCGGTCAGGTCCAGATGCCGGAATCCGACCCACACCACATCCCTGTACCGTGTGAGGCCGTCCACCTTGACCGCGACCTTATCGCCGGGCCGCAGTGCCTCGACCGCGACATCGCCGAACGGGGTCCGAATGCCGGTGCCGCCAGCGAAGCAGACCAGGAAGACGTTGGTGCCGCCGAGTCCGTCCGATTGGAAGCTGGCAAAGCCGGTGGTGGGCGCCGACAGCGTGAATTGGCCGAGGTTGGAACCGGTGCCGCTGGCGCCGCTCCATATCGTTACGGTGGTGCCGACCGTTCCCACCGTCGCGGACCCGACCGAACCCGGCGCGACCGCTCGGAAATCAACGATGTCGGTGACCGCGAAGCCGGTGCCCACGGCCATGCCGGCGACGGTGGCGTTGGCCGCGAACGACGTTGCCGCGGTCCCGTTCGCCAGAAGAATGGTGCCGGTATTGCCGATGCTGTTCAGGAACGTGACGATGTCCCCCGCCCCGATCGTGCTGTCCAGCTTCACATAGGAGCCGGTATCGACGTTCAGCGCGATCCCGGTTCCCACCCCGCTGGCCAGGATGATGGAACCGCCCGTCGCGGTGATGGTGGAGCCGCCGCCACCCGCCACGACGGTGCCGAGAATGCCGCCGAACCCGGTCACGCGCCCGGCCGCGATGCCGTTGCCCAGCACAATGCCGGACAGATCGATCAAATTGCCGCCGGCCAGCACCAGGGAGCCGGCCGCTATCGTCTCCACCGTTCCGATTGTGAGCTGGCCGGTGTTGATGATTCGCAGCGTCTGGTTGGCGTTGTTGACGGCGACGGCGGCCGAGACGCTATCCGTATTGCCGATCTGCAGGGTGGAGGCGGTCGCGGTGCCGATGGCCAGCGTGATCGCGCTGCCGATGGAACCGATCAGCGACAGGGTCCCGCCCATCGCCGCGATTACGTTGCCGCTGGCGATGCCACCGGTCGTAATGGGGGTCAGGATGGTGCCGGAGCCCCGGATCGTGCCGGCAACGGTATCGTTGCCCAGCACGATGCCCGATGTGTCGATCAGCGTGCCGCCGTCCAACTGGATCGCACCGGCGGCTACGCTCTGCACCGAGTTGATGGTGACCAGCGCCGAGGCGCCGATTTCCAACGTCTGGTTGGCGCTGGTGATCGCCACATCGATCGGCGAGTCGCCGACGCTGAAGGTGGACACCACGGTGCCGTCGAGTTTCAGCGTGGAGGCGACGGTGCTTTGTACTTGCAGGGCGATGTTGGCGCCGATGCTGCCGGTCAGGTCCAGCAGGCCGCCGTTCGCGATGACGAAGCCGCCTGGATCGGTGCCCGCGCCGTTGCTTATGGCGGCTGCCACCGTGCCGTAACCCTCGATTGTGCCGACATTCGCCGACCCGATCGCCCCCAGGACGATGCCGCTGGCATCCGCCAAGGTGCCACCGGCCAGCCGAATGAGGGCGGAGCCGGATACGGTTTGCGTCTGGTCGATGGTCAGTGTGCCGGCGGCGGCGACCTTCAACGTTTGCAGGAACGAAGACATCGACAACGCCGACAGCGCTTCCGCCGTGGCGTCGATTTGCAGCGCGGAGGACACGGTGCTGCTGTTCGCGATCGTGCCGATGGCGAGGACCACGCCGGCCGCGATGTTGCCCGTGATTTCCAGAACGTTGGGGTCGATGAAATTGGCGCCGAGCGCCTGGATGGTACCGGTGCCGGAGATGGCGCCGGCAATGGTGCCGATGCCTGCCAGGGTGCCCAGAATCGACAGGCCCCCAGCGCCTGCCGTCAATGTGTCGGAGGCGGCGTTGAGATCGAGCGTGTCGGTTGCGCCGACCACGATCGTGCCGGCGGTCAGCAGGCCGGTGATTAGCTGAGTCGCGGTGGCGTTGAATTGCGCCAGACCGGTGACGGTGACGGTGCCGTTCACCATGTTGAACTGCCCGGTGCCGCTCAAAGAGAGCGCTCCGGCGGTCACGATGGGTGCGTTGGGGCCGGCATTGCCAAGGGTCTGGAACGTGCCGCCGGCAATGGTCACGGTGCCGGCGACGGCGAACTGGCCTGTTTGCCAAGTCATCGTGCCGCCGGACTCGGCGAAGGAACCGGCACTCAAGGCATTGGTGGACGCGGCCGCGCTGGAGGAGTTCGAAAAGGTTCCGGCTGCCAGACTGAGCGTGTTCTGAACGGTCAGCGTGGCGTTGCCGTTCCGGCTGAACTTGAAGACCGTGTTGGCGGATGAGAATGTGAGGCTGTTAACGGTTGGCGAAGTCAGATCGTAAGTGATGGCATAGGCTGCGCCGGTCGCCGCGACCAAGGCGTCGAAGCCCGTGGCCGGCACGGTACCCGTCGACCAATTCGTCCCGGCGCTCCAATTGCCCGCTGTCGCTGTGGCCCAGCTTACGGTGGTAATGGTCGTCACTCCTGCCAGATCGGCGAGTCCGGTATCGCATACCGGAGGTTGTATGCATCGATGAATGATTCACGCGCGTCCGGTGTCGGGCAAGTTGTATAAGATGTCTGATTGTGCGCCAAATCGGGCGTTTCGCGTGCTGGAGGGAGGTTAGCGACGCGGCCGACCCATGTCAATAAAACCGATAAGGACAAAAAATAGTACTGGATTGCGCGGAAAATTTATCAAAAGGGTTTATTTTGAGACGATGATGCTCTAATGGCTTCCCGTGGCGGGGGATCGGGGACCCCGGCCCACGAACGGGACCGAGACAATGGCTTTGAATACGCACAGGCACATGGGACTGACGGGCTTCGCCGGAGCACTTTGGCTCGCGGCTGGCTGCGTCGCCTTCGCTGGTACGGCGAAAGCCAACGTATTGCTGAACAGCCTCGATCCCGCGTCGGTGGCCGGTACCAATCCGGTGTCGACCCAAGGCCCCCTGGCCGATAGCTTCACTGTCGGCGCCAACGGATCGGTCGGGCAGATCACGTTCCTGGTCAGCAATCCCAACCATGCGAACGGCACATTAAGCGTTTCGCTCGTCGGCGACGACGGCGAACCGGCGCCCTTGGGCAACGCCGCGTGGACGCAAACCTTCTCGGCGAGCCTCATCGGGGCAACACCGACCGAAATTACGCTGTATCCCGCCGCGGCCGGCTTGGCACCGGGTTCCCGTTATTGGGTCGAGTTGGCCACCAGTGGCGCCACGTCCGATGCCGGGTTTGGATGGGCGACCACCGCCAAGCTGACGGGTACTGGCGTAGCGTCCGAGTTCAACTTCAACAATTATAACAATGACCCGTCGCAAAGTGGCGATGGAGTCGCGTCGAACAGCTTCAACCATCCGTATCAAATCTGCATCTCCGATACGAACGGCAATGAGTGCGGGCCTGCTTCCACCGGTCCTCTGACGCCGGTCGTCACGCTGCCGATCGACCCCCCGTCGCCGAGGTTGGATTCGCCGGGGCCGGTGGGCGCGGTCGACGTGCCGGAACCGGTGAGCACGGCAGCCTTCGCGGTCGGGCTGCTCGGGCTGGGCGCTTTCCGCCGGAACCGCGTGCGGGGCTAACATTCACCGGCCTTGATTACGGTCTGGCCGGTCCTTAGTTTCCATGAATGGAACAGGCTTGTCCCGCAACCGAATTGGCTCGGCGCCGCCGTAAGGATGCGTGGCCGAGCGACATAGCGAACGCATGGCGCTGCTGAGCACCGTTCCGCGGCGCGGTTGGGAGTTGGCGTCGTGAAGCCGCGTGCCGTCCTGCCGTTGCTGTTGCTGCTGGCGGTCGGACTGGCCGCTTGGCACTGGTACCCCAAGACGCCCGACCCGAACACATGGCAAGGCTACGCCGACGCCGAGTTCGTGCGCATCGGCCCGCCGTTGCAGGGCCTGCTCACGCAGGTGCCGGTCAAAGCGGGCGATACCGTCCAGGCCGGCCAGTTGCTGTTCGCGCAGGACGACGCGAACGACAAAGCATCCCGCGACGAAATCGCCGCCCGCCTCACCGAAAACCAGGCTCGGTTGGCCAACCTGCAGGCCACCGGCCGCGAGGTGGAAATCACCCAGGCCGCCGCGAACGTCGCCGATGCCGGCGCCGCGCTGGCGCGAGCGCTGAAGGACCTTGAGCGGGCCGAGGCGCTGGTCAAAACCCAGGTCGTCAGCGTGCAGCAGCGCGATCAGGCCCGCGCCGAGGCGTTGTCCGCCGCCGCCAAGGTCCAGGCTGCTCAGGCGGTGCTGGACCTGCGCCGCTCTCCGACCGGGCGCGCCCAGGAAATCGGTGCCCAAACCGCCGTGCTGGCGGAAAACCGAGCGCAATTGGCGCAGGCGGAATGGCGGCTGGCGCAGCGGCGGATGGTGGCGCCGGCGGCGGGGCAGATCGCGGATATTTACGCGCGGGTGGGCGAAACCCCGAACGCCGGGGCGCCGGTCGTATCGCTGTTGCCGCCGGAGAACCTGCTGGTCCGGTTTTTCGTGCCCGAGACCGCGTTGGCGCAACTGCATGCCGGGGTGCGGATCGGGATCGCCTGCGACTCCTGCCGCGCCGATCTGACGGCCGCGATATCCTTCGTTTCGCCTCGGGCGGAATACACCCCGCCGGTGATCTACAGCGAGGCCACGCGCAGCAAGCTGGTCTACATGGTCGAAGCTCGGCCCACCCCGCCCGATGTGCATGCGTTGAAACCCGGCCAGCCGGTCACGGTTCGCGTGCTGCCATGACCGGCCTCGCCATCGATGTGCGTGGCTTGAGCAAGCGGTTCGGTACGCGCCAAGTGGTTTCAGGGTTGGACTTGCAGGTGCCGGAAGGGGAGATCTGCGGCTTCCTCGGCGGCAACGGCAGCGGGAAGACCACGACGATCCGCATGCTGTGCGGGCTGCTGACGCCGGATGCCGGGTCGGGCACGTGCCTCGGGTTGGATATCATCCGGCAGAGCGCGGACATCCGGTTGCAGGTCGGCTACATGACGCAGCGGTTCAGTTTTTACGGCGATCTGACGGTCGCGGAGAATCTCGATTTCGTGGCGCGGCTGTATCAATTGCCGCAACACCGCAAAGTCGTGGCGGACACGATGGCGCGGATGGCGCTGTCGAACCGATCGGATCAGTTGGCGGGGAATTTGTCGGGCGGGTGGAAGCAGCGGATGGCGCTGGCGGCCTGCGTCATGCACCGCCCGAAGCTGCTGCTGCTGGACGAACCGACGGCCGGCGTCGATGCCAAGGCTCGGCGCGAGTTCTGGGATCTGATCAACGACATGGCGGGGGAGGGGATGACGGTCCTCGTCTCCACCCACTACATGGACGAAGCGGAGCGGTGCAAACGCGTGGTGTATCTGTCCGGCGGCAGACTGGTTGTGCAGGGCACGGCGGCGGATGTGGTGCGCGATGCGGCCCTTGTTGTGTTCGAACTGACCGGCGGCGGGATCGATAAAATATCGAAGCTTCTGCGCGGCGCGCCCGGAGTCGAAAGCGCTACGATCTTCGGCCAGGCGCTGCGCGTTGTCGGACTGGACCGCACGGCGATGCTGGGGGCGATCGAACGGTTGAAAGGCGACGCCGGCGTGGAAGAAGTGCCCGCTCGGCTCGACGACGTGTTCATCCATCTGTTGCAGGATCAGGAAGAAGCGGCATGAACGGGTTTTCCTTTCGCCGCTTCGTGGCCGTGCTGTGGAAGGAAACGCTGGAGATGCGGCGGGACCCCGCCACCATCGGGCTGGCGGTGATGCTGCCGCTGATCCAGTTGTTTTTGTTCGGCTACGCGCTGAACTCCAACCCTCGGCATCTGCCGACCGGTGTGCTGGCGGCCGAGGAATCGCGCTATACTCGCGATTTGGAAGCGGCGCTGAACAACACCGGGTACTTCGACCTCCGCCGGTTCCAGACCGAGCAGGATGCCGACGCGGCGCTGGCGCGGGGGGATGTGCTGTTCGTGCTGAATATTCCGCCGGGATTTACCCGCGACGTCGATTCCGGGCGGCAGCCGTCGATCCTGATGGATGCGGATGCGACCGACCCGACCGCGATCGGTCAGGCCACCGCCGCGGTGAACGCGCTGAACGGCACCGCGCTGCAACGGGATCTGCCGGTGTCGCTGCAAAACCGGCCGAGCAACGCGCCGTTTCAGGTTCTTCTCCATGCCCGTTACAACCCGGAAGCGATCACCGCCCTGAACGTCGTGCCCGGCCTGATCGGAGTCATTCTTAGTTTTTCGACGCTGGTCATCACCGCTTTGTCCATGACGCGGGAGCGGGAGGCCGGGACGATGGAGAACCTGCTGTCGATGCCTGTCCGCCCGCTGGAGGTCATGCTGGGCAAGATCACGCCGTATGTCGGACTCGGGTATTTGCAGGTCGGGCTTATTCTTGTGGTTGCCGCGACGGTGTTCGGCGTGCCCGTCCACGGATCGATCCCGTTGCTGCTCGCCGTGCTCGGGTTGTTCATTGTCTGCAATTTGGCGCTGGGGTTCACGTTTTCCACCATCGCGCGCACCCAAATGCAGGCGCAGCAGATGGCGCAGTTCGCGCTGCTGCCGTCCATGATGCTGTCGGGCTTCATTTATCCGTTCGCCGGCATGCCGCTGTGGGCGCGCATGATCGGGGAGGCGTTGCCCTTGACCCATATCATTCGCATCTCTCGCGGTATCCTGCTGAAAGGCAACGGACTCGCCGAAATCGCCCCCGACGTCTGGCCGATGGCGATCTTCGCCGTGCTCGCCGTCGCGGTCGCGGTGCGGTCGTATCGCGAGACGCTGGATTGAGCTAACATCCCACCAACCCCGAGGCCAGGAGGACCCGCCATGCTGAACCCCGTCTCCCCGTTGAACCTGACCGACCCGACGCTGTTCCGTCAGGCGAATTACCTCGACGGCAAATGGGTGCAGGCCGACAGCGGCAAGACCATCGTCGTGCGCAACCCCGCGAACGGGGAACCCATCGGCGAAGTCCCCGCCATGGGCACCGCCGAAACCCGCCGAGCGATTGAGGCCGCCAACAAGGCGTGGCCGGCGTGGCGGGGGATGTTGGCGAAGGATCGCGGCATGATTCTTCGCAAGCTGTCGGATCTGATGCTGGCGAACGCCGACGACCTCGGCGCGATCATGACCGCCGAACAGGGCAAGCCGCTGGCTGAGTCCAAAGGCGAGATCCTTTACGCCGCCAGCTTCATCGAATGGTTCGCCGAGGAAGGCCGCCGCGTCTACGGCGACACCATCCCGCCGAACGCCAAAGGCCGCCGCATCCTGGTGACCAAGGAACCGATCGGCGTGTTCGCCGCGATCACGCCGTGGAACTTCCCGGCCGCGATGATCACCCGCAAGGCCGGGCCGGGTTGGGCCGCGGGCTGCACCGGGGTGATCCGTCCGGCGTCGCAAACCCCGTTCTCCGCCTTGGCCATTGCCGTGCTGGCGGAACGCGCGGGCATGCCGGCGGGTGTGTGCAACGTGCTGACCGGTCCCTCCGGCCCGATGGGCGAGGAACTCACGTCCAACCCGATCGTGCGCAAGCTGTCCTTCACCGGATCGACCGAGGTCGGCGCCAAGCTGATGGCGATGTGTGCGCCGACTGTGAAAAAGACCAGCATGGAGCTGGGCGGCAACGCGCCCTTCATCGTTTTCGACGACGCCGACCTCGATCAGGCCGTGCTCGGCGCCATGGCTTCGAAGTATCGCAACACCGGACAGACCTGCGTTTGCGCCAACCGTCTGCTGGTGCAGGACGGGGTCTACGACGCCTTCGCCGCCAAGCTGAAAGCGGCCGTCGAGGCGATGAAAGTCGGCAACGGCATGGAACCGGGCGTCAGCCAGGGGCCGCTGATCAATGCGGATGCCGTCGCGAAGGTCGAGGAACATATCGCCGATGCCTTGTCGCGTGGCGCCTCGGTGGTCACCGGCGGCAAGCGGCATGCGCTCGGCGGCACGTTCTTCGAACCCACCGTCCTGGCGAACGTCCCGCGCGAGGCGCTGATTTTCAGGGAGGAAACCTTCGGCCCCGTGGCGCCGCTGTTCCGCTTCAAGACCGAGGAAGAAGCGATCCAGATGGCCAACGACACCGAGTTCGGTTTGGCTTCGTATTTCTACGCCCGCGACGTGGGCCGCATCTTCCGCGTGGCGGAGGCGCTGGAATATGGGATCGTCGGGGTGAACGAGGGGATTATTTCCACCGACGTGGCGCCGTTCGGGGGGATGAAGTCCTCCGGCCTGGGGCGCGAGGGGTCCAAATACGGGATCGAGGATTATTTGGAGATCAAATACATCGCGTTGGGTGGGATCGGGAGCTGATCGCGAGTCCCCCCCCGTCATGGTCGGGTTTAACCCGACCACCTTTATCCCGTTGGGCAGACTTGGTCGGGTCAGGCCCGACCATGACGGGGGTGTGAGGGTGCCGGAATGATCGCCATCGCCCCAGCAACGGAATCCGACATCCCGTTCATCATGCGAACCGAACGCCTGCCGGGCTACGAGGCCTTCATCGGCTGTTCGGACGAGGCCCAGCACCGGGCCCGTATGGCGAACGGGCGCTGCGCCCACTTCATCGCCTGGGACGGGGAACGGCCGGTCGGCTTCGCCATCCTGCGGGACTGGAACGCCGCCGATGGGATTACATTGCTGATGCGTATCGCCATGGCCGAACCGAACGCCGGTTACGGCAAAGCATTCCTGCGCGCGCTGACCGACAAAGTCTTCAGCCAAACCCCTTGCTACCGTTTCTGGCTCGGCCAGTTCCCCGATAACGCCCGCGCTCGTCATGTTTACGAAGCCGTCGGCTTCACCGCCGAAGGCATCGCCCGAGGCAACGTCTTCCTGAATGGCCGCCACCACGACGAATTGATTCTGGCGATCCTCCGTCCGGAATGGGAGGCACGGCGCGACCCATCCCCCCGTCATGGTCGGGTTTAACCCGACCACCTCCGGCCCTTGAGGCACGTTTATCCGACCATGAGCAAGGTTCCTCGCCTTCGACGCCGACCGAATTGTTTTTTACGCAGATGGGCGCTGATGGCCACAGATGGACTGGGGCTTTTTATCTGCGCCTATCAGCGCCCATCTGCGTAAGAATAATACTTCGGGGGACAGGTCCGGTGCCACGTCGCCGGAAAAAAACGACCAGGGGCTCCGCCCCTGGACCCGGCGCTCCACTCCGGCGGGGAGGGCGTCGCGGGCTGCCCCGGCCGGTCGCGCGCTCCGCGCCAGCTCCCTTCCCGCCGGGGCTGCCCGCGCCGCCACCCCGCCTGCGTTCCGCTATCCGCCCGCTGTACGAACTGCGCCCAGCCGAAAACCGATATCGTCGGACCGAACGGACAGGGCGAGGAGGGAGCGGTACGCCGCACGCACGTGCAGCGCGTCGCCGAGCCATGACCCGCCGCGGAAGACGCGGAGCGCTGAGCCGCTTGGCTGCCAAACGGCGCCGTCGGAGGGCGCGTCATCGTAAGAGTCGTGCCAGCCGTCGGCGCACCATTCCCAGACATTGCCAAGCATGTCGTAGAGGCCCCATCGGTTTGGGTCCTTGCCCTTCACGTCGTGCGTTTCCCCGCCGCTGTTGGCACCGAACCATGCGATCCGTTGCAGGTCTTCGTGGTAGCAGGCGGATTTGCTGCCGGCGCGGCAGGCGTATTCCCACTGCGCCTCCGACGGCAACGCCAGATTCAGGCCCGGCACGCTTCCGTTCAACTTGGTCACGAACCCCGCGATGTCCTCTAAACCGACCGATTCCACCGGCCGCGCCGATCCTTGGAAATGGCTCGGGTTGTTGCCCATCACCGCCTGCCAGAGCGCCTGGGTGCAGGGCGTGTCGAACAGCCAGAATGCCTCGCGAATCGTGACTTCGTGCTGAGGGCCTTCCCACGAGAACCGCCCTGCCGGGATCAGCCGCAGCCGCTGCACCACCGGGCGGCGCCAGCGGTTTCGGATGGACAGGTCCGCCCATACGCCATACTTGTCCCGCCCGAACGCCGAGGCCCAGGCGGGTTTGTCCACCGGTTCGGCCGGCTTGGCCCGTGGGGCGAGCAGCTTGCGCGTTACGGCGACAATGCCGGTCGCGACCCGCCGGACTTGCGTTTGCATCGCGGTTGCCGCGTCCAGCACGCCAACCGCGAGGCGTTTCGCCCAAGCCTTGACAGTCACCACGAAGTCGCCGGTCAACGACGCCATCGTGCCGACCACGCGCGACAGGTTGCCGAGATCGACCGTTCGTTCGTTCACCGTCAGTTGCGCCCGCGCGAGATCGACCTGGATTCGCATCTTGCCGATGTAAAACTCGACCAGATCGGTTTGCTGGCGGAAGCCGGTGGGGCCGGCCGCGGCCTGTTCCAGCCGGTCGAGAGATGCGACGATGTCGTCCAACTGTGCGGCCACGGCTTGGAGGTCGGTTTCGTTGCCGGCGCGGGGCACGGGGGCGGACTCCGGGCCGGGGGCGGGCAGGCGACCACAGTCCCTTACCGCCTTCTCACCGCGTACGATCTGCGCGGCCAAGCTGTCGTGCAGACGGCGCAATTCCCCCTGGGCGAAGGTTTCATCTTCGTCCTGGATGGGTTCCGGCAGGATGAGTGCGTCTATGGTCAGGCGCAGTTCCAGCAAAGTATCGGGCACGTCTCCGCCGCGGGGGGAGGCGGCGACCCGCGCGGCGAGGTCGGCGACCCGCGTTATCGCGGCGATCAGGACCTCGTCGTTGTCCGGATTGGGCGCCTGACACAGTGCCAGCATGCGTTCGGCGTCGGTGCGCAGGCGGGTCATCGCAAGGCCGAAGGCGCGATCCGGATCGGTCGGGGGGATCATGGCGAGCGCCCCGCGCGTGCGGCAGACGTGAGCTTAAGCCGGTCACGCAGCGCCTGTTCGATCTTTTGACTGGCGGTGTAGTACCCGGTGTTGCGAGGGGTCACCGTCTCGATGGAGCATAGCCGGCCATTGATCAGCGGCGCGATCTGCAGATGCCCGCACAACGGATCGTAAAGGCACTGCTTGAGGTAAACCGGAATCAGGGGCGCCCCCGTAGCCGAGCAGCGGGATTCGATCGCGGGATACTCGGTGTAGTAGATGAAATCGCTGGCGAGGAACGCCGGGCTGAGCATCAGTACGAAAATGTCGGCCTTCTCGATGGCCTGCTCGATACCGGCTTTCCAATCGGTGCCGGTTTCCAATACCTCATCGATCCAGAACTCGACGCCGTAGTTTTTCTCGATCGTCCGCAAATGGGTCTGGAACGTCCTGAACATGGCGATGTCCTTGCGGGCGTAGGATACGAACCCATGTTTCTTGTCCGGCGGATCGGCCACGTCGCGGTTCCCACTCCTTTGTCGAACAGGTCCTGGACGGTCGATGCCGTTCCGGCCTTGCCGGGCGGATAATCGGGGGTGCTTGGGGAAATGGCAACCTGGGCCAAGGGAGGCCTTCGGGCGCAGCGTGGGGTTTGACGGTTACGGCCGGCCGGGGCCGGGGCGCGATCGCAAGATTCACCACTGAACCACAGAACCACGGAACAGACCGAGCGAGCCGACACGCCAGCGGCCCAGAAACACCGGGTCCTCTGTGGTTCTGTGGTTCAGTGGTTCAGTGGTGAATCTCGTGGCCTTGCCGTCGGGCTGGACGATGCTGAAATGCCGCCCGGCCGTCTCCTCCCGCCGGCAGGAAATTTTTCGCCGTGCCTCTTGAATGCCGCGAAAGACGACTAACATACATTGTTATGATAAAAATCAGCGAACCCGACCCCGCTCTCAGTCGCCTTCCCCGAACCTATTATCTGGTTGGGCACACGCTGGCGCGGCGTTTGCCGGTGTGCGCCGATGACACGCCGGAGGATCTGGCGCGCGAGATCGACGCGGCCAAGACCAAGGTCAGCAGCCTCTGCCCCGTCACGCCCGCGGAATACGAATGGGCGGCGGCGCAGGTCTCGATGTTGGCGCATGTGTCGGCGTGTATGGCGGAGCTGCGCGATCCGGCGCTGGGGTTTCAGCAGCGCATGCAGGTGCGGGCACAGATGACCAGCATGCTGCGCCAAGCGGCCGGGGCGCAGCGGACGCTGGAGCGGATGATGGTTCGGCGGGAGAAGCGGGACGCCGATCCCGCGCAGGCGCAGTCGGCGGAATGGGCGGAGCATATCGCGTATTCGACGATGACCCGGCCGTTCGCGCAGGTTTTTGGGGCGGCGGAGGGGGTGGCCGAGCCGGGGGCGGACGTGGAAGTCGTGGGTGGCGGGCCTGCGCCCGCCATGACGTTCGAGAGCGATGGCCGCGAGCTGGCACCAAGCCTGGAGCCGGATCTGGAGACGGAAAGCGAAGATCCGCCGGATGTCGCGTGGTACGAGGCGGTCTATCCCGAACGGGCGGCGGTGATTCGGGCGTATGGCGGGGTGCCGCCGGATGCGCGTTTCGGGCCTCCGGATGGGGCGATGGTGCGGGCTTTGCTCGCGGCGGGGTCTTCGGTGCGGGGCGTGGGACCGCCGGGATGAGGGGCGATGGGCGATTTTTGAGACTGAGTCTCCGATAATGACCGATTGAGACGGATGTGGGATTTTTACTCTACCAGCCCGGCCCAACATTTCCTCTGCAAGGCGTGGCTTGTTAACCAAGCCTTAACCTTTGGCTGATACCCTTGGGCCATGGAACTCCGCACCTACCGCACCGATGCCGGCCGCGCCCCGTTCGAGGATTGGTTCGCCGATCTCGACAGGGCAGCAGCCTCTCGGGTGTCTCAGGCGCTGCGGCGTATGGGACAGGGCCATTTGGGCAACGCCAAACCCGTCGGCGCTGGCGTATCGGAGTTTCGGATCGACTTTGGACCCGGCTATCGCGTATACTACGGCCGCGACGGGCAGGAGATCATCCTCCTTCTCATCGGCGGCGACAAACGGCGGCAACAGCGAGATATCGATGCGGCGATCACCTTCTGGCAAGACTACCGCCGCGAAAAGCGCGGAGCTTGAACGCATCAGGGCCATCACCGGCTCTTTCGACGATGTGATCCGCGCGCGCATCGCCGCGGAACCGGAATTCGCCGACGCGTTGCGGCAGGAGGCGATGGATTCCATCCGCTCGGGCGACATCGCGACCGGGCAAGGCATGTTGCGCGACTGGTTGGGTGAAGATGTGCAAGACACGATCGCAGCTTCCGGACTGGTGGTTGCGGCGTAACCCCAAAAATCTTCTGCGCCCTCCGCGTGAAACCCGGTCGTCGCCCCACGCAAGGACCCCAACCCATGGACCTGAAATCCGCGCTCATTGTCGGCGTCGGCCCCGGCCTTAGCGCCTCCCTCGCCCGCCTGTTCGCCCGCAACGGCCTCCAGGTCGCGCTTGCCGCTCGGAATACCGACAAACTCCAATCCCTCGCCGCCGAGACCGCCGCCGCGACGTTCGCGTGCGAGGCGACCGAACCCGAGGAAGTCGCCGGCCTGTTCGACGTGGTCGTCGCCACCCAGGGCGTGCCGGACATCGTCGTCTACAATGCCTCCGCCCGCGCCCGTGGGCCGATCACCGATGTGGAACCGGATGCGGTGGCCCGAGCGCTTTCCGTTAGTGCGTATGGCGGGTTCCTGGTGGCGCAACAGGCGGCGCGGCACATGGTGGCACGGGGCAGCGGGGCGATCCTGCTGACGGGGGCCTCGGCCAGCGTGAAGGGCTACCCGCAGTCGGGTGCCTTCGCGATGGGCAAGTTCGCGTTGCGCGGTCTGGCGCAGAGCATGGCGCGGGAACTCGCCCCCAAAGGCGTGCATGTCGCGCATTTCATCATCGACGGCGGCATCCGCAGCGCCGTCCGGCAGGACCCGAACGACAACCCCGACAGTTTGCTGGACCCCGACGCCATCGCCGAGTCCTACTGGCACGTCGCAACCCAGCCGCGCTCCGCCTGGACCTGGGAACTGGAACTGCGGCCGTGGGTGGAGCGCTTCTGACGGGGAATAAAACCTTCCACGGACCGTCTGCCCTGTAGCCCAGCCGTGCTTCCCCGGCTGGCCAAGGAGACGAACCATGCTGAAACGGAGTTTTTTCATTGCCGGCCTGCTCGGCCTGTCGCTGAGCGGCTGCGCGGAACCCGCCGCCACCCCGGCTGGGACCGCCGATACCGCCAAGGGCAAGGCGCTGGTCGATGCCAAGGGCATGACCCTGTATTCGTTCGATAAGGACGCCGCGGGTAAATCGGCCTGCAACGGCAAATGCGCCGAGAACTGGCCGCCTTTGATGGCCAGCACCGCCACCGGCTCGGGCGACTGGACGGTGATCGCGCGCGACGACGGCGCGAAGCAGTGGGCCTTCCGCGGCAAGCCGCTCTATACGTTTGTTAAGGACACCAAGCCGGGCGACGTGGTCGGCGACGGGTTCATGAACAACGTGTGGCACATCGCGCGGCCCTGATCAGCCTGCCGGCCGTTCCGTCCCCCCAACGGGGGACGGCGGTTGCTGGGCCCGTTTGGTGCCCAGCAGATTGCCGATCGTGGCGATGAAGTGCGACAGAACGTCGTGCACCAGATCGGCGGAAAACCCGCCCAGCAACGCCAGAATGGGCTGGTTGAGCGCGCTGAACCCGTCCGCCGTTGCGCTTGCGTTTCCTCCGAAAATCGCGCTGTACAACACCTGGGCCAGAAGGATGCCGGAGATCACGCCCATGACCAGCCGGCTCCAGTAGCTGCTGTCGAACCGTTGGTCGTACGTGCAGGTGGAGATGAAGCGGTCGAGCCGGCGCAGATTGGACAGGCCGGCACCCACCGCGGAGGCGGCGAACAGGAACACCTCATTCCACAGCAGCGGCCAGCCTTGCAGGCCCAATAGCCCTTTGCTCATGTTCTCGGCGTTGACTTGGCTGGATAGCGCTGTGCCCAGCAGAACGATCAGGGAAATAACGGACACCGCGAGCATCCGCCGCACCAGCGGCACGGCGCCGAAACCGTTCCAGAACGGGTAGGCGCGGCGGTCCTCGGCGAGCAACAACAGAGGTCCCGGCTTGGCGGGCGCGATCAGGCGCGTGAGTTCGGCGTGCGTCGAAGACAGCAGTGCGATGCGCACCGCCGGGTCCGCCCGGGGCGTATCCGTCGTGTCGCCGCGGTCCGATTCCACCATAGCGCGGTCGAGCTGTGCCATAAGGTCGGAGGGAACGCCGATACCGGTGGATAGCGCGAACACCGTCATCGCCTCCACTTCGCGAACCATGCGGTTGCGGATGCGGTCGTGCGGCCCGCGATCGATGTCCGCATACGACAGCGCGGGCGTGAGCGACCGAGCCTCCGAGGCTGTGGCCTTGATCGTGTCCATGACTGTCATGTGCAGCTCCCCCGAGTGCGGTCTTTGTCGGACCGTATCACGACCCGAGGCGATCTGCGATACGGGTGGGTATCGATTCAGCCGGGGCCGCACCAGCCCGGCAGATAGGACGCATTGGCATCGCGGGCCAATTCGGTCGCGCGCCGCAGGGCCGCATCGAAATCTTTCGCAACCAGTTTCGCCGGGACGGTGCGGCGCAAATAATCGGCCCAGAGGAACTCACTGTAATAAACAGTCTCTTTCGCGTAGCCACCGGCATGCCGCAGTTCGCCGGCCAGCGACCGGTAGGGGTCGTCGATCAAGCCGGCTACGGTTTTCGGGATATCGTCATGCGTGCGCAACTTGCCCGTCGCGTCGTAAATGTGCAGCCAGTTCTTGTGTGCCAGCACGAACCAGAACGTTTCCTTGTCCAGCGCACTCAGATCGGCGGCGACGGAGGTCAGCACATGCTCCACACCCTCCAGATGCAGCGCGAGTGCCAGATGGTGATGGTCCAGAATATAGGCCCGCCGCTTGGGTCCGAGCACGACGGGGACCATATGGGTCCCCAGAAAGGTCGCGGCTTTGGCGCCTTTATCCCGCCACGCCCGACGCTTTTCCTCGACCTCCCGCATGCCGACGGTGATCTGGGTGGGGCGGAGGTCGGCGATGCGAACCGGGTGCAGGACGGGTTCCGGGTGCGGGGGCACGGCGATCACCCCGTCGCCAAAATCGCGGCCGCCGCGTCGGCGAACACTTGGCAGCCGAGCACGAGGTCCGCGTCGCTTGTGTTCTCGGTATAGTGATGGCTGATCCCGCCGATGCTGGGGACGAACAACATGCCGGAGGGCATGACGTGCGACATGATCTGGGCATCGTGCCCGGCGCCGCTGTGCATCCGGACGTGCAGGCCGGGGGCATGTCGTTCCGCCGCCGCGTCCAAGGCCGTCTGGAACCCCGCATCCATGTCTCGAGGCACCGACCGCCCGCGCGAGGCGATCGTCACCCGGCAGGGGCCTTGATTGGCGGCTTCCACCAACGCTTCCAGCTCGTTCTCCAGCGCGAACAGCAGCGCCTGATCGGTATCTCGGAACTGAAACAGCATTTCGGCGCGCCCTGGCACGATGCTTGGCGCGCCGGGGTCCAGCGTGATCCGCCCGGTTGTCCACACGGTGCGCGGTCCGGCGACTTGGGGGAACCGTTCCTCGATCGCCGCCGCCAGTTTAATCAGCGCGACCCCGGCGTCTCGGCGCACCGCCATGCGGGTGGTGCCGGCGTGGTTCTGCTGGCCCTCGAACACGATGCGGAACCGATGGCTGCCGACGATGGCGGTCACCACGCCGATGCGGTTCCCCGCATCCTCCAGCGCGGCGCCCTGTTCGATATGCGCCTCCAGGTAGCCGCGATAGCGCGCCGGATCGGCCGTCAGGCGGGGCTGGCCGGCGAAACCGGCATTGGCCAGCGCGGTCCGCAGCGGTGTGCCGTCGTCGACGCTTTTGCAGCCGTCGATCTCGTCTTCCGGCAGTTGGCCGCTGTAGGACCGGCTGCCGAGGAACGATCCGAAATGCCCTTCCTCGTCCGCCCACCCGGCGACATCGATACCGCGGCCTAGCGCGCGGGCGACTTCCAGCCCGTAGATTACGCCCATGGCACCATCCAGCCAGCCGGCATGGTTCTGCGTTTCCAGATGGCTGCCGAGCAGGAGCTTGCGGCCGGGGGAGGGGTCGTGGCCGATGACATTGCCGATGCCGTCGATGGTGGCGGTCAGCCCGGCCGCGGTCAGTTTCTCCGCCAGCCAGTCCCGGGACCGCACGTCGTCGGCACCGTAGGTCGGGCGGTGGACGCCGGTTTTGTAAAGCCCGATCTGGCGCAGGGCGTACAGGTCGGCCAAAAGGCGGGCGGGATCGATGGCGGGCATGGCATAGGCTCCGAGCTTTCGGGTGCAGTGCAGCATGACAGGAAGGCGGCGTCCACCGGCCATTTTGTGCCGAAAATCTGGACGATTGACATAGGTCATCCGCGTTTTTGGGTGTCGGTGTCATCATACCTTCACAAATCCGAAACATGAATGACGCCGCCCCTGCCTACACAGCGCCACGGATTGCACCGCGGACTCGAGGAGATACAGGTTATGAAGATCGCATTGACGGCACTCGCCCTTGGCTTGGCCGTGTCGGCTGGAGCCCAGGCGCAGCAGATCACCGGCGCGGGCGCCACCTTCCCGGCCCCTGTCTATACCAAGTGGGGCGAAGCCGCGAAGGCCGCGGTCGGCCTGGAACTGAACTACCAGGCCATTGGCTCGGGTGGCGGTCAGAACCAGATCCTGCAGCGCACCGTCGATTTCGGCGCCTCCGACGCCCCGATGTCCGCCGAGAAGCTGGAAACCGGGAAGCTGCTGCAGTTCCCCACGGTCATGGGCGCGGTGGTCATCATCGTGAACCTGCCGGACGTGGCGATGAACCAGCTGAAGATATCCGGCGAGATGCTGGCCGAGATCTACGCCGGCAAGATCACCAAGTGGAACGATCCCAAGATCGTCGAGATGAACAAGGGCGTGAAACTCCCGAACCTCGCCATCGCCCCGGTCTATCGCGCCGACGGGTCCGGCACGACGTTCGTGTACACTTCCTACCTCTCCGCCGTCAGCCCGGAATGGAAAGCCGGCCCGGGCGCCGCGACTTCGGTCAAATGGCCGGCTGGTGCGGGTGCGAAGGGCAACGACGGCGTCTCCGCGACCGTGCACAACACCAAGGGCGGCATCGGCTATGTCGAAAACGCCTTCGCCACCCAGAACAAGCTGACCACCATTCAGCTGCGCAACAAGGCCGGTCATTTCGTGAAGCCGGAAATGAGCGCGTTCATCGCCGCGGCCTCCGCCGGCGACTGGGTGAACGCCAAGAACTTCGCCGTCGATCTGATCGACCGCGACGGCGCCACCAGCTGGCCGATCGTGTCGGCGACGTTCATCGAACTGCCGAAGGATCCGAAGGATCCGGTGCGCAGCGCCAACGTCATCAAGTTCTTCGACTGGGCCTACAAAAATGGCGCGGCGCTTGCGAGCGGCCTGGAATACATCCCGCTGCCGGAAGCGGTGCAGACCGTGGTGCGCGCCGCTTGGCACAGCCAAGTGATGTCGCCGGATGGCAAGCCGATCTACTAAGATACGCCTGAACCCTCTCCCCTCGGGGAGGGGGCCTTCTCCGGCCCGGGATCAAGTCCTTGTCGCACGCCACAACGAAGCGCCCGAGCAATCTGGGCGACACCATTTTCGAAGGGTTGGCCCGGTTTTCCGGCCTCTTTGTCCTCGTCCTGCTCGGCGGCATCATTGTGGTGCTGTTCATCGGAGGCCTGCCGGCCTTCAAGCAGTTCGGACTTTCCTTCCTGACCTCCGACAACTGGGATCCGGTGCAGGAGGATTACGGCGCGCTGGTGCCGGTCTTCGGCACGCTGGTGACCGCCGTTCTGGCCCTGCTGATGGCGGTGCCGCTCGCGTTCGGCATCGCGTTCTGGCTGACGGAGTTGGCGCCCGCGTGGCTCCGCCGCCCCGTCGGGACGGCGATCGAGCTGCTGGCCGCCGTCCCGTCCATCATCTACGGCATGTGGGGCTTCTTCGTCATCGTCCCGATCATGGCCGAATACGTGCAGCCCTTCATCATCGACAACCTCGGCGAGCTGCCGCTGGTCGGCGCCTTTTTCCAGGGCCCGCCCTTCGGCACCGGCATTTTCACCGCCGCGATGATCCTGGCCGTGATGATCATTCCCTTCATCGCCGCCACGATGCGCGATGTGTTCGACACCGTGCCCCCCGTCTTCAAGGAATCCGCCTACGGACTCGGCTGCACGACGTGGGAGGTAATGCGCTCCATCGTCATCCCCTACACGCGCATATCCGTGGTCGGCGGCATCATGCTGGGCCTGGGGCGCGCTTTGGGTGAGACGATGGCGGTGACGTTCGTCATCGGCAATACCAACCGCATCGCCCACACCATCTTCGGCCCCGGCAACACCATCGCCTCGATCGTCGCGCTGGAGTTTCCGGAAAGCGAGTCCGGCAGCCTCAAGCTTTCGTCGCTGCTGGCGCTGGGCTTCATCCTGTTCGTGATCTCCTTCATCGTGCTCGCGATTTCGAGGATGCTGCTGAAACCGGGAGCCAAGGCATGAGCGCGACCGTCATGACGTCGGGCAACGTGCCCGGCGCCGCCAAAAACCACGCCGCTGCCGAAGCGCTCGGCCGCCGGCGCCACCGGACGAACCGGATCGTCAAGGTGCTGTGTGTGACCGCGACGGGTCTGGGCTTGGTGTTTCTCGCCTCGATCCTGTTCACGCTGCTGATCCGCGGCCTGGGCGGTTTAAGCCCGACAGTCTTTACGACATCCACCCTGCCGCCGGGATCGCATGGCGGCTTGCTCAACGCCATCGTCGGCAGCTTGATGCAAACTGTCCTCGGCACCGCCATCGGCACGCCGATCGGGTTGATGGTCGGTACGTATCTGTCGGAATACGCCGCAGGATCGAAACTGGGCGATGCCGTTCGGTTCGTGTCCGACGTGCTGCTGTCTGCCCCATCCATTCTCGTCGGGCTGTTTGTTTATGCCTTGCTGGTGGCGCCGTTCGGCGGCTTCTCCGGCATCGCCGGATGCATCGCGCTGGCGGTGATCGTCATTCCCATCGTCGTCCGCACGACCGAAGATATGCTGCGCCTGCTGCCGGTGGCGCTGCGCGAAGCGACAGTCGCCCTGGGCGCTCCGAAATGGCGGATGATCGTTTCCATCTGCTACCCCGCCGCGAAAGACGGCATCGTCACCGGCATCCTGTTGGCCGTGGCCCGCGTCGCCGGCGAAACCGCGCCGCTGCTGTTTACCAGCCTGGGCAATTTGAACTGGTCGGTCAGTCTGGCCAAACCGATGGCCAGCCTGCCGGTTACCATCTACCAATACGCCGGTTCCGCGTTCGAGGATTGGGTGCAGCTTGCCTGGGTTGGCGCACTGCTGATCACCTTCGGGGTTCTGGCCATCAACATCGTCGCGCGCTTCGTGCTGCGCGGCGGCAAATAAGGCGGTCGCGACGATGAGCACAACGACAGCAGAGGTTACGATGAGCGAAGGCAGTCACGGCAGCGTGCAGGTGCGCTCCTCCTCGGCCATCAACGAATCGCGGATCGCGATCAGCGAGTTGGATTTCTTCTACGGCGAGCACAAGGCGCTGAAGCAGATCAACCTGAACCTGCCCAACAAGCAGGTGACCGGCATGATCGGCCCGTCCGGCTGTGGCAAATCCACGCTGCTGCGAGTCCTGAACCGGATGTACGACCTGTACCCCGGCCAGCGCGCGGTCGGCAATGTGATGATGGACGGCGAAAACATTATCGATCCCAGCGTCGATCTGAACAGCCTGCGCGCCCGCATCGGCATGGTGTTCCAGAAGCCCACCCCGTTCCCGATGTCGATCTACGACAACATCGCATTCGGTGTGAAGTTGCACGAGAAACTGTCCAAGGCCGCGATGGACGAACGCGTCGAATGGTCCCTGACCCGCGCTGCCCTCTGGGGCGAGGTCAAGGACCGGCTGAACACCCCAGCGATGGGCATGTCCGGCGGCCAGCAGCAGCGCCTATGCATCGCCCGCACCATCGCCGTGCGGCCGGAAGTCATTCTGTTGGATGAACCGACCAGCGCGCTCGACCCGATCTCCACGCTGAAGATCGAAGAGCTGATCGACGAATTGAAGCACGATTTCACCATCGCGATCGTGACCCACAACATGCAGCAGGCAGCCCGCTGCGCCGATCAGGTGGCGTTTTTCTATCTGGGCGAAATGGTGGAGGTCGGCCCCGCCGAACAAATCTTCACCGCGCCCAAGGAAAAGCGCACCCAGGAATACGTCACCGGCCGCTTCGGCTGAGGGGGACAAACATCATGCCGGATTCACCCGAACACCTCGTCAAGAGCTACGATACCGAACTAAAAAAACTGCGCGCGATGATGGCCGAAATGGGCGGCATCGTGGAAAATCAGGTTGCGCTCGCGGCACAGGCCATTCTGACCCGCGATAACGAAATCGCCACGAAAACGGTCGAAGGCGACGCGAAGGTCGATTCCCTGGAGCGCGATATCGAGCAGTTTGTCATCCGCATGCTGGCGCTGCGCCAGCCCATGGCGTCCGATCTTCGTTTCATCATCGCGTCGCTGAAGATGACTGGCGACCTGGAACGCATCGGCGATTATGCCGCCAACGTCGCCAAGCGCAGCGTCGTGCTGTCCCAGTTCGCGATACCGTTTTCGCTGACGGGCCTTGGCCAGATGCTGCGGTTGGTGCAGGAACAGTTAAAGTCGATCATCGACGCGGTCGACGCGGGCGATACCGAAAAGGCTGTGGCCGTGTGGCGGTCAGATCAGGCCGTGGACGATCTGTACAATATGATCTTCCGCGAGCTTATCACGTATATGATGGAAGACCCGCGCAACATCACGCCGTGCACGCATCTGCTGTTCATAGCCAAAAATCTGGAACGGATCGGCGATCACGCCACCAATATCGCGGAAACGGTCTACTACGCCGTGCGCGGCGAAGTTCTGCCGGACATGCGACCGAAGGGCGATACGTCGGCCTATGCCGTTGTGCGACCGAAAGAGTAATTCAGGAGACGACCCATGCCCGACGGTCTTTCGAGCCTGCCGAAATCCCTGATCATGGTGGTCGAGGATGAGGCGCCGCTCGCCACGATGCTGCGCTATAACCTGGAAAAGCAAGGCTTCCGCGTCGAGGAAGCGGCCGACGGCCAGGAAGCGCTGACCCGCATCGCCGAAACGAAACCCGATCTGGTGCTGCTGGATTGGATGCTGCCGACGATGTCGGGCATCGAGGTCTGCCGCCAGCTCCGCCGCCGTCCGAACACACGCGACCTACCGGTCATCATGGTAACCGCCCGGACCGAGGACCAGGACGCCGTGCGCGCGCTGAACACTGGCGCCGACGATTACGTCACCAAACCGTTCAACATCGAAGCCCTGATGGCTCGGATGCGCGCGCTGCTGCGCCGTTCGTCCACCGTGCCGGTGAAGGGCCAGCTGGCGTTCCACGACATCGAAATGGACCTCGCCACGCACCGCGTCACCCGTAACGAACGCCGCATTCCGCTGGGCCCGACGGAATTCCGCCTGCTGGAGTTTTTCCTGCAACACCCGCGTCGGGTGTTCACGCGGGAAGAATTGCTGGACGCGGTCTGGGGCCCGGATATCCATGTCGAACCCCGCACGGTCGACGTCCACATCCGCCGCCTGCGCAAGTCGATCAACGGCGAGGGTGAGCTTGATTTGGTCCGCACGGTTCGCACCGCGGGCTACGCGCTGGATACCGAGGCGGTCTGACCCAGCCCAAGCCCCTCTGGGCAAACGCGGCGTCCAAAGGTAACCTCCTGTTAAACCGACCTCAGGAGGACGCCATGGACGCCGACGCCAAGAAAACCACCCTTCGCATGATCCCCTACGGGATCTACATCCTCACCGCCGACGACGGCAAAGGCAACGTGGGTGCCGCGACCGTCAATTGGGTCACCCAGTCGTCCTTCAACCCGCCGCTGGTCGTGGTCGGCGTCAAGGCCGATTCCGGCGCCCACACCGTCGTCAAAGGTACCGGCAAGTTCACCCTCAACATGCTCGGCAAGGACGGTAAAGGCGCCGCCTTCACGTTCTTCAAACCGGCGAAAGTCGAAAATGGCCTGCTGTCCGGCCAGAAGTTCCATAACGGCGCCAACGGCTGCCCGATCCTGGATTCCGCCATTGGCGCCGTTGAGTGCGTGGTGAAGGAAGTGCTGGAACTGGGCGATCACAGCATCGTGGTGGCCGAAGTGACCGAGGCCCACCTGATGCAGGCCCCCACCGGCCGAGCCGACGCCGCGATCCTGGAAATGAAGGACCTCGGCGACAACGTCTATTACGGCGGCTGATCCGAAACCGTCATGGTTGGAGTTCGCTCCAACCATGACGCAAGCCTAAACGATGGCCGCCCGCACCTTCGCCGACAACCACTCGGAAACCGCCACCGCCCCCAAAATCGCTATCAAAATCAGCGTCACCTGGGGCCAAGCGAGCTGGCTGACCGAGGCGTTTAACTGCAACCCGATGCCGCCGGCGCCGACGATGCCCAGCACGGCGGATTCCCGAATATTGATGTCCCAGCGATAGACCGAAACTCCGGCGAATGTCGGCATCACCTGCGGCACCACGCCATACGCCAAAACCTGAGCCTGACTGGCGCCGGTCGCCGCGATGGCCTCGGTTTGCGCGGGATCGATTTCCTCGATGGCCTCGTACAGCAGCTTGCCGAAGAACCCGATGGAATGCAGCGCCACCGACAGGATACCCGCCAGCATGCCGGGTCCGACAATGGTGACCAGCAGCAGCGCCCAAATCAGCGTGTTGATCGACCGCGACACCGCGATCACCCCCAGCGCCACCGGCCGCAGCGGAATTGCTTGGGGCGTGGTATTGCGCGCCGCTAAAAACGCGATAGGTGTGGCCATCAGGATCGCCAGCAGCGTGCCCAGCGTGGCGATGTTCACGGTGTCCCACAGGGGTTTCACGATGGCGGGGGCATAGGACCAGCGCGGCGGCACCATGCGCCCGAGCATATCGGCGGCCTGGGTGGGGGCGTCCCAGACGAAGTCCCAAAGTGTTGCCTCGGCGATAAAGTGCCAGCCCTGTGCGACGATCAGTGTGCCGATCATCCACCCGGCCCAGATGGCCCATTGCGCCTTGGTCGTGCGGCGGCGCCAGACTTGGGTCACCGCAACCGTTCCCGGATCGATCCGCTGGCGTATTCCGCCACCAGCACGATCGCGACGATCGACAGCAAAATGGCGGCGGCGGTGCTGTATTCGTAGCGGTCCAGCGACGTGTTCAGCGTCGCCCCGATCCCGCCCGCGCCGACGATGCCCAGCACGGCGGATTCCCGGAAATTGATATCCAAACGGTACAACGACAATCCCACCAGACGCGGCATCACCTGCGGCTGGATCGCGTAATTCACCCATTGCAGCCACGACGCCCCGGTGGAGCGGATGGCGTCCAGCGGGGCGGTGTCCACCGCCTCGATCCGTTCCGCGATCAGCTTGGCGATAAACCCGACCGAGGAAAATGTCAGCGTCAGCATCCCCGCGAACGGCCCGAAGCCGAACATTTTCACGAAGAAGATGGCAACGATCAGCTCCTGCAAGGTGCGCGATCCCGCGATGATCGTGCGGCACACCAGATACACCGGCCGCGCCGCCAAATTCCGCGCCGCCCCAAGCCCGAGGGGAATCCCGAGCGCCACACCCGCCGCGGTGGCGGTGACGGTCATGGCGAGGCTTTCCTCCAGCCCCTCCAGGATTTCGTCGCCGCGCGAGAGGAAATCCGGCGGGAAGAACGAGGTCAGAAACCGCCAGCCCCGGGGCAGTCCGACCGACAGCCGCACCCAGTTGATGTTCACCGACCCGATCGCGGTGGCCAAATACAGTGCCACGGCGAAACCGATCCCCCAGCGCAGCCAGGCGGACGCGATGAACGGCGGCTTGCGCCAGACGTCGGGATACTCAGGCATCGGTTTCTTCCGACCCGTAAATCGTCGTCAGCGCATCCGGCGTCAGTGCCTCGGGCTTGCCGTCGAACACCACGACGCCCTTGCGCAACCCGACGATGCGATGGGCGAACTCTCGGGCCAAAGCGACATCGTGAATATTGACGATCGCCGCCAGCCCGCGTTCCCCGCATAATTCCAGGATCAGCCGCATGATCTGGCGCGACGTGCGCGGATCGAGGCTCGCGGTCGGTTCGTCCACCAGCAGCAGGGCAGGGGACTGCATCAAGGCGCGCGCGATGCCGACGCGTTGGCGCTGCCCGCCGGACAGAGCGTCGGCGCGCTTGTTCTCGAATCCCGCCAGACCCACGCGGTCGAGGTAATGGAACGCCTGCCTGACATCCTCCGGCGGAAACCGGCGGAACCAGCTGGCCCAGAACCCGACATAACCGAGGCGGCCCGACAGGACGTTTTCCATCACCGTCAGACGCTCGATCAGCGCGAATTCCTGGAAGATCATCCCCATGCGGCGGCGTGCGACGCGTAACCCCGCCGAGGACAGGGCCGTAATGACCTCTCCGTCCAACTCGACACTGCCGGAGGTCGGTTCCACCAAGCGGTTGGTGCAGCGGATCAATGTGCTTTTGCCGGCGCCGGACGGCCCGATCAGCGCCACGACTTCCCCGTCCGGCACCACCAGATCGACGCCGTTCAGCGCCGGATCCCCCCGGTCGTAGCGTTTCGTCAGTCCGGTCAGACGCAGCATGGGTCTACTTGCAAGCGTAGGAAACGTTCATCGCCGCATCGATCTTACGCACCACCTCCCAATGGGATTTGTAAGTTATCGGAATAAACTTCTCCTGCGGCGGGCTGGACCCCTTATATTCCTTCTGCAACTCGCTGCCATCCCAAGGGAACGTAAAGAACGCTTCCTTCACCTTGGCCGCCAGCTCCGGCTTCAGATTGTAAACGGTGCCATACCCGGTCGTCGGAAACGTCTGCGATTTGTAGATCGTCCGCAGCTTGGAACGTTCCACCGCGCCGCGTGCCATCATCCGGTACATCACCGCGTTCGCCACCGCACCCGCATCGTAATCCTTGTTCGCCACGCCCAGCACGGTGTTATCGTGCTTGCCGGAGAACGCGGGCTTGTAGTCCTTATCCGGCTCCAACCCAAACTCCGACCGCAGCAGCGCGGACGGCGCCTTGTAGCCGGAATTCGAATTCGGATCGGTGAACGCGAAGGTTTTACCGCGAAGATCGGCGACGGACTTCACCGCGCTGTCGCCGGGCACGATGATTTCCATCTCATATCCGAAGGCGCCTTCCTTCGACGCCATCATCGCGAAGGGCACGAACCCGGCGCAGTTCACCGCGATCGGGTTGCTGCCGGTATTAAAGCCCGCGATGTGCAGACGGCCGGCGCGCATCGCCTCGATCTGCGCGGCGTTGGACTGCACGGCGAAAAACTGCACCCGCTTGCCGGTGACCTTTTCGACATGGTGCAGAAACCCGTCCCACACCTTGCGATAGACTTCGGGGTCTTCGACCGGGGTGTAAGCGAACACCAGCACGGACGGATCGAGCCACTGCTTCGGATCGGTCGGCGCATCCGCCACCATATCGCCGTCCCGGTCGCAATAGCGCGCGTCCAGCGCCCCATGCGGGCAGTCCTCGGCGCGGGCCGAAAGGCCGAAAAGACACAGAATGGCGGCGGCGGTCAACACACGGGCGATTTTCATGGTTCTCTCCAGATAACGCAGTGGCGATATACCGCGAACCCCGGTTCAGTGCCCAGCTACCCCCGGCGGCGGTGTGAACGCTGCCGGCTCCTTCGCCCGCAGCACCTGCTCGCCGCCATACAAAGCGATCATCGCGGCCTGATCCGCCTTGGCGGCACGGTCGACTTCCTCCGGGTTGACTAACGTGCGTAGCCGAACCTCCAGCGACGCACGGGTTTCCGCGGCACTGTTGGCGGTGCCGAGGTCGTTCAATTCCTCGGAGTCCGCGTCCAGATCGAACAGTTGCGGCGGTGCCCCGACATAATGCACGTATTTATGGGTCAACGTCCGCAGCATGTAGAACGCGTCCGGCCCGTAGGTATGAAACTCCGACAGCGCGGCGCGATCCTCGGCCGGTGCGTTGGCCAGCCGCAGCAACGACGTCCCGCTGAGCCCGTGTTCCGCGATGGCGTCGCCCGCCCCCACTGCGTCCAGGATGGTCGCCGATACGTCGCACAACGTCACCGGAGTGCGGCAAGCGGCCCCCGCCGGCACGTCCGCGCCGCTTAGCAACATGGGGATCCCCGCGCTTTCCTCATACATCGTCGCCTTGCCCCACAGGCCCCGAGTCCCAAGATTGTCGCCGTGATCCGACGTGTAGATCACCCGCGTCGTATCCCGCAGCCCCGCCGCGTCCAGCGCCGCCACGATTTTCCCAATCTGCTCATCCACGAACGACACCAGCCCGAAATACCCCGCCATCGCTCGGTTCAGATCGTCGTCGCCGGTGAAAGGCGCGTCGTAATGCGACTTGCGGCGGTACATCGCCACATACGGGTGCATCGGCCGGTCATCGCGGTCGTACAGCTTCGGCCGAGGCAAAGCCCGCCCCCGATATTTGTAAAAATGTTCGGGCGGCGCCGTCAGCGGAAAATGCGGGGAAATCATGGACACGAACAACACCCACGGCTTGTCGTGTCGTTTCGTCCCCGTCTCCCGCAGCCAGACCTGAGCGTCGGCGGCGATCTGCCGGTCGTACAGCGTATAGTCGCTTTCCCCCGGCTTCGCTTGCGCCAGCAGCTTGGCGCCCGCCGCCGCACGCACCCCGTCGGGGTCGCGGATCAGATGAGTCACATCCCCGATGCCGCCGGTAATGTTCATCGCCAGACGGTTCTCGGTGAAGCCGTAATCGTCCCCGTCATGCCCCTTGTAGTGCAGCTTGCCGATGGAAACCGCGGTGTGGCCGCGATCGCGCAGCATATGCGACCAGCCCGGCGGCGTGCCGCCATAAGCGATGGCGTTGTCCCACGCCCGATGCTCGTGCACCGGCCGCCCGGTGATGAAGCTGGCACGCGCCGGTACGCAAATCGGCGACGGCGTATAGGCGGCGGTAAACCGCGTGCCGGCGGCCGCGATCCGGTCCAGATGCGGTGTTTCGATGACCGGATGGCCGGCGTAGCCAGCGACTTTCGGATTGTGCTCGTCGGACATGATGACGATCAGATTCTTGGCGGCGGGCATGGGGATTCTCCGGCGGCGGCGTCGCGGCGACCATACCCCCCGACTCCGGGGTTGTCGCGGCGCGGCGCCACAGGCTATCCCCCCGCCGTCAGACCCACCGGAGACCGCCATGCGCCGCTATCTGCCCGCTCTCGCCATTCTCGGCGCCATCGCCGCGCAACCCGCGCTGGCGCAGAAGCATTGCGCCCTGCCAGCCGATCAGGCGGCGTTCGAGGTGCATGCCCTCAACACCCATCTGCGCGTCCTTGCGATCGGTTGCGCCGACGATGCCCGTTACGCCGCCTTCGTGCGGAAATTCCAGCCCGATCTGTCGGCCAATGAGAAATACGTCACGGCGTGGTTCAAACGCCGCTACGGCGGGCGGGCGCAGTTCGAGCAAGACAAATTCGTCACCGAGATGTCCAACGGCATTTCCGACGGACACACCGTGCTGGGCGGCGATCTCTGCTTGCACGACGGCCTTATGTTCACCGAGGCGATGGCGCTGCGCAGCGGCGCCGACCTCGCCTCTTACGCGGCGGCGAAGGATCTGATCCCGCCGACGGTCGAAATCTGCAACGGCCAGCAGGCGGGCGGTGCGAAAGCGCCGGCCAAGCCGGCCGCGAAGCCCGCTGCCAAACATTAAGAGGCTGTGCCGAACCGGCGTGGCGGCTGCTTGCCCGCCACGCCCGATACGATTGTCAGTGCGAAATCTCCTCCAACGCCAGGTTGTTGGTCTTCGGACCCCAGACGCCCACCGACAGGATCACCATACCCATCGCACCCGCGATGAAGATGAACACCGCGGCTACGCCGAACTGGCCCAACAACCAGGCGATGACGAAGCCGGTGAAGATCGCGCTGAGGCGACTCCAGGAGTACGCGAACCCGACGGCGCTCGCGCGGATCCGGGTGGGGAATATCTCCGCCAGATAATTATGCGACGAATACGACAGCCACGAATTCATCATCGTCTGGAACGCGCCGATGATAATCAGCGGCACCGCCCCGGTCTGGGTGGAGAACGCGATGCCGAACACCGCGATCCCCGCGCAGGACAGGCACACCTGCCATTTTCGTTCGATCTTGTCGGCCAGGAACGAGCTGATCAGCGGAAACAGCGGATAGGCGAAGGCGATGATGAAGCTGTATTCCAGGCTTTTTGTCACCGTGATGCCCTTCGCCAGCAGCAGCGTCGGCACCCAGTTGGCGAACCCGTAGAACCCCACCGTCTGGAAGAAGTTCGCCACCGACAGCGCGATGGTGCGGCTGCGGTAATGCGACTCGAACGCTTCCGACAGTTTGCCCGGGCGCGGATTTTCGACCGACGCGGAGCCGGGCGGCGGCAAGGGCAGTCCGGATTCGGCGGCGACTTTGGCCTCGATGGAGGCCATCACGGCTTCCGCATCGGCCACCCGCCCCTGCTGCGCCAGCCAGCGCGGCGATTCCGGCAACGCGAAGCGCACCGCCCAGACGAGCACCGCTCCGACCACGTCGAACCAAACGACCCAGCGCCACCCGGACATCCCCTGGATCACCAGCGGCACCAGCCACCACGCCAGGAATGTCACCACCGGTACCGACACGAACCCGATCGCCTGCTGGATGGCGAAGGCCCGCCCGCGCATGCGGGTGGGAACGAGTTCGGAGATGTAGGTGTCCACCGTCACGAGCTCCACCCCGATCCCCAATCCCGACATCATCCGCCAGAAATTCACGCTTTCCGCGCTGGTCTGAAATGCCATGATGCAGGCGCAGATCGCATAGAAAAACAGCGAATAGGTGAACACCGTCCGACGTCCGAACCGGTCGGCGAACCGCGTCAGAAACATCGTGCCGATGAACAGCCCGGTGAACAGGGCCGCGATGAACGATGCGAGTCCGGTGAAGCCGAAGAACGCCACCGTGGTCGGTGTGAAGATCTTGTCGGCGAACAGCCCCGGCGCGATCGTGCCGGTCAAAAAGATGGCGTAGGTATCGAACCATCCGCCCAGCGAGATCAGTAAAACCAGCACCCACAGATGCTTCGTCATAGGCAAACGGTCCAGCCGAGCGGTGATTTCCGAGGCTGGAGTCACGACAAGAGTCGCGCTCATGGTTTGTTACTCCCCTATGAGGGGCCTCGTTCGGGTCCCTTACGGCAGGGATGTTCCGTCAAAATGCGACATAGGGCAATCCGTTGCCGGTCGGGCACCAGCGCAATCGCTTGAACGTACCCGGAACACTGTATTGGGGAATTGGCCGATCCAATCCGTCATCCTCGGCCTCGTGCAGAGGACCAATACGGGCAAAAATTCGCGATTTTCTGCCCGTATTGGTCCCGGGGACAAGCCCTATCAGGTTCACACACAGGGGGATCGCATATGGCGGATTTCCGACACTTTCCGTCATGGTCGGGCCT
>CAITUP010000013.1 GCA_903895595.1 uncultured Acetobacteraceae bacterium | reverse complement strand
TCATGGTCGGGCCTGACCCGACCATCTCAGGCCCATGGGGCACAGTTCGAAAAAACCTGCCTTTTCAATGGTGCGTAAATAGCAGGAGATGGTCGGGTCACGCCCGACCATGTCGTGCAGGGGCGCCAAAGGTCATATGCGATAGCGCGGTTTTCCGACATTTTCCGTCATGGTCGGGCCTGACCCGACCATCTCTCGCCAATTGGGCACCGTCCGAAAAACCCGGCCTTTTCAATGGTGCGTAAAATCGCGGGAGATGGTCGGGTCACGCCCGACCATGACGAGCGTGGGCGCCAACGGTCATATGCGATAGCCCTGTGCGGGTCAGGCGGCGGCGGCGGGGCTGTCGTCGATGTAGTGCGCTGTGCTGGCGATGGTCACCAACAGCTTCACCGGGCCGGCGAATGCCGCGAACAGGCTAAGCGGGATAGACGCGTGACCGTCCGTCCAACGGAAACAATTGTCCGGTTCGTAGTCGTGGAAGCCGTTGGCCAGCCGGTCGTCGGCTGCCTCCATCGCCGTCATCCGGTGATTTTGCATCGCGACCAGAAGCGATACCGCCACGCCCAGACAGCGCGGGTCGCGCGCCATTCCAAGCTCCTGCGGCGCGGCCGAGCGCGACGCCAGACGGATGTCGCCGCGGCCCGATGGAAGCTGGAACATCAGCACGTCGTCGATCCGCGTCGCCGCGTCGATCCGCTGTCCGTCCAGGAGAATATGAATATCGGGATTGTCGGTCATTGGAAAACCGGTCCGCGGGCCGGAGCGCGCGAGCAGTTGCCGCCAGACCGCATCCACGATCGGGCCGCCGGTCAGGACCGGGGCGCAAGGCGGTTTCGGCGGCTGATCCCATCCGCTGTTGGCATTTTGGAACAACCAGCGGTTGCCGTCGTCGCGGTAGCTTTCCGCCGGTGCGCCGTTCGCGACCAGCACATCGTGGCTGATCAGCTCGATATGAAACAGATGCACTTCCTGCGCATGGTCGTCCCACAGGATGGAGCGATGGTTGACCAGATATTCGGCCGGTATCAGGACATCGCCGAATTGAAAGGCGTGGCCCTTGGTCACCCGCAGATCCTTGTGCGGGATATTGTCGCCGAACGCGGCTTTGCGGACGATGATGGGCGTTGCCTCATTGCGCCGGCCACGGGTGGCGAGGACCTTGCCGGTTCCCAGCCACTGGATCGTGCGGGTGGCGCCGAACGCGGTGATAACCTTGTCGCCGACGCTCAGGTGCTCGACCGGCACTTCGCCGGACGGTGTCAGGATCAGTGTGCCGGCGCAGAAACACAGCGTGCCATTGGCTGTCGTCGTCGCGGCGCTGCTGGCGGCAACGCCGTCGTTGACCACCCAGGACTGCGTACGGTTGGGGTTCGCCCCGCCATTGGTGGGATCGACGCCGCTGGTATCGATCGTCGCCGAGCGCAGCACGGCCTGATAATGCGTGATCGTATCCGATCCGGTCAGTGTCAGGGTGCCGGTGGCGCTGTCGTAATTGGCGACGATGGAGGTGCCGGCGGTGGTGGCCGCCAGCACATCGCCGTCGCTGGGGAAGGCGCCGCCGGTGACCGCGATGGTGGCGCTGCTCAGCACGCCGCCGCTGTCCGGCGCGACGATGGTCGCCGCGGGGTCCAAGGCGACCGGCCCGGCGCTGTTGCCGTACGCAATGGTGCCGGACACCGCGATGGTCGGCGTGACGCGAAGGTCGATCAGGCTTGTCGGTGTGGAACTGGTAATGACGCCGTCGCTGACGGTCCAGCTGACCGTACGGTTCGGGTTCGCGCCACCGTTCTTGGGATCGGTGGCGGTGGAGCTGAACCGAACGGAGTCCAGCACCTGCTGGTAATGCGACAGCGTATCGTTGCCGTTGAGCGTCAGTGTTTCGCCGGAAAAACTGGCGGTGATGCTTGTCCCGGTTACGGTCGCCGTCAGCGTGTCGCCGTCTCCGACAAAGGTGCCCCCGGTGATCGCGACCGTCGCGCTGGCGAGGTTGAAGCCGGAGGGGTTCGAGACCGAAGCGGTCGCATCGGCCGCGACGGCGGCACCGCCGATGACGTAGCTCGCGGTGCCGCTGGCCGTGACGGTCGGGGTCGTTTCAAGGGTCAACGCCAGCAGAGGAGCACCCGAGGCCGCCGTTCCCGCAAATGGGGAGGAGAAGATCGTCGTCATCGACGACCCGCCGGTGACGGTGCCGGCATTGACGATCGCCTGATAGGTTCCGGCGGTTACGATATTGCTGCCGGAATATAAAATCCCGCTCGACGGATCGACCGCCAGCGAGATCGGGGTGTTGGCGATGGTCCCATTGCCGGTGGCGGCGCCAGCATACAATGTGGATGTCGTGCCGAGCGAGGCTGTCGTCAGGGAGCCCGATCCGCTGATGCTGACGGGCGCACTGTATATGTTGTTGTTGGCGATGGTCGACCCGTTAAAGGTGGACCAATAGATCGTGCCGTTGTTGTATGCGACGCCTTCCAACCGGGCGCCTTTCGCCGATGTGGCGAGGGCGGTTTCGGTATGGCTGATCAGATTGCCGGCCCATAAGGTACTGACCGCGCTGATGCCTGGGCTATCGGCGAAGAAGACCAGATTGTCGGGAACATCGAGGGCGATCTGAAACAGCAAGTGCGAGGCGACGGTGAACCCGCCGACGACCTGGGTAGCCGTACCGCCGATTTCCGGCACCATGTAGATGCCGATGCCGGCGCTGGATGAGTTGTTCAGCGCGTAATAGAGATTGCCGTTCGGTTGGTCGATCGCGAGACCCTGTAGCTGCGTGGTGTTGGTGGGCGTGCTGACAATCGCGGTCACCGTACCCGGACTGGCCAGGTTGCCTGTGTAAATTTTGTTGAAGGTGGCGTTGGAGTTGGTGTCGGTAAAAAAGAACTTCCCGAGGGCCGGATCCACGGCGACCCCGGGGAGCGAAATGACAGTGGTGCCGTTGCCGAAAGTGGCTTGGCTGCCGTCGATCAGATCGGTCGCGGTCCCAATGGTCGTCGCGCCGCTGACCCCAATTCGGTTGACACGATTGACCGTGTTTGTCGGCGTAATGTTGCTGACGGCGAAATAGAGTTGGTTGATCGCGGTCGGCAGCACGCCGGCGAAGTTGGCCTGCGCCGCGGCGGTGAACGGTGAGGGTGCGGCGACCTGCCCGACGTTGACGTCCAGCGCGAAGCTGCCGCCCTGGCTGGCGGCCCCCACCAGATGCGACGCGGCGGCGATGCTGGCGCCACCGGTCGCGGCGGATAGCTGGTCGATGAACGCGACCCCGGCGGCATCCTGGGCGACATCGCAGCCATAGAGCAGCAATCCGCCGCCGGATTGCAGTGCCGCGCCGATCTGGGTCAGCTCGCTGCCATATTGGTTCATCGTGCTGGAATCGAGCACCGCCGAACCGAGAAACAGCACCCCATCGGCGCCATGCGACACGATGCCGATGGCCGCGAGATCCTGGGTTCCGTGACTGGTCAGATACGCCGCGATTTGCCGCACGCCGTCTTGGCCTGGATCGAGAATCACCGCCTCCACGCCGGGTTTCACCCCGGCGGCGAGAAGCTGCGCGTTTGAAACAGCGCCGTCGATAAACACGATTTCGTTGGAAGACCGCGGGGCAATCGCCGGGTTGCCGGCCAGAATGCCGGTGGGGGCATCGGCGACCACCATGAAGCCCTGCTGTCGGATGTATCCAGCCCGATGTCTCCGGCCATGGTGTTCAGATAGGTTTGGCCGATCCGGCGTTCGCTGCTCTGGTCGCTCATGGGTTTATTCGTCTCCGTTCGCCGGCGTTGCACGTCTGAGCTATCGGTCAGGGCGCGTTGGCCCATGTGATACGCGATCCCGGAAAACCCATGGTAACAATTGCAAATTTTTAGCCGTTTATCCAGCGCAGAAAATAAATTCGGTTACACACGCAACGGTTGTGCGTGGGTCGGCAGCTCCTGGCTTGCCGGGGAGGGGTCCTTCCAAATAGACTGGCCACCTAACCTCCAACGGGAACGTCCGCCATGTCCGACATCGTGAAATCTCAGCTCGCGCCGCATGGCGTGCTGCGCGCCGCCATCAACATGGGCAATTTCCTGCTCGTGACCGGCAAGGCCCCGAACGGCGATCCGGACGGCGTTTCGCCGGACATGGCGCGCGCCATCGCCGCACGCCTGGGCGTGCCGGTGAGCTTCGTGCCCTATGCCAAGCCGAGCGAACTGGCGGACGCGGCGGGGACGGATACGTGGGATATCGGCAATATCGGCGCCGAACCGCAGCGCGCCCAGAAGATTTCCTTCACCGCGGCGTATGCGGAAATCGAGGCCACGTATCTCGTGCCCGCCGGATCGGCGATCCAGTCCATCGCGGACGTGGACAAGCCGGGCAATCGCATCTCCGTCTCCAAGGGCAGCGCGTACGAGCTGTGGCTGGCGCGCAATATCCATCAGGCGGAACTGATACGCGCCGATGGCGGGCCGGCGGCGTTCCAGCAGTTCGTCGATCGAAAGATGGATGCGCTGGCCAGCCTGCGCCCCGCGCTGCTGACCGATGTCACCAAGCTGCCGGGCTCGCGCATTCTGGACGGGCAATTTGCCGCCGTGCAGCAGGCGATCGGGACCAGCAAGGCCAACGCCGAAGCGGCGGTTTGGCTGGCGGCGTTCGTGGAAGAGGCGAAGGCGTCCGGTCTGGTCGGCGGCTTCATCAAGAAGCATGGCGTCGAGGGGCGTTTGACGGTCGCGCCTCCGGGCTGATTGGCTGGGACGCTTCGCGGCGCCTTTTCTGCCGTTGCTACGCATGGGATACCCATGTTTAGCGACGGCCGTTTCTTGCTTTCGGAGGGGGAGCGGGTTATACCGATGGTATGCGTGAAGGAGAGAAAACCGTGATCATACCCAAGCCATAGTTTCCTGTGGCCCTCGCTCCGTTGACAGTAGCGGATGACAGTGGCTCTTGATCGAATCCTGGCAAGAGTACGGACGAGTTACCCGAAAGCGACAAACGGCTACATGTCGGTGGAGACTAGTTTAGCTCCCGCCTGCTCGTGTTTACAGAAATTGATCTTCAAATTGGGCGCATCCTTCGCCAAGTATCGTAAGGCTGTGTAGCCGATGTCCCTATACTCGTCACGGTATTGTTTGATCCAACTGAAATGGGCTTCCAATCTGACGTGGCCGACGGCAGATAATGCCATGGTACCCAGCAAATCGTAAATCGCGAACATGTCGCGTCCACGGGCTTGCCACTTCCAAAGGTAACGGACTGTCTCGGGGGAGAGAAGATGCAGGTTACCCCTCACGTCAGGTAATAATGAAAACGGGTCCACGCCTTTCAGTGAGACGGTTTCCGGCTCATCGCCATTGGCAATGGCGATGGCAAGCTGAAGGTGGCGAGCCAATTCTTCATCCGAAAAACAGGCGCTCACCTCCTCGAAATGCGCCTCGACCAACGCCGCGTATGCTTGACACATGGTTATCAGGGTTCGCTGACCGTCGATGACATCCCGTATCAGCCACCCCGCACCGGCGGCCAATGTCGCGACGATCAACCCGGTACCTTGTGCGATGTTCCTGTCGGCGAACAGCACAACGACCGCGAATAACGCCGCGAGGACGGCAAGGTATATTTTCAGATTGGGGTTCAGCACGCAGCCACCTCCGAGTACGCCGTTCTTGGCGGTTGTGCGCCCGTTATCCCGAATTACCCCTCATGCTCCAAACGTAACCCCGCCTCCGGCCAATCCATCGCCACCAACTGCCCCGTCCCCGACAGCGTCATGTAGGCCGTCTTCATATCCGGTCCGCCGAAGCAGATATTGGTGCAGAACATGTCGGGCATCGGCACCTGCCGGATCAGCCCGCCCTTGGGCGAGATCACGCTGACCGACCCGTTCACCAGCGTCGCCACGCAGATATTGCCCTCGGCATCCACCGCCAGACTGTCGAACCGCTGGAACCCGCCCAGACCGGCCAAAATCCGCCCGCCATGCGGCGACGGGAACGGCGCTTTGGTCAGCACGCCGGGGGACACGATATCCCAGGCCCACAGACGCGCCGTCTCGGTTTCCGCGACGTAGAGCGTCTTGCCGTCCGGCGACAGGCCGATACCGTTCGGCGTCAGGATGGGGTGCGCGACTTCCTTGATCGAGGACCCGTCGGCCAGCGCGTAATACACCCCGCCCCAGTCGCGATCCCGCGCGCGCGCCTTGCCGAGGTCGGTGAAGTAGAAACCGCCGAGACCGTCGAACACGATGTCGTTCGGCCCCAGCAGCTTATGCGGGCCGCAATGGTCGTACAAGACGGTGACGGCGCCGGTAACGGGATCGACCCGCTGGATGCAGCCGCCGGTATAGTCCGACGACGGACCAGCCGGGCGCATCAGGTTCATCTCCAGCCGCCAGGAAAAGCCGCCGTTGTTGCAGACGTAGAAAGCCCCGTCCGGCCCGACCGCCAGCCCGTTCGGGCCACCGCCGGTGTAGGCGATCACTTCGGTGCTGCCATCGGGTTTGACGCGGGTGACGGTCTGACGCTCGATCTCCCCCAGGACGATGGAGCCGTCCTTCATGGCGATCGGGCCTTCCGGAAAGCGCAAGCCGGTGGCGATGGTGCGGAGCGCGGTCATGGTTCGGTTTCCTCTGGTTGTTCGGTTGCCGGCAGCGTAACCGATTCGCGAAAAGACGGAAGCCGTTAAGGGTTTCTTAACCTTTGGTCCGTATGGTCGCGGGCATGCGCGGTTTCGGTTTTCCTCTGGTGTTGGCGGTCCCGTTCGGGGTGGCGTTCGGCGCGCCGGCGCTGTTTTGGCCTGTGCTGGGTGTCGCGGGTGCGGCGGCGCTGGGTTTTTTGGCGCTGCGCCATACCACCGGGTTCTGCGTGGGATGGCTGCTGATCGCCGGCTGCTCGCTGGAGATGACGCTCAACGATCTGGTGGACCCGGCCGCGTTCCAGACCACCATCGCGGTGGTGAAGGCAGCGGAAATCGGGCTGGCGGCGCTGGCGGGTGTGCGCTGGGGCGGGCGGCTCGATCCGGCCAATCCGGCCTGGGCCTTCGTCGCGATGGGCGCGGCCGGTTTGGCGCATGGGCTGTATCCCGGGCTGACCATGGGCGACAGCCTGCGGTCGGTCGCCGGATCGGTGGCGCCCTTCGCGTTCTGCTTCGTCCGCGTGCCGGAGCGTTGGGCCGACGCGATGCTGCGTGCCGTGCGCTGGTGCCCGGTGGTCGCGGTGGCGGGCGGTGGGGTGCTGGCCGCGGCCGGAGTGCGCCCGCTGTTCATCGACAGCGGCGGCTTACGGCTCGCGGGACTCGGGCATCCCGCGTTCCTGGCGAGCGTGTGTCTGACCGGGATTTATGCGCCGCTCATTCGGCTATACCGCCATGGGCGGGCGCGCGAGTTGGGGTTCCTCGCTGTCAATTTTCTGATTCTGGTGCTGACGGGTGCCCGAGCGCCGCTGTTTTACGCGGTGGCGGTGACGGGATCGACGCTGGCCTTTGTTGCCTCACCTGTCGTGCCGGGACGTTGGCGGGCGATGTTGTTGTTGGCCGGGGCGGCGCTGGTGCCCCCGTTGATTCTGCTCGCGGTGTCGGGCGATCTTTCCTCCGTCCGCGTCTTCGCCCTGCTCGGCACCGACGCGGCGAACCTGAGCGGACGCGACTATCTCTGGCCGATGTTCGAAGCGGTGACCGGCGGGTCCCCCTGGTTCGGATGGGGTGTCGGCGCGGGCAACGTCATCGTTCCCCCCGACAGCCCAATCGCGCGACTGCTGCACACATGGGCGGCGCATAACGAATATCTGCGGATCGAGGTCGAGGGCGGGCAGCTCGGGCGGGTGCTGCTGATCGTGATGTTCGCGGTCTGGATCTGGCTGCGGACCCTGCCGCTGGCGGTGGCGGAGCGGCGGATCATGCGGCTGGTGTTTCTGGCGCTCGCCGCGCACGCGGTGACGGACAACGTGCTGATTTCCACGCCGGCGTGCGTGCTGCTGGCGTTCGCGGCGGCGGTGTTCGAGGGCCGGCCTAGCCGATAAGCGCGTGTCCGTCGGTGAAGGCGGTGTGACCGGCGATCAGCGAGGACGCGGTTTGGCCGGTGGTGTTGAGCAAAACGATCCCATGGGTGCGGTCGGCGCTGCTGGTAATCGCGATGGCGGCATTGCCGGAGACGGTGGTGTCGAATGCTTGCAGCACACTGCTGGCAAATCCCATGAGGTCGATATTCAATTCGTCGCGGCCGAGCGTGAAATTGGCGATCGTTTCGATACCGCTGGTGGGGGCGAGCGCGTATTCGATCGTCGCCCCCGCCGTTCCAAGCGTGATCGCGTCAGGCGCGCCGATGAAACTTAGACTCGGCTGGTTCTGGCCGGCGCTGACCTGGGCGGTGTTGCTGCTCAGGTTGACGGTGGTGACGGCGGTTTGGCCGGTCAGGTTGAGCGTATCGGCACTGCTGGTTCCGAGGTCGACCACGGCCGAGAGGCGGCCATCGCCATTGAGGTCCTGGTGGAAGGAGGTTTCCAGCGTCTCCAACCCGAAGTCCGACCCGGCGACGACCGCGGTGGCGCTGGCGGTGTAGGCGCCGTTGCTGTCGGTGTTCCAGACAACATAGGAACCGAGGCCGGAATTCTTGAAGGCAATCTCGTATCCGCCGGAGATCTGCTCGGCCGCGATCGGTGTCCATGCGCCGAACTGCCCGACGATGACCGTGGCATTGTTGAATTTCAGCGCGGGGCCGGTGCCGCCGGCCACGGGGTTCATGACGTATTGGTTGCCGGAAATGCCGAGGATGGTCGCGCCGAAGGCCTCGACGACCGTCGGCGGCGGCGGGCCGATGGTGCCGTCGCCATTCAGGTCCTGGTGGAAGGAGGTTTCCAGCGTCTCCAACCCGAAGTCCGACCCGGCGACGACCGCGGTGGCGCTGGCGGTGTAGGCGCCGTTGCTGTCGGTGTTCCAGACAATATAGGAACCGAGAGAGGAATTCTTGAAGGCGATCTCGTATCCGCCGGAGACCTGCTCGGCCGCGATCGGTGTCCATGCGCCGAACTGCCCGACGGTGACCGTGGCATTGTTGAATTTCAGCGTGGGGCCGGTGCCGTCCGACGCCTGTAAGATATAATTTCCACCTTGGCTCAGTAATGTCGTCGAGCCGAACGATTCTATGACGGTGCCCAGCACGCCAATCGTTCCGTCTCCATTCAAGTCCTGCTGGAAGTTCGTTTCGGCGGTCTCCAGGCCTAAGCTGGTGCCGGAGACGCCGGACAGAGGGGTGCCGGTATGGTTACCGGCGGCGTCGGTGTACCAAATCGTGAAAAGCCCGGTAGTATTGTTCTTCCACGCGACCTCGTATCCGCCGGACGACAGGGCTTCGGCCGCGATCGGCGACCCGATCGTGCTGCTGAAAAGGCCGGCGGTCACAACGTCGCCGTTGTTCTGCAACGCCGGCCCAGTATTATTGCTGCCTTCGAGGGCATAGGTGCCCGCAACCAGCAGCAACGTTGTCGCGCCGGCCGACTCGATCGCGGTGCCGGAGAGGCCAATGACGCCGTCCCCGTTCAGGTCCTGGTGGAAACTCTGTTCCAAATTCTCGACGATAATACTTGTGCCGGAGATGTTGAAATCGTACGGGGTGCCCGCGTAGTTGCCCCGGGCGTCCACGTTCCAGAACGTGAAAGCGGTCGTTCCGTCGGAGAAGGCGACCAGGTAACTCCCGGACGCTTGAATTTCGGCGGCGACCGGTGTCCCCGGCGACAGCGCCGCGGGATCGCCGACCGGGGTGCCACCGACCTTGAGCAGCGGGCCGGTACCGTCATTGGCTTCCAGGTTGAAGGTACCGTTTGGGTTTTCCACCAGGGCGGTTGCGCCGAAGAACTCGATGACGGTGCCGGGAACCCCGATCGTGCCATCGCCATTCAGATCCTGCTGGAAGCCCGTTTCGGCCTGTTCCAGGGTCAGGTTGGTGGCGGTTACGTTGTCGATCGTTGTTGCGATATAGGCGCCGTCGCTGTCCGTGAGCCAGACGCTGTAGAGGCCGGTCGTGGTGTTCTTCCAGGCGACCTCGTATCGGCCGGACGTCTCGATCTCGGCGCCGATCGGCGTCCCGAGGGTGGATGCGAACGTGGATGGGGCGACAGCGCTGCCGTTGAACTGGAGCGTCGTGCCGGAGCCGTCTGTCGCTTGCATCAGGTAGGTAGTGTCGAGCGTCGCGATCAGGGTCGTGGCGCCAGCGGACTCGATGACGGTGCCGTTCGTCTGGAGCGCGGGCGTGCTGAACAAATCGCCGCCGTTTACCAGCGGGGGGACCGAGATGGCAGCCTGCGCGTCAGCGCTGATGAGCCTCCAAGTGACCGTCATCGTGTCCTCAGGTAACGCGGTTTGACCGGCCTAACCGAGGCCGGATCGGTCCTCTGCCCCGTTTTCGCCGTCGCGGGTTAATCGTCTAATTCGTGAGACGTTTAACCTTTGTTAACCGGCGGCGCCGACCCTTTAGCGGCACGCCCGCCCTTTCGGCAACGCTTTATCGCCGAACCCGAGAAGCCGCGCCCACGGCACCCGCCGGGAACCGGATCGGCCCGCCCGGACATCACGAAAACGTGTTTCCGCGGCCCCTCGGACCGGTTCCGCCGGGGCAGCCCCGCGAACCCCGCGCTTGCCCGATTCCGCCGCCATCGCCTATGCCACGCCTGGATACAGGAGTGACCCCCATGCGGCGAATTACCTTCGGGCTGCTGCTTTGCCTTTGTCTCTCACCCGCCTCCCGTGCCGCCGGGGTCGTGTACGTCATCAACTCCGCCGGGGCCTCGATCAGTGTCGTCGACATGGCCACCCAGCAGGAGGTCCGGCGTATCCCCGTCTCGCGGGAGCCGCATCATCTGGTGCTCAGCCCCGATGGCAAAAGCCTGCTGGTGGGGGACACCGCGGGGAACGAGATGCTGTTCCTCGATCCCGCCACGGGGGCGATCCAGAAGCGCATGCCGGTGGCCGATCCCTATCAGCTGGGGTTCAGCCCGGACGGCAAATTTTTGACAGTTGCCGGCCTCGCGCGAAATCAGATCGATGTTTACGACGCCGCCAGCATGAAGCTGATCAAGCGGTTCCCGGTGGTCTCGACGCCCAGTCATATCGCGTATTCGCCCGATTCCGCCGTCGCATTCGTGACCCTGCAGGACAGCGACCGGCTGGTGGCGATCGATCTGCGCGCGATGGCGGTGAAGTGGAATGAGCCGGTGGGAAAAACACCGGCGGGTGTGCTGTGGCTGAACGGCAAGGTGCTGGTTGCCGACATGGGTACCGATTATGTGGCCCAAGTGGATCCGGCAACCGGCCACGTATTGACAAAAATCCAGACGGGGAAGGGGGCGCATAACCTGTTCCTGTCGCCGGACCGTAAGATACTCTGGGTGAACAATAGGGCCGGCGGGACGACGGCGGCGCTTGACGCGGGGACGCTGAAAGTAATGCGGACGTATGCAATCCCCGGTGGTCCCGATGACATCGATTTCGCGCCCGATGGCAAGCTGTGGATCACGCGGCGCTGGGCGGCGAAGGTCGCGGTGCTCGACCCCGCGACGGGTTCCTACCAGACCGTGGATGTCGGCCGCTCGCCGCACGGGCTGTATCTGAACGCGCGGGCGCCCGCCGCGGTGAAATGATGGACGACCCGTTCGGCATCGCCGCCGGCTGGGTGCAGGAATACCTGCTGATCCCCTTGCTGTACCGGTTGGGGTTGATGAGCTGGGAGGATATCGCCTTCAACTGGGCGCTGTTCGCAGTTTACGGCGCCTGCCAAGTGGCGATCACCTTCGCGGTGTGCCTGCCGCTGGAGCGCTGGCGTCCGGTCGAGCGCTGGCCCGACAGCAGCGCCGTCTGGGTGGACGCGCTGTATACGGTGATTTCCCGCGTCGGTGTGCTGCCGCTGGTGACGTTCGTACTCTTCTACCGCGCGCAGGTGGCGGTGAATGGCGCCCTGGCCGACCATGGCTGGGTGCCCCCGACCTTGGAGCGACTATTCCCCCTCCTGTTGGGGCAGCAGGTGCTGACGTTCCTGGTATACGCGGCGATCCTGGATTTCGCCGATTACTGGCGGCATTGGCTGGCACATCGGTTCCGCTGGTGGTGGGCGCTGCATTCGTTGCATCACGCCCAACGGCAGATGACGTTCTGGTCCGACGACCGCAACCATTTGCTGGACGATGCGATCGCCTTCGTCTGGTTCGGCGTCATCGCGGTGCTGATCGGCGTGCCGCCCCTACAGTTCCCTCTGCTGGTCCTCGTACTGCGCTTCGTGGAGAGCCTGTCGCACGCCAATGTCCGCCTGTCCTTCGGCTGGTTCGGCGACCGTCTGCTGATCTCCCCCCGGTTCCACCGCGCGCATCACGGGATCAAGGCGGCCGGCGACCGGAGCTGCAATTACGGCGCGGTGCTGCCCTGGTGGGACATGCTGTTCCGGACGGCCGATTTCGGGGGAGAGTATGTCGCGACGGGGGATCCCGGCGGGGAGGAGGCTCTGGCGACGGGGTCCTATTGGCAGCAACAATGGGCGGGGTTGCGGCGGTTTGGGCGGGCCTTCCACAAGCGCAGTTTTAGCTGAGCTTATCCATCTGCGTTGGCAGGCGACGAAAGAATAACGGCGTTTCCCGAGCGACGAGCCGAACCTGCCCGGACCGACTAAACTTTGGCTTCGTCCGACCCGCCCCGAAACCCCATCGCCACCACGTACAACTCGCTCGACCCCTTCCGGCTCGCCGGCGGCTTCGCGTGACGTACATTCACAAAATGCCGCTTCAGCAGCGTCAGCATTGTCCCCTCCGACCCGCCCTGGAACAGCTTGGCCACGAACGACCCGCCCTCGTTCAAGACCGTCAGAGCGAAATCCAGCGCCAGCTCCGCCAACCCGACAATGCGCAGATGGTCCGTCGCCGTATGCCCGGTCGTGTTCGGCGCCATGTCCGACAGGACGATATCGGCCTTGCCGCCCAAAGCCTCGATCAGCCGGGCCGGCATCTCGGGGTCGTTGAAATCGCCTTGCAGGAGCACGGCGCCGTGGATCGGATCGATCGGCAGCAAATCCAGCCCCAGCACCGATTTGGCGCCGCGCTGCACCGCGACCTGAGTCCAGCCGCCGGGGGCGGCGCCCAGATCGACGATTCGCGCGCCCTTTTTCAGGAGGTGGAATTTCTCATCCAGCTCGATCAGCTTGAACGCGGCGCGCGAGCGATAACCCTGCGCCTGAGCGGCCGCGACATAGGGGTCGTTCAACTGCCGTTCAAGCCAAGCGCGCGACGCCGGGGTGCGGTTTTTGGTCTTCTTCACGCGCACGGACAATTTCCGAGCGTTCGTCAGGCCTGGGGTTTTGCTCATGGACGGGTCGCGAACACCTTGCGGGGCCGTTCCCGGTCGGCGCGGATCATGCGCAGCAGCATGCCTTCCCGCAGGCCGCGATCGGCAACGACGATTTTGGGGGCGGGCCAGACCCGGGTGATGGCCGCGAACACCGCGCATCCCGGCAGCACGAAATCGATGCGCTCCGGCCCGACGCAGGGGTGCTGCAACAGCCCCTCCCGCCCCAAGTCGCGCAGAAAATCCAGCGCGTCGGACGCGTCCTGCGCCGACAAAGCCAGCCCATCCACTGCCGGACGGCGGTATTTTTCCAGCTTCAGCACCACGCCCGCCAGGGTCGTGACGGTGCCGCTGGTGCCCAGCAGCCGCACGCCGCCATTGCGGATTTCATGCGCGATGCAGTGAACTTGCTCGAACTTCAGCAGCATGGACGCGACGTCGTCGACCATTGCCTCGAACCCGTCTTCGGTGAAGCCGGCGTTACCCCAGCGTTCGGACAGGGTGACCACGCCGATGGGGAGCGACTCGTAGCCGATCAGCTGCGGCTCCCCCTTCGTCAGCCTGACCCAAGCCAGCTCCGTCGAACCCCCGCCAATATCGAACAACAGTGCTCGGCTGCCTTCGCCGCAGAGCAAAGCGGAGCAGGATTCCAGCGCGAGTTCCGCTTCTTCGCGGCTGGTGATCACGCCGACATCCAGGCCGGTTTCAGTTTTAACACGGGCCAGAAACTCCCGCCCGTTGCTGGCGCGGCGGCAGGCCTCGGTGGCGATCGCGCGCAGTTTGCGCACGGGGCGGCGCGACAGGCGGTCGGCGCAGGCCTGCAACGCCAGCATCGCCCGGTCCATCGCTTCCTCGGAAAGGCGCCCCGTGTGGTGCAATCCTTCCCCCAGACGCACGATGCGGGAAAAACTGTCGATCACGCGGAATCCGTCGCCGGACGGCGTGCCCACCAGCAGTCGGCAGTTGTTCGTGCCAAGATCGAGCGCGGCGAAGGCGCTGCCGGAGAACCGGCGCACCTGATCGTCCCGTTCGACAGCGGAGAAGTTCTCCGCCAGGGCGCTGCGTTGCATCATGACCCGATTGTCGTCTGCCTGCCCCCCCATGAGCAAGCACCGAATGCGCCCGTCCGGTTTTCGGTGTCATTTCAACCTGCGGATGCGGCATACTGCGCGACCGAACCAACCGGAAGGTCCCCGCGTGAGCTCATCGGACGCCAAGAACCCCGTCAAGCACCTGTCGGGCAAGGAACTGCACAAGCTGCTGGACCGCTACCGCGTGACGGACGGCAAGGGTTTCCGCCTGAAGGATTGGGACCCGGACGATACGGCGGGCCGGTTGATCGACAAAGCGCACGCCACGGCGCTGCTGAACGGCGGCGTCGAGCATTTGGCGACCTTGCAGGAAAAGCTCTACGCGCAGGATCGCTGGTCGGTACTGTGCGTGTTCCAGGCCATGGATGCCGCGGGCAAGGATGGCACGATCAAGCATGTGCTGTCGGGCGTGAACCCGCAGGGCGTGACGGTCACCAGTTTCAAAGCCCCCAGCCCGGAGGAGCTGAAGCACGATTTCCTGTGGCGCGCGGCACGGGCGCTGCCGGAACGCGGCCGGATCGGCATCTTCAACCGCAGCCATTACGAGGAAACGCTGGTCGTCCGCGTGCACCCGGAACTGCTGGACAAGCAGCATCTGCCGCCGGAACTGAACGGAAAAAAGGTCTGGGATCGCCGGCTGGGCGCCATCGCCGGGTTCGAGCAGTATCTCGCCGATCAGGGCACCGTGATCCTGAAATTCTTCCTGCACATCTCCAAGGACGAGCAGAAGCGCCGCTTTCTGGAGCGGTTGGACGACAAGGCCAAGAACTGGAAGTTCAGCACCGCCGACCTGCGGGAGCGTGCCTATTGGGACAACTACCAGCATGTCTACGAACAGGCGATCGCCGCCACCGCCACGCCGCACGCGCCCTGGTTCGTGGTGCCGTCCGATAACAAATGGTTCACGCGGCTGGTCGTGGTATGCGCGATCGTCGATGCGCTCGACCGGCTGGACCTGCGGCCGCGTGACCTGACGGCGGATGAAACCGCGGCGCTGGCCGCGGCGCGCACGAAGCTGATGGACGAGTGACCCGTCTGAGCGATTTCGCGCTGACCGTAAACGGTCGGCGCGCTTTCTCCCTTTGTTCGATCGCGTGATTCACGCCTTCATGTGTTTCCACCAACGGCGATCACGCTCTAGTTGTGCGCCGTCAGCGAGAAACCGTAGTTAGCGGTGTTGTAGGCCACGACGATCATTATGTTACGTTATCGTGACGGATATGGCGGCGCTGGAATTGTTCACGATGGTTTTCGTGCCTGCCATGACGACCTGTTCCCGCCGGCCCCGGAACCCGGAGTTGCCGCTGCGCACGCCGATGGCCAAGAACCTGTCGGTGCACGGAACGTTCCCCCTATACGAAACCACCGCCGCGCATTTATCGGCTAGAGCTATCGCATATGACCTTTGGCACCCCCGCTCGTCATGGTCGGGTCAGGCCCGACCATGACGGAAAGTGTTGGAAGTCCGCCATATGCGATCCCCCTGATTTATCGGTCGAGCAGGGTGGTAAGATCGGCACCGTCGTCGTTGAATGCGCTCGGTGAGTTTGGAAGGATCTGGATATGGCTGAAAACCCCCTCGCGCTGATCGTCGGCGCCAACCGCGGCATCGGCCTGGGCGTGGTGCGGGAATTCCTGGCGAAAGGCTGGGATGTCGTCGCGACCGCGCGCGCGCCGGACGCCGCAACCGATCTACAGGCGCTGTCAGCGCTCAACCCTGGGCGGGTGGATATCCGCGCCCTGAACATGGCCGACGGTGCCGGGATCGACGGTTTCGCGGCGTCCCTGGCCGGCCGCACGTTCGATGCCGTTCTGGTGAACGCCGGAGTCGCCGGCCCGTCCCACCGCAGCGCCAACGCCGCGACCGTCGAGGAAACCGGCGAGCTGATGTTCGTCAACGCCATCGGCCCCATCCGGCTCGGGCGGCTGCTGCTGAAGAATCTGCGATCGGGCACGGGCGTGCTGGGCTACACCAGCTCCGTCATGGGCAGCGTCGCGCTGAACGCCGGCGGGCATGAGCTGTACCGCGCCAGCAAGGCGGCATTGAACTCCCTCAGCCGCGGGTTATTCGCGGAAATGCGCGGGCGGAACCTGACGCTCCTGACGCTGCATCCGGGCTGGGTCCGCACCGACATGGGCGGGTCCGGCGCGCCGGTGCGGGTAGAGGAAAGCGCGCGCGGTCTGGTCGATGTCATGATCCGTTCGGCCGGCGGCCGGAAACATGCGTTTCTGGATTATCAGGGCAAGGACATCGCCTGGTAGCGGCACCGGTCAGGCAGGCGGGTGCCAGATCAGGTCGAGATACGGCGGGTCCTCCCCGGCGACGATAAACCCAAGCTTCGCACACAGGCGCAATGAGGCGGTGTTGTTGCCGAGTACCTTGACGGTGCCGGGTACCCCCGACCGGCGGGCCTCGTCCAGCGCGACCCGCATCAGCGCGGTCGCGAGGCCGGACCGTTGCGTATCCGGCAATACGGCGATGTCCGGAAAATAAATCGTATCCGGCCGCACGTCGGTGATCAACCGGCCGACCGGGCGTCCGTCCAATTCCAGAATTTCGAAGCGGGCGGAGGGGTATTGTGCCCGGTACGACTGGCTCATGGAACGGAATTGCATGCGCAGCAATTGTTCCTTGACCGCGGTATCGACCGGCATCGCCGCCATGTCGGGCAGTTTAAAGCTGGCGAACAATCCGAACAGAAAGCCATCGTCCGAACCGTCCGCGGCCTCCGGCCGCATGGCCAGAGATCCGCCTTCCCAGGGTATGCGCGCGGTGGACATCATCGGGGGATTCGCACATAAAGATGCATCGTTGTCCACTCAGAAATAAGGATCGTAAATCGTCATGTCCGACGTGCTGACGGCCGAGGTCTTTACCCCGCACACCGAAAAGGAATTTCGCCCGCGCGGGTGGCACGGAAGCCTAACGTTGGTATCGATCGATTCCGTTGCGCGGTCCGGCTGGGATGTCGCGCAGCGGAAACCGTTCAGTCTGATATTCCGCGGCGTGCGGGACGACATCCTACCGGAAGGACTGTACGTCTTCGATGTCGAGGGGGGCACGGTGTTCGAATTCTACGTCAGCCCGATCCATACCCCCGCATTGGGCCATCAGGATTACCAGGCCGCTTTCACCTGAAGCGGCCTGGAAGCCGAAAACACCGCGATCAGTTACGGCTGGGGAACAGCCCAGTCAGCGCGATGCAGTAGTTCAGCGCGAGATACGGCATCATGTTGCTGTGCGCTTGCCCACCGCCTGCCGCACTGGTCGCCGACAGGGCCACGGTCGGCGTCGTTGTCGACGCCGCGTAGAGACTCGTTGCGGTCCCGGAGGCTGCGTCATAAGGGCTGCCAGGCACGAGTGCACTGGTCGGAATGGCTGTGCCGCCGGACGTACCGTTGTTGTTCACAACAAGCGAGTGCGTGTGCGCCGGGACTTCGGTCGACAGCAGCGTGTGGTTTTCTTCGCCAGCCTTCGTGCCCATCTGATAGCTCAGGCCGTAACCGGTGGCGGCCCGGCCACGCAGGTCCGGCAGTCCGAAGGTTTGGACGCCGTTGCCGCCGAATTGCGTGCCAAGCAGCGAGAACAGCGCTTGATTTTGCTGGATGGACAGCAGCTGGCCCGCGCAGATTGCCCAACCCCTGGGCACGATGCCGAATGCGAAGGCCTCGATCTGTCCGATGTACTGTTCAGACATGGTGGTGATTCCTTGTTCCGATAAAGGGATAGGATGCGTTGGGTTCGCTCAGGACCGGGTTGGGAAGACGCCCTGTGTCGCGATGCACCAATTCAGCCCCAGCATGGGTTGCAGGTTGTTATGCGGCTGGCCACCCCCGTTGGAGGCGCCCAGAGCGGTAGGCGCCAGCGTGGTGGCCGTCCCGGTCGATGTGTAGACGGCCAATGCGGCGCCTCCCGCGTTAAAACCACGGCCGAGCGTAAGGCCGGCGGCCGGAGTACCGGTCTGCGGGGGGGCGCCGACTTCGGCAACGAAGGAATGCGTATGCGCGGGAGTCGTCGAAGCCGTCAGGGTAACCGTCGCGGCCCCGGCAGGCTGACCCATGACATAGTTCGACAAGCCAGGTCCTTGGCCTTGGCCGACGGTGAGGTTGTCCTGCAGGTTCGGTAGCCCGAAGGTGGTCGTGCCGTTCCCGCCGAATGCGGTGCCGAGCAACGAAAACAGCGCGGCGTATTGCGAGATCGGCAGAATTTGGCCGCGGCACAGCAACCAGCCTCGCGGAGCGAAATTGAAGCCGAACGTGGTGATCTGGCCAAGAAATGGGGACGCCATTGGTATGATCCTTCTTGTGCGAGCCGCGCACCGGATTGCGCCGCGGCGGGACGATGGGGGGGAGCCGCGGACGGCATCAAGCCGACGGGAAAAGGCCTGCCCAGGCGATAATGTAATTAACCGTCCGGACCGGCTGCACGTTCGCGTGCGCCGCCCCCAATCCGCCACTGGTCGGGATCATCGATGCGGCAAGCGGGGTCGGAATGGCCGGCGGGGCCGGGACGGGATTGCCATAGACCCGGCTCCCGCCAGACAGCGCAGCAAAGATCGTGTTGCTGGCCGGTGTCGCGGTCGTGGCAGCGGGGGGAGCGGCGATCGGGTTGTGGGTATGGCTCGGGATTTGGGTCAGGTTCAGCGTGACGTTTTCAGTGCCGGAGGCTTGGCCGAGAACGTAGTTGGAAAGGCCGGGACCCTGCCCAATGCTGAGAGGGACGCGGCTGCGCAAATCCGGCAGGGCGAAGTTCGTCGTGCCGTTGCCGCCGTATGTGGTGCCGATCAAGGTATACAGCACGTCGTATTGCGCGATAGGCAGCAACTGGCCTTGGCACAGAAGCCAACCCTGTGGTGCGAAATTGAATCAGACCGCCACGACCTGTCCGACGAATGGCTGACTCATGCGTCCCTACTCCCATGATAACGTTTTGCCGGCCGGGGTGTTCCGTAACCGACGGGGGACTGTTGCATACGGTCATATGCCCTGACAAGACGTGTCTGGTGTCAAATGTAATAAATTTTCCAAAGAAAAAATTCATGTCGGCACGCCAATGGGATGCCAGTGTCGCTACCCGAAAATGAGAAGTGCCGCTGACGCAGCAGCGGCACTTCGGTAGTGGCGGCAAATCCTTATGCGGAGGGAACTAGCCCACCGTTTCGGGTTCCTCCTGCTCGGCCGAGCCTTCCCCGGTCGGGCCGGGCAGCGCCGGCGGGGCGGCTTCCAGCGTTTCGAATTCCAGCTTGCCGTCCTTCAGCGTGACCTTCACCGACCCGCCTTTGACCAGCTTGCCGAACAGCAATTCCTCGGCCAGCGGCTTCTTGATGTACTCCTGGATCACGCGCCCCAACGGACGGGCACCGTAGAGGCGGTCGTAGCCGCGTTCGGCGAGCCATTCCTTGGCGGCGGAGGACAGCTCGATGGTGACGTTGCGATCCGCGAGCTGGGCTTCCAGCTGCATCACGAACTTCTCCACCACGCGGCCGACGATTTCCGGCGTCAGCGCGGCGAAGGGGATCGTCGCGTCCAGACGGTTGCGGAATTCCGGGGTGAACAGGCGCTTGATGGCATCGCCGTCCTCGCCTTCCCGGCTTTCGCGGCCGAAGCCGATGGCTTCCTTCGCGAGGTCCGAGGCCCCGGCGTTGGTGGTCATGATCAGGACGATGTTGCGGAAATCCACGACCTTGCCGTTGTGATCGGTCAACTTTCCGTGATCCATGACCTGCAACAGGATGTTGAACAGATCCGGGTGGGCCTTTTCGATCTCATCCAACAGCAGCACGGCGTGCGGGTGCTGGTCGATGGCATCCGTCAGCATGCCGCCCTGGTCGAACCCGACATAGCCCGGTGGGGCGCCGATCAGGCGGGAGATCGAGTGACGTTCCATATACTCCGACATGTCGAAGCGGATCAGTTCGATCCCCATGATCGAGGCCAGCTGGCGCGCGACCTCGGTCTTGCCGACGCCGGTGGGGCCGGAGAACAAATAGTTGCCGATCGGCTTTTCCGGTTCGCGCAGCCCGGCGCGGGCCAGCTTGATCGCGGCGGCCAGCGCCTCGATCGCCTTGTCCTGGCCGTAGACCATGGCCTTGAGATCGCGTTCCAGGTTCCGCAACGTTTCTTTGTCGTCGGCGGACACGCTCTTTGGAGGAATGCGGGCGATCTTGGCGACGATTTCCTCGACGTCGCGCAAGGTCACGATCTTGCGGCGCAGATTTTCGGCCACCAGCATGCGCGACGCGCCGACTTCGTCGATCACGTCGATGGCTTTATCCGGCAGCTTGCGGTCGTGGATATATTTGGCCGACAGTTCCACCGCCGCCCGCAGCGCTTCTTCGGTGTATTCGACCTTGTGGTGCTTTTCGTAATTCAGCTTCAGGCCGCGCAGGATTTTCACGGTGTCCTCGATCGACGGTTCGTTGACGTCGATCTTTTGGAACCGGCGGACTAAAGCGCGGTCCTTCTCGAAATAATTGCGGAATTCCTTGTAGGTGGTGCTGCCGACGCAGCGCAGGCTGCCCGATGCCAAAGCTGGCTTCAGCAGGTTGGATGCATCCATCGCGCCGCCGGACGTCGCGCCGGCGCCGATCACGGTGTGGATTTCGTCGATGAACAGGATCGCGCCCGGAAGATTCTCCAGCTCGTTCACGACCGCCTTCAGCCGTTCCTCGAAATCGCCGCGGTAGCGGGTGCCGGCGAGCAGGGACCCCATGTCCAGCGCGAAGATGGTGGATTTCAGCAACACCTCCGGCACGTCGCCTTCGACGATGCGCTTGGCGAGGCCTTCCGCGATGGCGGTCTTGCCGACGCCGGGATCGCCCACATACAGCGGGTTGTTCTTGGTGCGGCGGCAGAGGATCTGGATGGTGCGTTCGATTTCCAGATCGCGGCCGATCAGCGGATCGATTTTGCCGGCCTGCGCCTTCTTGTTGAGGTTCACGCAATAGTTGTTCAGCGCTTCCTGGCCCTTGGCGCCGCGGTTGCCGCCGGATTGGCGTTCGTCGCGTTCGGGTTCCTTATCGTTATCCGGATGCTGATTGCCGGCGACGGGGCGCTGGGTCGACCGTCCGGGTGCCTTGGCGATGCCGTGGCTGATGAAGTTCACGGCGTCGAGTCGCGTCATGTCCTGCAATTGCAGGTAATAGACGGCGTGGCTTTCCCGCTCGCTGAACAGCGCGACCAGCACGTTGGCGCCGGTGACTTCGTCGCGGCCGGACGATTGCACGTGAATCGCGGCGCGCTGCACGACTCGCTGGAACCCGGCGGTCGGCTTGGGATCGCCCGGCCGTTCCGTCTGGAGGCCGGCGAGGTCCTTATCCAGGAATTCCCCCAGGTCGCTTTTCAGTTTTTCGAGATCGATGCCGCAGGCCTTCAGCACGGCCAGGGCGTCGGTGTCTTCGAGCAACCCGAGCAGCAGATGCTCCAGGGTGGCGTATTCGTGGCGCCGCTTGCTCGCCAGCCCCAGGGAGCGGTGCAGCGTCTGTTCGAGGTTCCGTGAAAGCATGTCGCGCTGCTCCTACTCTCCGAAGGCCCGGTTTTGGGGCGATACGGTCATTCTTTTTCGATCGTGCATTGCAGAGGGTGCTGATTCTGCCGAGCCAGATCCATCACCTGGGTGACTTTGGTCTCGGCGACCTCATACGTGAAGACGCCGCACACGCCGACGCCGCGACGGTGGACGTGGAGCATGATCTGGGTGGCCTCTTCCCGGTTCTTTTGGAAGAAGCGTTCCAGCACATGCACGACGAATTCCATCGGCGTGTAATCGTCGTTCAGCATCAGGACTTTGTACATGGCGGGTTTGCGGGTCTTGGGCCGTGCCCTGACCACTACGCCGACGTTGGGGCTGTCCGAATTGCCTCCACCGCGTCTGTCGTTATCGCTCATCGTTTGTCCGCATCCATTCGCCGCGATCTTAGGCACACCTGCCCGGTTCTGGCCAATACCGGCGGTGTCGAAGGGAAGCATATCGGAAGCGTTGGCCGGTGGGAAATAGCAACCTGAAGCGGAGGCGCGTACGCACGAAAAAGGCCCGGGCAATGTGCCCGGGCCTTCGTCGAACGGATCGGTCCGCGTCTGGGGGAGGAACCTTGCGGGCCGATCCGGACCCGATTGGCAGCCTGAAGGATCAGGCGGCCTTGCCGAACGTCTCGACCGCGGTGGTCACGCGGGCGGTGATCGGGGCCAGCGCCTGCTCGGTCAGCTTGAGCGACGCATCGGTCAGCTTGCTGGATTCGGTGACGGTCTTTTCCAGGGCGGCGCGGGCGAAGCTGCTCTGCAGATCGAACAGGTCCTTGATGGACTTCACGCTGGTCATCGCCTTGAAAATCGACACGGTTTCGTCGAACTGCGCCTGGGCGGTGACAGCCGCGGCCTTGGACAGGTCCTGCACGCCGGCAACCCAGATCTGGCTGGACTTCACGATGGCCTCGACATTGCCTTGACCGAACGCGACGAATTCTTCTGCTGTTTTCATGACTTTCTCCATGCCTTGTTTGGCGGGTTGGGGTGTGACGGTGGATTCGGCCTCGGCAGCGACTGCTTCCGGCACGACAGGTTCGGCGGTTGCCGCGACCACCGCTTCGATGGGCGGTTCGGCTGGCGGAGGCGGTGCGGCGACGACGGCCGCTTTGGGTTTTGACGCCATGTCAGTCTCTCCGATGGGCAAACCGGGCCGCGACCGCGGTCGGAGTGGGTGTGCCCGGTTGATCATTCTTATGCTGCACTGCAACACGAGGCGGATATAGGCCCCGGCGGATCGGTGATCAAGGGCAAAATGCTGCGGTGCACAAAATTTCTTTTGAGGCCACGGATCGGAGGCGACGTATGAGGCACGTGCGGTAACATGTTCAGATTTTTCGCTTTTCGGCGATTTCGGTCTGGACAGGCTGGGCCACCGGACTCTAGACTCGGCTTCAACCGCCGCATGAGGGACAGAAATGGCAACCGACGGGTGCCAACGCCGCAGTTTTTGGTCGCGCCGCGGCGTCGAGTTGTTGACGCTTGCCGTCGGCGTGGCCCTCGTCGCCCTGTGGTCTGCCCCTGTCAGCGCGCAGGTGGGGTCGGCGCGCTACAGTTCCATCGTGGTGGAAGCCGCGAGCGGACAGGTTCTGCAATCGGCCGCGCCCGACGCGCCGCGTCATCCCGCCAGCCTGACGAAATTGATGACTCTATATATGGCGTTCGAGGCGTTGCGGGACCGGCGGATCACGCTGGACCAATACGTCCCGGTCTCAGGGCATGCCGCCGCCATGTCGCCCACCAAGCTCGGGTTGGTGCCGGGCACGCGGATCACGGTCGATCAGGCGATCATGGGGCTGGTGACCAAATCCGCCAACGACGCCGCCGCCGCTTTGGGTGAGATGCTCGGCGGCTCCGAAGACCGGTTCGCGCAGATGATGACCTTGCGCGCCCGAGCGCTGGGGATGACGCATACGACGTTTATGAACGCGTCCGGCCTGCCCGATCCCGATCAATGGACGACGGCGCGGGACATGGCCGTGCTGGCGCGGCGGCTGATCAGCGGGTTCCCCAACGAGTACCGGTATTTCTCGGTCCCGAGCTTCACGTGGCAGCGGCGGGTGATCGCCAATCACGACCATTTGCTGCGGTCGTATCCCGGGGCGGATGGGATGAAGACCGGGTATACGCAGGCGTCCGGCTATAATCTTGTCACCTCGGCGACGCGTGGCGGGGTGCGGCTGGTGGGCGTCGTCCTGGGCGCGGCCAGCGGCGGGGAGCGCGACGCCCATATGATGACGTTGCTGGATCAGGGTTACGGGCAGTTGGACATCCCGGTGGAGCATGCGATCGCGCGGGCTTCGAGCCATGGTTTGATCGCGTCGGCGCAGGCGGCACCGGTGGAACGGGCTGCCGGTCGCCGGCATGCCGCGGCAGGCAAGAACGCGCACCGTTTCGCCGACGCGGGGAAGAAGCACGCCGAGCCTGTGACGCTGAAACATAAGACGGTTGTGCAGGCGCATACGGCGAAGCCGGTGCAGCCCGGTGTGCGGACTGCTTGCGCGGGGACGGGGAAGCATAAAATTCCGTGCGCGGTGTCGCGGTCCGGGGTGCGTCAAGCGGCTAGCCGGTCTTAAGCGTCAACGTCTCCACCCCTTTCGAGGTCCCGACAATCGCCATGTCGGCCATCCCGATAAACAGCCCGCTTTCGACCACCCCGACCGTATGGGACAGGTCCTGCTCCAGCTTCGCCGGGTCCAGGATCGGCGGGAACGCGCAATCCAAAATGTAATTGCCGAGTTCGGTCACCAACGGCTCATTCCCGTCTTTGGGCCAGCGGAGTTTGGGTTCGCAACCGAACGCCGCGAGGCGGGCGGCCGTGGTTTCCCACCCGAAGCGTACCACCTCCACCGGCACCGGGATCGGGCCGCCCAACCGGTCCACCAGCTTGGCGGACTCCGCGATGATGACCAGCCGGTCGCTGGCGGCGGCGACGATTTTCTCCCGCAGCAGCGCACCGCCCAGGCCTTTGACAAGATGCAACGTGCCGCGCTGGATCTGGTCCGCGCCATCCACCGTCAGATCGACCCGCCGTGTTTTCGCGAAGCTGGTCAGCTCGATGCCGCCGGCTTCCGCGAGTTGATCGCTGCGCTTGGACGTGGGGATTGCCTTGATCCGCAATCCCTCGGTCTTCACCCGCTCGACCAGCGCGAGGATGAAATAGGAGGCAGTGGCCCCGGTGCCCAGGCCGACGATGGTGTCGTTTTCCACCAATAAAGCGGCCGCCGCGCCGGCGGCGCGCTGTTGCGAGTCCTTGGTCATGCGCCGCGGACCTTACGGAAAACGCGCAGCCAGTTGCCGGAGCAGACTTTCTCCACTTCCTCCGCCGTCATCCCACGGTCCCGCATCGCCGCGATCAGCTCGGGGTGACGAGCGAAGTTGGGCATTTCGGTCGCGGCGGTGCCGGCCGGGAGGTCGGTGCCGATGCCGACGTGATCGATGCCGACCGCGTCGATGGTGCGGAACAGTTGGCGGATCATGCCGGGCAGTTTCTCCCGCCAGAGCACCGCGATCCAGGCGCCGATGACGCCGTCGGTTTCGACCACCATGCGCGCGTAGTCGGGGCTGAGGTAGCGCGGATGATCCCCGTCGGGATGGCCGGGCTCCTTGAGATTGGCATGGGTGCAGAGGATCGGCCTGGTCGCGGCGGCGACGACGCCTTTGACGGTATCCTCGGAGCAATGGGCGACATCGACGATGATGCCGAGGCGGTTCATGCGGCGGACGGCGTCGGCACCGAACGGCGTCAGGCCGCCATGGACGGGCGGTTCGGTCTGAATGTCGCCGGTTTCGTTCACCAGATAATGCGTCAGCTGGATGCTGCGCACGCCGCGCTGTTCCATCAGGTTCAGGCGGTCCAGATCGCCTTCCAGGAAGTCGCAGCCCTCGATCGCCAGCACCAGCGACGGATCGTCGACGTGGATCTCGTGCGGCTCCCGCGAGATGCGCATGCCGGCGGCTTCGAAGCTGGTCAGGTAGCTGTCGACGGCGTCCATGCATTCCCCGGGGACGCCGTCGCGGAATTTCTCCAGCCGCTTCGTTTCCGGATTGCGACGGATCATCGGGATATCGGCGATGGCGGACACCACGGCCGCGCCCACGCCGGCCGGCGCCATGGTGGCGAGCACGGACCGGTCCACATCGCCGGTGCGGCGGGGCCGGCCCGCATGAGTGTGCATGTCGATTATCATGGGTACCGATTTACCCGGCGCAACGCAGCTTGGCTATCCGCCGTCTTGCAACCCTGGCCCCGTATGAGCATGTTGCGGAGATATATGGTGGACGGAGTTTTTGTATGGACGGCGGGGCCGACACGAGGCGCATCACGATACACCGGCCGGAGGATTTCGCCGGGATGCGCGCGGCGGGGCGTCTGGCGGCCGAGACGCTGGACATGATCCACGCCCATGTGCGTCCGGGCGTGACCACCGGCGCTCTGGACAAGCTGTGCCATGACTTCGTGACCGAACGCGGGGCGATTTCCGCGCCGCTGAACTATCGCGGATTCCCGAAATCCATCTGCACGTCGATCAATCACGTCGTCTGCCACGGCATCCCCGGCGAGCGGAAGCTGGAGAACGGGGACATCGTCAACATCGATGTGACCGTGATTCTGGACGGGTGGCACGGCGATTCCTCCCGCATGTACGCCGCCGGCACGCCGTCCACGCGGGCGCGCAATTTGATCGATGTGACCTACGAGTCGCTGATGCGCGGCGTGCGCGCGGTGAAGCCGGGCAAGACCTTGGGCGACATCGGGCACACGATTCAGACTTATGTGGAAAGCCACCGATTCAGCGTCGTCCGCGATTTCTGCGGCCACGGCATCGGCCGCCGTTTCCATGAGCCTCCGAACGTCCTGCATTTCGGCCGCCCCGGCGAAGGCCCGGTGTTGAAACCCGGCATGTTCTTCACGATCGAGCCGATGGTGAACGCCGGCCGGCCGGAGGTGAAGGTGCTCGACGACGGCTGGACAGCCGTTACCCGGGACCGCAGCCTGTCGGCGCAGTTCGAGCATATGATCGGCGTGACCGAGGATGGGTGCGAAATTTTCACCCTTTCCCCCTCCGGAATGCACAAACCCCCCTTCGGCGTTAGCTAATTGGTAACCTTTGTTCGGTAGGCTCCGCCGTCTTGGCAGATGGCGGAGGCGCTTCGATGCGCGCGCGGACACGGAATACAGGGCTGGCGGAGGCGGGCAGCCTGTTCGACACGATCGAACAGCCCCATGCGACGATGGTGCACGGGACCGAGGGGCATCGGTCCCGCATGCGGACGCGCCTGTTGCGCGCCGGGCCGGAGGCGCTGGCCGATCACGAAATGCTGGAGATGCTGCTGTTCCTCGCTCTGCCGCGGAGGGACACCAAACCGGTGGCGCGCCTGCTTCTGGATCGGTTTGGTACCTTCGCCGCGTCGGTCTCGGCCGCGCCAGCCGAACTGCTGTCGGTGGAGGGAGTGGGGGAGGCAGGCGCGGCGGCGTTGAAGTTGGCGCAGGCGGCGGCGCTGCGTCTGCTACGCGACGAGGTGCGGGAACAGCCGGTGTTGAAGGATTGGGGGCGGCTGATGGACTACCTGATCGCGATGCTGGCGCGCGAGAAGGTCGAACAGGCCCGTGTGCTGTTCATGGACTCGAAGAACCGGCTGTTGGCCGACGAAGTGCAGGTGCGCGGCACCGTCAACGCGACCATGATCTATCCCCGCGAAGTCGTCCGGCGTGCGCTGGAACTGAACGCGACGGCGATCCTGCTGGTACATAACCACCCCAGCGGCGATCCCACGGCGTCGCGCGAAGACTTGGCCATGACCCAGGCCGTGCAGCGTGCGGCGGCGGCACTCGGTATCAAACTCCTGGATCATGTCATCGTCGCGGGGAACCGCTGGCTGAGTTTCCAGCGGGAGGGATTACTTTAGCAGCGACAAGTCGACCGACTTCGATTTTTGAGTCGCGTCAATGCGGACTCGGGCTGCCGTCTATATGCGGTCTATATTCCGGTCCGTCACGACCGACATCGAATGGCTATGCGGATCGTTCTATCTGGATCGCACCCAGGAGACTCCCCATGCTCGATATTCTTTACATCCTGATCGGTGCCGCCTTCCTCGGCGTGTGCGTGCTGTACGCGCTCGCCTGCGACCGTTTGTGAGGACACCGGCATGACACTCGATCTGACGCTTGGCGCGATCGTCACGATCGGCCTGCTGGTCTACCTCGTCTACGCCCTGATCCGTCCAGAACGCTTCTGACGACGGGCCACCCCTAGGGAACCTGAACCATGACCATCAATGGCTGGCTGCAGATCGCATTGTATTGCGCTCTGCTCATACTGCTGACCAAACCGTTCGGTTACTACATGACCCGCGTGTTCGAAGGCGTGCCAACACCGCTCACACCGGTGCTGCGGCCGATCGAACGCGGGCTGTACCGGCTGAGCGGAGTCGATGAAACCCGCGAGCAGCATTGGGTGGCATACGCGGTTGCCATGCTGGCTTTCACGTTCGCGGGTTTCGTAACCCTGTACGGGCTGCAACGGTTGCAGGCCGCGCTGCCGTTCAATCCGCGGAATTTCGATCCGGTCTCGCCCGATCTGTCGTTCAACACCTCGGTCAGCTTCGTCACCAATACCAACTGGCAATCTTATGTGCCGGAAACGACGATGAGCTACCTGGTGCAGATGGCCGGGTTGACGGTGCATAACTTCATGAGTGCCGCCACCGGCATCGCGCTGGCGATCGCGCTCATCCGCGGGTTCGCGCGCCGGTCGGCCGACACGATCGGCAATTTCTGGGTCGATCTGACCCGCTGCACGCTGTACATCCTGTTGCCGGTCAGTATCGTCGGAACGTTGGTTTTCGTCTGGTTGGGCGTACCGCAGAACCTGAACGCGTACACCGAAGTCACGACCCAGGAGGGGGCCAAACAACTCATCGCCCAGGGGCCGGTCGCGTCTCAGGAATTGATAAAGATGTTCGGCACCAACGGCGGCGGATTCTTCAACGCCAACTCGGCGCATCCGTTCGAAAACCCCTCGGCGCTGACCAATCTCCTCCAAATCCTGCTGATTTTCTCCATCGGTGCCGGCTTGACCAATGTGTTCGGCCGTATGGTGGGCAATCAACGGCAGGGTTGGGCGATCTTCGCCGTGATGGGCCTGCTGTTCCTGGCCGGCACTGCCACGACCTATTGGGCCGAGGCCGCCGGTAATCCTGCCTTCGCCGCGCTGCACGTGGATCCCACAGGCGGCAATATGGAGGGGAAAGAGGTCCGGTTCGGAATCGCCAATTCGGCGTTGTTCACCACCATCACGACCGACGCATCCTGCGGTGCCGTCAACAATATGCACGATAGCCTGATGCCGCTCGGTGGCATGGTGCCGATGATTAACATCATGCTTGGCGAAATCGTCTACGGCGGCGTCGGCTCCGGCCTGTACGGGATGTTGCTGTTCGTGATCGTCGCGATGTTCGTCGCTGGCCTGATGGTCGGACGCACCCCCGAGTATCTTGGCAAGAAGCTGGAAGCGAAGGAGGTCAAGATGGCGATGCTCGGCATCCTGATCCTGCCGCTTTCAATGTTGGGATTCACCGCGCTGGCGGTGGTCGTTCCCGCCGGCACGGACGCGATGGCCAACGCCGGGCCGCACGGCTTCAGTGAGGCGCTGTACGCCTACGTCTCGGCCACCGGCAACAATGGCAGCGCCTTCGCCGGGCTGTCCGCCAACGTGCCGTTCTGGAACGGCACCCTGGGTTTGGCGATGTTCATCGGCCGGTTCCTGATGATCGTGCCGATGCTGGCGATCGCCGGGTCGTTGGTGCGCAAAAAGATCGTGCCGATCTCGGCCGGGACGTTCCCGACCGATGGCGGTCTGTTCGTTGGGCTGGTGGTGGGCGTGATCCTGATTACCGGCGGCCTGACTTTCCTGCCCTCCCTCGCCCTCGGCCCGGTGGTCGAGCACCTGGCGATGCAAGCGGGCACCCTTTTCAACACGAGTAACTGACATGGACATGCGAACCAAATCGCGCGACGCCCAATCCAGCATTATGGATCCGGCGATCCTCGCGCCGGCCATCCGGCAATCGCTGACCAAGCTCGATCCGCGGCAGATGATCCGAAACCCCGTGATGTTCGTGGTGGAAGTGGTGGCGGCCCTGACGACCGCCATCTGCATCCGCGACATTTTGTCCGGCGCTGCCTACGTAAGCTTCACGGTACAGATCGTGCTCTGGCTTTGGATTACGGTGATCTTCGCCAACTTCGCCGAAGCGGTGGCGGAGGGACGCGGCAAGGCGCAGGCCGCGACATTGCGGAAGGCCCGAACCGAAACGCAGGCCAAGCGGTTGCTGCAAGGCAGCGACGGGCGGTACGATCCCAAGGGCCTGTTTCAATCCGTGGCCGCACCCGATCTGGCACAAGGCGATATCGTGCTGGTCGAGGTCGGGGACCTGATCCCCAGCGACGGCGAAGTCATCGAGGGCATCGCGTCCGTCGACGAATCTGCCATCACCGGTGAATCGGCGCCCGTGATCCGGGAGTCGGGCGGAGACCGCTCCGCCGTCACCGGCGGCACTCGGGTCCTGTCGGACTGGATCGTGGTCCGAATTACCGCCGCGCAAGGCTCCACCTTCCTCGATCGCATGATTGCGTTGGTGGAAGGCGCGGAACGGCAGAAGACCCCGAATGAAATCGCGCTGAACATCCTGCTCGCCGGGCTGACGATCGTCTTCGTGTTCGCGGTGGCGACGATTCCCAGCTTCGCGGCCTATGCCGGTGGAGCGATCCCGGTGACGATCCTGGTGGCGCTGTTCGTGGCGCTCATCCCGACCACGATCGGTGCACTGCTGTCGGCCATCGGCATCGCCGGCATGGACCGGTTGGTGCGCTTCAACGTGCTGGCGATGTCCGGTCGCGCGGTGGAAGCAGCGGGTGACGTGGATACCCTGCTCTTGGACAAGACCGGCACCATTACCCTAGGCAACCGGCAAGCAACCGAATTCTTCGCGTTGAGCGGGATCGGCCCGACGGAACTGGCGGACGCGGCGCAGCTCGCGTCATTGCCGGACGAGACGCCGGAGGGACGCTCGATCGTCGTTCTCGCCAAGGAGAAATATGCCATCCGCGGCCGCGAAATGGCGCCGATGGATGCGCACTTCATTCCCTTCTCCGCGCAAACCCGCTTGTCGGGAATCGACCTCGCCGGATCGTCGATCCGAAAAGGTGCCGTCGACGCCGTGCTGGCGTGGGTCCGAGCGAATGTCGACAGCGGTGAGAGGAATGGTAGCGTCGCCACGACGCTGCGTCCGACGGTGTCGGATGCGGCGGTGCGGGAACTCACCGCGAAATCGGAGGAAATCGCCAAAGCGGGCGGCACCCCGCTCGCGGTTGCTCGGGACGGCTGCCTGCTCGGCGTGATCTACCTGAAGGACATCGTGAAAGGCGGTATCCGGGAACGATTCAACGAACTGCGCCGCATGGGCATCCGTACCGTGATGATCACCGGCGACAATGCGCTGACCGCCGCGGCGATCGCGGCCGAGGCCGGCGTGGACGATTTCCTGGCGCAGGCCACGCCGGAAACCAAACTGAAACTGATCCGCGATGAGCAGGCGCAGGGCAAGCTGGTGGCGATGTGCGGCGACGGCACCAACGACGCACCGGCACTGGCGCAGGCCGACGTGGGCGTGGCGATGAACACCGGCACCATGGCGGCGCGGGAAGCCGGCAACATGGTCGATCTCGACAGCGATCCCACCAAGCTGATCGAGATCGTGGAAATCGGCAAACAACTGCTGATGACCCGAGGCGCTTTGACCACGTTCTCCATCACCAACGACGTAGCGAAGTATTTCGCCATGATCCCGGCGATGTTCATCGCGTTCTACCCGCAGCTCCAGGCGCTGAACGTCATGCATTTGGGGAACCCGCGAAGCGCGATCCTGTCGGCGATCGTCTTCAACGCGCTGATTATCGTCGCGCTGATCCCGCTGGCCCTGAAAGGTATCGCTTACCGCCCGATCGGTGCCGCCGCGCTGCTGCGCCGAAACCTGCTGATCTACGGCCTCGGCGGCATTGTCGCGCCGTTCATCGGCATCAAACTGATCGACATGTTCGTGACCGCTACCGGTCTCGCGTAAGGATTTTTCACCATGTTACAACAAATCCGCCCCGCCATCGCGACGATCGTGCTGATGACGATCCTCACCGGACTGGCCTACCCGCTGGCGATGACCGGCCTGGCCCAGGTGCTGTTCCCGCACCAAGCCAATGGCAGCTTGATCGTGCGGGATGGCAAGACACTTGGGTCCGAATTGATCGGACAGCACTTCACGGCCGCGAAGTACTTCCATGGCCGACCCTCGGCGACCACGGATACCGACCCGAACGATGCCACCAAAACGGTGCCGGCCCCCTATAACGCGGCGAATTCCGGTGGCTCCAACCTCGGGCCGACATCGCAGGCGCTGGTGGACCGCGTGAAGGCCGATGCGGCCGCGCTGGCCGAGGAGAACCCCGGTCATGCGGTCCCGGTCGATCTGGTGACGGCATCCGCCAGTGGCCTCGACCCCGATATCTCTCCGGCCGCCGCTCTGTTCCAAATACCCCGTGTGGCCAAAGCACGCGAATTGGCGGAAGATCGGGTCCGGCAGTTGGTGGCGGCGCAAACCACGCCCCGCATTGCCGGCATCGTCGGGGAGCCGCATGTCAATGTGCTGCAACTCAATTTGGCTTTGGACGCCTTGGGGGCGCGGTAACACCCCGGCACGTCCATGAGCGATCTTCGCCCATCTCCCGACGCCCTGTTGCGGGAGGTTGCGCGCGCGCACCGGGGCAGGCTCAAGATCTTCCTCGGTGCGGCACCCGGGGTCGGAAAAACTTACGAAATGCTGTCCGCCGCACGGGCGCGCCACGCCGAGGGCATCGATCTGGTCGTCGGCGTGGTGGAGACTCACGGACGGGTGGAAACCGAGGCTTTGGCCAAGGGGCTGGAGACGATTCCCCGTCACGTCGTCGGGTACAAAGGCTACCAGCTCGAGGAAATGGATCTCGACGCCATCCTGGCGCGCCATCCGAAACTCGTGCTGGTCGACGAACTCGCGCACACCAATGTGCCCGGCAGCCGCCATCCGAAACGGTATCTCGATGTCGACGAACTGCTGACCGCCGGCATCGATGTCTACACCACGCTGAATATCCAGCACGTCGAAAGCCTGAACGACGTCGTGGCGCGCATCACCCGGATCCGGGTGCGTGAAACGGTTCCGGATTCGGTCATCGAAAGCGCCGACGATATCGAGCTGGTCGATCTCACTCCCGGCGATCTGATCCAGCGCCTGCGCGAGGGCAAGGTCTACGTCCCCAAGCAGGCCGAACGTGCCATTCAGCATTATTTTCAGCCAGGCAATCTGACCGCGCTGCGCGAGTTGGCGCTGCGGCGGACGGCGCAACGGGTCGACAACCAAATGGTCGACTACATGCGCAGCCACGCCATTCAAGGCCCCTGGCCCGCCGGTGCCCGTTTGCTGGTGTGCGTCGAAGGCGGCCCCAAGGCCAGCGCCACGGTGCGGCACGCGAAACGGTTGGCGGATCAGCTGCGCGCGCCCTGGTCGGCAGTCGCCGTCGAAACGGTGCGGGCATCGGATGCGGAACGGGACAGCGCCGCCGCCGCGCTGCGCCTGGCGCAACGATTGGGTGGGGAGCCGGTGCCGCTCCCCGGTGCCGACGTCGTCGAAACGGTCATCGACTATGCGCGCGCGAACAATGTCACCACGATCGTGCTGGGCAAATCCGATAAGCCGGCCTGGCGGCGATTGCTTGCCGGTTCCATCGTCAAACGCATGATCGCGCATGCCGGCGGGATCGATATCCATGTGGTGGAAGCGAGGGCGGACGGCGAGGGTTCCGAGGCTGCCGATCGCATCGCCGAAACCTTGGCACGCGCGCCCCAGGTGACACCGTATATTATGAGTTCCCTGCCGGTCATCGCCGCGATACCCGTCGCGATGGCGCTGCGGCATTGGTTCGATGTCACCAACGTACCGCTGGTGTTCCTCACCGCCATTCTGATCAGCGCGGCACGGGACGGGCTGTGGCCCTCTCTATTCGCCAGCCTGGGCGCGGTATTGGCCTATAATTTTTTCTTTTTGCCGCCGTTGTA
>CAITUP010000012.1 GCA_903895595.1 uncultured Acetobacteraceae bacterium | reverse complement strand
TGAACCTGGTAGGGCTTGTCCCCGGGACCAATACGGGCAGAAAATCGCGAATTTTTGCCCGTATTGGTCCTCGGCACGAGACCGAGGATGACGGATTGGATCGGCCAATTCCCCAATTCCCCAATACAGTGTTCCGGGTACGTTCAAGCGATTGCGCTGCGGGGAACCGATGACCCGATTGCACCGCGCGCCCACATCCCTTAAGATGCCCGGCACGGCACGCGGGTGTAGTTCAATGGTAGAACGGCAGCTTCCCAAGCTGCACACGAGGGTTCGATTCCCTTCACCCGCTCCACTCCGTTCAACCATCACCGATGGATCGCCCCGCCCATGGCAACGCCCGACGCCGCGTGGCGGGACTTGATTTCCTCCGTTCAGGCATCCGGTCCCAAGGCGTCGCTCGCGATTACCGGCGGCGGCAGCGGCGTGATCGGCGAGTTGTTGCGCGTGCCCGGTGGCTCCCGCCTGTTGATCGAGGCGCAGGTTCCCTACGACGAACAGGCGCTCGCGGCGTTCCTCGGCTTCGCCCCGGCCCAGGCATCCAGCGCCGACACCGCCGTCGCGATGGCCATTGCCGCCCGCGTGCGCGCGTCTCGGCTGGTTCCGGCGGGCACCGATCTGGTTGGGTTGGGCGCCACCGCCGCGCTGGTTAGCGACCGGCCGCGCCGAGGGGAGCACCGGTATCACATCGCCTACGCCAACAGCGCCGGCGTCGCCCGCTGCACGGCCGTGTTCGCCAAAGGCCGCCGCGACCGCGCGGGCGAGGAAGATTTGGTCGCGCGTTCCATCGTGCTGTTTTTGGCTCAGGCCTGCGGGGTCGCCGCACCGTCGCCGAGCAGCCTGCTGGATGCGGATGAGCCTTTCGAGGAAGCGGCAGTGGCCGCCCCTGGCCACATCGACCGGCTTGTCGCGGGGGATATTCAGCGTGTCACTGCTCGGCCCGACGGCCAAACGATGCTGTCAGCTCCTTTGCCGCCCGTTGTGATGCCGGGATCGTTCAATCCCGTGCACGCCGGGCATTTGTCGCTGGCGCGCGTCGCCGAGGAGATGAAGCAGGAACCGGTAGCGTTCGAAATCTCCGTCACCAACGTCGATAAACCGGCGTTGTCGGGTGAGACGATCCGGCACCGGCTGACGCAGTTCGCGTGGAAGGCGCCGGTGGAACTTACCCGAGCACCGACGTTCCTGGAAAAGTCGCGGCTGTTTCCGAAGGCGACATTCGTGATCGGGGCGGACACGGCGGAACGGCTGATCGCGCCGAAATACTACGGCAACGACGAAGACCGGATGCACGCGGCGCTGGAAGAAATCGGCGGGGCGGGCGGCAATTTCCTGGTGGCCATGCGGATCGACGCCGCGGCGCGGCCGCGCGGACTGCGCGACATCCAGGTGCCGGCGCGTTTCGCCGATCTGTTCAGGGAAATTCCCGAGCATCGGTTTCGGTTCGATATATCATCGACCGAACTCAGGGCGCGCCAGACCGGCACGCCCTGAGGTTTCGCGCTGGCATAAGTAATACCAGCGGACCTAACCATTGACGCATCGGCGCGTGGTAATATCGGGCGACCGAACCTTTGACTCATAGTCAGCGGTGCCGTGTCGTCATGCCGACGCAGGTCGGCATGACGGAATTGCGCGGCGCCTTAGGTTCAGCGCAGTTCGAACCCGAGATTCGCCAGCGCTTCCTTGATCCGGTCGCGGCCGTGCATCGCCGGCACGTCCTTCAGGCGACCGGTCGCCTGCGACGTCCAATCCTGTTCCTTCATGCCCTGTTCGCGCATGAAATCGCGCGCGACGCCGTTGTAGCGCTCGATGGCTTCGCGCTTGAGGGTGGAGTCGTACTGCTCGTGGTGCAGCACGATGTCCTGCGGCAGGCGCGGCTTGATGCCGGTGTCCTTGGCGGCGTCGGGGTAGCCGACGGCCATGCCGAAGACGGCGAACACGTTGGACGGCAACTTCAGTTCTTCGGCCACCTTTTCCGGCAGGTTGCGCATGGCGCCGACATAGACCGCGCCGAGGCCGATGGATTCCGCCGCGACGAACGCCGTTTGCGCCGCCAGAGTCGCGTCGACGACGCCGAGGATGAAGGCTTCCGTGTATTTGGTCGCGTCGGACGTGGTCTGACGGTCGGCGGCGATCTGCTCGATCCGGTTCAGGTCGGCCAGCCAGATCAGCATCAGCGGCGCGTCGCGGATGAACTGCTGCTTACCGGCCAACTCGGCGATCCGGGATTTCCGCTCGGGATCGCGGACAGCGACGACGCTCCAGACCTGGAGGTTGGAGGACGTGGAGGCCGACTGCGCGGCGGCGATCAGCAGTTCCAGCGTGCCATCCGGCAGCGCGTCCGGCAGGAAGCCTCGGACGGAGCGGTGATTGAGGATGGTGGCGAGGGTTTCGTTCCATTGCACCGGCGCCAGGGCGCCGTCGCGGTTGCGTTGATGCAGCAGCGCTGCCGCGGCTTCGCGGTCGAGGGGGAGTGTGGCAGACATCGGATGCTCCGGTTGGGGTCAGATGGCGCGTTATCGCCGGGCCGGGGCACGCTGGCAAACCGGCGAAAAAAATTGCGTCACGCCCGATTTATCCTCCCAAAGTGTGAACTAGTTCACAGACTGCTGGCCGCCGAACGGTCAAGGTGCCTCCACCAGCACGTTTCCCCAACAGAAGTCGCTGCTGCGGGGGCTTCAAAACCCCGGTCAACCCGGACCAAATCTACTCGCGGCCCAGTCACACCCTTGGCTGGGCCGCAATTTTGTCGGTCACCCCGGATCCTCGTTCCATGTGCGTCCATCCCGCTCGATCAGGGCGATGGAAGCCGTTGGACCCCAGCTCCCGGCAGCATAGGGACGCGGCGGTTCCGGTGCGGCGGCCCAGGCTTCCAGGATGGGATCGGCCCATGCCCATGCGGCTTCGACCTCATCGCGGCGCATGAACAAGGTGGCGTCGCCGCGCACCGTGTCCATCAGCAGCCGTTCGTAGGCGTCGGGAAAGCGCAGGCCGAAGGCGGTGTCGAAGCGGATGTCCAACCCGGTGGGGGACAGGCGCAACCCGCCGGGGCCGGGGTCCTTGGTCATAATGTCCAGGCGCATCCCTTCTTCCGGCTGCAAACGAATCACCAGCCGGTTGGGGTGCTGCTGGCCGGCGGTGGCCGGAAACAGGGAAAACGGCTGCGGCCGGAACTGCACCACGATTTCGGACACTTTGCGCGGCATGCGTTTGCCGGTGCGCAGATAGAAGGGCACGTTGGCCCAGCGCCAAGTGCGGACCTCGGCCTTCAAGGCGACGAAGGTTTCGGTGCCGCTCGGCTCCCCGGTGCCGAGGTCGGCGGCATAGGATTCCACCGGCTGACCGGAGATCGCCCCGGCGCCGTACTGGCCGCGCACCGTCATCGCCGCGATCTGATGCGGCGCGATGGGACGCAGGGCGCGCAGGACTTTGAGCTTCTCATCGCGGACCCGGTCGGCGTTGAGCGACACCGGCGGCTCCATCGCGATCAGGCAGAGCAGTTGCAGCAGGTGGTTCTGCACCATGTCCCGCATCGCGCCGGAGGTATCGTAGTAGCCGGCGCGGCCCTCGACCCCCACGGTCTCGGCCACCGTGATCTGCACGTGGTCGATCACGTCGGAGGTCCAGAGCCGTTCGAAAATCGTGTTGGCGAAGCGCAGCGCCAGCAGGTTCTGCACCGTTTCCTTGCCCAGGAAATGGTCGATGCGGAAGGTTTGCGCTTCGGTGAACACCTCCCCCACCCGGTCGTTGATGTCGCGGGCGGAGGCGAGGTCCCGGCCGATGGGCTTTTCCAGCACCACGCGCGATTGCGGCGTGACCAAGCCGGCGGCGGCGAGGTTACGGCAGATCGGGCCGTACAATGCCGGCGCGGTAGCGAGGTAAAAGACGCGGATGCGCGCCGGGTCCAGCAGAGCCGACAACCCGTCCCAGGTCGCCCCGGTGGCAGCCGCGTCGATCGGCACGTAATGGACCCCGGCCAGGAAGCGGGTCAGCACCGCCTCATCCAGATCGTCCGGGGCGACGTGCTGTTCCAGCGCTTGGCGGGTTTTTTCGCGGTAGGCCTCGGAGCTGAGGGCAGAACGGGCGACGCCGATGACACGAGCGCCTTCCGGCATTTGTCCGTCGCGGAACCGGTAATAGAGCGCCGGCAGCAGCTTGCGCAGCGTCAGGTCCCCCGTGGCGCCGAACACGACGCCATCGAAGACCGGCACGGGAATGATTTTGGCCATGGGACCCGCCTTTCGGCGGGATTAGATCATCGGACCGGATACGGCGCCAGGATGGTGTTCAGAGCTGACGCCAAATATTCGGCAACGACGCCAAACTGTAACCGGACACGAACATGCGGCAGTCATTTGCCTCGGGATCGAACACATGCCGCTGAATGGTGCCAATATTGCCGCCATAGATATGAATGCTGACCGATGGCCGGTCGCTCAACGCGTTGCGCACCCGATGTACGTCGCCAATCGACGGCGACACCGCCGCCACCTCGCCCGGCCGCAATCGGGTCTGCGCTGTTGCCACGAGATGGCCGGTTACAGCATCGCGATCGTAGCGCTGTTCGGCCTCTTCGCCGCGTAGCATACCGATCAGACCCCAGACAGTATGATCGTGCACAGGGGTCTGCTGGCCCGGTCCCCAGACGAAGCTAACGACGGAAAACCGTTCGTACGGATCGCACCAGAGCAGATGCTGCTGATACCGGTCGGGATCGGCAGCCCCGCATTCGGGCGGCAGCCAATCGTCATGCGCCACCAATGTACGCAGGAGGGACGCGCCGTCGCGCAGCATGGTCGACTCATCGTTGGCGTGCGCGTCCACCAGCGCGGTGAACGCGACCACGAACCGCCGCAGCCGGCTGAACCCCGGCGTTTCCATTGTCAGGCGGCGCGAATGCGGGAACGCCGGACATGGTCGAGATTGGAACCCTCGATCCGGATCAGCCGGGTCACGCCGGACCGATTCGGGGAGTGCACCACGCCGACATCGTAGAAATGCGCGTCGCCGGGCCGCAGGACGTAGCTGCGCTCGGGTTCCACCAGCGACGGGCCGTCGCCCTCGCCCGGCTTCACGATGCGCCAATCGACCATTTCGGTGTCACCCTCGGCGAGACCGTAGATCGCCCAGCTGGAGCCATGGTCGTGCGGCGCGCCGATGGCGGCGTCGGGATAGACGTGACCGCAGACGCAAAACCCGAGTTCCGGGTCCTCGTACAGCACCTTGCGCGGCTTGCACTGGTCCGCGGTCAGATGCTGGGCGATGAATTCCTTATCCAGCAGCGCCTTGGACACCAAAGCGCAAATGGCCTGCTTGCCAGCTTGGCCAGCGTCGGCCTTCAGGGCACCGCGAATATCCGAACTGAGCTGTTCCAGCGTGTAAGGCATCGAATTTCCTCCTGGTCGGTCCAAAGCGAGTAGGACTTTCCCTATATTCCCATTGCGGGAGATCGTAAACAGCCTGAGGTCGAACCCGCGGCCGGACTGGGCAGGAACAACCGACCTGCTTAGACTGTCGGGACAACACCGAGGAAACCCAACCATGACCCAAGACTGGGGCAAGCTCGTCGCCGACCTCGAACGCCTGCTGCGGCTGCGCAATCCGCCCTTCGGCATGAAGCTGTTCGAAAAAGCCGCGGATATGGAGGCGATCCCCCGCATCCGCCGCCCGAAAGCCGTCCACGCCTTCGATCAGGTCGTCGGACAGGCCGCTCGCTTGGGCTGGACCGTGGGCGTCACAGCCGACGATCTGGTGGGCGCGCAATGCAGGGCCGTGATCGGTCTGGGGAACGCCAAGGATCCGGAATGGCAGTCGGGCCAGCGCATGGTCGGCGTGTGGTATTCCACGCCCGAGGATGCCGGCGCGCATCAGGCTGCGATGAACTGCGTCGAGGACGGGAAATACGAGGCGATGGTCGTATCGCCTCTGGCCGCCGGTCGGCTGGACCCGCCGGACATCGCCCTGTTCTACGCCACACCCGGCGCGATGATGTATTTCATCAACGGCTTGCAATGGGCCGGTTACAAGCGGTTCGACTGGTCGGTGGTCGGCGAGTCCGCCTGTGCCGACTCCTGGGGCCGCGCGCTGAAGACGCGGGAGCCGAGCCTGTCGATCCCGTGCTTCGCGGAACGGCGGTACGGCGGGGTATTGGATGACGAGATGCTGATGGCGCTGCCGCCGGATCAGTTGCAGCAGGCGATCAAGGGGATGGAGGCGCTGTCGAAGAACGGGCTGCGCTATCCGTTCCCGCAGTACGGCATTCAGCAGGACGTGCGGGCCGGCATGGGCGCCAGCTACGCGGACCGGAAGCCGGCCGCGGAGTAGCGCCTACCGCAACGAGTACCGCACCGTCGTCGTGATGGTGATCCGGTCCCGCGTCATCGACGTTGGAAAACGGGGTAATGCGGCCTGCCGCATCATGGCGGCCACGGCGTCGTCGAGGCGCTGAACGCCGGAGCTGGTGGCGATGTCCGCTTCCAGCACGCGGCCGGAGCGATCGACGGTGAAGCGCACGGCCACCCGGCCTTCCTCCCCCCGCCGGCGGGATTCCTCCGGATAGGTCTTGTGCGAGGCCAGCCAAGCGACAACGGCCGATTGCCATGCCGGATCGACGGCTGGTGCGTCGCCCGGCGCGGGCGCGGGTGCGGGCGGCGGAGCAGGCGCCGCGACGGGGGCGGCAGGTGCCACGGTCGCGGCAACCGGCGGTGCCGCCTTTGCGACGCGCACCGGTTTCGGCTTCGGCGCGGGTGGCGGCGGCGGTTGCGAAACCGGCTCCGGTGCCGGTGCGGGTTCCGGCAACGGCGCCGGCGGGGGTGGCGGCGCCACGGTCGCGGGTTGCGGCGGCACCTCCTCCGCGGTCGCCTCAACCACCGGTTCCGGCGGCGATGGTTCGGGCGGGGCGGGTTCGGCGACCGGCGGAGCGAAGACCATCTCGATAGGCGTCTCGTCGGCACGTTCCGGCATGGAAGCCGACCGGACGAAAACCGTCAGTGCCGCCACAGCCAACGCATGCATCGTCACCGAAGCCAGCGCGAACCATGCCCGCCCGCCACCCCAAGCGTTCGGGGCGGCCGTTTTGACCCAGGACGCGCCAGCGATCGGTTGCGCGGCGCCGGTCATCAATGCCCGGTCATACCGCCCATGCCGCCGCTTCCGGGTGCCTCGACCGTCACCGTCACGGTCGCCGGGGCCGCATGCTCGAAGGTAAACGTCACCGGAAATGTGTCGCCTAGCTTCAGGGGCGCCTTCAACCCCATCAGCATGATGTGCTTCCCGCCCGGCGCCAGCGTCACCGGCGCCCCGGGTTGCAGCGCGATGCCGTCGACCGGACGCATCTTCATGATGCCGTTGTCGTCGATGGTTTCATGCAGTTCCGCGTGTTCGGCGGCTGGCGTGCTGACCCCGGTAACGCGGTCCGGCGCGCCGCGATCGATCAATGTGACGTACATGGCCCCGTTCTTCGACGCGCCCGGTGTGGCGCGCGCCCAGGGGTGGGCAATGTCGATGGACGACGTATCGCCCGCCGCGGCCAACAGCAGCACGGCGAGAACAATCAAAAATCGCATGGCGATATCCTTCACGCTTTCTGGCTGTCGAGCCAGGTTGTCACTCGGGCGAAATCGGCGGTACCGATCCAGCTTTCCTGCGTGCCGCCGCGACCGCATAACACGGTCCGCGGCAATTCGCCCGCCCAGCTCGGATCGACCTCGAAGTACAAACGCGACGGGAAACGCCCGTCGAAGGACCAGGATTCCGCGCCGGCCAGCCCGGCTTGTGCCAAGGTCTCGGCGAGGCGGTCGCCTGGTTGCGGCACCGGATCGGCCGCCACCAACACCAGATCGGCGTTCGGACGCGAGTGTGCGAACCGACCCCAATCCGGCAACTCGGTCAGACAGGGGCCGCATGTCAGCCCCCAGAAATGCACGATCAGCGGCCGCCCGGCATGCGCGCCCAGCAGCGCCTGCCAACCGCCGCGTCCGAAGCCGTGGATATCCGCCCGCGCTGGCCGGACCATCCCCACGGCCAGTGTGCCGGACAGAAATGTGCGGCGGTTCATGACACGCGGTCCAATGGGATCAGCCGGTAGCCGTCCTGCACCGTCAGCCAGGACAGGAACGCGGTGCGCCCGTCGGAGATCAGTTGCGGATGATCGGACTCGTCCCCCGTCGCGGCGATTGCGACCGGTGCGCCCCAGGTGGCGCCGTCGTCGCGGGACACGGACAGACGCAGCTCCGTCCGTTCCCCATCGAAGCTTTTCCAGGCCAGATAGACGGTCCGGCCGATGGTCAGCAGGGCGGGGCGCCCGGTTTGCTTCGTGGGATCGCCCACCCGCATGGGGGCGGTGAACGCCGCGCCGGCATCGGTGGTGCGCGCATAAAAGACGCCCTTCCGCAGATCGCCGCCGGTGAACCAGGAAACATGGATCGTCCCGGACTCGCCGACCGCCAACGACGGCCCGTGGTGCGGGCAGCCCGAAATGGCCCAATGGTCTTCGGACACGCGATGCAGCGGACCGGGGGTGTTGGGGTCCTGGAACGCGATCAACCCGTGATCGCGTTCGGACTTCGCGAAAATATTACGGAACGCCACGACGGGGCGACCGGGGCCGACGAAGCCGAGACCCAGGCGGCAGCATTCGCAGGTATTGTCGGCGGCGATCCGGGTCGGACCGAAACGCCCACCGTCCGACCACGCGAAGGCCAAGGCGGCGCCCGCGTAATCCTCTCCTTTCGCGCGCGCCGCCGCGACATTGCGTTTGTCCAACCAAGCGGCGAACACCCGCCCGTCGCTGTCGATTTCCATCGATTGGAATCGCTGGCTGGGGGACCCGCCGGTTATTGGTTCGGGGGCGGAAAAATGTGCCCCGGCGTCGGTGGAGCGGCTGATTTTCACTTCCCCGTTCCAATTTTTGTCGCGGAAGACCGCATAGGCGACGGTGATGCGCCCGGATGCATCGACCACGATCCGGGGCCGCGAATCCGGACCGTTATCCAACCGTTCGGGTTCCGGCGTCACCGCGACGGGGGCGGCGAATGTCGCCCCTTTATCGGCGGAACGCGCGACCAGAACCCGGTCGTTGGCGGCCCATGTCAGCCAGAGCGTCCCGTCGGCCGCGAAAGCCGGCGTGGCAGCGCTGGCACAGGCCAGACCCACACCCTCGCAGGCCGGGGCCGGATGCGCGTGCATATGCCCCTGTGCCCTTGCCGCCATAGCCGGCATGAGCAGCGCGAGGGAAAGCAACCAATGTTTCATGACGCGACTCCTCCGGTTACAGGTTCACCCTCATGCCGACCAAAAAGAACAGCGGCTGACCGATGACCGGCGGGGTCGAGGAACCCGTCGATCCCTGCGCCACATACGTCGTGTTGCCGATATTCTGTCCGGTGACGAACAATTCCAGGCCCGGTGCCGGCTTGTAGCTGGCCGAAATATCCAACAGCGCCGCGCCGTCGTTGCGGATGGTATGGGCCGTATCGTACCAGTACGTCGGGAACCCCTTCAGGTTCAGCGTCACCCTGTATTTCGGCGTTGGCGTCCACGTCAGGCCGGCCAGCGCGCTCCATGGCGGCACATTGCCCAGCTGGGCATGCAACGGCTCCGCCGTATTCGCGACCGTGCGGCCCACGATTGTCGCGAGGCCGCTGTTGTCGGTGAGGATCGAAGAACTCATCGTGTAGCTGGCGTTGAACCGCAGCGTGTCGCTGACGCGCCAGTCGGCGAGGATTTCGAACCCTTCGACCTCGGCTTTGCCGACATTGTAGTATTTCGATTGTTTCGAGAACTGCGTCGTGTTCCCGATCGCCTGACTGCTGGTCGCGCAGCTGGGCAGGCCGGCCGCGCCGCAGATCGTTGTGCTGTCGATGACGTTGGTCAGGTTGTTGTGGAAGATGTTGCCGGTCAGAGTCACCGGTCCCAACCGCAGATCGGCGCCGGTCTCGTATCCCAAATTGTATTCCGGCGCCAAGGCGGCGTTCGCCTGGAACGCGGTGTTGCCGCTGTAAAAAGTCCGGAACGTCTGGTTCATCCCAGGCGCGCCGAAATTCCGATACACAGCGGCGCGTAGATCGAAATTCTCGGTAACCTTGTATTTCAGGCCCAGACGCGGATCGAACCGGGCATATTGCCGGCCTTCGGGAAGAGCGGCATGGTTGAAGGATCCTTCGGAGACTTTCCAGAAATCCTCCCGTAACCCGACGGTGATATCCAGCGGCAGCCAAGGCAGATGGACGGTGGCCTGGGCGAACAGGCCCTGGAACCATTGTTGCCCGTGCACCTGGCTGAACGCCGTCGCGGCACCGGCCTGGCTGAACACCTGGGTGCTGTCGCCACCCACGATGTTGCGTGCGTCGATCCCGGCCTTCACGTCCGTGAACGTATCGTTCAAATCCCGCGACCAGACCAGCGATCCGCCGTAATCGTAATACGGGGTCTTCCCGATCGCGGCGAGGTAGGTCGCGGCACCGTTGCCGGATGCCGGATTGGTGTAGGTGTAACCGCTGCTGCTGGCATTATGCGTGGTGATGGTGTTGTTGCCGTACCAACCCAGCCCCTCCAGCACGCTGCCATCGTCGAATTTCGTGCGGCCGCCGAAGGTCAGATCGACACCCGTCCAGCCGTTCTTGGCGATGTCGAACACCAAGCCCTTCTCGTTTATCGAATGATACAAAATCTTCATGAAATAGCGGGAGTCGGCCGTGGGCGTCACGATCGCCTGCGCGCCGACATTCTGCGCTTCGGCGGCGGTTTTGACGGTGTGCTGGTTGCGGTACGCGGCCGGCGTTTCATTGTAGCCGGCCGTGTGCGCGTAGCTGGCGGAAATGGCCGCCTTCCAATACTCGTTGGCGAACACCGTCGCCGCCGCGTCGAAATTTACCGTGTCCGGGTAGCCCAGGCTGACGGAGGCGCGCCGTTCGCCGGCCTGAGGCTCATGCGTGACGATGTTGATGACACCGCCCATCGCCATGTTGCCCCACAGCGACGTGGCGCCGCCGCCGCGAATGACCTCGATCCGCTCGATCGATTCCTTGGGGATTTTCGACCAGTTGATGTAGCGGAAGAAAGCGTCGTTGAACGGCACGCCGTCGACCATCACCAGCGTGCGTTCGGCGCCCCGGCCGCCCATACCGCGCAGCGTGATGGACTGGCCGGTGGGATGCACCCCGGTGGTCGGCACCTGCGACAGATAGACGCCCGCGATGTGATTGACGATCTGATCGGTGGTGAGTTCGGGGGTGGCCTGCACCTCCTCCCGCGTGACGATGGTGGTGCTGACATCCATATCGCGCAGCTGCATGCCGCGGCTGGCCTCGACCCGGATATCGGGGATGTCGATGGCGATGGGGGCCGGGGCTTGCGCCCGCGCGACGGCCGGCAGAAGGACGCACGCCGCCAGCAGGCGGAGTCGGAACGACGATGTTTTCACGTTGGGAATCCCGTTTGAGACAAACCACGCCCGGCCTCACGCTTGGCGAGCCGGGTTGCGACGATGGGCAGTCTCAGACGGTGGGGGGGCCTGTCGGCGGATGTGCCCGTTCAGGCGGGGCGCGCGGGCGGGCGGCGACGTTGACGCCATGCGCCTGCCGGAGATCGGCCACCGACGGCATGGGTAAACCCGGCGCGACGAACGGCGGCATGAACGAAGCGGCATGCGCGACCCCGCACAGCGGGCAATGGTCGCAGCTGCCGGGATCGGCCGGTGTCTGGTCGGGCGCGCCGTCGTCCGCATGGCACAGCGCCGCGCCCAGGCCCGCGAGATCGGAGGACGCGGCGGCCGCCTGGGCGGGAAGCGGGGCGGCGATGCGCGCGAACAGGCCCGCCGCCACCAACAGGGTAGCGAACAGCCTCAGCCAACCGGTCACGGTCTGTCGCGGCACGCTCATGCCCGCGACCCTATGGCAGTCGCCACCCGGCACGCAAGCCCGTACCGGTCCGAAACTACAACGCTACCGTCAAATCGGAGACATCCTGCCCGGTCTCCTCGCAGATCAGCCCGGCCACGATGCGGCGATGGCAGTGCGCGGGATCGCGCTCGAAACACAGCAGGCACGCCCGCGTATCGCACGCCATGCCCTTGGCCATCGCCAGTTCCGCCTGCGCCCGGTCCGACAGCATGTGTTCGTGGAAAATGGGCACCATCCGTTCCGGGTGCCCGGCCCGCACTGCGTCCCGGCCGGGTTTGGGTGTGCCGAGGCCTTGCAGATGCACGTAGCGGATGCCGGCCTCATCCAATCCGGCAGCGAGTTGCCGCTTGGAGAAACCGGGTTTCCGCGACGCCGCCACGGCGCGCACGTCGATCAGCAGACCGACGCGCGCTTCCTTCAACGTCGCCAACACGCCGCCGATCGTGCAGCCCTCGTAGCCGATCGTCAGCAGCGGTTCGCGGTTTTTGTTCGATCGCACGATTCACGCCGCCGTGTGATTCCACCTCTGGCGATCATGCTCTAGCCGGCCGCCAGCCAGTCCTCGATCAGCCGCCGAGCGATGCTGTCCACGCGGGGCAGCGCGAAGCCGTGCTGGTCGCAGTTGCGCATCTGGTCGCGGGTGAACCAGCGGGCGTCCACCAGTTCCTCGGGATCGGCGGTGATCTCTTCCGTCAGGCCTTCGGCGTAGAAGCCCAGCATGATGTTGCCGGGGAACGGCCAAGGCTGGCTGGAGTGGTAGTGCACGTCGCCGCAGACCACGCCCACTTCCTCCAGCACTTCGCGGCGGACGGCTTCTTCCAGCGTTTCGCCGGGTTCGAGGAAGCCGGCCAGCGTCGAATACATGTTCCCACGCGGAAACCGCGTCGAATGCCCCAGCACCGCTCGGTCGCCGTTATGCACGAGCATGATCACGGCCGGGTCGGTGCGCGGGAAATGCTGCGTGTTGCACTGGGTGCACTGCATGACGTGGCCGGAGGATTTGGACTCGCACGCGCCGCCGCAGACGCCGCAGAACTGGTGCCGCGTGCGCCAATGCAGCAGCCCGCGGGCATGCGCGAGGACGGAGGCTTCCGGCTTCGGCTCGCCCCAGCCGACCGACCGCAGATCGACGAAGTTGCCATGTTCGGCTGGGACGATCGCCGTGGTGTCCTCATGCGTGCTGATGTCGATGCCGAACACCGGCTTGTCTTCGAGCATCCCCAGGAACGCCCAGTTGCCGCCGGCCGCGCGCATGGCGGCAGCGGTGTCGCCGTCGAGATACACGGCCTCCGGCACGCCGCCGGGTTCGTTGCCGCGCACCAGATTGCGGCTGCGCCACACCGGCACGAACAGGGTTTCCGGATGATCCAACGCCTCCGCGATCCAGGCATGATCGTCCCGCCGCGTATGAATGCGGTCGAGCGGGGAGGCGGAGTAAACATTGAGCCGGCTGGCCTGAATCAAGGGCATGACGCGTTCCGTTGGACTGGGGTTCTGGTTGCGCCGGACCGTGCCACGGCGGGCGGGCGGCGGCAACCATTGGCGAACGGCGCGAACCCGGCTTATCGTCCCCGGAATGAACCAGGGAGGCTACCATGCAGGCCACCAACCGCCGTTTCCGGATCATGGGATTGCTGTTCGTCACGGTGGTGATCAACTACCTGGACCGCAGCAACATCTCGATCGCCGCGCCGGCGCTGAAGGAGGAATTCCATCTCGATCCCGTGCAATTGGGGCTGGCGGGCATACTTTCCCCCATTGCGATCGGATTTCTGCTGAAGGCCGGGGATTTCCGGCTGCCGCTGGTGTTCATCGCGATCATCGAGGCGATGGGCGTGTTCTCGTATATCTTCGTGGTGGGTAAACTGGAGCGTGTGAAGGAGTAGGCCCGTGCCCGCCCCTTACGTTATCCGTCCCGCCACCGACATGGCCGCGGTCGCGGGATTGTTCCGCGCCTACGCCGCATCGCTGGATACCGACCTGTCGTACCAGGGTTTCGAAGCGGAATTGGCGGGTCTTCCCGGTGCCTATGCCCCGCCGGGCGGTGCGTTGTTGATGGCCTGTTCGCTGGCTGGTGCCCCGTTGGGGTGCGTGGCGGTGCGGGCCATGGCCGGTGCGGGTGCATGCGAAATGAAACGGTTGCATGTCGATCCTGCCGCGCGCGGCATCGGTCTCGGCCGAGCACTGGCGGTCGCAGCGATGGAGGCGGCTGGAGGGGCCGGGTATCGGTTCATGTATCTCGATACGCTGCCGGCGATGCACGCGGCGCAGGGGCTGTATCGTTCGCTGGGGTTCGAAACGATCCCGGCGTACTACGATTCGCCGGTCGCCGGGACGATCTTCATGCGAAAGGCGCTGTAGCATTCAGATCGCGTGGCAGTTGGCGATATCCGCCTGACCCGCAGCATCGTCCACCAGTTCCGGGTAGACGTGACCGATGAAAAATCCCATGCCGATATTCAGTTGGACGTAGCGTATCTGCCCTGGTGCCAATGTCAGACTCAACGTGCGCGTGACCTCGGTCGTTGTGCTGACGGTGTAACTTCCGGCCGGACGGTCGGCATAGAAGTAGCCGCGCGGCACCGCTGACCCAACGACGACATCGTTCAGCTTCACGGCGGGCTGGACGGCCGCCCCGATCACGGCGGTGCGGTAAAAGAAAATCCGTCCCTGATCGGGCGTGATCGCCGGCAGGTTAGCCTTTGCCTCGGCGAAAGTCGGGCCGGATGTGGCACACCCCGCGAGCGCGGCCAGCACGCCGGCGACGCCGGCCAGCCGCCCCAATTGTCGTTTACCGATCATAGTTTGTTACCTTTGAATCTGGAGTGGCACGCCGGGTTCGACCGGGGCGACGCGACGGTCCACCGGCAGATAGAATCCAACGAGTTTCGTATCGCTCACGACCGGCATTGCCTCGTACATGTTGGAGGCCGTGACGGTGACGATCTGGTCCGCGGTCGCATAAACGTCGCCCATCTCGGTGGTGCCCGAGCAGCGCCATTTTGCGTTCGGCTGGAGTTTGGTGGGAAATCCGCTGCCCACGCCAACGCTTTCCCCGCGCGTCAACGTAAAGGGCTCCCCGCAATCCGGTTTCGCCACGAAGGTCGCAGGGATCGTTTTGACAAAGCTGACATCGAACGCGCAGGCAGTTAAACCGCACAAAGAGACCAGAACGACCCCCGCTTTCATATCCGTACCGTAATCGGATTAAGAACCGCGAGCGCTCCGGGTGCGGCGAAAATGCAGGTCCCCGCCATATCGGTCCAATCCAGCTTCCGCCCCAGCGCGTCCAGCGCGCCCGCCAAATACCGGGCGCCAGCGGCATGACCCTTGGTCCGCACCACCGTGTCCGCCGGCTCCCCCCAGGCATTGGCGGCGCCGCTACGATGGAACGGATGCGATTCCACCTCATCGAGGGCAAAAACGCAGAACGGCGCCACGCCGTCCTCGCGGAAATTCTCGTATTGATCGTCGCCGAAGATCACGACGAAATCGGGGTTGAACGCCTCCAGCGCCGCCCTGGCCCGCCGGAACCCCGCCACCACCCGTTCCCGGTGCGCCGGCGCCGCTCGGCCCGCGCGGTGTTCGTCCCATTCGTGCCGCATGCCGTCCGGCCAATTCGCGGGATCGCGCATCCGGTCCGGCAACTTGGGGCTTTGCAGCACGCGTTCGGCGATCCCGGCCATGCGGGAGTCGATGCCGCACATCGGCGGCGAATGGGTCACGCCCAATCCGAGAATTTCGGCCATCGCCTGCGCCCTCCATTTTTCGTTGGGCGGAGCGTAAACCCACAAATACCGGCCGCGCCAGACCTATCGCTGGTAGATCGCGGCCAAAGGCAATTCGATGCCGATCTCCGGCAAAGGAACGATGGCCTGCAGGCCGGCGGAATTCTCCTCCTCCCACCCCCGGGATCGGCGCATGACCGTGGCCTCCGCCAGTTCGGCGTCCAGGATGACATAGACCATGATGGAGGGGACCGAGGCGTAGTCGAAGGGTTTCACCCGCCGATCGGTCATCGCGGTGGAGGGCGACAACACTTCGAACACCGCCGTGGGTTGAATAACGTCGCCGTCATCCGCATTGGCGCCGCACAGCACCGCCGCATCGGGATATCGAACCCGCGTCCGGGTTACGACTTTCAACTCCGACCCATGCACCTCGCACGGCGGGCCGACGCGATTTACCAACACGGTGATGAGACGGGTCTGGATGCGGGAGTGCGTCGAGTTTCCCCCCGCCATACCGATCGGCTGGATTCCGTCGAACTCGTACCGCAGTTCCTGCTGGCGTTCCCACACGAGGAATTCTTCCACGGTCAATGGCTTCAGCGATACGCTCATGGCGTTCGGTCCCAGATGACGGACCGATCATGGCACGAACCCGCGCCGGTCTTCCAGCGCCTCGACGCGTACCGCCAGTGTCAACCTTCGGCCGGCGCCGGATGCTGCCTGTCCCGCGCGATGTCGAGGAACACGTCCTCCATATTCTCCCGCCCGTAGCGGGTCAGCAGATCGTGCGGACTGCCGCGATCGACGATGCGGCCCTGCTTCATCATCAGCACGTGGGAACACATGCGCTCGACCTCCGCCATGTTGTGGCTGGCGAGCAGGATGGTGCAGCCGGACTGGTCGCGGTACCGCTCCAGCCAGCCGCGCACGAGATCGCCGGTATCGGGGTCCAGGCTGGCGGTCGGTTCGTCCAGCAGCAGTACCTCCGGCCGGTTGATCAGCGCTTTGGCCAGCGCGACGCGGGTTTTCTGGCCGGCGGACAGATGCCCGGCGGGACGGTCCAACAGCGCGCCGAGGTCGAGCTCGGCCGCCAGATCGGCGATGCGGTTTTCGATGCCGTGGACGTTGTACAGATGGCCGTAAACGCGCAGGTTCTCCGCCACCGTCAGGCGGTGCGGCAGCGCGATGTAGGGCGAGGAAAAATTCATTCGCGCCAGGGCGGCGAACCGGTCCCTTGCCATGTCGTGGCCGAGGATGCGGATGTCTCCAGCGGTTGGGACCAGAAGCCCGAGCATCATGGCGATGGTGGTGGTTTTCCCGGCGCCATTGCCGCCGAGCAGGCCGATCGTGGCGCCGGGGGGCGCGGCGAAGGAAATGGCGTCGACCGCGAGCACGTCGCCGTAGCGCTTCGTCAGGGTGTTGACGGTGATGGCATCCATGGGTGGTGGATAGGGGGAGATGGGGTTGACGCCAAGGGTGGGGGGGTCAGCCGTCGCGCTTGTATCCGGCCTCCCGCTGGCTGCGTACCGCCAGAATGAACACCGTATCCAGGGGTTCCACGAACCGATACAGCGCCACGTAGCCCCGCGCTCCTTGCCCGATCGCCAATTCCCGTTTGCCGCCTGCCACGGGGCGGCCGATCAGGGGGCTGTGGGTCAGAATCTGGATCGCCTGCACGGTCTTGCTGATCCGGTCCGGTGCATTCTCGACCTCGTATCGGGCCATATGGTCCAAAAACCGGTCGAAGTCGTCGAAGACTTCGGCCGCCAGCTCGATGCGAGCCACTCAGCGCTCGAATGCGCGCGGGGAGGGCCTTTCAGGATGCTCGCCGCGCGACCGAGCTTCCAGCCACGCCTTCGCGTCGTCCCAGGCCACGGTCTTGCCGGTGGCCCGCACGTTGTCCCAACGCGCATCGGCGAGCCGATGGAATGCTGCCTCCTGTTCGGCCTGCTCCACCCGCTGGGCAATGGCGTCCAACATGAAGGCATGCGGGGTTTTACCCGCGCGTTCCGCCACGGCGGTTATCCGGGTTTTCAACTCGTCCTCGATGCGGATGGTCGTGGTTGCCATGGGACTGTCCTTCGAAGGCGGAGGGATATGTAGCACTTTTGTGCTTACCTGCCCACCATTGATTGCGCCCAACCCCGCCGCCACCTATTGGGGAACCAACACACCAGGAGTCCCCTCGCCCGTGACCGATCCCATTCAAGTCACCCGTATGCCGTCCGGCCTGACCGTCGTCACCGAACGCATGGACCGGGTCGAGACCGTGTCCTTCGGCGCCTATGTCGCCACCGGGTCGCGCAACGAGACGGCGGAGGAAAACGGCGTCTCCCACTTCCTGGAACACATGGCCTTCAAGGGCACCGACCGCCGCTCCGCCGCCGGCATCGCCGAGGAAATCGAAAACGTCGGCGGCCACATCAACGCCTATACCGCGCGCGAACAGACCGCCTACTACGTCAAGGTTCTGAAGGACGACACCGCTTTGGGCGCCGACATCATCGGCGACATCCTGACCCACTCGACCTTCGAACCGGAGGAACTGGAGCGGGAGCGCGGCGTCATCCTGCAGGAAATCGGCCAAGCCAACGACACGCCCGACGACATCATCTTCGACCGGTTTCAGGAGGTCGCCTATCCGTCCCAGCCCATGGGCCGCCCTGTATTGGGCACCGAGGACGGCATCCGCAACATGCCCCGCAAGATCCTGACCGGCTACATGAAGCGGCACTACGCGCACTCCAACATCGTCATCGCCGCCGCCGGCAATCTGCATCACGACGCGATCCTGGACCTGGTCAACCGCCATTTCGGCGATCTGCCCGCCGAAACCCCGCCGAACGTGGTCGCGGCCGCTTACACCGGCGGCGAGTTCCGCGAAGACCGGGATCTGGATCAGGTCCACATGGTGCTGGGGTTCCCGTCCGTCGGCTACTCCGACCCCGATTACTACCCAACCCTCCTGCTCTCCACCCTGCTTGGCGGCGGCATGTCGTCGCGGCTGTTCCAGGAGATACGGGAAAAGCGGGGGCTGGTGTATTCCATCTACTCCTTCGCCTCCCCGTTCGAAGACGGCGGCCTGTTCGGCATCTACGCCGGGACCGGCGAAAGCGAGGCGGCCGAAGTCATGCCGGTGACGCTGGACGAGTTGCGCAAGGTGCAGACGCAGGTGACCGAGGCCGAACTCGCCCGCGCCCGTGCGCAGGTGAAGGCGTCGCTGTTGATGTCGCTGGAAAGCACCGGCAGCCGGTGCGAGCAGATCGCGCGCCAAATTCAGGTGTTCGGCCGGGTCGTGCCGACGATGGAAACCGTGGGCAAGATCAACGCCGTCACCACCGAGGACATCCAGCGCGCCGCCGTCCGGCATTTCCGCGCGACGCCGACTTTGGCGACGATGGGTCCGGCCGCGCAGGTGCCGAGCCTGAAGGAAATCGCGGCGCGTTTGGCGGCGTAAATTCGAGGGAAAACTCCCCCTCCCGCACAGGAGGGGGAGTAAAGCGCTTACTGCACCGGCGAACGCGGCGTGGCGACCAGACGGGTCACCTTGATCGCCGGGCGGTCCAGATATTCCGGCACGCGCGGGGCGATCTTGGTCTTCCAGAAATCGCTCTCGTACACGTCCTTGTATTGCTGCACCCGCTGTTCCTCGCTGTCGAAGCGGCGGATCCAGACGTAGACTTCCGGGTCGGTTTCACCCTGGTAGCTGCCGCAGATCACCATGCCTTTGGAGACCTGGAAGGGGATGATTTCCTCCTCCATGATCGTCACCCACTCGGCGAGTTTGCCGGGCAGCGGCTTGTATTGACGCAGTTCGAAGAATGCCATGGTCGTCTCCTCTGTTGGACGGCCGATGATACCGTCCCCGGCGCCAATGGCCAGAGGCGGGCCGGCACGAAAACAGGGGGATCGCATATGGCGGATTTCCGACACTTTCCGTCATGGTCGGGTCACGCCCGACCATGACGAGCGGGAGCGCCAAAGGTCATATGCGATAGCCCAGGGCACGAAAAAAAGCGCGCCGCGTAAACGATTTGTTAACCTTTTTCTGTTTCAGTGGGGGCTGCCACACCCTGAACGGAGCCCCATCGTGCGCGACAACCAGCCGGTCACCGAACGCGAAGTCTTTCTGCCCGAGGGCGAACCGCTCGTCTCCCAGACCGACCCCGACAGTCATATTACCTTTGTGAACAAAGGCTTCGTCGCGGTCAGCGGCTTCACGCGTGACCAACTGATCGGTTCGCCGCACAATCTGGTGCGCCATCCGCATATGCCGGCCGAGGCGTTCGCCAATCTGTGGCAGACTCTAAAGGCCGGCCGTCCCTGGGAGGGCCTGGTCAAAAATCGCACCAAATCAGGTGATTTCTACTGGGTGCGCGCGAACGTCACCCCGGTGACCGAGGCTGGCACGCTCAAAGGTTACATCTCCATCCGCGGTGTTCCGTCCCGCAAAGCCGTGGCGGAGGCCGAGGTCGGCTATGCAAAAATCCGCGCGGGCGACAAAAGCCTCGGTCTGCGCGACGGCGCTCTGGTCCGTACCGGGTGGCGTGCAAATTTCGCGGTTCTGCGGGCCAGCATTGCCGGGCGGCTGGTCGGTATCTTCCTGGCCCTGATCCTCGGCATCGCCGGGGTGGGGGTCGCAGGCCTCACCGGTATGGCCACATCCAACGAATCCCTGCGCACCGTCTACGAAGACCGCGTGGTCTGCCTCGGCCAGCTCGGGGAAATTTTGGCGCTTTTACAGGACAGCATGGTGCATATGACGATCGCCGCGCTGGAAGCCAAGGGCGGCGGCGCAATCGACCCGGCGCACGATGAGACTATCCGCGGGCACTCGAAACGGATCAGCGACGTGTGGCGCGAGTATCGCGCGACATACCTTACGCCCGAGGAAACAACACTCGCCGATCGTTTTGAATCCCAACGCACGCGATATCAGGACGAAGCGCTGAAACCGGTGGTGAAAGCAATCGAACAACGGGATTGGCGCGAATTGGAGGTATTGATCCGGACGAGGGTACAGCCGATTTTCGCGGAACGGCGCGTCGCTCTCAACGCTTTGATCGACCTGCAACAACGTGTCGCGGCCGAGGAATACGAGCATGCGAAACATGCCTTCGTGTGGCGGACCTGGACGGTGGTCGCCGTCGCGCTGGGCATAGGCGCCCTCGCCATCCTGTTCGGATGGCTGCTGATGCAGGCGATCCGCCGGCCGTTGCAGGAACTCGCAAGCCATTTCGAAGGTATCGCGGCTGGCGATCTGCGAAGCGAAATCGCATTGCCGCCGGCCCGCGAGTTCTGGCAGGTCGTCAACCTGTTGCGTGCGATGCGCGCGCGCCTCGCCTTCGTCAGCTACGAACGCACCGAAAACGAACAACGCGTGGTGGAAGAACGCAAAGCCGCCATCTCCTCGATGGCCGAAACTGTCGAGCGGGAGGCCCGCTCTGCGATGGATGCGGTCGCCGCCCAGACCGGGGCCATGGCGCAGGAAGCCGAGGGCATGGCCGACATCGCCGCCCGCGTCGGCACCCATGCCGAAGGCGTCGCCTCCGCGGCCGGCACGGCTTTGGTCAACGTGCAGGCCGTCGGCGCCGCGACCGAGGAACTCACGGCCTCGATCCGAGAAATCTCCAGCCAAGTCTCCCACGCCGCCGCCGTATCCCGCCGAGCGGTGGAAGGCGGCGAATTGGCGCGGGAACGGTTGAGCCTGCTGTCGGGTGTCGCCGAACGCATCGGCACCGTGGTGCAGCTGATCAACGGCATCGCCGGCCAGACCAATCTTTTGGCGTTGAATGCCACGATCGAGGCCGCGCGTGCGGGCGACGCCGGCAAGGGCTTCGCGGTGGTGGCGAGCGAGGTGAAAAGCCTGGCGCGACAGACCGCGAACTCCACCGAGGAAATCACCCGCCAAGTCACCGAAATGCAGACCGCGACCAGCGCCGCGGTCGCCGCCGTGGCGGATATCGGCCGCACGATCGACGAAATCGCCGAGGTTTCCGTCGCCGTCGCCGCGGCGGTGGAACAGCAAGCCGCAGCAACGCACGAAATCGCGCGCAACGTGACGGAAACAGCGACCGCCGCGCATCAGGTGGCCGACAGTATCGCCGAGGTGTCCCGCGACGCGGTCGCCGTCGGCTCGCAGGCCAGCGAAATGCGGGAAGGTTCGGCCGGGGTCGCGACCAGCATCGAAGCCCTGCGCCAGACGGTGGTACGCGTGGTGCGCACGGCTACCGCGGACGCCGACCGGCGCAAGCACCCGCGGGCAACGGTCGATGAATCCTGCACCGTCCAAACCCAATCCGGCGCTCGCCTGTCGGCGCGGATTCGCGACGTGTCGCACGGCGGCGCCTGGATCGCCGGTATCGATGGCAACACCGACGGGCGCGGGACCTTGACCCTGGACCGAGCGGGCGGGGACATGCGGGCCGGGTTCGAAGTGCGGGAACGCGAGAAGAACGGCGACGTGCATGTGGAGTTCATCGACGGTCAGGTATCGCCGGGTTTCCTGAGATTCGTGGAAAGCGCCGTAGCGCGGGCGGAGAAAGCAGCGGCGTAGAACGCACCGCCCCTTGAGAGAGGCGTCGCGATTGCCCACACTCCGGCGATGGCAATCGCATACCTCGATCCGCGCACCGGACAGACCTTTCCCCTCGACCGGCCGCGCTGGTGCGGGCCGGACCACGCGCCGCTGCTGCTGACCTCCATGCCGGGGATCGGACCGGACGATATCGACCACACATTGCGCAGCCTGTGGCGGTACCAGGCGGCGTTCCCGATGCAGACCAACGCCCCGATCACGATGGGCGAGGGCTGCACCCCGCTGCTCCGCCGCCGCCTGCATGGCGCCGATGTGCATCTGAAGTGCGAGTGGTTCATGCCCACCGGCAGCTTCAAGGACCGCGGCGCCAGTGTCATGCTGTCGTTGCTGCGCGCCCAGGGAATTACGCATGTGCTGGAGGACAGTTCCGGCAACGGCGGCGCGGCGGTGTCCGCCTATGCGGCCGCCGGGGGGATGAAGGCGACGATCATGGCGCCGGAATCGACCAGCCCGGCGAAGACGGTGCAGATGCGGGCGCATGGGGCGACGGTCGAACTCATTCCCGGCAACCGCCAAGCGACCTCCGACGCCGCCGTTGCTCGGTCCGAATCCATTTTCTACGCCAGCCACAACTGGCACCCGTTCTTCCTGCACGGCACTAAAACTTTGGCCTACGAGCTGTGGGAGGATCTGGGGTTTCGCGCGCCGGACAATATCATTACCCCCTGCGGCGCCGGATCGAACGTGCTGGGCTGCGAGATCGGGTTTTCCGAACTGCTGCGCGCCGGCCAGATCGACCGGATGCCGCGGATTTTCGCCGCTCAGCCGGAGAATTGCGGCCCGATCGCCGCCGCGTTTCTGGCCGGGAGCGACACGCTGATCCCCGGAGAAATCCGCCCCACCATCGCCGAGGGCACCGCCATCGCTCAGCCGATCCGCCTGCGGGAGGTATTGGGCGCGCTGCGCGAAACCGGCGGCGGTGCGGTGCATTTGTCCGAGGCCGAGATCGGGCAGGCGACGCTCGATCTGGCGGCGATGGGGGTTTACGTGGAACCGACTTCCGCTCAGGCGGCGGCGGCTTTGGCGAAACTGCTGGCGTCAGGGGCGATTACGCCGGACCAGACGACGGTGCTGGTCCTGACCGGTATCGGGTTGAAGGCGACGCCGCGGATCGCGGAATTGTTGGGGGTGGTGCTGTGACACGCCGCTCCCCCGTCATGGTCGGGCTTGACCCGACCAACCCATGTCAATTGTCCGGAGGTGGTCGGGTGAAGCCCGACCATGACGTGAAATCATGACCCCCCGCATCGCCCTGCTGGGCTTCTCCATCGAGTGCAACCGCTTCGCCCCGGTCGCCACCCAGGAAGATTTCGAGGCCCGCACCCTCATGGGCGGCCCCGCCATGCTCACCAACGCGCGCCTCCCGGCGCCGTCGATGCTGGGCGAAATGCCCGGCTTCATCGCCGACATGGACGCGGCCGGAACGTGGGAACCGTTGCCGAGCCTGCTGGCGATGGCGGAGCCGAATGGGCCGGTGGAGGCGGCGTTCTTCGGCCGGATGATGGAAGCCTGGGAAAAGGACCTGTCCGAGGCCGGCGCACTCGACGGCGTCTACTGCGTTCTGCACGGTGCCGGCCTGACCACCGACGACGACGATCCCGAGGGCACGCTGCTAAAAATGATCCGCCGCGTGCTGGGGCCGGACATCCCGGTGGTCGCGTCCTACGATCTGCACGCCAACGTCTCGGCGGCGAACGTGGAACTGGTGGACGCCTATATCGGCTACCGCACCAACCCGCATCTGGACATGCGGGAGCGTGGGGCCGAGTCCGCTCAGGTCATGCGTCGGCTGCTGGCCGGCACGAAAACGCACCTTGCCCATATCCGCCTGCCGATCGTGCCGCCGACCGTGACGATGCTGACGGGCAAGGATGCGCACCACCGCCCCTACGGGGAGCTGATCGACCTCGGCCAGCAGCGGATGCACGAACCGCCTTATGCCGGCCGAGTCCTGAACGTGTCCGTCATGGGCGGATTCGCTTTCGCCGATACGCCGTTCAACGGTCTGACCGCCGTCGTCACCGCGACCGACCGCGAAGCCGCGCAGGGGCTGGCCAAGGAAATCGCCATCGCGGGGTGGGCGCGGCGGGACCGGTTCCGGCCGGCGCTCACGTCGCTGGAGGACGCGGTCGCGCGGGCCAAAACCAACACCGGCCATCCGCTGGTGTTTGCCGATGTCGCCGACAACCCCGGCGGCGGCGGACGCGGCAACACGATGTGGATCCTGGAGGCGTTTTTGAAGGCCGGCGTAAAAGACGCTCTGGTCGGCGTCATCTGGGACCCGATCCTCGCCGCCGAGGCCCGCCTGCACGGCGTCGGCAAGACCTTCATTGCCCATTTCAACCGGGAGGGCGGCGACGAATTCTCCAAACCCTTCAGCGCCGAGGCCAAGGTCCGATCCCTGGCGCCGCAATTCCTGCGGGGACGCCGCGGCATCTACGCCAACAACACGCTGGATATCGGCGTCGGCGTGGCGCTGGACATCGACGGGATCACGGTCGTCGTCCTCGGCAACCGCTACCAATGCGCCGACCCCATCTTCTTCGAAGCCTTCGGTCTGAACATCGCCGCCGCCCGCGTCGTCGTGGTCAAATCCCGTGGCCATTTTCGCGGCGGGTTCGACGAATTCTTCCGACATGAAGACGTGGTCGAGGTCGATGCTCCCGGCCTGACCAGCCCCATCCTGTCGCGCTTCCCCTGGCGGCACATGCCGCGCCCGGTGCTGCCGATCGACGACACCGCCACTTGGACACCGCCCGCATGAGATTGGCCGACCTTCCCACCCCCTGCCTTGTCCTGGACCGCACGGTCCTGGATCGCAACATCCGCGCGATGAACGGCACCCTGTCGCGGCTGCGGATGCCGCTCCGCCCGCACATGAAAACCGCGAAATCGATCGACGTCGCGCGCATGGCGCTGGAGGGGCAGCCCGGCGGCATCACCGTGTCCACCCTCGCCGAGGCGGAATATTTCCTGTCGCACGGCATCACCGACATCCTGCTGGCGGTCGGCATCACGCCGCGCAAGCTGGAACATGTCATCCGCCTGAACGAAGCCGGCGGCGACATCGTTGTCATCACCGACGATCTGGACACGGCCGCCGTCATCGCCGTCGAGCCGAAACCGCCGCGCACATTGATAGAAATCGATTGCGGGGAGGAACGCGGCGGCGTGTCGCCCGACAGCGACGAGTTGCTGGCGATCGCGCAGGTCCTCGGCCCGGCACTGACCGGCGTCATGACTCATGCCGGCCATTCCTACAGCGGCCGCGGTTCGCGGGAAATGTCGGAAATCGCCGAACAGGAACGCAGCCGGGTCACCCGCGCGGCGAACCGGCTGCGGGAGGCTGGGCATGCGATCACCATTGTGTCCGCCGGCAGTTCCCCCACCGCGCGGCATGCCGAAAACCTCGCGGGCCTGACCGAAATGCGCGCCGGCGTCTATATGTTCGGCGACCTTTTCCAGGCCGAGATCGAAACCCATGGCATGGACGGTATCGCCGTCACCGTGCTGACCAGCGTGATCGGCCGGCGGCCCGGCAAGGTGTTGGTGGATGCCGGGGGCCTCGCGCTGTCCAAGGACCGTAGTACCGAATCCGCGCCGCACGACTTCGGGTTCGGTCTGGCGCTCGATCTGTTGGGGCAGCGCAGCTACGGGCATGCCTTGGTGCGGCGGGCGTATCAGGAGCATGGCGTGATCGAGATGGACCCCGACCATCCCATCGATCTGCCGGTCGGCGGCCTGCTGCGGATCGCCCCAAACCACACCTGTATGACGTCTGCCGCGCACGACCGCTATTTCGTGGTGGACGGCGGCGACGAAATCGTCGCCATATGGCCGCGCGTGAACGGCTGGTAGGGCCGATCCCAGGAGGTGTATTTTCCGCCAGAGCTTTCGCCACGAACGACGGTCGGTTCCTCGCGCGGTCGCCGCGCTGTTGGGGTTCGTGGTTCTGTGTCTTCTGGTGGGTGCCTCGGGCGGTGCATTGACCGCCAACGCCCTGCTGTTCTGGTACCCCTCGCTTCTGCCCCCGCCGGGCACGCCGCCGAACTGGTTGTTCGCCCCGGTTTGGACCACGCTGTATATCATGATGGGCGTGGCCGCCTGGCTGATCTGGCTGCGCGGCGGCGGTTACCGAGCGCTTCGGTACTGGGGCTGGCAGCTTGCCGTGAACGCGATCTGGCCGGCGGCTTTTTTCGGGTTTCGCAGCACCGGCCTCGGGCTGGCGGTGATTCTGCCGATGCTGGGGTTGATCGTCCTGACGATCCGTGCATTTCACCCCCGGCATCGGCTGGCGGCGTGGCTGTTGCTGCCCTATCTGGCATGGTCGTGCTACGCTACCTATCTCAACGCCGGGTTTTGGTGGTTGAACCGGACCTGAGGGTAACTCTTTCCATGCGGATCATCATGCACCGTCGGACGCGTCTCGCTTTGCTGCTACTGACCGGCTTCGCGCTGGCCGCCCCCGCTTGGGCACAGCTCTCCGGTGCCGGCGGGGTAAGCGGCGGCATTCCCGGCGGCAAGGCCGGCGGCACGGTTAAGGAAGAAACACGTACGCCCGAACCCGCGGCTTTGCCTGGGGCTCGATCCTCTTCCAGCCCCGCGCCCATGTCGAAGCCACCGAGCGAGATGGGGCCGACGGAGGCACTGTTCGACGCGGTCAATCGAGGCGACCGGCCGGCCGTGCAGGAAGCCGTTACGCGCGGCGCGGACTTGAATGCCCGCAACGTGCTGGGCCTGACGGCGCTGGAACTCGCGATCGATCTCAGCAACAACGACGTCGCATTTCTGCTGCTGTCGCTGCGCGATGCCGGGGCTGGCAGCCCGACACGGGCCAAGAGCGGCAAGCCGGCACCCGCCGGTGCCCCGCCCGTTGCCGCCAAACGCCCCGCGTCGACCCCCGTTCGTA
>CAITUP010000011.1 GCA_903895595.1 uncultured Acetobacteraceae bacterium | reverse complement strand
TGATCGCCACCGGCACGTCCATGCGGATTTTCCCCGGACGCGCGCGCCGCACAGACGATCGGGAATTCGTTCGCGGGATGTGTGAATCCGGTAGGGACAAGCCCTGGGATGACGGATGGGGCGAATGACGGCGTTCAAGCGATTGCTCTGCTACTACGGCCCCTGAAACCCCGGGCGGTCAGTATCCCGACCGCCCGGCATCTTTGTGTATCAAGCAGCCCGAACCAACTGCACCACGGTCCCCTTCTTCCCCCGGACCTCCGCTTCCTCGTAATCCGCCGCCTCAATCGCCCGGTCCAACGCGGCCCGCAGTTCCTTCGCCGAATCCAGCGTCAGTTCCACGGCCGCACGCGCACCCGCGCCGAGAGCAGTATTGAAGAAATCCAGCGTTATCACGTCGCCCAAAGGCGCATGGCGCGCGTGGTCGTAGGCGACCACGGTTTGCGTTAGCGGGAACCATTGGTCCCCGCGTTTCGCCATGCCCTCGGCACGAGCGATCTCGATGATCGACGTGCACATCGCCGTTTCTCCTTACTTCGCGAGATATTTGCCGAAGAACGCCCAAATCTTGTTCCAGCCGTCCATCGCCTGCTCCGGCCGGTACAGCGGACGGTGCCAGTAGAAGAACCCGTGGCCCGCACCGTCGTAACGATGGAACTCGTAATTCTTCCCCGCCTTCTTCAGCTCTTCCTCATGCTGATCCACCTGCTCGGGGCTCGGCGAGCGGTCGTCGTTGCCGAACAGGCCCAAAAGCGGTGCGCTCAGGCTCGCGGTCATCGCGATCGGCGCGACCGGCTTCTTGTCGTTCAGCTCGTTCGGCGCCATCACCACGCCGCCGCCCCACTGCTCGACCACCGCATCGACGTTGGTCTTCTGGCAGGCATAGATGAACGCATGCCGCCCGCCGGAGCAGGAGCCGATCAGCCCGACCTTGCCGTTGTGGTCCGACTGCGCGCGCATCCACTGCACCGCCGCGTCGGTGTCGCCCACCATCTGCGCGTCGGAGATTCCGCCGTCGGCGCGCACCTTCGCGGCCACATCGTCCGGATTACCGTCGCTGCCGCCGCCTTCGCGCTCATACAGATTGGCGCAGATGGCCATATAGCCGTGATGGGCGAAGCGGCGGGTGGTTTCGATATACAGCTCGCTCCAGCCCGGCAAATGGTGGATCAGCACCACGCCCGGGAACGGGCCGGGGCCTTCCGGCTTGGCGACATAGGCGGTGATCGGGTCCCCGTTGTGGCCTTTGATGGTCACATTCGTGCAGGTCATGCCTCGGTAAAACGACATTCTTTCCTCCATGTGGCGTAGGTCTTCGGCCGCCTTCGGCCGTCGCGTCGTCAGTATTCGTCGTTCCCGTATCGCATGCAACCGGGGTCAGGCGCCGTGATCGAGGTGCCCTTGCGACAGCCGCACCAGCGCGTCGTGGATTTTGCGGTCGATCGCGATGCCCTCGCTCAGCAGCCGCGCGCGGGTCGAGTAAGCGCGTTCGCCGGGGATGCGAATTTCGTCGACGCCGTCCTGGCGCGGCGTGGCCTTGATCGTCGCGATCCGGCTGGAGACCGTGTGCCGGTAGTCCTCGGCGGACAGGAACAAATCGGGCTTGAAGGCGATGAACGTATAGCCGCCGATGTCGTTCTCCGACCGCGCGCCGGCGGCCAGAGCGCCCAGCGCGTCCATCGCCAACGCCAGACCGAAGCCTTTGTAGCCGCCGTCCTTCCCGCCGAACGGCAGCAGCGCGCCTTTGCGGGCGGCATTGGAGTCCGTCGTCGGGTGACCGTTGGGGCCGAGCGCCACGCCGTCGGGGATCGTGGCGCCGATGCGGGAGCGGTATTGCAGGTCGGTGCCCATGAACGCCGACGTGCCCATGTCGATCACCAGCGGATCGGTCTCCGTCGGGAACCCGAACGCGACCGGATTGGTACCCAACGCCGGCCGCGTGCCGCCGAACGGCGCGACCGATGGCGGCGACGCCACGGTGTGGATCACGACCAGCCCCGCTTTCGCGATCGTCTCGCAGTAATAGGCGCTGCGTCCGGTCATGGACGTGTTGCCCATGCACACGATCGCCAGCCCGTTCGCGCTCGCCCGCGCGATGGTTTCCTGAGTCGCGCGATAGCCCGCGATCATGCCGTTGTTGTTGCCGCCATCGAGCAGCGCCGTCGGCCCGGACTCGCGCACCACGAACACGGGCTGGCGCGGCGTGCCGTAGCGCGGCTCGTCCACGACGTTCAGCAATTTCGGCAGGCCGGAATACTCGTAGCCGCATAACGCCGCGTCCAGCACATGGTCGGTGAGGATGTACGCTTCCTCATCGCTGAACTTGGCGCCGCGCATCGCGGCCTCCCCCAACGCGCGCGCTTCGGCAACGGTCAGGCGGACGCGGTCGCCCGCGGCTTCGTCGGTCATGATCGGGGTCCTATGGAATCAGGCGTGAAATTGGATAACAAGTCGCCCGCGCGTCCCGCCGGCTTCCAGCCGCTTATGCGCTTCCCACGCCCGCTCGGGCGGGTAGGTGGCTGCAACACGCAAGGTCAGAACGCCGGCCTCAACCTGGGCACGGAGGCGGTCGAGCTTCTCGAACTCGCAATCGTAGCGCCGCACGAACGTCGTGGTGAAGGCGATGTCGCGCTGCGCCGCCCCGGTAAAACCACGGACGGAGGTAAAGCCGCCCCCGTCGCGCACCGCCGGGATCGCGCGTTCGTTCAGCACCGCCCCGTCGGCCAAGCCATCGACGCCGTCTGGGAAATGCGCCCTGATACGCGCTGCGAAATCGTCGCCACGCGGCACCACGATATCGGCCCCGAGCGACTTCACCAAAGCCTCATCGCCGGCGGAGGCATCTGCGATCACCGTCAGCCCCTCGGCTTTCGCCAGTTGAATAACGTAACCGCCATAAGCCCCCGCCGCCCCAGTCACCGCCAGAACCTGTCCCGGTTTCAGCCCGAGCAGATCGAGCGATTGGCGGGCGGTCAGCCCGTTCATGGGAAGGGTGCAGGCCTGCACATGCGTCGTCCCGCGCGGCGCCACGACAACCGCTCGTGCGTCCAGAACGATCTGTTCCCGGTAGCCGCCGTGGCTGGCCTGAGGCACCACCATCGCAATGACGGCATCGCCGATTTTCACCCCAGTGGAAACGCCCGCGCCGACTTCATCGACGATCCCCGCCACATCCATCCCCGGCACATAAGGCGGCGGATCCAGTTTCTGCTGCTCCGCTCGGGAACCGTTCCGAGCCATGAGATCGGTGGGATTGACCGCGGCGGCATGGACCTGGATGCGGATTTGGCCGGGGCCGGCATGGGTTTCCGGAACGTCGACGAGCTCCAGAGCTTCGGGACCGCCATGAACAATGACGCCGACTGCGCGCATCGGATGAGCCTTTGTTTGAAAAAGGAAGGGGGGAGGAGCCGTCGCTCCTCCCCCGTTCGCGTGCCGGATTACGCGGCGGCGAGGTTCGGCGTGAATTCCAGCGGCAGGCCCTTGTGGCCGGTCAGACGCTCGCCTTCGGCATACATTTCGTAGGCCCGCTTCTTCAGCGCCGGCAGAACCTCGGCGATCTTGCCCTGGTCGAGTTCGGCCGCGACGCCCGGATAGCCGGCGCGCACGATCATAGCGGGCAGGCGATGGTTTTCGATCTGCTCGAACGTCCAGTCCAGCGGATCGTCGATCACCGTCCAATCGAAGTTGGTGCGGTGGTTCTTGTTGCGTGGGCCGTAGTGATAATGCGCATCCTGCCAGAAGCAGTCGAACGCCAGCAGTTCGGTTTCATCGACGTAGGATTTGCCCTTGGAGCCGCCGATATCCGTCAGCACGTGCAGCGCGAGGCCGCCGTCGCCGTTCTTCTGGCGGCGCATTTCCAGGCCGAAGCGGATGTTGCCGGCTTCGAACACGTCGGTGCCGCGGTTGTGCTTCACCGTGTTGCGCTTCACCACGTAGGTCTCACGCGCGCAGGCCTCGATTTCCGGCAGGACACGGCGCACGGCGGCGACGTTGGTCGCTTCGGCGATGGCCTTGTAGCCGGCGCGTTCCAGCATCTGCGGCAGCTTGTTGGACAGAACCTTCATGGCCCAGCCGACCGGGTTGCCATCGGTGATCGGGTCGATCACGCAGTGGATGCCCATGCCGCCGCCGACGCGCAGCGGGGTCGTCAGCGCGGGGTTTTCCGGGCCGTAGACATAGGTGCTGTGCACGTCGAAGCAGTTGAAGCGAAGGAGGGAGATCTCCTTGCCATCGACCTCGGCCTCCACATCGATGGAGATGCCCTGGTCCATGTGGCTTTCGACATTGCCGTCCCAAAGCTGGTGACGCACGACGAAGGTCAACGGATCGACGGAGAAATTGGTACCTGGGGACGCCGGCATGTGGACTGCTCCTGTTGGTGGATTTTGTCCAAGCTTAGGCCGGCGACGCGATGGTCGCAAGAGCGGCCTGATGTCTGCGCGGCTCCGGCGTATCAGCCGCCCTGGACGTCCTTCGTCAACAATGCCGGCATGTTGACGTCGCTACGACCCGCAAGGATTTTCTCTTCGTCGTCCATCGCGTCGTTTCGCGCGTTCGCGTTGTATCCGTGCGCACTGTCACGGTCGAACGCTTCGTTTTCGCGGTATGTACCAGACATCGTCTTTCTCCGCTGGTGACTATGCGCGAACGCTAACACCCGGTCATGCTGTGCTGCAACATGATTCGACGCTTTGATTCCGAATGTTTATCGGGTTTTGCCGGTATGGTAGAGTGCCGTTCCCCGGCCGAGGAGCCCGACCATGATCGCCGTGATTTTCGAAGTGACCCCCGCCGACGGGCGCAAGGACGACTATCTGGCGCACGCCGCCGCCTTGCGGGACGCGCTGCAGGCGATGGACGGGTTTATCTCGGTCGAGCGGTTCCAGAGCCTCAGCGATCCCGGGAAAATTCTTTCCCTCTCGTTCTGGCGGGATGAGGCCGCGGTGGCGGCGTGGCGCGGGCATGCGGGCCACCGAGCGACCCAGGCGGCGGGTCGGGATGGGATTTTTCGGGATTACCGGCTGCGGGTGGCGGCGGTGCTGCGGGATTACGGGATGACCGAGCGGCGGGATCAGGCGCCGGCGGATAGCCGGGTGGTGCATGATGGGTAGAAGTATGCGCCCTTTGTCCTATGCCAGCCAGTTCGAGACGAGATCGCAGTAATCCACGAAGGTAAGCTTGTTTTCGATACCCCCAAGCCGCCGGCATGCGTCGGGCAGCTTGTCGCGGAAGGCTCGGTAATCGGCGAAGATCGCATCGCCGGTCCGCAGCGGTTTTTGGGTTTTGTCCAAGCCGGTTCTGCGTAGCTCCCCCTGGAGCCAGTTACGCACGGCTTCGACCGCCGCCTTGGGATCGGACGCGTGCGCCACCGGATCCTGTCCGTTGAGGTTGCTGCAGGCCTGCTGAAATTTTTTGGTGTCATGCACGAGAACCAGGCAGGATTTGAATTTCTGCTGCTCATCGCCGAAGCGATGAGCACCGAAGAACAGGCCGAGTTCGAACGGCATGTTGAAATGCGGCGGGTCGGCGCGTTTGACCGGACGGACGCGGGAGAGGTCGTGAATGCCCCATCTGCACGCGCCGATCAGATCGACGATCTTATCGAGGCGTGTCTGAACGCTGTTGTCGTATTCGAGCGCACACCTGGGTTTGAGGCCACAGGCGAAGGCGGTGAAGATCAGCGCATCGCGAATGGGTTTGTAGGCGTCGTCGAACGGGCAATTGATGAAGATGCCGCGCCGGTATTCTTCGGTCTGGTCGGGTAATGCGGGCGCCTGATCAGGATTGGGCAACGACGGTGCGTTCGCGCAGAATCTCGGCGATAACCCGCTTGACATCCTCTGGCTTGGTGTTGCGACAGCCGGTTGGCGCAGGTTGGATCGGGCCGGAAAAGTCCGGCATGTAGAGGCGTTCGAGGTCGCTCTGCTTGGTGGGTTTTTCGGTTCGCTGGCTACGCATGGCGACCTCTTGATCTGCCGATGGTCGGGGATCCACCTTCATACTCCGTCCAAAGTACGCCCGGTGATGCCCCGCGTCAATAGGGGTTTGCGCCCTACGGTGGGGGTTTACAGCCCCTTGTAGCCCTTGCGTGTCGCAACCGCCGCCGCGCTACCGATCACGCTGCACTGCCGTTACCCCTACAGTAGGGGCATGTAGCCCCTTCGACACCATTTCAAGCAGAAGAGCGCTATCTCTGCCTCTTGACGCCGCTCGACGCAACGATCATGAAACGGGCAGCATCAGTCGTCACCAGCCGTACCCCCGAGGCCCCATGAGCGACTTACCGAACCCGACACCTGCCGCACTTGACAGCGTGAGCCTGACGGCGTGCGACGATCCGCGTGCGATGTTGCAGCCACGTCTCGACAACGATATCCCCAGATGGGTCGGGGCGATCGGCGACCGGCGGGGATTTCGGGTCCGCGGCTTCTCCTGGTTCAGGGAACAGGTTCCGCAAGGGGTGGCGGCATTGGCGCCGCTGCTGCCCGCGGTCGGTTCCGCGGTCGGCCAAAGGCCTGGTTGGCACACGCTGCCATTCGCATGGACAGAACCGTTTTCGATTCGTCAGGTTTATGACGCCGCCAATCGAAGGCCGCTTTTGTTTCCGAAGGCCGCGATGACGGTCATGCTGTGCGAGTTGGCCGTCAAGGAGCGTGGCTTGGACCCGTCGGAGGTCTATCGCAACATGCGTATCGAGCCGGCCGTTTACAGGATCGCAGACTTCACGAAGGGCGTGTTGGAGCAGGCACTGGCCAATCGCGACGATATCCTGAACATTTTGACCCGCGAATGCGCACAAGAAACCAGCGATGTGTTCTACGATCTCGCCAATCGCAAAACCGTCAGTTTCCGTCTGGCCACCGCGGCGCGGACGGTACTCAGGCGCGAGCTTCCGAGATTGCGCATCGGCGATGTTGTCATCGGTTCGGATCGGCAATACCGTATCACGTCCGAGGCAGAAACCGTCGAAGGTGCCTCGGTTCCGACAGGCTGAACGGCGTACGCGACTCGGTGTCGGCCGAACTGGCGGTCTGCTGCTCAAAGTCGAAGAGCAGCCCTCATGGGCTGACCGGGCGGACACCACCAAGTTGCCCGCGCCTGGATTTGCAAGCCAACACGCTGGAGATGCCGCTCGACACGTTTTACCAATGCGCGGTCTCCTTCCGCTATGATCAACAGTTCATCGAACGACAACTGAACGACCTGACCGAGAAATCTTACGCCACGGGCCAGCATGGCCGCGACGATTCGTCCAAGCGCCGCATCGCCCGAGAAAAACGACCCGACACCGAAGTTCAAATAAGGCGCTCGGGTCTTGGGTACGAAACGCACGATCGAGTCGTCGATCGTGGCATTAGACCCTTCGCGGATCATTCGATCGATCGCGGCCACATCCGAGTCCCGTAAGACGCTGCCGACGAGGGTGCCGACCATCTGAAAAATTCGCGATCGGATTCGATAATCGATATCGTCGCGGAAGACCAAGGGCAATTCCCGCTGGGTCGGTTGGTGCTTCCACGGCTTCTGCATGCGACGATGCCGGCACACAGTGGCTAGTGACGCCGCGATGCGGCCCAGCGCCGTCTCATGTCCGCCTGGTACGTCGCCGATCAGACGGTCGAGTTCATCCGCTGTCCGATCAATCTCATCGCGCTCACGATGCCCGATTGAGCGTCGTTTTACCATCAATCCGTGAGGATCGTCGGCAACGACGTAACCGCTATTTATTTTTTGCTGACAGTATTGGTGCAATTTTACTATTGCTCCCTCTCGATTGCTAAATGACCATGAACGGACTTCTTCTCCTTCCGTACCGATTCGTCCCCAACGCCTTGCCAACAACCATTGCCCAAATAAATCTCTATCGAGGAAAAGTTCGTAAAATCGGGACATATTCTGGCTACGATCCACCCGTTCCAAACGAACCACTTCCATCGGCCGGCTCCCAGCGAATGCGGCGTTGCAACGCATGTCTAGCGGCCGTGAGCGATTCGCGTGAAGCGCTCGACAACGGTTAAGTTGCGGCTGCTAACCGACGAGGGCGGAAGCCAACACAAGGGGCTACAGACCTCCCCAGTAGGGTGCAACCGGCTAAAACGCCAATGAGATCGAAGCAAAGATGCTCATCGATCTCAAGTGAACACCAGCGCGTTGAAACCTGCTTCTACCATGGATGCGCGCAACGGTATGTCCAGATGTTGTTGAAATCAGGGCAGCGGCGTTTCCATACTCATGGGGTCACTGGCATCCCGCCGGTGTAAGCGCCAGGAGGACCCGGAAATTGTCAAACAGCCAGACCAGATTGCTCGCGCTGGCGGGCTTGACGCTACTCATTTACTTCGAAGTTTGGGCGGCTGGCGACTGGATCGCGGAGGCCAGCCGCCTGTTCGCGAACTGCCACGGCCCGCGCGACATTCTCCATCGGATTTTGGAGATGAATCGGATCACAGTGCTCGGTTTGACGGTGATGCCGATCCCGCTTGGGTATGTTTTATACCGAGCGATCAGGGACGTCATACGTTCATTTCCGCACGACGAAACCGGGCCGGCGAAGGGCAAATAACTGCCCTCGCCTACCCCTTCCACCCCCGCATCACCCCCAACGCCTGCTCCAAATCCGCGATCAGATCGTCCACATCCTCCAACCCGATATGAATCCGCACCAACGGCCCGGCGAACTGCCCGGAACCGGCAGTCCGCGTGATATTCCCGGTCGTCGGCACCGCCAGAGACTCATACCCGCCCCAGGAGGCCCCAATCCCGAACAGTTCCAGCGCCTCCACGAACGCATGCGTCGCTTCCGGCGTGAAGGACGGCTTGAATTCCACACCGAACAGGCTGCACGCCCCGGTGAAATCGCGGCGCCAGATCTCGTGGCCCGGCGCGCCCGGCAGCCCCGGGTGCAGCACCTGCGCCACCTCGGGCCGCTTCCGCAGCCAGTGTGCCACCTGCATCGCCGCATCCATCTGCGCCGACAGCCGCACGCCCATGGTGCGGATGCCGCGCAATGTCAGCCAGCAATCGTCGGGGCTGGCATATTGCCCCAACTGGCGGGCGCCAGCGTGCAACTTGAGCCAGTCGTCCTCATGATTGACCGTAATGCTGCCGATCAGCACGTCGGAGTGCCCAGCCAAATACTTCGTCGCCGCCTGGATCGACACGTCCACGCCGTGCTGGAACGGCTGAAAATGATGAATGCCCCAAGTATTGTCCATCAACACTTTCGCGCCGCCCGCATGCGCCGCTCGGGCTATCGCCGGAACGTCCTGCACCTCGAACGTATGGGACCCGGGACTTTCCGTGTAGACAACCTTGGTGTTGGGCCGCATCGACGCGGCCATCCCGGCCTCATCGACACAGGGGTCGTAAAACGTCGTTTCCACCCCGAACCCGGCCAACAACCCGTTGGCGAAATTACGTGCCGGACCGTAGACGTGATCTGGCATCAGGCAATGATCGCCGGCCTTCAGGAACACCAGCAGCGGCACCGTCACCGCCGCCAGCCCGGTGCCGACGATATACGTGCGGGTCCCGCCCTCGATGGCGGAGATGGCATCTTCCAGCGCCCAATGAGTCTCCGACCCGCCGGTCCCGTAAGTCAGCACCTGCGCCCCACGCTGCGCCTGCAACGCCTTGCGCTGCGCCACCGTCGGCGTGAGCACCGTGGAGCCACGTTGCAACGGCGGATTGACGAACCCATGTTCGTGCTTGGTCCGACGCCCCACATGCGACAGTTTCGTCAGGAAACCGTATTTCGAAACATCGGTCATCAAACGTTACTTTCCACGGCGGTGTCGGCGCGTCCGCCCCATTCGGTCCAGGACCCATCGTAGACCGCGCCCTCGGGCAGGCCGGACAGGCGCAGGCCCATCGTCAGGATGCAGGCGGTAACGCCCGAACCGCAGCTTGTTATCACCGGGCGCTTGCCGTCGACTCCGGCCGCAACCAGCCGAGCCTTGACGTCCGCGACCGGCTTGAAGGTCCCGTCGGCATGCAACAGATCGGTATAGGGAACATTCGCCGCCCCAGGCATGTGCCCGCTGCGCATGCCTGCCCGAGGCTCCGGCGTCGCCCCCGTAAACCGCCCCGCCGCCCGAGCATCCAGCACCAGCTCGGCTTGGCTCGTCGCATTGGCGATAATGTCGCCCACCCCACGCAGACGCGTGGCGCGAAAATCCGGCTGGAATGAGGCCGGCGCGGCGGCGCGGGCCGGCCCGGCCTCGGTCGCGCGATTTTCCCGCACCCATTTCGGCAGCCCGCCATCCAGTACGGCGGCATTGTCGTGCCCGAACAGCCCCATCAACCACCAGCCGCGCGCAGCCGAGGCCAATCCCTTCTGATCGTAAAACACCACCCGCGTGTCGTTCCCGATCCCCATCGCGCCCATCAGCTTGGCGAACCGACCGGCGGTCGGGACCATGTGCGGCAAGGACGAGTCCTGATCCGCCACCACGTCGATGTCGAAATACAACGCGCCGGGAATATGGGCTTTGAGGAATTCCTCATGCCCGTTCTTGGGCTCGTTCGGCAGGTACATGGTGGCGTCGCAGACGACGAGGTCCGATTTCCCCAGCTCTCCGGCCAGCCATTCCGTGGTTACCAGCGGTCCCATTGCGTTTTCCTCACACATTACCCGTCATGGTCGGGCTTGACCCGACCAGCTCAGGCCAATTTTAGCGCAGTCACCGTACCGCAGGAGTTGGTCGGGTCAAGCCCGACCATGACGGATGGAAGGTTCGCCTTACCCCGCCGGCGCGATGATAATCCGCCGGTTCTGCTTGCCCTTGTTCTCGATCTTCACCACCGTCATCCGCCCGATCTCCCCGGTGCGGGACACATGCGTGCCACCGCAGGGCTGCAAATCCACCAGCGAGGCATCCCCGATCCGCATCAAGCGCAGCCGCCCCATCCCGCGCGGCGGCTGCACCGACATCGTGCGGACCAGGCCGGGGTCGGTGTCCAGCACCGATTCATCCACCCATTCGATCGCGACAGGCAGATCGGCCTCGATCAGCGCGTTCAACCCGGCCTCGATTTCCTCCTTTGGCGGAGGGTTCGGCAAGTCGAAATCCAACCGAGACCGCTCGGCGCCCACCGATCCGCCGGTCACCGCGGCGCCCTTGATCAGGCTGCACAGCAGATGCATCGCGGTGTGCATGCGCATGTGCCTGTGGCGGCGGTCCCAATCGATCGTGCCAATTACCGTCGCGCCCGCCGGGGGTAAAACCGCCCCAGCGGCGGGGACATGCAGGATGGTTTCGCCCTCGCCCTTAATGGTGTCGGCGATCGCGGTCTCCCCGCCGTCCCAGCGCAGCACCCCGGTATCGCCCGGCTGCCCACCGGAACGCGCATAAAAGATCGTGCGATCCAGGACGACACCGGTCTCGGCGCTGGCCAGCACACTGGCAGAAACCTCCCGCAGTGCGGGGGCATCGAGGAACAGGCGTTCGGTCATCGGGCGACTCCTTCGGCGTGACGCACATTCATACGCTATTCCGCCCATCGTGCACGCAGCCAGTCGCGGCGGGACGCGAGCCACATCAGACCGATCGCGGTGATGGAGTTCGTGAACTGCCCGTCCAACGCCGCTTCGATTGCTGTGGAAGCGGACCAGACCCGGACGCGAATGTCCTCGTCTTCCGACGCCTCGCCCGCGTGCCAGGCGATGCCGTCGGGGCCGGTTTCCGGGGCCGTCACGCGGCCGGCATAGAGTTCGCAGAACTCGTCGGCACCGCCGGCCGTCAGCATGTAGCCGCCGATGCGGGTCAGGCGGTCGGCGGACATCGCCATTTCCTCCCGCATTTCCCGGTGGATGGCGGGTTCCGGCTCCTCCCCGTCCTCCAACAACCCAGCGGGGAGTTCGACCAGAACAGGATCGATGCCGGCGACGAAGGCGGGGAAGCGAAACTGCTCGATCAACACGACGGCGTCGGCGACGGGGTCGTAGGGCAGCAGCGCGACGGCCTTGCCGCGCCGCCACGTCTCCCAGGTGCGAAGGCCCGACATCGTGCCGTCGAAGCGGCGCTGGCGGAACTTGAAGACGTCCAGGGGAAAGCGGCCGGACCAGACGCGCTGTTCGGACTCGATTTGGACGTTGGGGTCGGTGGGGATGGGGGCGGTGGAACGAGGGCGCATGCACAACTCCTGCGGCGAGAGGCTACTTCCGAAAAACGCAAACGCTCTCCAGCCGCGCCGACCAAAGAAACTGATCGATCGGCGTGACGGACTCCAACCGGTACCCCGATTGCTTCAACAGCAACCCATCCTTCGCCAAAGCCCCTGGATTGCAGCTCACATAAACCACCGTCCCCACCCCCGAAGCCCCAATCTGCGCCGTCTGCTCGGGGGCCCCGTTATGCGGCGGGTCCAGGATCACGGCGGCGAACGACGAAAGTTCCTTCACGAACAAAGGCTGCCGGGTCAGGTCGCGCTGAATGGCCTCCACCCGTCCCCCGGTCGCCGGGTTGTTGGCGGCGGTGCGCAGTGCGGTGAAGGCATCGCGGTCGCCCTCGTACGCTGCCACGCGGACTTTCGGTGCCAAGGCGAAGGTGATGGTGCCGCAACCCGCGTACAGCTCCGCGACGCGCGACCGCGCTGTCAGCTTGGCCGGCAAAGCATCCAGCACCCGGCCGATAATCGCCTGCTCTGCCACCTCGGTCGCTTGCAGAAAGGCACCCGGCGGCGGGGCGACAATGGTACCCGACAGCGACACGATCGCGGGGCGGAGCAGACAGACCGTCTCCGGCGTGTCGGCGCCAAGCGCCCAGGATATCCGAGGCAACCCGTGCGTCCCGGCGAATTCGATCAGCAGATTACGGTCGGTCTGCTCCAATGGCGCATCGCCGCGGAGCAACAAATCGGGGCCGGAGTCCAACCGATTGACGACGACCGAGGCCTCCTTCCGCACCGTCCGCAACCGGTTCAGCAGCGCCCGCAGCGGGGCGATCAAGGCGAACAGATCGGGGTGCAGAATGGCGCAGGCGTTCAAGTCGACAACGTCCGACGACCGCCCCCGGTGCAACCCGAGCCGCAGACCCGCCGGCAAGCGCCGCACCGCGAGGTCCATGCGCCGCCGCTGTCCCGGCCCGCCCGAAACGATCGGGTCGATGACCGCATCGCCGTAGCCGGCGCGCCGCAAGCCCGCCTGCAACAGGGCGATTTTCCAGGCGTGGTAGCCCGGTTCGGCCCAATGCTGCGCGACGCAACCGCCGCAGGTGCCGAAATGCTCGCAAACCGGAACGATGCGTTCGGCGCTGGGGGATTCGATGTTGACGGCTTCGGCGGTCCAGCCCTGGCCGTGCCGGGCGATGGGCCGCGCGAACACACGCTCATTCGGGAGAGTGAACGGAATATACAGCGCATCGCCGTCCGGCAGCGCCCCGACGCCGTCGCCATCCGCACCGACGCGGGCGATGATCGTTTCGGCCGGCGGCGGTGCGGCGGGCATGCGCGCAACGGCGCCGCGACGGGGTTGGCGGTGTTGGCGTTGTTTCATCGTTCATCCGTCATGGTCGGGCCTGACCCGACCATCTCAGGCCATCTGGAAAGAGATGGCCGGGTCAGGCCCGACCATGACGTGTAAATTCAAAACGCCGAAATACCCGTCTGCGCCCGGCCCAGGATCAGCGCATGTACGTCGTGCGTGCCCTCGTACGTGTTCACCGTTTCCAGGTTCATCACGTGGCGGATCACATGATACTCGTCGGCGATGCCATTGCCGCCGTGCATGTCGCGCGCGACGCGGGCGATATCCAGCGCCTTGCCGCAATTGTTGCGCTTCAGCAGGCTGATCATTTCCGGCGCGGCGTTTTCCGCGTCGATCAGGCGGCCGAGTTGCAGCACGGCCTGCAGCCCCAGCGTGATCTCGGTCTGCATGTCCGCCAGCTTCTTCTGAATCAGCTGCGTCCCGGCCAGCGGCCGGCCGAACATCTGCCGGTTCAGCGTATAATCGCGCGCGGCGTGCCAGCAGAACTCGGCGGCGCCCAGCGCGCCCCAGGCAATGCCGTAGCGGGCGTTGTTCAGGCAGGAGAACGGCCCGCGCAGCCCCTTCACATTCGGCAACTGATTTTCCGCCGGGACGAACACGTCCTGCATCATGATCATGCCGGTGATGGAACAGCGAAGCGAGAATTTCCCCTCGATCTTCGGCTGCGTCAGCCCCTTCATCCCGCGTTCGAGGATATAGCCACGGATATCCCCGGCATCGTCCTTCGCCCAAACCACCAACGTATCGGCGATCGGCGCATTGGTGATCCAGGTCTTCGACCCGTTCAGGATGAACCCGCCATCGACCTTCTTCGCCCGCGTGCGCATCGAAGCGGGGTCGGACCCGGCATCCGGTTCGGTCAGGCCGAAGCAGCCGACATGTTCGCCGGACCGCAGTTTCGGCAGATATTTCTGCCGTTGTTCTTCCGACCCGAAAGCGTGGATCGGAAACATCACCAGCGACGATTGCACGGAAAACGCGGAACGATAGCCGGAATCGACACGTTCCACTTCGCGCGAAATCAACCCGTAGCTGACGTAATTCACGCCGGCGCAGCCGTAGCCTTCCAGCGTGGCGCCGAGAAAACCCATCTCGCCGAATTCGTTCATGATCTCGCGATCGAACGACTCATTGCGATTGGCCATCAGCACGCGCGGCATCAACTTGTCCTGCGCGTAGGCATGCGCCGCGTCGCGGATCGCGCGTTCGTCTTCGGACAGTTGGGAATCCAGGCGCAGCGCGTCGTCCCACTGGAAGGGCTTGAAGGGATTGGCGCTCATGCGTCTGACTCCGTCTCCTGAATGCGTTGGGGGGTGCGTGTGCGCAGCAGCATGAAGGCGGGAATATCGTCGCCGAAGCCCAGCACCGTCGGCCCGAGGTCGTCGTCGCGGCGGAAACGGTCGCGTCCGCCGCGTGCCCGGTCGCGATCCCCACGGTCGCGATCACGTTCCCGTTCGTAGCGGGGGCGTTCGGCGACAACCGGTTCGGCGCGAATTTCCTCGACCGGAGCCACGACTTCCCGCGGCGCGCGGGGTGTGCGTTCGCGCGGCGGACGCGCTTCCCGCATCGGCTTTTCTTCGCGCGGGGCGCGTTCCCGGCTGGCGGCTTTGCGGGGTTCGGCGGCCGCCTTCTTCGGCGCACCGCGGCCACGGCGCTTGCGGCCGTCGCCTTCCGCCCAATCCACGGGATCGAGGCCGGGTACGATCACGGGCGGGATCGGATTGCCGGTCAACTTCTCGATGGCTTCCACCGCGAAGCGATCCGTCGGCGCGGCGATCGTGAACGCCCGTCCTTCCAACCCCGCTCGGCCTGTCCGGCCGATGCGGTGGACGTAATCCTCGGCGTGATGCGGCACGTCGAAATTGAACACATGCGACAACCCGCCGATGTCGATGCCGCGCGCGGCGACATCCGAACACACCAGCAGGCGGAGCTCGCCGGCCTTGAATTTCTCCAGCGTGGCGAAGCGCACGGTCTGTGCCATATCGCCATGCAGGGCGCCGGCGCTGAACTGGTGCTTGCTCAGCGATTTATAGAGAATATCGACGTCGACCTTGCGGTTGCAGAAAATCAGCGCGTTCTGCACGTTTTCCGACCGGATCAGACGGCGCAGCGCTTCGCGCTTGTCGTGTTCGGCGACCAACGCCAGACCGGCGGTGATGGTCGTCGCCACCGATGCAGCGCGCGAAACCGCGATTTCCTTGGGGTTTTGCAAAAACGCGTCGGCCAGGCGGCGAATTTCCGGCCCCATGGTCGCCGAGAAAAACAGCGTCTGACGCCCCGGCGGCAGCATCGACACGATGCGTTCCACGTCGGGGATGAAGCCCATGTCCAGCATGCGGTCGGCTTCGTCGATCACCAGCAGCTTGGCGTCCGTCAGCAGCATCAGGCCGCGATCGAACATGTCGATCAGCCGGCCCGGCGTGGCGATCAGCACATCGACGCCCTTGTTCAGGACTTCCTTCTGATCCGACATGCTCTCGCCGCCGATGATCAGCGCGTGCGTCAGCTTCAGGTATTTGCCGTACTGGACGAAATTTTCCGCGACCTGCAACGCCAGTTCGCGCGTCGGCTCCAGGATCAAACTGCGCGGCATGCGGGCGCGGGCACGAGAACCGGACAGGATATCGAGCATCGGCAGCGTGAACCCGGCCGTCTTGCCGGTGCCGGTCTGCGCCGTGCCCAGCACATCCCGTCCCATCAGAACATAGGGGATGGCCTGTTCCTGGATCGGCGTCGGGTGCCGGTAGCCCATGTCGTCGATGGCATGCAGCACTTCCGGCGACAGCCCGAGGTCCGAAAACAGCGGGCGCGGCGGTTCGGCGGGTTCCTCAGGTTCGTCCGACGGTTCCTCGGCGGCGCGCCAAGCGTCGGCTTCTTCCTGTTCGGTTTCCGACAATTCGGCCGGTTCGGGTTTGGGTTCGGGTTCCACCGCCGCGGCGATCGCGACCGGTGCCTCCGGTTCCGCGGGCGCGGCTTCGGCCACAACCTCTATCGCCACCGGCGCTTCCGGTTCGATTTCGGCCGCCGGCACGTCAGGCGCGGGCGCCGGGAACGGCAGTTCGGGCATGGCCACAACTTCGCCAATGGGAGCATCGCCAAGCGGCGCGTGGTCGGTCGGTTCCGCCGGGGCGGTCGAGGGGTCGGTCAAATCGGGTCCTGTCGATGGCTGAGTCGCGAAATCTACCGCAACGATCGCATCCGCGGCCGAATGGCCAGCGCCGGACGCCCGCTCACGCGCGACGGGCGCGGTATCGGGACCAAACGGCGAAAAGTCAAGCATGAAGGGCGTATGCGCCGTCCGCAATCGGCGGTCAGCAACCATACAACGTACGCGTGTGCATGGACAGGACACGACAGGGACGGCACCATGGCGGGGAACGGCACGTTTGGAACCACGTTATGTCCAGCAACCACGACGCACTTCACGCCCTGTTCCACCCCCGCGCGGTGGCGGTGATCGGTGCGTCCGACGATGACACCAAACACGGCTACATCGTGTTGAACAACATCCGCGACGCCGGCTTCCCGGGCGGGGTCTACGGCATTTCCCGCCGGCTGACCCAGGTGAACGGCATCCCGTGCTTCCCCGACCTCGCCTCCGTCCCCGAGCAGGTCGACACCGCCTTCCTCGCCATTCCCGCCGAGGCGACCATCCAGGCCGTACGCGACTGCGCCAAGGCCGGTCTGAAAGCCGTCATCGTGGGATCGGCCGGCTACGCGGAAAGCCTCGATGCCGGGGGCGCCGAACGGCAGCGGGAATTGCAGCGTATCGCGAATAAGGAAGGCATCCGCATCGTCGGACCCAACTGCAACGGCATCTACAACGCCCATCACCCGCTCTCGGTGGGCTTCAACACCGCCCACGCGAAACGGCAAAAACCCGGCGGCGTGTCCATCTTCTCTCATAGCGGCGCGCTGTTCGACGCGATGGCGGGGCGGCTGGCGATGGCCGGCGGCGGGCTGTCGCTGTTCGCCTCGGCCGGGAACGAGGCCGATTTCTCGGTCCTGGATTACATGGAATACGGCATCGCGCACGAACCCACGAAAGTGATCGCGCTGCTGATCGACAGTTTGGAGGACGGCGCGCGTTTTCGCCGTCTGGCCCTGGCGGCGCATGCGGCCGGCAAGCCGGTGGTGGCGCTCAAGATCGGCGGATCGGATGCCGGCGCGGCTGCGGCGGTGGCGCATTCGTCCCGCATGGCCGGCGACGCGGCGGCGTACGAGGCCTTGTTCGAGGCCAGCGGCGTATCGGTCGTGCGCACCCTGGAAGGCCTGATGACGGCGGCGGCGCTGCTGTCCAAATACGGTCGCCGTCCCGGAAAACTCGGCGCGCTGTCCACCTCCGGCGCCGGAGCCTCGCTGATCGCCGACCGGTGCGAGGCGTTGGGCGTGACGCTCGCCGACCTCGCGCCCGACACGCACGCGGCCATCGACGCGCAAAAAATGTTCTCGCGCATCGGCAACCCGCTGGACATGGGCATCTTCGGCGGCATGCGGCGCGCGGCGGAGGTCCCGGCCTTGCTGATGGCCGACCCGTCCGTCTCCGTGGCCCTCGGTCTGATGCACTCCATGAACCCCTGGCAGGGCGATCCGATCCGGGGCGCACTGGCGAAAGGCCGCGAAACATCGGGCAAGCCGCTGCTGATCGTCTCCCCCGGCGGCATGCCGGACTCCGAACGCGAATCCTACACGTCGCGCGGCATGGACGTGTTCATGGAGATGGACATTCTGCTGGAGGGCATTGGCGCGATGCTCAGCCCGCCGCCGTCCGCCATCCCCGAAGCCACGCCAACCGCCGCCCCAACCGTACCGCACCGCCAGTTGACCGAACCTGAAAGCCTCGAACTCCTGCTCGGCTTCGGCATGCGCGCCGTCCCAACGGTCGAATGCCCGAGCGCGGCGCATGCGCTGTCGGCGGCGCGGGCAGTGGGGTATCCGGTCGTGCTGAAAGGCGTCGTGGAAGGTATCGCGCACAAAAGCGAACACGGGCTCGTGCGGGTCAATCTGACCGACTCGCAAGCGCTGGAAGCCGCCTATGCCGAGATCGGCTGCCCCAATGTCATCGTCCAGAAGATGATCTCCGGCGATATGGAAGCCATAGCCGGGGTCACGCGCGCGGAAGGCGTCGGGCTGGTGCTTCTGGCCGGCTTGGGCGGCATTTACGCCGAAGCTCTTGGCGATTCCGTGATGTGGCCGATCCCCGTAACCCGCGCCGCCATCGCGGAAAAACTGGCCACCAGCGCCATCGGTCGCGTCTTCGCGAGCCCGCGGTGGCGCCATCCGGCGGCGGCGGCCGGGTTCGTCGATCTGCTGCTGGCCTTGCAGCGGGCGGCCCTGGCACTCGGCGACCGGCTGGAGGCGATCGACGTGAACCCGGTCATCCTGGGTGCCGCCGGCGCCGTGGCCGTGGACGCCCTGGTGATCCCGCGCGGATGAGCGAGCGGCTGACCGTCACCTACCGCGTCCGAAGCGACGCGGCCGGTATCGAAGCTCGGGCCAAAGGCATCGCCGTCGAGCAAAGCGTCGAAATGCCGCTGGAGGCGATCGACGCGCCCGCCGTCCTGTCCGACATCGTCGGCGCGGTGGAAGCGATCGAGCCGGCCGGGGACGGCGTGTTCTCCGTTCGGATCGGATTGGCGCTGGATACGATCGGGGCGGATGCCGGGCAGCTGATGAACATGCTGTTCGGCAATACGTCGTTGCAAGACGACGTGATCCTGGCGGACGTCGATCTGCCGGCGTCCTTGAACGCGGCGTTCGGCGGCCCCGCTCAAGGACTGGCGGCTCTGCGCGAACGGCTCGGCGTGCCGAACCGAGCGTTGACCGGTTCGGCATTGAAGCCGCAGGGAATGCCGGTGGAGCGGCTGGCGCACCTGGCGGAGCGCTTCGCGCTCGGTGGGCTGGATTTCATCAAGGACGATCACGGGCTGGCCGATCAGCGCTACAGCCCGGCTTTGGAACGTATCCCCGCCGTCGCCGACGCCGTCGGCCGAGCCACGCGATCCACGGGACATCCGACCCGCTACATCCCCAGCCTATCCGGCGATTTGGACGCGATGCGCGCGCAGATGCGCGTGGCGCGCGACGCTGGCCTGGATTGCGCGATGCTGGCACCGATGATCGCGGGATTCGCGACGCTGGCGACGCTGGCGCGGGAGTTCCCGGATTTCGTGCTGTTCGCCCATCCCGCTTTGGGCGGCGCCGCGCGGATCGCGCCGGACCTGCTGCTGGGTAAACTGTTTCGGCTGTTCGGCGCGGGCGGGATTATCTTCCCCAATTACGGCGGCCGCTTCGGCTATTCGACCGAGACCTGCCAGCGCCTGGCCGGCAACGCTCGGCACACCGACGACGGGCTGCGCGCGGCGCTGCCGATCCCGGCCGGTGGGATGACGTTGGCACGCACGGGCGAAATCCTTGACTTCTACGGGCCGGACACGATGTTGCTGATCGGCGGCAACCTGCTGATGGCGCGCGAGCACATCGTCGAGGAAGCCGCGCGGTTCGCCCAGGCCGTTGCCAATCACCGTCACGGTCGGGCCTGACCCGACCACCTCAGGCCATTGAGGTTCGGTGCCACACACGCAGGAGGTGGTCGGGTCAAGCCCGGCCATGACGGAGAAAGTATGGACCCCAAGTTGTTTCGTCCCACCGATGGCGGTTATCGGTGGGAGGGCGTGGCCTACCAGCCGTACAAGCAGGATGGCAGCGCCCCGTTCAAGGATATCTCCCGCCAGACGCTGTTCCATGACGACAGTCTGGGCTGCGAGTTGCGGTATTTCGAGATGGACGCCGCCGGCTACTCGACGCTGGAGCGTCACGAGCACACGCACGCCGTGATGATCCTGCGCGGCCACGGCCAATGCCTGCTGGGCGAGGAAGTGCGCGACATAAAACCGCACGATCTGATCACCATCCCGGCCTGGACCTGGCACCAGTTCCGAGCGACGGACCAGGAACCGATGGGGTTCCTGTGCATGGTGAACATGGAACGCGACCGGCCGGCGCTGCCGACCGAGGCGGACCTCGCCACGATGCGCGCGAACCCCGTGGTGGCACGGTTTCTGGGCGGCTAATCCCTGACAACGAGAGGAAACAGGACATGAAAGTAGGCTTCATCGGCGTCGGCAACATGGGTGGCCCCATGTGCCGCAATATCATCAAGAACACGAACCACGAAGTCGTGGTGTTCGACCTCAACCCCGACGCGGTGAAGGCCTGCACCGATCTGGGCGCCTCGGCCGGCGGGTCGGTCGCCGAGCTGGCGAAAAGCTGCGACGTTGTCATCACCTCCCTCCCGCTGCCGAAAATCGTGGAAGACGTGACGCTCGGCCCGGCCGGCATCGCCGCCAATGCCAAGCCGGGCACGGTGTTCATCGACCTGTCCACCAACTCCCCCGCCACCGCGCGGCGGGTGTATGAGGGCATGACGGCCAAGGGCATCCAGATGCTCGAAGCCCCGGTGTCCGGCGGCACGTCGCGCGCGACCGACGGCACCATCGTCATCATGGTCGGCGGCGACGCCAAAGTGTTCGAGCAGAACCTGCCGCTGCTGAAATCCTTCAGCGGCGAAGTCATTCACCTCGGCGACGTCGGCTTCGGATCGGTCGCCAAGCTGATCAACAACATGCTGGCGTTTTGCAACGCCGCGGCGGCAGCCGAGGCGCTGATGATGGGCAAGCGGTCCGGCATCGATCTGAAGAAGCTGGACGCGGTGATCCGCAACGCCAGCGGCATGTCGAGCGGTTACGCGAACCTCGCCACCAAGGCCTTCGCTGGCAATTTCGCGCCGTCCTTCGCGCTGGACCTCGCGCACAAGGATCTGCGTCTGGCGATGGAATTGGCGGACGAGCTGGGCGTGCCGGGGATGATCGCGCCGCAGGTGCTGAATTTGCAGCGGATGGCCCGTGGCATGGGGCTGGGACCGTCGGATTCCTCGTCGGTGATCAAGGTGTACGAGGCGGCGTTGAACGAGGAGGTTCGGGCTTAAGGGCGTCGGCCGGCTACCATACGCCACCCCCTCATGGCCGGGTTTGACCCGGCTATGAGGGGCAATGGGGCAGCGAACAACAACCTCGGATGTAGGCCATCTGTCGGAAAATTTTACACATCGAAAATTTACGTGGATAGAATTCAATAAAATCAAAATATTAAAACGCGGCATGGAATTTGCGTACAGCAATTCCTCACCACGCATGGATCACGAGCCGCAGGAGACACCGAACGATGAAATGCTTCGCTATGGCCGGATTGGCGGCCTTCCTCGGTCTCGTCGGGCCGGCGCATGCGGCGGTCACCTACAGTTCCGGCCAACTGCTCCAGACGACCGACGTCTTAAACGTCGGCTCCGTCGTCAGCGCGGTCAATTTCGGCCCCTCGGGTTTGGATGCCGCGGTGACAGTGAACGGCGTCGCGTTTAGCGGCAGCACGACGGTCGCTTTGTCCGGTTTCGCCATCTCCGGCGCGGATTTTTCGAACTCATTTCCAAGCGGCGGTCCGCTCGACACAATCATGAGCGGATTGGTATTCACGACCGGCCAGGTCGGCACGCTGACGCTCGGCGGGCTGACCGCGGGCAGCACGTACTTGCTGCAATTGTTCATGGCGAACAACATCAACAATACGGGCGCCAACGCGAACATCGCCATCCAGGGACAAAGTTACACGCTGAACACCGGGTTCGCCAACAGCAACAGCTATTACATCGACGCCCAATTCGTCGCCGCGGGCACGTCCGAGACCGTTTCGTTTAACAATATCGGCAATCGCGAAGTGCTGAACGCTTACGCGCTGGAATCGACAACGGTCCCCGAACCGGCGTCGATCGCGATCCTCGCGTCGGGCCTCCTTGGTTTGGCCCGCCTGCGCCGCGCCCGATAAATCCCACCAAGGATCGCGGCCTCGGCTTTATTTAGCAGGCGGCACCTTCGCGGCTTCCACCTTCGCCGCTTCGTCCCGGCCGGTCTGGCGGATCAGCACGTCGTTGAGTCCGCCAGCGGCTTCGGATGCCACCGCCGAGGCGACTTCACCCCATAAGCCGTTCAGCAGCCCGGCGGGGATTTCGTTCAACTGGGCAACCTTGCCGCGCTCATCGCCCGAGGCCGCGTTGACGGTCCACACGATTTCCACGCGCTCCTTCCGATTGGGCAGAGGCGCAATCGTCACCTCTCCCCGCACCAGGAAATCCGCGCCGGCTTTCACGGTCTGCACCAACAGGCCGTATTCCGTCAGTCCGGCACGGATTTTTTGCGTCAGCGCGGCATTGCCGTCGCCGGGCGCACCGGTCACCTCCGCCACCATCACCTTCGCCGGCCGGTTCAGCAGGCTGTTCGGGTCCGCTCGGTCGCGCGCGATGCGGATTCCAGTGAGCAGGCCGGAGACCAGGGGGGCGGCGGTGTCGGCGGCAGCACGTATCAGCGTGGGGTCGCCGGCTGCCCAAGCGCGCGCCGGGGCGGGGTTGCCCTCGGTGTTGCCCTTGTCGGCACCGGTGGGGTCCAGAATGGTGTAGACCGGGACCAACCCGTCGCCCCGAGGCTCCAGCCGGGTGATCAGACGCCAATCCCCGGCGGGACGCGGGGCTTTGACCTGCGCCGGCACGTCGGCCTCCTGCAACGCCGCCGCCAGATTGTCCGCGAAATCCTTGGCGGCGACGGCGGGCAGAGGGGCAGCATTGGGCGTGACGACAACCAGCAAAGGCGCCGTCGGCTGCGCCAGCCGCACCGCATTGGCGCCGGGGTTGCCCTTGAACGGCGTCGGAAAGTCCCCGCATCCGACAAGACCAAGGATGCAGATCAGAGCAACAGCGAACCCGCGCAACTTATACAAGAGCGATCACCGAAATCTGATGGCCGATGGGGCCCTCGCCGGCCAAGGTGCGACGGCGGTGGCTGAAGAAGCGATCCGGTTCCGCCAGCGTGTCGGCGCCCAACGTGGCGACAGAGCCAAGGCCAGCGGCGCGGAGGCGGGCGGCGCAATAGCCGGGCAGATCGAACTGCCAGCGATCCCCGCGTTTGCCAGGGGCGAAGAAGGCGGCGTCCGCGACATCGTGGGCCAAAACGGCGTCCCGCAGATCGGGACCGACCTCGTAGGACGCCTGACCGATGCAGGGGCCGACGGCGGCCGCGATGCGGCCCGGCTCGGCGCCGAGGGCCTGCATGGCGGCGATCGTGGCCTCCATCACGCCCGAGACCGCGCCGCGCCAGCCGGCATGGGCCGCGCCAACGATGCCGGCCTCGGCATCCGCGAACAGCACGGGCGCGCAGTCCGCGGTGATGATGCCGAGCGCGAGGCCGGGGCGGTCGGTGACCATCGCGTCGGCGCGGGGACCGGCGCCGGCGGCCCAAGGGGCGGAGACGGTCGCGACGTCGTGGCCGTGGACCTGGGTAACCCCCATCAAATTCGCCGGATCGGCGCCTAAAGCGCGGGCGGCAAGGGCACGATTCTCCATCACGGCCTCCCGCGAGTCGGGGCTGGAGAGGGAGCAGTTGAGGCTCGCGAACGGGCCGGTGGAGACGCCGCCCCGCCGTGTGAAGAAGCCGTGCGGGACGGCGATCGTGTCGCTGCGGAGGGATTCGGCCATCGGGCGCGCTACCCCAGCGCCCGAAGACGGTCCGGCACCGCGGCAATCGCCTCCAGCCCCACATTCGCGAACGCCAGCCGGAGGTGCCGGTCCTGGCCGGGACCGAAGAACGGACCGACCAGCGACAGCAGCCCGCATTCGGCCGCGAGCTTTTCGCCTACGGCCATCGCATCGGAGGCGTTTTCGGGAATGCGGATATAAGCGAAATAGGTGCCGAGCGCGTCGATCTTCCAGTCCTGCAGCTGGCCGACGCCTTCGCGGAAGACGCGCGCCCGTTCGGCGATGATCGCGCGGTTGCCGGCTTTCCACTCGTGCAGATTGTCCACTGCCCAGGTCAAACCAGGCAGAGGCCCGCGCGGCGGACAGATCTGCATGGTGTCGAGGACCTTGTTCAGCTCCGTCCGCACCGCCGGCCCGCATACCATGGCGCCAGTGCGGTGGCCGGCGACGCAGTAGGCTTTCGAAAACGAATAGAGGTGGATCATCCCGTCCCGCCACGCCGGGTCCTGGAACAAAGTGTGCGGCGGCAGAGCGGATTCGGGCAGGAAATCGCGATAGGACTCATCCACGATCAGCCACACGCCGCGTTCCCGGCACAATTTGGCGAAGCGGGCGATGACGGCGGGCGGGTAAACCGCACCCGTCGGGTTGTTGGGCGAAATCAGCACCAGCGCCCGCGTCCGCGGCGTCATCAGCGCCGCCGCCACGTCCGGATCGGGCACGAACCCATCCTCGGCGCGGCAGGGGAGCGGCAGAACCTCCAGCCCCTGCATCGTTACCGCCATGGCGTTATTGAAATACCAGGGCACCGGCAGCATCACCTGATCGCCAACGCCGCACAGCACCGTCAGCGCCATGGTGAACGCGAGGTTCGCCCCGGCGGTGATCGCCACATCCGCCGCGCCGATATCCGCGCCGTAGACGCGGTTGATGTCGCCGGCCAGCGCGGCGCGCAGCGATTCGTCCCCGTCGATGGTGCCGTAACGGGCCTGGATCGGGGACTCGGCCCCCTCCGCCAGTTTCGCGGCGAGGTCCGGGTGCGTCGGGTAGCCCGGCACCGCCTGCGTCAGGTCGATGGTGGGCCCCGAGCGGCCGTCGTAGCGGTTGGCCCAGGCCTTGGCGGTGGGGATGGGGGCCGCGAAGGTCGCGCGGATGCGGGGGGAGAGCGGGGGCGATGTCATGCCCCCATTGTGCGACGAAGCGGGCGGGGCGGGAAGATGGGGCCTGGGGTGAAGGCGGTATCCACGAATGCCTGGATGGGTTCCATGCCGCTGGCCTCTCCACCCCGTCATCCCCGAGCTTGTCCCTACCAAATTTACACATCCTGGGAACGATCTTTCGGCGTTCGCCATCTGCAAGTACGAAACCTCGGCAGGCGGGGCAAATGTCCGGGCAACCCCGCTCATACTCGGTTGCGATGCGCGATCGGCCTAGGTTTGGGTGTCGGTAACGGACCCAGCATCGCGTTAACCCAGAGGTCCCAGAGACCCAGAGTTCATGAACTCTGGGCCTCTGGGTCTCTGGGACCTCTGGGTTGAAGGCATGGTCGCCAACGGCACGGCCATGCGGATTTCCTGAGACTCGCGTGCCGCGCAGATGATCGGGAATGCGTTCGCGGGATGTGCGAGCTCTGTAGGGCTTGTCGCGGGGACCCCAAGCGGCACAATGCTGCGAACGTAGGCCGCCTCGGCCAGCGTTGACGGTATAACCGGCCACCATAACGTACACGGAACGCGGAGAATGCTCCGCATCACCTCGGCTCGGCCCGCGGAAAAACATAAGCAATACAAGTATCTTCGCGCGAACGCGCGCTGCCGGAAATGTGGTCGAGGTACTGACGGATGGAACCGAACGTCGGTTCCCGCCGATGGAAATATGCCCGATGACGGAGGCCGAGTGGCAAGCAGCGCGCAAGGTGCCTAGGACCAAGACACTGCGCCGGGCGCTTGGACTGACGCAGGAGGCTTTTGCCCTTCGGTACCGAATTCCGCTGAGCACGTTGCGCGATTGGGAGCAGGGGAAGTCCGAACCGGACCAATCGACACGGGCTTATCTGCGGGCGATTGCCGGGGACCCGGTTGGGGTGGAGCGGGCTTTGCACGTGGGGCCACGGGCGGCTTGAGGCGCGTTGCGCCCACCTGACCGGATATTTGGGCCGATGTGGAAAGCTCCCGCGACGACCGGCTTGCAACGACACTGCCTACCAGTACGACCCGCTCGGGCGGCGGTTCTCCAAGAGTATCGGCGGCACGACCGTCTATTACCTCTTCGACGAGGCGGGGCGGGAAATCGGGGAGTGGTCGAACGGCGCCTTCGTGCGGCAGTACGTCTACGACTCCGTGCATGGGGCACTGTCGCACTGGCAGCCCAGCGTCCGCTTCCAATCATGCCGGCGTAACGGCTGAGGTGTATATCTCCTTGCTTCGGCGCGCTTCTTTCGCTAATGATGGTCATCATTCATGCACAAAGGTCATAGACATGTCCTATGCTCCAAAATCCGTTCAATCCCGCCGACCAACCAACGTCACATTGCCCGATTCCCTCCTGCTTGAAGCCAAAACACTTAAGATCAACGTGTCTCAAGCTTGCGAGCGTGGGTTGGCGGCAGAGGTCGCAACAGCCAAGCGGGAAAAATGGCTCCAGGAAAACCGTGCCGCCATGGATAACTGGAATGCGTATGTGGAGCAGCATGGGCTCCCCCTCGCCGCGTTCCGCCAGTTCTAATGGCGCGCCTGGATGTCTATCCCATGCCGGGGGGCGCCAAGCGCCGCTACGTCGTAGATGTGCAGGCCAAACTGTTGGAGCAACTGTCAACGCGGGTCGTCGTGCCGCTGCTTCCGCTCTCCGAGGCGCCTCGGCCGATTGGGGAACTCAATCCCGTCTTCGACATCGGGGGGGAAGACTACATGATGGTCACACAGGCGCTCGCCGGTCTGTCCGCCAAGGAGCTTCGTCGTCCTGTCGCGTCCTTGGACAGCCAACATGACAGGATCACGCGGGCGCTCGATATTCTGTTGCTGGGGTTCTGACGCGCTATCCGCACAGAGGACCGCTGCACGGACGCTTTACCTAACGCCACCCCTCGGTCTGGCCCGCCCGCGCCGCGAAATCGTCCGCGATGGCTGTCTCCTCTGGCGTAAGGCGGGCGAGTTGCCGACAGTCCTCCGCCAAGCGTTCGCGGTAGCCGGGTGCATTGACGTCTGGAAGCCACAAAACCACCGGCCGCAACCCGCGTTCCCGCTGGGCGGCACGATGGCGAGCGATGCGTTCGCGGGACGATGCGGGGGCAACCATACGTTACGTGTAACGCATCGGCCCCTTTCCGATCGAAGGAATTCTCTGCCAGACGGCCTGTAAGCCGGGTTCTGTCCCCCTGTCGCCAGGATGGACGGCCATTCCTCTGGGACGCGTCTCGCAACGCGCCTCACGCGACCAACCCGAGCGGCGGGGCGGGAATGCCCCTGCCTCCACCCCGAAAGGTAAAGGCAGCCGCTCCTATTCGGTCTTGCTCCCGGTGGGGTTTACCCTGCCGCCCCTGTTGCCAGGGGCGCGGTGCGCTTTTACCGCACCGTTTCGCCCTTCCCCGCGGGAGCGTACCTCTTGCGCGGGGGGTTTGTTTTCTGTGGCACTGTCCCTGGGGTCGCCCCCGCCGGCGGTTAGCCGGCACCGTATTCCCGTGGAGCCCGGACTTTCCTCTACCCCTGTTTCCAGGGACAGCGGCCGTCCAGCCGTCTGGCAGGCGGGGGACATGGGCGCCCCCGCACCGCGCGTCAACCCTGCGTCCCCCCAACATTCATAAGCCTGTCCTTGCACTCCCCCGCCCGTGCCCCTATTGAGGGCCGCCAAGGTTGCGGAAAGGCTCCCCGCCATGGCGCTCGATACTCCCCTCTCTCCCCCGGCTTTCTCCAACCTGCTCAATGAGCGGGTGATGGAGGCGTTGGCGTTCGACGATGTGCTGGTCGTGCCCGCGTATTCGCAGGTGCTGCCGTCGTCCACCGACACGCGCACCCGCCTCACGCGGACGATCTCCCTGAATATCCCGGTGATCTCCGCCGCGATGGACACCGTCACCGAAGCCGACATGGCCATCATCATGGCGCAGCTCGGCGGCATGGGCGTGATCCACAAGAACCTGACGCCCGAGGAACAGGCCGCCCAGGTCCGCCGCGTCAAAAAATTCGAGTCGGGCATGGTGGTGAACCCCCTGACCATCCACCCCGACCAGACGCTCGCCGACGTGAAGGCGCTGATGGCGACGCACCGCATCTCCGGCATTCCGGTGGTGGAGCGCGACACGAACCGCCTCGTCGGGATCATTACCCACCGCGACGTCCGCTTCGCCACAGACCCCTCGCTGCGGGTCTACGAGCTGATGACGCGGGAAAATCTGGTCACCGTCACCGCCGATGTGCATCCCGACGATGCCCGCCAGCTGCTGCACAAGCACCGGATCGAAAAGCTGATCGTCGTCGATGAGGCGTATCGCTGCGTCGGCCTGATCACCGTCAAGGACATGGACAAGGCGGAAACCCACCCCCTCGCCAACAAGGACGAGCTTGGCCGCCTGCGCTGCGCCGCCGCGACCGGCGTGGGCGAGGACGGAATTTTACGAGCCCGTGCCCTGATCGGCGAAGGCGTGGATGTCATAGTGGTCGATACCGCGCATGGGCACTCGCAAGGTGTGCTGCGGGCGGTGGAGGCGATCAAGAAGGCCTCCAACGCCGTGCAGGTAATCGCCGGCAACGTGGCGACTCCGGAAGGCGCGCAGGCGCTGATCGCGGCGGGCGCGGACGCGGTGAAAATCGGCATCGGGCCTGGCAGCATCTGCACCACCCGCGTGGTGGCCGGCGTCGGCGTACCGCAGTTCACCGCCGTTCTGGAAACCGCCGCCGCCTGCAAGGAACACGAGGTTCCCGCCATCGCCGACGGCGGCATGCGCACCAGCGGCGACATCGTGAAGGCCATCGCGGCCGGCGCCGACTCGGTGATGATCGGCAGCCTGCTCGCCGGTACCGACGAAGCCCCCGGGGAGGTGTTCCTGTATCAGGGCCGGTCCTACAAATCCTATCGCGGCATGGGCAGCATCGGCGCCATGGCGCGCGGATCGGCGGATCGCTACTTCCAGCAGGACATCAAGGACCAGCTCAAGCTGGTGCCGGAAGGCGTGGAGGGCCGAGTCGGCTACAAAGGCCCCGTCGGCAACGTCGTGCACCAACTCGTCGGCGGTCTGCGCGCCGGCATGGGCTACACCGGCAGCCAGACGCTGGCCGATCTGCAGCGCAACACCCGTTTCCGCCGCGTCACCGGTGCCGGCCTGCGGGAAAGCCACGTCCACGACGTGTCGATCGATCGCGAGGCCCCGAACTACAGGCAGGACTGATGAAGGCCGTCGTCTTCGACGCCTACGGGACCCTGCTGGATTTCCACGCCGCGATGGCGCGCCACGCCGACCGCCTCGGGCCGGAGTGGCAACGCATCAGCGCCGACTGGCGGACGAAGCAGACGGAATATTCCTGGGTCCGCAGCCTCGCCGGCCCCGCCCATCATCGCGATTTCTGGCGTCTGACCGAGGACTCGCTGCGGTTCGTGGCGGCCAGGCACGGCATCGCGGATCAGGCGTTGCTGGCGGATGTGCTGGCGTCCTACCGCGTCCTGGATGCTTACCCGGACGCCACCTCCGTCCTGCGCACCTTGCGCGACCGGGGCCTGGGCACCGCAATCCTGTCGAACGGCGAACCCGGCATGCTGAGCGCCGCCGTCGAATCGGCCGGTTTGGCTGATTTGCTGGACGCCGTCCTCAGCGTCGAAAGCGTCGGCGTGTTCAAACCCGATCCCCGGGTCTACCGTTTGGCGGAGGCGCGTTTCGGCCTGCCGGCCGCCGAGATGGGGTTTGTGTCCTCCAATCCCTGGGACGCGTTCGGCGCCGCGGCGCACGGCTTCCGGGTGTTCTGGGTCAACCGCACCGGCCAGCCAGCGGAGTACGAACTGGCCGGTAAGTTGATGGAGCTGAAGGATTTGTCGGGTTTGATGGAGGCGCTGACATGACAGCATCGTCATGGTCGGGCGCGTGTCTCACGTCATGGTCGGGCGCGTGTCTCACGTCATGGTCGGGCGCGTGTCTCGCGTCATGGTCGGGCGCGTGTCTCGCGTCATGGTCGGGCGCGTGTCTCACGTCATGGTCGGGCGCGTGTCTCGCGTCATGGTCGGGCCTGACCCGACCATCTCAGGCCCATTGGAAAAAGGTGGTCGGGTCAAACCCGACCATGACGGTGCGGGCATGATGACCGCCGGGCGCATCGCCGCCGCCATCGAACTGCTCGACATCATCGAAACCGCCCGCAAACGGCCGGCCGATGCCGTCGCCAACGACTACTTCCGCATGCGCCGCTTCATCGGCTCCGGCGACCGCCGCGCCGTGTCCGACCGCGTCTGGTCCGTACTCCGCGCCCGCCGGCGGCTGGAATGGTGGCTCGGCGAAACCCCCATAACCGGCCGTATGCTGATCGCCGCCTCCCTGCTGACCGAGGGCTGGGCACTGTCCGGCGTCGTGCAGACCTACTCCGGCGGCCAATACGCCGCCGCCGCCCTGAACGCCGCGGAAAAAGCCGTGCTGGCGAAGATCGAGGGACACACCCTCGATCATCCCAAAATGCCCGACGCGATCCGCCTGGAAGTCCCCGACTGGATTCTGCCCCATTTCCAGGCCCGCTTCGGCACCGCGACCCCCACGGAAATCGGCGCCCTCAGCACCGAGGCCCCGCTCGACCTCCGCGCCAATCTGCTGAAAGCCACCCGCGACGAAGCCCAGGCCGCGTTGGCCGCCGAGGGCTGGGAAGCCCGCCCGACCCCATACTCCCCCTGGGGTCTGAGGATCGACGGCCGCCGCCCCGTCACCAGCGGCCCGGCGTTCCAGACCGGACTGGTCGAAATCCAGGACGAAGGCAGCCAGCTCATCGCCGTCATGGTCGATGCCCATCCCGGCATGCGCGTCGTGGATTGGTGCGCCGGCGCCGGCGGCAAGACGCTCGCGATGGCCAGCCGCATGCGCAACAAGGGCCAGATCGTGGCGTGCGATGTGTCGAAATCCCGCCTCGAAGGCGCCGCGCCGAGGCTCAAACGCGCAGGCGTGAACAACGTCGAACGGCATCTGGTCGAACCCGGCGACAAATGGCTGAAACGCCGCGCCGGCACCTTCGACCGGGTGCTGGTGGACGCGCCGTGCACCGGCACCGGGACGTGGCGCCGCAACCCCGATGCGCGCTTGCGCCTGACCGAGACCGATTTGGCCGAGTTGGTGCCGAAACAGGCGATGATCCTGGACACGGCGCAGACGCTGGTGCGCAAGGGCGGGCGGTTGGTCTACGCAACCTGCTCCCTGCTGACGGAAGAAAACGAGGCCCAGATTGCCGCGTTTCTGACCCGCCACCCCGATTTCTCCGTCATCCCGCTGGCCCGCGCCTGGCCCTTGGAACAGCCGGCCCCCTGCGTCGGCGACTATCTGTCGCTGACACCCGCCCGTCACGGCACCGACGGTTTCTTCGCCGCCGTTCTGGAGCGCGCTCCGTGATCCAAATCCGTCCGGCTCGGCCGCCGGACGCCGTCGCGATCGCGGCGGTGCACGTCGCGGTCTGGCGGTCGGCCTACGCGAATATCCTGCCCGCCGATTATCTTTCGCAGCTGTCGGTGTCCCGTCACGCCGCCCATTATGTCGGCGCCATTCGCGCCACGGGCGGTGTGATCGTCGCGACCGCCAGCGGTGAGGACGTTCCCCCCGGCAGCGGCCCCAGGATCGTGGGTTTCGCCACCGTCGGCCGCGGGCGCCGCTTCGCCGAACCACTGGCAGATGGCGAGATCGAGACGCTGTACGTGCTGGAAGATTGGCGCGAACGCGGCATCGGCCGCGATCTGGTGCGCGCCGCCGGCACGCATTTGCGCGACCTCGGCTGCCAGTCGGCCTTCCTCTGGGTGCTGCGCGACAACCCGAGCCGATGGTTTTATCAGCGGCTGGGGGGGAAGGTGGCGATGGACGCGGAAATCCGCATCGGCGGCAAGGCGGTCATCCAAACCGCCTATATCTGGAACCCCATCGACAAGCTGCTGGCGGAAACGGAAAGCCGGAGCGGCGAGGCCTGATCCCGAAACGACATCCGCCGTTCCACTCCCCCTGAAAGTCCGCTAGGATTCTCCGGTAAAGGGAGAAAAGCACCGAATGGCCCGCATAGAAGATATCCCCGAACCGACGCGAACGGCGGTTGACGCCATTCCGTGTCCCGCGTTCGACACCACGCCTTTCGTCGCCGGTCCCCCGCTGGCCCAGCGCCGTGTCGCGATCGTCAGCAGCGCGGCGCTGATCCGTCGCGGCGACACGCCGTTCCCCTTCGGATCCGGCGAGCAACGCGCCGTGCCCAGCGCTTGGCCGACGAACGAAATCCTGATCAGCCACGTCTCGATCAACTTCGACCGAGCGGGGTTCCAGAGGGATATCAACGTCGTTTACCCGATCGACCGACTGCGCGACCTCGCGGCGGACGGCACGATCGGCAGCGTCGCGGACACGCATTACACCGTGATGGGATCCACCGATCCCGCCGCGATGACGGCATCCGCCGACGCCATCGCCGCCGCGCTGCACGCCGATAACGTCAACGCCGTCGTTCTCGCCCCTGTTTGACCGCTGTGCACCCGCGCCGTGAGCGCGATGGCACATATGCTGGAAGAACGCGGCCTGCCGACAACGGTTTTGGCCATCGTGCTGTCTCAGGTCGTCAAAACCCGCCCCCCGCGCGCCGTCATGACGCCCTTCATGCTCGGGCGCCCGCTGGGCGAGCCGAACGACGCCGCCTTCCAACGCCGCGTGCTGCTACAGGCGCTGCGTCTGCTGGAGCGGACCGACGGCCCCGTCATCCTGGAGCATTTCCCGGACGATAACCCCGGTTGGTTCGACCGCCCCGATTGGGTGCCGGCGGTGACGCTGCCCGCACCTGGCGCGGTGGCGGACTGGCAAGCCGAACTCGATCTCGTGGTGCCAGCGTGGGAGCGGTTCAAAACCCGCTTTGGCCGCACCACGGTGGGGCTGGCTGCCCAACCGCCCGAAGATTGGGCTGTGTTCGCCACTTCGTTCCTGACCGGCGCGCTACCAACGGTCCCCGCCCACGACACCCCGGCGCTCGCGCTGCGGTTTCTGTGCGACGACATCAAGGCGCTGTACGGTGAAGCGGTGCAGGCCGATGGAGCGCCTCCGTCGGCACGCCAGATCGACACGTGGTTCTGGCGTCAAACCGTCGCCGGAAAACTGCTGATCGCGCTGCGGGCTGCGGCGATGGTCAGCGAAAACAACGCATTGAAGACGGTCGGTGGCCGCTTCTTCGTGCCGGCGCCGTATTTGCCGGGTTGATCGGTCGCGGGGGGCAGCGCGCTGCTACCCCCCGCTCACCAACCGAGCGAACGCCGCCAACTGGTCGGCCTCCAGATCGGAAACAGCGTAGTACGCGATCCCATCCCGGTGCCAGGAGACCACGTTGAACCCCTGGCGCGCCGTCTCCGAGAACCCCGTATCGCGCCCCGCCGCCGCCCAGGCGAACAGGTTGATGATGTGCTTGGCGTGCCGGTACACCACCGCCGCGCCCTTGTGCCCATCCACGTAGTCCAGCCGCCCGCCCAGCAGCGGGAACCCGAGATCGACAAGATCCCGCACCGGAGGCGACACATCCAGCCGCGCCGACAGCCACGGTTTCACCGTATGCTGGTCGCTCGTCGCCACATCCATCAGGTGCTCGGCCATCAACGACCGGACATGGCTGTCGATCGCCCCCTGCACGACCGGGTCCCGAGGCGCCGGCATCACCAGCAGCGTCAGCGCCACGCCCGCCAGCGCGCCCACCAACCCGCCGGCAAACGCCTGCACCGGGACCCGGCGCCGAGGCACCGGCGGCGGCGTCTCCCGCGGCAACGCCGCCCCAATCCGAGCCGCCAGACCCGGCGGAGCGCGGTGGAACGGCAGTTTGGTGCGCAACATGGTGCCGACGGATTGCAACTCCTCCAGCCGCGCCGCGCAGTCCGGACAACCGGCCACATGGCGCGCGACGAAGAACCGCCGAGGCTGCCGCAGCGCCCCATCGGCCAGCAGCGGCAACAGCGTGCGGATACGGTCACACGCCACGAACAACCTCCGTCGCATGCGCGCCCAGCCAGAGTTTTCGTAGGGCCAGACGGGCGCGGGAAAGGCGGGACATGACGGTCCCGGTGGGCGTGGTCGTGATGGCGGCGATCTCCTTATAGGAAAGGTCTTCGACTTCGCGGAGCAGAAGAACCTCCCGATATTCAAGCGGCAGACGGAGCATCAGCTGCTCCAGGGTTTGGCTGTCGATGCTTTCCAACAGCAACGCCTCCGGGTCGCGGGGACGTTCGGACCAGAGGGTCTCATCCGTCTCCCCCGCCGGTTCGGCCTGAAACAGCATCCGGGACGACCGGTTTTCCTTGATCCAATCCAGGAAGCAGTTGCGCACGATGCCCAGCAGCCAGACCCGGAATTCGCCGCCGTGGAAGGAGTCGAAATACCGGTACGCCCGAAGATAAGCGTCCTGCACAACGTCTTCCGCGTCGGCGGAATTGCCGGTCAGCCAGCGAGCAAGGTTGAACGCCGCGTCGAGATGCGGGAGAGCCAAAAGCTCGAAACGGCGTTTGCGGTCGTCGTGGGCCAAGCCTGCGGTCCTGTTCGGTCTGACCATCTTACCCCGGATACGCCCGATCTATTCCCGGCCGCGAAAAAAATGGTGGAACGCGGGAATAAGCGCGCGCCGGGCCGGGTAATGCGGCTGAAGGGGCCGCTGGTGGCGCCCTTGGATAAGGAAACTGGAGCCATGACCGACGAACCCGAAAACAAGGACCGCCGCGGCTTTCTGACCTGCATGGCATGGGCCGGCGCCGCAACGGTTTGGACCATCGCGGGCGGCATCCCTCGCTCCCGCCTGATCGGCTCGGCCGAGGCCGCGACCACCGACAGCTTCACCTTCGCCCAGGTCAGCGACAGCCATCTGGGTTTCAACAAGCCGGTCAACACCGACGTGACCGCGACGTTCCAGGAAGCCCTGAAGGACACCGTCGCCACAAAGCCGTCCTTCATCATCCACACCGGCGACATCACGCATCTGTCCAAGCCCGCGGAATTCGACACCGGCGCGCAGTTGCTGAAATCCACCGGCCTACAGGTCTACACCGTCCCCGGTGAGCACGACGTGCTGGAGGAAGATCGCAAATCCTACCTCAACCGTTACGGCAAGGGCACCAAAGGCGACGGCTGGTACAGCTTCAATGCGCATGGCGTACACTTCATCGGGCTGGTGAACGTCATCAACCTGACCGGCAACGGCCTCGGCAGCCTCGGCAAGCCGCAACTGGAATGGTTGGCAGCCGACGTGAAAGGCCTGACCGCCAGCACGCCGATCGTGATCTTCGCGCATGTGCCGCTGTGGATCGCGCACAAGGATTGGGGCTGGGGCACATCGGATGGTGCCGAGGCGCTGACCCATCTCGCCCGCTTCGGTTCCGTTACGGTGTTGAACGGCCACATCCATCAGGTCATGCAGAAGGTCGAAGGGCACGTGGCCTTCCACACCGCCCGCTCCACCGCCTTCCCGCAGGGCGTGCCGGGCATCGCGGCTGGGCCGGGTCCGATGCCGGTGGCAGCGGGCGATCTGAAGAAATACCTCGGCATTCGCCGCGTCAGTCTGGTGACCGCCAACGCCCCGCTGGCGATCGTGGACACGCCGCTCGCAGGCTGAATTCAGCCCGCCTATCTCCTCTCCCCGTCATGGTCGGGCCTGACCCGACCATGACGATTATTATCGGAGACAAACATGCTCAACCGCGTCACGTCGCGCCCCCGGGCGCGGCGAGGTCTGCTGCGCCTAGCCGCCATCGGCCTCCTGTCCCTGTCCCTCGGCATTTCCGTCGCTTGGGCCGAGGATGAAAAAACCGAAGTCAAAATCGACAACTTCGTCTTCCTGCCGGGAGAATTGAAAATCAAAGCCGGCACCACGGTAACCTGGGTCAACCACGACGACATCCCGCACACGGTGCTGGGCGTTGGAACCAGTATCCGATCCAAAACGATGGATACCGACGGCAGCTATACGTTCAAATTCGAACGCGCCGGGACGTTCAACTACATCTGCGCGCTGCATCCGCACATGAAAGGAAAAGTAATCGTCACGCCGTAAGCGCTTGCCCGGCGGCGACATCGGTGCCGCCGCCGGTCGCAACCGAAATCAAGCCGCGACGCGTTCCTGCTGAAACGCACCAACCGTGCGAGCAATCATCGCCGCGGCATTGCCATGCATGATCTGCTCCCGTTCCTCGGCGCTGATCCGCGCTTCTTCCAGCGCCTTCCGGGTCCAATCGACCCCGAACGCCGATCCGTCCGTCCCGCAAACGATCCGTTCGGCGCCGTACAACGCCACCGCCGCCTCGATCGCCCGCGGTCCGAACGAGTTGCAATCCACGTAAACCTTCGCACGCCGAACGCGTGCCGACGGCAGTTCTTCCTCCGGTGTATCGAGCAACGACCGGTGATCCATCCGCTCGATCTCGTAAGGAATATTGCCGCCGAGGTTGTGCACCACGACCGATGCGTCCGGATACGCGGCCATGACATCCGTCAGACACAACGTCACCATGACGGACGAAAGGCTCGCCTGCATATCCAGCGTGCCGTTGCGCCGCCGAGCGTTATCCGTGCCGCCGCCGATCTTCGGGAACGCATCGCCCGGCCGAGGCCCGTGATGCACGAACAGCACCGCCTTGTGCCGGTTGGCGACCTCCAGCAACGGCCGAGCGGCTTCCGCGTCGGCCGCCGTCAGGAACAGATTGCCCGGAATCTGCGCGCCCATCATGCCCGGCAACCCGAGCGCCCGTTCCAGCTCGGCGGCGGCGGCGGTCATGTCGGTTAAGGGAAGGGCGGCGAAGGCGGCGAAGCGGCCGGGATGGTCCTGGCAGATGGCCGACAGCCGGTCGTTGATGCGCCGGCACAACGGGCCGGAAATCTCCAGCGGCTGCGCCTCCACCCAACAGAAGGACCCCAGTAGCGACAACACGCTGACGGACACGTCCTGACGGTCCATGCGCTGGATGTGGAAATCGACATCGTCGAAGGCAGTGGCGAGCGGTTCGTCGCCCATGCGGGATTTCAGCACCTCGGCCCCGTCGGCATTCCGGGCGATGCGAGGTTCGCGTTCGCGGGCGCGCAGCGCGTCGGCGACTTCGGCCGGCCGCCAATGGGCGTGCATGTCGATCATCATGGCTGTTTCCTCCTGTTTGGGTTCGGGGACTTAGCGCCCCGTAAACACCGGCCGCCGCTTCTCCATGAACGCCGTCCGGCCTTCCTTGAAGTCGTCGCTGTTGAAGCATTTCTCGCCAATGGCCTTGATCGCGGCCATGTCGCGCTTGCTTTCGTCTTTCAGCATTTCCGCGATCGTCAGCTTGGACGCACGCACCGACAGCGGCGCGTTTTCCGCGATGGCACGGGCGATGCCCATCACGGTGGCATCGAGTTCCTCCACCGGCACGCACTGATTGATCAGCCCAATCCGCTCGGCTTCCATCCCGCCGATGCGGCGCGCGGTGTACAGGATCATGCGCGCATGCGCCGGCCCGACCAGATCGATCAGCTTCTTCACCGAGTCCGGCGCGTAGGCGATCGACAAACGCGCCGCCGGAATGCCGAACTGGCTCTCCGGCGTGCCGATGCGGATATCGGTCGCCATCGCGATGGCCAGCCCGCCGCCCATGCAGAAGCCGTGGATCTTTGCGATGATCGGTTTGGAGAAATTATGGAATTTCTGCCGCCCGATCCCGGTGATCCGGTCGTATTCCTTCTGCGAGTCCGCGTTGTTCCGGTGCTTGGCGAATTGCGAAATATCGGCGCCGGAGACAAACGCCTTGTCCCCCGCGCCGGCCAGCACGACGACACTGAGTGTGTCGTCGGCCTCGTACTCTTCCAGGATTTCGCCCAGCCCGGTCCACATCTCGATGGACATGGCATTGCGCTTTTCGGGCTGGTTGAAGGTGATCAGCCCGATCCCGCCCTCCCGCGCCGCGAGCATCTTGCCACCCGCGAAGGCGGTCGTCCCGGTCGATTCCAGCATCAGATCGCCCCTTTCGCCCGCATGTCCGCGAGTTCCGCGTCGGTGTAGCCAACGGCCTTCAGAATCTCGTCCTGGTGCTCGCCCGCATCCGGCGTGTGCCGGCGGATGCCCTTATCGAAGCCCGAGATGTTGATGGCCGAGGCCACCACTTCCACGTCGCCGATATGCGGGCTGTGCATCTTCGTCGCCATGCCGAGGTGCTGGACCTGCGGATCGGCGAACACCTGATCCATGGCGTAGATCGGGCCGCAGGGGATGCCGTTGGATTCGAACAGTTCGATCCAGTGGTTGGACGGCTTGGTCGCGGTGATCTCGGAAATCGCGATGTTGATCGCCTTGCGGTCCTTGCTGCGTCCCGCCTGGTTCGACCATTCCGGCTTGTCCAGCCAATCGGCGCGGCCGATGGCCTCGCAGAACCGAGCGAACACACGCGCCGAACTGGCGGCGATATTGATGTGGCCGTCGCTGGTGGGAAACACGCCGGTCGGGATGCCCGTCGGGTGGTCGTTGCCGGCCTGACCGGGGACTTCCTTGTCGATCAGCCAGCGGCTGGCCTGGAAATCGAGCATGAAGATCTGCGCTTCCAGCAGCGACGTGGTGACCCAGCGGCCGACGCCGGTGCGTTCGCGATCGAACAGCGCCATCATGCAGCCCATCGCCAGGAAGTTGCCGGCGGTCAGGTCGTCGATGGGGATGCCGACGCGCATCGGGCCGCGGCCGGGTTCGCCGGTGATGGACATCAATCCGCCCATGCCCTGCGCGATCTGATCGACGCCGGCGCGCGGGCCGTAGGGACCGTCCTGGCCGAAGCCGCTGATCGATCCGTAGACAATGCGTGGGTTCACCGCCTTCACGTCCTCATAGGACACTTTCAGCCGGTGCTTCACCGCCGCGCGCATGTTTTCCAGCACCACGTCGGCGGTTTTCGCCAGCCGCATGAACGCGGCATGGCCTTCGGGCGTCTTCAGGTTCAGCGTGATGCAGCGCTTGTTGCGGTGCAGATTCTGGAAGTCCGACCCATGCCGGCGGCCGGTAACGCCCTCGGCTTCCTCGGTCGGCGGCTCGATACGAATGACGTTCGCGCCCCAATCCGCGAAATGCCTCACCGCCGTCGGCCCCGCTCGGGCGAGCGTCAGGTCGAGCACGGTGATGCCGTTGAGCGGCAGGCGGGTGGTGGCATCGGCCATGGCGGCCTTGTCGGCGGGACTTTCGGGCATGATGGGAACTCCTTGGCGTTCGGGCGATATTCCGCCGCATTCGCGGATCGCTCAAGACCCCCCTTCCGGCGGCCCGTTCGGTTGCCGCCCAGAAGGGGTTGTCGGCGCCACCCCACCTGTGCCTAACCTGCCGCCCAACGACAAACCCCGGAGACGTCCATGTTATCCAGCACCGACCGCATCCTGCTGACCCATGTCGGCAGCCTGCCGCGCAACGAAACGCTGTCGAACCTGCTGATCGCCCAGGAGGCCGGGGAAACCATCGACACCGCCGCCCTCGCGCGCGAAGTCGGGGCCGCGACCGCCGACATCGTCAGCAAACAGGTGAAATCCGGCGTCGATATCGGCAACGATGGGGAGCAATCCCGCGTCGCCTTCCAAACCTACGTGCCGCGCTGCATGTGCGGCTTCGGCGGCAAATCGCAGCGCCCGCCGGCCACGGACCAGTTGGAATTCCCCAGCTACGTCAAACAGAACGCCGCCCGCTTCCCGCACACCGCACGCCTGGTCGACGCCCCCGCCGCGTTGTCGGAAGTGCGTTACATCAACAGCAAACCCATCCAGGACGACGCCGCCCGCCTCAAGTCTTTGGGCGGCGACTTCAAGGAATGTTTCATGACCGCCCCGTCGCCCGGCATCGTGGCGACGACGATGATCAACCAGCATTATGCCACGCATGAGGCCTATCTGATGGCGCTCGCCGAGGCGCTGAGCCACGAATATCGCGCCATCCACGACGCCGACCTGATCCTGCAGATCGACAGCCCCGATCTGGCAATGGAGCGCCACCGTTTCTTCGGCAAGCTCACCGAGGCCGAATTCATCGTGCAACTGGAACTGCACGTCGCCGCGATCAACAAGGCGCTGAACGGCATCCCGCCCGACCGCATCCGCCTGCACGTCTGCTGGGGCAACAGCGACGCGCCGCACACCCACGACATCGCGATGTCGAAAATCCTGCCGTCGCTCTACAAAGCGAAGGTGGGTGCGCTGTCGATCGAATTCGCTAACCCGAGGCATCAGCACGAATACGAAGCCCTCCGCGCCAATCCGTTGCCGAAGGACATGATCCTGATCCCCGGCGTGCTCGACACCACCACCAATTTCGTCGAGCACCCGGAAGTCGTCGCTCGGCGGTTGGCCGAGGCGGTGTCGGTCGTCGGCGACCGCGAACGCGTCATCGCCAGCACCGATTGCGGCTTCGGCACCTTCGCCGGCCGGGAATTCGTGGCCGAAGACGTCGTCTGGGCGAAACTCGCCGCGGCGGCGGACGGTGCCCGCATCGCGTCCAACCGGCTATGGGGACGTTAAGGAGACCTCATGCGATAAAGGCAGCCCAGACACCGTCGGGCTGCCAAAGCGCTTCCAGATCGGCGCGCGCCTGACCTTCGTCCACGCCCAGCACGTCGCGCCGATAGCGATAGAAAAACGCCGACACCCGGTAATTCGCGATGCAATGCACGTGCACCGGAACGTCTTTGAGCCCCTCCAGCACCGAACGAAACCGGTCGAAATCCGCTTGCGTCGGGTTCGCGAAATCGACGGGAATATGAATATACGCCATGCCGTAGGTCGCCACGCTGGCTGCCTCGTCCGGTAAAGCCTTGGGGTGGCTGTGCAGCCCGAGATTGACGACATGCCGCACGCCCAGCGCCGCGACATCGGCCAACTGCGCCTCCGTCGGCTGCCCCGACGTCGTGATCCGCGCGTCGAGACGTCGCCAATTGTAAATGAAATCGGGATCGGCCATGGCGCCTGTGTCGCACTCGCCCCGCGGGAGGTCAATCGCGGCGGGTCTTGGCATTCCCGCCCCGCCGCGCGATCACTATAGCCCTGCACACCGGAACGGAGGACGCCCCATGACCCGCCAAGACCTGCGCCGCCAAGGCGAAGAAACCCTGCAACGCCTGTTCGGCGCCGATCACCGCCAGCAGGCCGGGTTCGCCAACCTGCTGACCGAACCCGTGTTCGGGGGCGTCTGGAATCGCCCCGGCCTCGGGCTGGCCGACCGCATGCTGTGCGTCATCGCCGCGCTGGGCACCGGCCCCCGCCTGAAGCCGCTGCGCCGGCACATTGTCGCCGGACTGGAGCTGGGCCTGTCGGCCGAGGCCATCCGCGAAATCCTGGTGCAATGCGCGCTGTACGCCGGGTTCTCGGCGGCGGAGGAGACCCTGGCCCTGGCCGCGGAAATCTTCGCCGATCGCGGCATCCCCTTCCCCGCCGACCCGCCGGAAGACGCCTCGCTGGAGGAACTCACCGCTCGCGGCGCCGAGTTGATGCGCACGCTCCATGGCGCTCGGGCTACACAAGGGTATGCGGCACCGGACAATCCCACGACCGGGGCGCTGTATCCCACTGCGATCCAATACGGCTACGGCGAAATCTGGTTCCGCCCGGGGTTGGAACGGCGCCAACGCGCATTGGTCGCCGTCGCCGGGTTCACCGCGCTGCGGCTCCCCGAGCAGGTGGGGAAGTTCGGGCAATCGGCGCTGAATGTGGGGTTGAGCAAGACCGAGGTGATCGAGGCGATTATTCAGACGGCGCCTTATACCGGGTTTCCGCCGGCGCTGAACGCGCTGGGGGCGTTGAGCGCGGCGTTTGCCTAGAATTGGAGAGACGATAGCCGGTTTTCCGGCTATCGTCTCTCCAACAAACACCCATCCCCATAAGAATAAAACCGGTACCCCGCCCCCACCGCATGCGCATAAGCCGCCCGCATCCGCTCCGTCCCCGCGAACGCGCACACCAACATAAACAACGTCGACCGAGGCAGATGGAAATTCGTCATCAGCACATCCACCGCCCGGAACCGAAACCCCGGCAGTATAAACAGCGACGTATCCCCATCGAACGGGCGCAGCACCCCATCCTCGTTCACCGCGCTTTCCAGCAGCCGCAGCGACGTCGTCCCCACCGTCACCACCCGACCGCCGGCGGCGCGTGCCTCGTTCACGGCCAGAGCCGTTTCAGCCGACACGAACCCGCGCTCACTGTGCATCGTGTGCCGCGACACGTCGTCGTCGCGAACCGGCAGAAACGTCCCCGCCCCGACATGCAACGTCACCGTCGTGCGCAACACGCCGCGCGCGGCCAAGGCCTCCAGCAGCGCCGGGGTGAAATGCAGGCCGGCGGTGGGCGCCGCGACCGCGCCCTCATGCGCCGCGAACACCGTCTGATAGTCCGTTTCATCCTCCGGCACCGGCCCCCGCGGGCGTTCGATATAGGGCGGCAGAGCCAGCGCCCCAGCCTCCCGCAACGCCGCCGAGAACGCCTCATCCTCGCAATTGAACGCCAGAGCCACGCCGCCATCGGGATCGCGGGCCCGGACCTCGGCGGTTAACGTCGCCGAACCATCGAACGTCAGCACATCCCCCACCCGCACCCGCCGCGCATTGCGGGCCAAAGCGTGCCAGGTGCCGTCCGGGCGAGGCTGATCGAGGGTGATGCCGATCCGCGCCTCCCCCCGCCGCGCCGACAGCTGCGCCGGGATCACCCGCGTATCGTTGGCGACCAGGATATCCCCCGGCCGCAGCAACGACGGCAGATCGGCGATGACCCGATCGTTCAGCCCGTCGGCGACATGCAGCAGCCGAGCAGCCTCCCGCGGGCGCGCCGGATGGTGCGCGATGCGCTCGGGGGGGAGGTAAAAGTCGAAATCGGCGGTGTTCATGCGGGGGCGACGCGGCGCAGCAGGCGGATCAGCGGCACGGCAAACACAACCGCCCAGAGTTTACCGACCACCTGCCCGGCCAGGAACTCCAAACTGCCGAACGCCAGAGCCAGAAACGCCACGGAATCCACCACCAGCCCGACGCAGGACGACGCCACCACCGCCATCACCAGCCCACGGCGTTGCAGCGGCGTATAAACGGCGCAGTCGGCGAGTTCGCTCAAGCCGAATGCGACGCCCGAGGCCACGACCAGCGCGCTCGGTGCCACCAGCGCGGACAAGCCCGTCCCCAGCACGATCGCCGCCAGCCCCGCCCAAAGCCCGAGGCACCGCTGCACCACGTCCCGCAGCACCAAAGCCGCGCCCACGGTCAAAACCCCCGACGGCGCCATCAACCCCGGCGCCACCGGCACCAGACACGGCCCGTTCGGCACGCAGACGGTGCCCACATGCCCGATCATCCAGTTCGCGAGGGGAATGCAAGCCAGGAACAGGGCGAACGCCAGCCAGCCAAGAGTACGGCTGTTCATAAAAACCCGTCATGGTCGGGCTTGACGGTGGAAGGAGGCATCCTTACCGCGACTGATACGACGAAATTTCCACCAGATTCCCGTCGGGATCGCGGCAATAGACCGACATGATCGGCCCCAGCGCCCCGGCCCGCTCCACCGGCCCTTGCTCGATCATGACGCCGCAATCGTGCAGGTGGGCGGCGACCTCCAACGGCGGGACGGCGGTGATGAAGCAAAAATCGCCGGTGCCATGCGCGTCGTTCGCGCCGGTCGGCCATTCCGAAATCGGCGTGCCCGACGGCCGCACGTTGATCTTCTGCCCACCGAATTTCAGGGTCGTGCGCTGGCGGGGTCCGATATCCTCCCGCTCCATGCCGAGCACGCGCTGATACCAGGCGCAGGTGATCTCCACGTCTTTGACGTTCAGCACGATGTGGTCGATGCGATCGATGGTAAAGCGCATGAGCCTGCCCCCGGAGGATGATCCGAGGCCGCAAGTAGCTGATTTCCGGGGCTGGGGGAACCTCCTTCGTCTGGCTACGAGATCGGGCAGCCCACGATATGCTCCTGGTAGGCCGGGCGCTCGCACAGGCGCTCGTACCACGCGCGCACAGCAGGAAATTCCGGCCGTTCCAGCCCCAAATAATCCATCCCGAACCAGCGATGCGCATGCACGCCCCAGGGGATGTCGCACAGGGTGAAGGTGTCACCCGCGATATACGCGTGCTTGGCCAGCAGCGGCTCGATCATGCCCCAAGCCCGCGCCGTCTCGGCGATGGAACCAGCAATGGCGGCCATGTCGCGCTTGTCCGGCGGCGTGCGCACCAGCCCCCAGAACACCGCGCTCATGGGCCGGTTCAGCACCGTCTGCTGCGCGTCCATCCAGCGGTCGATATTCGCTCGGGTCTTGGGATCGGAGGGCCAAAGCGCACTGTCCGGCGCATATTGCGCGCACAGATAGCGGATGATCGCGTTGCTCTCCCACAGGGTGAAATCGCCCTCCTGCAGGGTGGGCACCAGACCGGTGGGGTTCATGCCGCGGTAATCCGGCGTATCGGTCTTGCCGAACACGCCGCCGACGTCGATCCGCTCGAACTCCAGCCCGAGTTCCCCCAGGCCCCACAACGCTTTCATGACATTGCTGGATGTCTTCCGGCCCCAAACGATGCGCGACATGAACTTGCTCCCGGCGATCTCGACAGGGGGTATCTTGCACGCAACGCGCTCGATGGCCAAATCAGAGGCATGCGGTTCCCCCTCTCCCCCCGGCTCACCGGCCTTTGCGCCGCCGTCATCGCCGCCGCCGCGCTCGGGTTGGCGTTCGCCACGGAATCGTGGGGCGGATTGGTGCCCTGCGCGCTGTGTTTGTGGGAGCGTTGGCCCTACCGGGTGACGATCGCGCTCGGCCTGCTCGCCGCCGTGGCACCGCGCGCGCTGGCGAAACCGCTGCTGGCGGCGGCGGTGCTGGCGATCCTGACCGGAGCCGGCTTGGCGGCCATTCACACGGGCGTCGAATTCCGCTGGTGGCCGAGCCCGCTGCCGGAGTGTGCGGCGCCCAGGTTTACCGGAGGCTCCATCGCGCAAATGCTGGCGGCGATGCCGGCGCGCCCAGCCAAGCCTTGCGACGACCCGACCTATCTGATCCCGTTCCTGCCAATCTCCATGGCGGCGATGAATTTCCTGTTCAGCCTGGGGTTCGCGGGCCTCGTCGCCCGATCCCTATTCGGAAGGCCGCAACCGCGATGACCCGTCCCCGCCTGCCCGGCGATCCGCCTGCCCCCACGCGCCGCATGATCCGCGTCGATCACGCCGGAGAATACGGCGCCGCCCGCATCTACGCCGGCCAGTTGTCCGTGCTGCACGAGGGCACCGCCGCCGAGCAGGTCCGCCACATGCGCGATCAGGAGCAGCGGCACCTCGACACGTTCAACGCCCTGATCGCCGACCGCCGCGTCCGCCCCACCGCCCTGCTTCCCTTCTGGCACCTGGCCGGTTTCGCGCTCGGCGCCGTCACCGCGGCCTTGGGGGAGAAAGCGGCGATGGCCTGCACGGTGGCGGTGGAGGAAACCATCGACGCCCACTACACCGCGCAGTTGGAGGATTTGGGGGAGACGGAACCGGCATTGCGGGAGACGCTGGAGGCGTTCCGGGCGGAAGAGCGCGAACACCGCGATATCGGCTTGGCGAACGGCGCCGAACAGGCCCCGGGCTATCGGTTGTTGAGCGCCGCGATCAAGGCCGGGTGCCGGGTGGCGATCAAGGTCAGCGAGCGGATTTGACGGCAGCCGGCCTCAGGTAATCGCCACGATCCCGTCCGGCATCAACGTGGCCGTCGGATTCTGCCCCACCACGGCCGGAACGACCTCCACCACGTTGGACGCCACGATCCCGGCCGGTTCCCCGGTCCGAAAATTGCCGAACCCCACCCAGTAGTTGGACGTCGACGCGGGCGTAAATACCGTTGTCGTGTTGGGCTGCGCCGTAACCGTGTGGACTGCGAGTCCCGACAGGCCGAAGCCCACCTGGATGCGATCGGGAACCACGTTTTGCAGGATTTCGACCGTCAGCGCGCCGGGTTGGCCACCGCTGCCCAAGGCCTGAAACATGGGGGCACCGAGGGAGTCGACCGTCAATTGAACGTGGTTCCGCTCATTGAGGTCGGCGGGGAGAACCTGTCGCGCGACGAACGACGCGTCCGGCGTGACCGTCCCGCTTTCGGACCAAACAAAGCTGTAGTCTTCCAACCAGGTAAGCGTGACCTCAGACCCCGGCGCCACGGGATAGGCCATCCAGACGAGGACCGACGGTTCCTGGTCCTGGTTGGGCGGCCCATCCCGAAATATGGCGAAGCTGCCGTGTTGTTCGGAATTGTTAACACAGGTTAATGATGGTTTCGGCATTCTTCGTTCCAATCTCGGGATAGTGAGCGAGGTCCTTCGGGTCTGTCGCGAGATGCGCCGCCTAAGCCGCCATCGTCAGCTTCTTCACAAAAGCCGAAATCCGGTGCCGCCGCAGCTCGCTCCGAGCCTTGGCGTCGGAGGTCATGTAGTTGAGCTGTACCGCGTAGCGCTTGCCGATATATTGCCGGTGTCCGTGCCACGTCGCCGCCCCGTTCGGGAACACCAGCAGCGTGCCGTTCACCGGCGGCACCTCCACCGCGAAATCGTCAAGGTCCCCCGGCCCACGCAACAGCCGCAGACAGCCGTCGCGCCGCGCCCAGGCTTCCGTCTCCGGGTTGAGATACAGCAGCACCGTCACCCGCTTGGCGGTGGAGTCCGTATGGATGCGTCCGTCTTTCGCCTCGGTCCGGCCACGCAACGTCACCATGGTGGGGGCGTCGTGCAGGTCCAGGCCGAATTTGTCGGCGATCGCGGTGCGCAGGCGCGGGCCTTCCATTTCCTCCATCAGCATCCGGGCGGCAGGTCCCATGCGGACGCTATCCGGCGGGAAGGACCCGCGCTTGGCCAATGGCGGCAGGTCGGCGACCACTTCGCGCAGCCGAACCGCCGGCACGAAATCGGGGATCACCACGTGCGGGAACGGGTCGGTCGCCACGGGCGTGGCGGTCAGGCGGGCGTAATCGAGGTCTGTCATGCTTTCATCCACCGTCACGGTCGGGCTTGACGGCTAATCTACATGTGTCCTCGGCCGGCGGACAGCAAGGCCTCGGCGAGGTCTGTCAAGTCGTCGGCCCATTCGGAATCCGGGCGATCCATCGGGCGGGCGGTCAGCACAAGCATCGCGGCCTCCACCGGCACGCCCTGCCGGCCCTGCGTGGCACCTCGCAGCGCGCCGGCCAAAGCGGTGTCGAGTGCGGAGTCGCCCGTGCCAGCGGTGCGCAGCAAGCCCGCGACATCCGCACCGGTCGCGACCGCCCGCACCATCGCCCCGATGACAGTCGGCTCCGGAGCCTGCCCGGCCAAAACCGACCGGGCAGCCGTGACCATTCGGGCCGCCGAATCGAAAGGCGCGGCGGCGGCGAAGCCCAGCAGGCAACCGACGGCGCGATCGACCTTTTCCTCGGGGATCGCGCGCGGCCAGGACAACATGACCCGAGGCTCCCGCCGGTCCTCGGTGCTGCCGCGCCATTGCCTTGTGCGGAGCGTGTCCACCACCCGAGGCGCGCCGCCGATGCAGGCGAATGGCCGGCTCTGGCCGTCGGTGTCGTACACGACGGGCACACCGTCCTCGGCCGTCAGCACGCCGCCCGCCGCCAGCAACAGCGCATGGCCGGCGGCGACATCGTGCGCATTCACCGGCCGCAGCGTCACCGTCGCCAATCCGTCGCCCACCGCGACCCGCGCCAGCCGATACGCGATGGAGGGCAAAGGCATGAACCGCCCCGGCGCCACGGCCGCGCTGTTCCAGATAGGCCGCTGCCAGACGCCGTGGTTCAGGAACACGACATCGTCTACCGTCAGTTCCCGCGCCCGCAGATCGACCGGCACCAGCGCGCCGTTGCGCGTAATACCCGCCGTCCCCTCGGCCCAGGCGATCATATCCTGCCCCCGGTCCGGGCTGAGCGGTGCGTAGACGACGCCGAGCACCGGGATGCCGTCGCGCAGCAGCGCCACCGATACGGCACTGCCGCGTTTACCCTCCAGAAACGCCCGCGTCCCGTCGTGGGGATCGACGACCCAGCAGAACCCGTTGGCCTCGGCCGCCAGCACGCCGGCTTCCTCGCCCACGAAACGCGCGGGAAACAAGGAGACAAGCCGGTCCCGCAGATACATCTCCATTTCCACGTCGATGGGCGCGGTGACGTGGTCGCTGAAACGCGGGCCGTCGGGGCGCACGAACTCGGCGGCCAGCATGGCGCCGGCATGGTATGCGGCCTCGATGACGGCGGGGAGGAGGTTGGCGACGATTCCTGGCACGTTCGATCCTTTTGTTGGGCGCCAATCTAGCCGCGCCGGCCCGGACGCGCTATTGCCCGCGTCCCCATGGATACCCAGATCGCTCCCGTTGCCCCGGACCAAGGTCCCTTGCCGGCTTATCGTGCCATGCTCGCGGCCGGCGAGTTGGCGTCCGATGACTCGCAGGCCGCCGCCGCCGCCCGTCTGCACCAACTCTGGACCGAGCTAAAAGGCTACGACCCCAAGCCCCCGTCCGCGCCGGGGCGGTTCGCTCGGCTACTTGGACGCAAGGCCCCGGCGGCACCGCCGCGCGGCCTTTACATGGTGGGCGAGGTCGGGCGCGGCAAATCGATGCTGATGGACCTGTTCTTCGCCACCGCCCAGGTCGCGCGCAAGCAGCGCATCCATTTCCACCGCTTCATGCAGGACTCGCACGCGCGCGTGCATGCGTGGCGCCGAGCGAACGCGGATGCGTCGGACCCGATCCCGCCGCTGGCCGACACGATCGCGGCCGAGGCGTCGCTGCTGTGCTTCGACGAATTCCAGGTCAACGACATCGCCGACGCTTTGATTCTCGGGCGGCTGTTCCAGGCGCTGTTCGCGCGCGGGGTGGTGGTCGTGGCGACGTCCAACGTGGCGCCGGACAATCTGTTCAAGGGACAACCCGGCCGCGACGCGTTTCTGCCGTTCATTGCGCTGATCAAAGAACGGCTGGAGGTGTTCGTGATGGACTCCGGCCGCGATTTCCGGCGGGAGCGGATCAGGGCCATGCGGACTTGGCACGTGCCGGCCGACCGGTTCGCGGATCGGGCGCTGGATGAGGCGTTCGACGATCTGACCCACGGATTTCCGCCGGGGCCGGAGACACTGACAGTGATGGGCCGGAAGGTCGTGGTGCCTCTGGCCGCCAACGGCGTGGCGCGGTTCGATTTCAACACCTTATGCAACACCGCTCTGGGCGCCGGCGATTACCTCGCCATTGCTCGGGCGTTCCATACGCTGGTGCTGGACGGGATCCCGCGGCTGTCGCCCGAGAATTTCGATCAGGCGCGGCGATTTATCGTCCTGGTGGATAATTTGTACGAGCAACGGGTAAAGCTGGTGGCCTCGGCCGACGCGCCGCCGGATCAGCTGTATCAACGCGGCGAGAACGCGAAAATGTTCGAACGGACGGCCTCGCGGCTGGATGAGATGCAGAGCGCGGATTGGTTGGAGCAACTGCATTCGGCGGGATAGGGTGACGCGCCGACCACCCCAAGGCCACCGTATGACCGCCACCGCCGACTACGCCGCCTACCTCCGGGATCAATTCGCCCCAATGGGCTACGTCGCCACGCGCCGCATGTTCGGCGCGACCGGCATCTTCTGCGACGGCGCCATGTTCGCGATGGTCACCGACAACACGCTGTATTTCCGGGTCGACGCCCACAATCGTGCCGCCTTCCAGGAAGCCGCATCCGAACCGCCGCTAATACCAGCCGCCCGCACCCTTGACCCATGGTCGGCGGCGCTCCCCCGTCATGCTGACGAAGGTCAGCATCCACGACTTTCTTGGTAGTAGCCAGCAAGTCGTGGATGCCGACCTGCGTCGGTATGACGATTTACCAAGCGCCGATGTGTCAATAGTTAGGTCCGCTGGTATAAATTACGAAAAGCAAGGCAAAACCATCGACCTGTCGTTCTGGCGCGCGCCGGACAGGCTGTTCGACGAGCCCGACGAACTGCTCGCCTGGGCACGCCTTGCTCTGGCGGCCGCGCGCCGGGTGGCCGCGACCAGGAAACGGTCTACGCCGCGGGCACGAACGCCATCGCCACGCCGTTGATGCAGTAACGCTGATGCGTCGGCGGCGGGCCATCGGGGAACACGTGGCCGAGGTGGCTGCCGCAGGTGGCACAATGCACCTCCGTCCGCACCATCCCGTGGCTGCGATCCACCGTCGTCTCAACCGAACCCTCGATCGGGTTATCGAAGCTCGGCCAGCCGGTGCCGCTTTCGAACTTGCCGCCGGACTCGAACAACGGCGTGTCGCAGCCGACGCAGGAAAACCGCCCCTGGCGCTTTTCCAGCAGCAGCGCGCAGGTGCCCGGACGCTCCGTCCCATGCGCGCGCATCACGTAATACTGTTCCGGGGTCAGCATCGCGCGCCATTCGGCGTCGGTTCTGGCGACCTTGTACGCTCCGTCGTTCATTTCAGTCCTTCCTTCGAAACCAGCACCGGATCGGCGCGCCACACCGCGGGGAACACCCGCTGCAGCGCGTCGAGCTTCGGCATGTCGTTGTGCGCAATATAGGGCGCATTGGGATGCAGTGTCAGGTAGTCCTGATGGTAGCCCTCGGCCGGGTAGAACGCCTGCCCCGGTTCGACCTTCGTCGCCACCGGTTTGGAGAACGTCTTCGCCCCATCCAGCTGCGCGATATAGGCCGCCGCGATACGAGCCTGGGCATCGTCGGCGGGGAAGATCGCGGAGCGGTACTGGGTGCCGTAATCGGGGCCTTGCCGGTTCAATTGCGTCGGATCGTGCGCGACCGAGAAGAAAATGCGCAGCAGCGTCCCATAGGTCACGACGCGCGGGTCGTAGGTGATCCGCACCGTCTCCGCGTGCCCGGTCGCGCCGGAGCCGACGACATTGTACTGCGCGGTGCGGGCTTCGCCGCCGGCATAACCGGACACGGCGTTGGTGACCCCGGCGACATGCTGGAACACGCCTTGTATCCCCCAGAAACATCCGCCGGCGAAGACCGCGACCTCCTTCGTCGCGCTGCCCGGCGTTTCATCCAGAGCGGGCGCGGGCAGCAGGCGCTCGGCTTCCGCGTGCGACGCGCCGGACGGCAGCAAGACAAAGCCGAACCCGGCCAGACAGACGGCGGCGACGGCGGCTTGGGCGATGCGGTTCATGACAGGCTCCTTTATGCCACAGGGTGACTCCCGGGGCCGGCGGGCGTTACAGAGGGCCGGTATCACGGAGGGCTCAGCATGGACTATCGCCGTCTCGGCCACAGCGGGTTGAAAGTGTCGGAAATCTGCGTCGGCACGATGACCTTCGGGCACGGTACCGATGCGGCGGAGGCCGATCGTATGGTCGGCACCGCGCTCGATGCCGGCGTGAACTTCTTCGATACCGCCGACGGCTACAGCAACGGCGCGTCCGAAACCATGCTGGGCACCGCGCTGGGGTCCCGCCGCCGCGATGTCGTGATCGCGACCAAGGTGTTCAACGCCATGGGCCCGGGACCGAACGATTCCGGCATGTCGCGCGCCCATATCATGACCGCCGTCGAAGACAGCCTGCGCCGGCTCGGCACCGATTATATCGATCTGTATTTCATCCATCACGTCGATATCCAAACGCCGCTGGAGGAAATGTTACGCGCCTTCGACGACCTCGTCCGTCAGGGCAAGGTCCGTTACACCGCGTGCAGCAATTACGAGGCTTGGCGCCTGATGGAGGCGATGTGGCTCAGCGACAGCAAAGGTCTTGTGCGCTTTTCCGCCTATCAGCCGCAATACAGCCTCGTGGTCCGCGATATCGAGGAAGAGTTGGTGCCGGTTTGCGAGTTGAAGGGCCTCGGGATGGTCGTGTGGTCGCCGCTTGCGGGCGGCTATCTGTCAGGCAAATACCGGCCCGGTCAGGCATCGCTGCAAGGCGCTCGGTCCGCCGAGGGCTGGGCCTTTCCGAAACAATATTTTCACCCCGAGCATGAGGCGGTTCTGACGGAATTGCATGCGGTGGCGGACGCATTGGGCGAAAGTGCCGCTCGTGTCGCGATCCGTTGGGTGCTGGAACAAAAGATGGTCGCCAGCGCCATCGTCGGCGCGCGCAACGCGGAACAATTGCGCGGCACGATGGCCGCCGGTGGGTGGAAGCTGCCGCCGGACATGTTGGCGCGGCTGAACAAGGTCTCCGCGCAACCGCATCGTTACCCTCGCGCGATGGAGGAAACGATGGCCGGACGGCGGAACAGTGCGGTTAAAATGCCGCGCGCGCCCGATTGATCGCCTCGATATGCGGCCGAGCGGCGGCCTCCGCGGCAGCTTCGATGGCGCGATAGCGTTCCACGACGGCGGTGCCCACCGGGGTCAGACTCGCCCCCCCGCCGCCGCTGCCGCCGGCCGCCGTGGTCACGACGGGGGTACCCAAGCCGCGGTTGAGATCCTCCACCAGTTCCCACGTCCGCCGGTACGACATGCGCAACGCCCGCCCGGCCGCGGAGATGGAGCCGGAACGAGCGATTTCCTCCAACACCGCGATCTTGCCCGGACCGATGCGCACACCGGATGCGAGATCGATCCGGATGCTGAGGCGGTCCCGCGGCGTCGCCGTTGGTTCTTTCCTGGGTTTGGGCATGATGGGGAACTGAACACACCAGCCCGACTGAGCGCAAGCTTGACGCTATATCTGAATGGATATATCGACGGCGCATGCGCCTGTTCTTATACACCCTTCTGGTTCTTCTCCCGCTCGCCGCGCGGGCGCAGGAACTCACCGTCCTGGCCGCCGCGAGCCTGACGGATTCCCTGCGCGATATCTCCGCCGCCTGGGTCAAGGCCGGGAATCGACCGTTGCGGATGTCGTTCGGTGCCAGCTCCACGCTCGCGCGGCAGATCGAACAAGGGGCGCCAGCCAATCTGTTCGCCTCCGCAGACGAGCAGTGGATGGATTACCTCGCCAAACGCGACCTGATCGCGGCCGACACGCGCAAGAGTCTGCTCGGCAACGACGTTGTGCTGGTTGTTCCGGCCGGCAAACCGCAGCATGTCACGATCGCCCCGGGTTTCGATCTGCGCGGGATGCTCGGCCCCGACGGTCGCCTGGCAGTGGGCGATCCCAAGCACGTGCCGGTGGGCATTTATGCCGAACAGGCGTTGCGGAAACTGGGAATGTGGGAGGCGATCGAACCGCGCCTTGCCCGAACCGAGGACGTGCGGGCCGCGTTACGGTTCGTGGAATTGGGGGAAGCGCCGGTCGGCATCGTTTACGCGACGGATGCGGCGATTTCGGACAAGCTGATGGTGGCCGGGGTTTTTCCGACCGATAGCCACGATCCGGTGACGTATCCATTCGCGGCGACGAAAACCGGCGACAACCCCGAGGCGCGGACATTGCTTGCGTTCCTGTCCGGCCCCGAGGCCCGTGCGATTTTCGTCAAACGCGGGTTTCAGGTGAAGTAGCGACTCACTCCGCCGCCAACGGCAGCCGCGGCAGCCGCGCCTCCCGCATCATATCCGCGACGAGGAATGCCAGTTCCAACGATTGCGAGCCGTTCAGCCGCGGATCGCACAGCGTATGATAGCGCGCGTCCAACCCCGCATCGTCCAACCCTTCGGCACCGCCGGTGCATTCCGTCACATCCTTGCCGGTCATTTCGACATGGATGCCGCCGGGGTGGCTGCCCTCGGCCGCGTGAATGGCGAAGAACGCCTGTAGCTCCGCCAAAATCCGCCCGAATGGCCGGGTCTTGCGGCCAGACGGCGTGGAGATCGTGTTGCCGTGCATCGGATCGGATACCCAACCGACGACGCGACCCTCGCGTTGCACCGCTTGGATCAGATCTGGAAGGTTCTGACCGAGCATCGATTCGCCCATACGGCAGATTAGAGTCATGCGGCCGGCTTCGTTGGCGGGATTGAGGATGTCCAGCAGCCGCAACAATTCGTCCGGTTGCAGTGTGGGGCCGCATTTCATCGCGATCGGGTTGGCGACGCCGCGCAGGAATTCCACATGCGCGTGATCGGGCTGACGCGTGCGGTCGCCGATCCATTGCAGATGGGCGGAACAATTGTACCAGTCGCCGGTCAAACTGTCCTGCCGCGTCAGCGCTTCCTCGTACGGCAGCAGCAACGCCTCATGGCTGGTGTAGAGATCGACCGTGTGCATCGCTGGCGAATTAATGCCGCAGGCCGCCATAAACGCCAGGGATTCCTCGATCCGGTGCGACAGGGCGGTGTAGCGTTCCCCCTGGGCGGAGGCCGCGACGAATTCCTGGTTCCACTTCTGCACCAGCCGCAGATCCGCGAACCCGCCCTGGGCGAAGGCGCGCAGCAGGTTCAGCGTGATCGCCGACTGGCTGTAGGCCTTCAGCATGCGGGCCGGGTCGGGGATGCGGGCCTCGGCGGTGAAGGCGTCGCCGTTGATAATGTCGCCGCGATAGGACGGCAGGACCGTGTCGCCGGATTTCTCGACGTCGGAGGAGCGGGGCTTGGCGAACTGCCCCGCCATGCGCGCCAGCTTCACCACCGGCATGGCGCCGGCGTAGCTGAGCACGACCGCCATTTGCAGCATCACCTTGACGGTGTCGCGCACGGCGTTGGCGTGGAATTCGCCGAACGATTCGGCACAGTCGCCGCCTTGCAGCAGGAACGCCTCGCCCCGCGCCACCTGCGCCAAGGCGGCTTTCAGCGCGCGGGCCTCGCCGGCGAAGATCAGCGGCGGGGAGACGCGCAGTTCCGCCTCGGTGCGCGCCAGAGCGGCGGCATCGGGATACGTCGGCTGCTGCTTGATCGGCAGCGCGCGCCAGGATTGCGGATTCCAGGTCATCGCCGGTCCCCCGGTGTGGATGGGCCTGTGAGAACATCGAAATCGATCATGAGAGCCTCCTGGAGTGAAAGAGGCCGACCGACCCGGGCGGGAATTTCGCGATTGCTGGGTAACGCCGAAAAAGCAAAAGCCGCCGGGGTGGGGCGGCTTTGGGGTCTTGCTTACGAGTGCACGATCCTAGGCCGCCGGGTTATACCAGCGGTACCAAAATCGAACGATGGGAAGGGCGACGGCGTTCAGCATGGGGGGATCGTAAGCGCATCCCTCGGGGCAGCGCAAGAGGCTATCGGCTACGCAACAGGGCTATCGCATATGACCTTTGGCGCCCCCGCTCGTCATGGTCGGGCGTGACCCGACCATCTCCTGCGATTTTACGCACCATTGAAAAAGCAGGGTTTTTCGGACGGTGCCCAATTGGCCTGAGATGGTCGGGTCAGGCCCGACCATGACGGAAAGTGTCGGAAATCCGCCATATGCGATCCCCCTGGGCTACGCGATCCGGTCCAGCCCCTTCGCCCGCGCCAGAGCCAGCAGTTTCAACGACGGCCCGCTCGGGCGTTTGACCCCGCGTTCCCAGTCGCTGACCAGTTTGGTCCCGACGTTGAGGTGATGCGCCAACACCGCTTGGCTGACGCCTTCCTTGGCGCGCAGAGCTTGGATTTCCTCGCCGGTCACCGGTCCGACCGGGGTGAGGCAGAGCGCGTCGAGTTCGCGCATGGTCGTTTTGTCGAATGCACCCACGCGGAAAAGCGCGGCGCCTGTTTTGTGGAGGACTTCGAGCCTCCGGCTGCGGTATGTTTTTCTAGCCATAAGTGCCGACCTCAATGATTTCCCGTGTCGCGATCATCGTTTTCATGCGGGCATCGTCCATGGTGGACCAGGCCCGAGCCTCCCGCCGCCAATGGGCTAACTCATCGGCCTCGATGTTGTCGCGTTCGCTTTTGGCGAACGCGTACAGGAAGACGACCAATGTCCCCACCCGGTAGGCCATCAGCATGCGATAGCCGCCGCTACGCCCTTGACCCCGGCGCGGCACACGCTGCTTGATCAGACCGCCGCCGAGATCGGCATCTACCAAGCCCCGTTCTGCCCGCCGCGCCGCCTCGAGCAATGCCGCGTCCGTGACGCCTTCCTGACGGGCGAACCGCCAGAATTCCTTCGTTTTGAGGACTCTCATGCGAGTTCCCGTGGTCGATTACTATCCCACATAGCGTGATAGCACAAGTTCTGTGGCATGGCGCTCTCCGGCAAAGCGGAGGCCAGCCTACCGACCGAAAGTTAAGGAACCGTTAACGCGCCACCTGAAAAATACGGGACCCGGCTCAAGCCGCCCGCGCCTGCCCGACCCGCCCGGCATCCGCCTTCAACGTCGCCCGCAAATCCGTGAGATACCGGACATGCTCCTCCTCGATCGTATGCCGGGGGGTGTCGCGGTATTGGCTTTTGTACCACGCCGTCCGGTCGGCGATCGCCTGGCGCATTTCGGCGTCCGAGGGCAAAGCGGCATTGCCGAGCAGATGTTCGCGGACCCCGCGGGCTTGGTGTTCGAAGACCATGTTCAGGGCGGTGTCGGTGTTGAAGAAGCCCATCAGGAACAGGCCCGGCCAGCCGGGTGGCACCATGCGCATGAACAGGTCGAGCCGGTTGTCGTCGACCCGCACGACATCGGGCGGCAGCATGTCGAGATCGATGCGATAGCCGGTGGCGGCGATGATGGTGTCGAACTCCTCGGCCGAACCGTCGACGAAACGGATGGTGTGGCCGTCGATGGCCTCGATCCCCTGTTTCACGTGGATACGGCGGTAGGCGATGTCGGTGACGACGGTGCCGTTGGACGTGACGTGGCTGAGCGACGAGGATTTTTTGAATCCGAGCTTCTGCATGTTGCCGTGGGCGACCCAGACCAGGGCGCGGACCAGCTTCTGGCGCAGTTTCCGGGGCAGCCAGGGGCGTTGGATTTGCGCGGTGATATCGGTGAACGGGCGGCCGAACAGCAGTTTCGGCAGGATGGTGACACCCGACCGCGCCACCAGCACGGTTTTACGGGAGGTCACGCAAACGTCGGAGGCGATGTCGCAGGCGCTGTTGCCGACGCCGATCACGCAGATACGCTTGCCGACGAAGTCCTCGGGTTCGCGATAGTAGTGGGCGTGGAGATAGCCCTCGCCGAACGCCTGCAGTTCCGGCACGTGCAAAGGTGCGGTCAGGTGGCCGGTGGCGATCAGGACGGCGCCGAAGCGTTCGGTCGTGCCGTCCGCCAGCACGATGTCCCATACCGGAGGCTCCCGCGCCGGGTCGAAAGCGGGGCGTACCTGTTGCACCCGGCTGTTGAACCGGATGCGCGGAGTCACGCCGAAATGGTCGGCGTAGCGCACCAGATACCGGTGCATGTCGAAATGGTCGGGGAACGGCTGCGTATCGGCGTCGAAATCCAGATCGCTGAATCGCGTGACCCCGCGGGAGGTATTGATATGCAGCGTGCGATAGGCGGACGACCGGCCGCTGTCGTTGTTGTAGCACCACATGCCGCCGATCTGGGTGCCGATCTCGAAGACCGTCACGTCGAATCCGGCTTGCAGCAGATATTTCGCCGAACACAGGCCGCTGGCGCCGGCACCGACGATGGCCACGCGCTTGCCGCCGCGCTGGTTGGGGCCGAGCACCGGGGCGTCCAGGCCGCGTTGAAATACCGATTGCACGTCCGTCATGGGTCTGTCTCCTTCGCGCACCGCCCTCATATGCTGTAAACCTGGGCATCCGGCCAATCCCCATATTATCCATACTGGTATCTCGCCTTGAACATCACGGAACCCCTTCGCCGTATCGCGCGGGTCGCGCCGGACACCGTCGCGATCGTCCGCCCCGACGGCGCCACGGTTTCGTTCCAGGCCCTGGACCGCTGGATCGACCGCGTGGTCTTCCGCGCCCGCCCTCTCGCCCTGCGCCCCGGCGATATCGTTGGCGTTACCATGACCCCGCCGTACCAGATGGAGGGGCTGGTCCTCACGCTCGCGATGGCGCGCATGGGCGTGGCGACGGTCCGAGCGTCCCTGCCGCCGGAACGGTTACGCTTGCGTCTGTTCGAGGCCGACGACGGTCCGCCGCTGTCGTCGGGCAATGCCGCCTTCGATCGCGCGTGGCAGACGGCGCCATCCCCCGACGAACACGCACCCGTCGCCGCCATGCACGAAGGCGGCGCGGCCATCTGCCAAATCCTGTCGTCCTCGGGCACCACCGGATTTCCCAAGGAAATCCCAATTAGCCACGACCTGATGGCTCGGCGGGTTTACGGGTGGTGGCTGGGGAACGGCGGCGGAACCGCCGTGCGGCTGCTGGAGATGAACCTGAACGGCTCCCTCGGGCTCGTGCAAATCCTGCGCACCCTCTGGCTCGGCGGAACCGTCGTGCTACCCAACCGACAGGACCCCGCCGGCACCATCGCGCGGCACGGAGTCACGACAATCTTCGTTCCGCCCTTTGCCATGGCGGGATTGATCGACGCGTTGCCGCCAGGGGCTGGCCCCTTCCCCACGCTGCGGACGATCGAATCCGGCGGCAGCTTCCTGCCCCCGGACCTCGCGGCCCGCGCGGCGGCCAGACTGTGCCCGACGGTCATCTCCAATTTCGGCGCCACCGAGGCCGGTATCGTCGCCTCGGCACCCATGGCCGCCCTGACCGCTCATCCCGGGGCGGTCGGCTATGTGTTTCCCGGAGTCACGGTCGAAGCAACCACGGAAAACGGCAATCCGCTGCCTGCCGGCACCGAGGGCCTGTTGCGCTTCCGTGGCGACATGGTCGCCTCGGCCTATCTTTGGGATGACAAAGCGAGCCGGACAGCGTTTCGGGGCGGGTGGTATCGCGGCGGCGATCTGGGGTCGGTGGGTCCTGATGGGATGCTGTATCTCTCGGGCCGGGTCGCGGATGTCATCGACGTCGGCGGGCAGAAGATCGCCCCGCGTGCGATCGAACTGGGACTGATGGCGTTGCCGGAAATCGCCGATGCCGCCGTGTTCGGTGTTCCCGATGCGGCCGGCATCGCGCAGGTTTGGGCGGCCGTCCTTAGCGACCGTCCCTTGGATCGCGCGGCGCTCACCGGCTTCCGCGACAGCCTGCCCGCCTGGCAAGCGCCGCGTGCCATTCTGCGCGTTCAGGCGCTGCCACGAAACCCGGCGGGGAAAATCCAGCGCGACAAACTGGTCGCATTGGCGCGGCAAATCGAACGGGCGCCAGACGATGGCGTCTTGGAAGTCTTTCAGTTAGACCGCGCATAATTGCCCTATCGAAAACGCGGGAGTCCGACCATGTTGCGACGAATCGTCACACTTTCCTTGATCGCTCTACTGTCCGGTCCCATGGCGCTGGCGCAACAACCGAAATCCGCGGGCATCGTGCTCGACGCGTTCAAAACCGCACCCGCCGCGGTCGACGCCATGTCCCAGGACACCCGCAAAGGCTTCGGCCAAAAACTTGCGAACGAGCTTTACGCTATCCTGTCCCGCGTCGGCAGCCCGACCGGGCAGACCGGCGGGCCCGCCAACGCCACCCACGCGGACGCCGTCCCCCAGGTGAAAAAACTGATCGACGCGCAGGCACTGCTGCAACGGGCGACAGAGGGCTACGCCTTCACCAAAACGTCGTTCCCACCGTCGGACATCGACAATTTCGAGATTTCCGACATGCACGTCACCCACCCGCGTTCAAACCTCTTGGTGCTGCGCTACAAGGTGAAAGCGCCGGATTCCAGCCAGATCGACCGGAAAACAATCATGAGCGGCGACGCTCGGCCGGAGATGACCGTGCTGCTGTGGAACCGGACGGCCCGCCAGTGGCGAATCGTGTCGAGCGCCAACTTCAACACCCCGATTGCCCAGATCTGCGGTCAAGCGGCGCCCGATGCCTCGAAGAAACCGCGCGGCGACGGCGCCGGGAACGCCACCGACCTCGATATCGCCAAACGTCAGATCCAACGGCTGCAAACCCTGATCGAACACGACGATCTCCGTCAGATCGTCCACGAGGAGATCCAGGTGCAATATGCCGGCGGCGCCGGTTTCACCGGAAGCAGGGACGTCCTGGCGCGTCACGCCCCGACCGCCAGCAAGGCCGTCAATTCCGATTTCCAGGTTCGGCGGAATGGCGATGTTCTGGTCGTCCGGTTCAACAACACCGTGAAAGATCACATCGTCGATCAAGTCGCCTACAGCGAGGTCAAATTGCCGCGGCTCGTCACGCTTCTGCGCGGCCCCGACGCCCAGTGGAAGGTCATCGCGTTCGCCGGATTCACCTTCCCGAAGGCAATCCCCGCCGGAACGGCCTGCGTCAAGCCGACGGTTCGGTGATCCCGCACGATTTCGCGGGCCGGGATATGCGCTATAAGGGGGCAACACGGCCAATCCCTCAACCGTCAGGATCGACGATGCGCCACCGTTTGCTTGTCCTGCTCGCTCTGCTGCTGTCGCCGTTGCCGGCGATGGCGGACAACGACAATATCATTTTCGATGCGCCCGGCCTGTTGGGGAAAGGCGGCAAGAAGGGCCTGCCCGACGTGAAGCCGTCGCCGCTCGCGTGGCCTCGGCTGGATCCCGGGGCGGCGTTCTGCCGTAGCGCCGACGACCTCACGCGCCTTGCCGCCAATCGCGCCCGCACCGAGGGCGGCGGCCCGGCGGACTGCCGCAGCGTGCAGGTGCCGACGGCTGTGCAGATCGTGCGGCGTGCCGGCCCCGGCCGCACCGAGGTGCGCCTGACCGATCAACCCACCGTCACCGGCTGGACCGACGTCTGGCTGCCGGAAAAATCCCCCAGCGGACGGTAGTCGCGATGGCGCGGCCCCATGTTCTGATCCTCGGCCTGGGTATCGCCGGCAGCAGCATCGCCGCGCACCTCGCCGCCAAGGGCTATCGCGTCACGGGGATCGAGCAGTTCGGGCCGTTGCACGATCGCGGTTCCTCCCACGGCGACACCCGCATCTTCCGGCGCGTTCCACGGGAAGGCGCGGCCTATGTCGGCATGGCAACCCGAAGCTGGGACGGCTGGCGGGAATGGAGCCAACTGGCGGGTGAAACTCTTATGGTCACCTGCGGCGGGATCGACGCCGGACCGGCGGACAGCGCGGTGGTCGCGGCGTCGGAGGATCTGTCGCGCGCGCACGGCCTGCCCTGCGACATCCTGACCGGCACCGCGTTCAACCAACGGCATCCATTATTCAACCTACCACCGTCCTGGCGCGTGGCGTTCCAGCCGAAAAGCGGCTTCGTGCGGCCGGATTCGACCCGCGTGTTCCTCCACGCCTGGGCGCGATCCAATGGCGCCCGCCTGCTGCACGATACGCGGGTGGACGGGATCGATCCGGGCACGACCGGAGTCGCCGTCCGCACCGCGCACGAGACCATCGAGGGCGATATCCTGATCGCCTCGGCCGGCGGCTGGATGCCGAAACTGTTTCCCGATCTGGCGCTGCCGCTGACTCCGGAGCGGCGGGTGATCGCGTGGTTCGATGCAGGGGCCTCGGCCGACGGCAGCGTGCCGATTTTCTGCCTGGACGGAGAAGGCGGCTGGTACGGCATGCCGACACCGGACGGGATGATCAAACTCGGGCACGACAAGCACTTGAACCAGCGCATCGATCCCGACAATCCGACGCTGGAGCCCGACGTGGCCGATGCCACTCGCCTGGCCCCCTGCATCCAGCGCTATTTCAACGGTATTTCATCCGAACCCGCCGCGATGAAGGCCTGCATCTACACCCTGACCCCCGACAAACATTTCGTCGTCGACCGCCACCCCGCCCACGACAATATCGTTTTGTTCAGTTGCTGTTCCGGACACGGGTTCAAATACGCGCCGGCCTATGGTGGGATCGCGGAAGATTTTATCCGCGGTGTGGCTCGGCCCGACCTGGCCGTCATGGGGTTGAAGCGGAGCGGGCAACGGACGGTGCGGTACAGCGAGTGAAGGCGCGACGCCGATCCATTAATATCAACCGCCCGCACCCTTGACCCCCCGCACCCTTGAGACCCATGGTCGGCGGCGCTCCCCCGTCATGCCGACGCAGGTCGGCATGACGATTTACCACGCGCCGATGTGTCAATGGTTAGGTCCGCTGGGATTACATATAGCGTCATGCGATGCCGAACCTGCGGCGCGGCACTCCTTCAGTGCCGGAAGTGCCGCATCCCCGTCAGCACCATCGCCACCCCAGCCGCATCCGCCGCCGCGATCACATCCGCGTCCCGGATCGACCCGCCCGGCTGAATAACCGCCGTCGCCCCGGCCGCGATCGCCGCTTCCAACCCGTCGGCGAACGGGAAGAACGCATCGGAGGCAACCACACTGCCCTCGGTCAAGCGCCCCGGCAGGCCGATGGCGCGGGCGGCTTCCTCGCTTTTCCAGGCGGCGATGCGGGCGGAGTCCACGCGGCTCATTTGCCCCGCGCCGACACCGACCGTCGCGCCCGCCTTGGCATAAACGATGGCGTTCGACTTCACGTGCTTGCAGACGCGGAAGGCGAAGAGCAGATCGGCCAATTCCGCCTCGGTCGGCGCGCGTTTTGTAACGACCTTCAGACCCGAGGCCAGGACGCGCCCGGCATCGCGCGTCTGCGCCAGGAACCCGCCGGCCACGCTACGAAAAGTCATCCCCGGCGCCGCCGGATCGGGCATGCCGCCGGTCAGCAGCACGCGCAGGTTCTTCTTTCGGCCAAGGATTTCCCGCGCCGCCTCATCCGCGTCCGGCGCGATGATGACCTCGGTGAAGATGGCGGAAATTTTCTCCGCCGCCGCTGCGTCCAACACCCGATTGACCGCGACGATCCCGCCGTAGGGGGAAACGGGATCGCAGCGCAGCGCGCCGTCCCAGGCATCGGCGAGGCTGGCGGCGGTCGCCACACCGCAAGGGTTGGCGTGCTTGACGATCACGACCGTTGGCGCATCGAACTCGGCGGCGCATTCGAAGGCGGCATCGGTGTCGTTGAGGTTGTTGTAGGACAGTTCCTTGCCCTGGATCTGGGTCGCACTGGCGACGCCGAAGCGGCTGCCCGCGCCATAGAACCCGGCGGCCTGATGCGGATTCTCGCCATAGCGCAGGGTCTGCTTCAACGTCCCGGAGAACGTCAGCCGCTGTGGGAAAATGTCGCCGCGCTTATCGGCGAACCACCCGCCGATCGCCGCATCGTAGGCGGCGGTGCGGGCGTAGGCCTCCCCGGCCAGACGGCGGCGCAATCCCTGGGTGGTGCCGCCGAGCCGGGCGAACTCTTCCAACACGTCGGCGTACTGGCCGGGTTCGGTCAGGATAGTGACGTGGTCGTGGTTCTTGGCGGCGGCGCGAATCAAAGCCGGACCGCCGATGTCGATGTTCTCGATGCAATCCTCGTCCGGGGCGCCCTTCGCCACCGTCGCCTCGAACGGATACAGGTTCACCGCCACCAGATCGATCGGCGCGATCTTGTGCTGCGCCATCTGCGCAACGTGTTCGGGCAGGTCGCGCCGGCCGAGGATGCCGCCATGGATTTGCGGCACCAGCGTCTTCACGCGGCCGTCGAGGATTTCCGGAAAGCCGGTGTGCTCGGACACTTCCGTCACCTTCACGCCGGCATCGCGTAATGCCTTGGCGGAACCGCCGGTCGACAGAATCTCCACCCCGGCGGCGGCCAATGTCCGGCCGAATTCCAACAGCCCGACCTTGTCGGAGACGGAAATCAGCGCGCGACGGATCGGAGCGATATCGGAGGACATGGCGGAAGTTCCAGCTACAGAGGGAAAGCGCGCGGGATAGACCTACAGACCCAGCAGGTCCAGCGTCCGATTCATCACTTTGGCTTCGTCGTAGAGTTCCAGCGCCCGCGCCCGTCCCGCCTCCCCCATCGTCGCCCGCAGCGCCGTGTTTGCGACGAGGCAGTGCAGCGCCTCCGCCAGCGGCCGGGACTGCCGAGGTGGCACGATCAAACCCGTGAAATTGTGCCGCACTTGTTCGCGCGGGCCGCGGATATCGGTGGCGACGACCGGCAGGCCGGTCAGCATGGCCTCGATCACCGACATCGGCAGCCCCTCGAAATGGCTGGGCAGGACGAAGATGTCGGCGGCGGCGAGAATCGCGGCCACGTCGGTGCGGTATCCCAGCATGCGCAGGCGCGGACCCAGGCCGGCGGAGCGCAGCAAGGCTTCCATGTCCTCGCCACGATCGGTGTCGAGCCGGGTGCCCACCACCCACAAATCCGCGTCCGGCACGTCGCGCATCGCCGCCGCCAGTTCGGGGAAGCCCTTGTGGCGCACAAGCCGAGCGACCGCGACCACGACGACGCGATCCTGCCGGACGCCGAGGGACGTTCGGATACGGGCGCGCGCTTCCGGGTCCGGGCGAAATGCCTCGGGGTCGCGGCCGTTGCGGATGGACACGGCGCCACGGCTGATATGGAGCCGCCGCGCATCGGCGGCTTCCTCGTCGGAGACGGTCATGAAGACCTGGGTGACCCGCGCGGCGAGCCATTCCATGAGGAAACCGATGGCTTGGCGGGGCGGGTTGCCGGCATAGTTGAACCAGAAGCCGTGGCAGGTATAGGCGATCCGAGGTACCCCCGCCCACCACGCGGCCATGCGGGCGATGAAGCCGCTCAGCGGCATATGGGCATGCACCAGATCGGGTTTTTCCGCTCGGAACAGCGCCACCAGTGCCTTGAAGGCGCGCCAGTGGGCGAGCGGCGAGACCTTGCGCTCCAGCGGCAGACCGATGACGCGGAAGCCCTCGGACCGGGGGATCTCCAGCAGCGGGCCTTCGGCGCAGGCGCCGATCACCTCATGTCCCCGGTCCCGCGCGGCCCGCATCAGCGGGAGGAGGAACTGGCGGAGGGAGAAGTCGACGTTGGTGATTTCGATGATTTTCATGCCACCGTCAGGGTCGGGTTTAACCCGACCATCTCAGGCCCATTGGATAGGGATGATCGGGTCAAACCCGACCATGGCGGGGTGTCAGACAACCCCCTCATCCGACCTTGCTGATCGCCCATTTCACGTGCTGCGGACCATCGGCATGACCGATCAGCACCACCTGCTCCGTCCGCCGAGGCTCCGCGCCGCCGAGGTAGACGCTTTCCTCCAGCGTCAACTGGGCGTGGTCGGCCCGCAGGCGCCAGCCACCGCCGGAGCGCAGGCGGAGCAGAACCGCCTCCCCGTCCTGTTGCAGGACGGCTTGCACGTCGGGGTGCAGATGGAAGCGCAGCACGAAAGGCTGTGGCTGGGCGGCTTCGATGACGTCCTCGCCGCGGATGTCCTCGCCGCTTTCCGACATGTACAGGCGGCGCCGGTGCACCGCGCCGAACGGCTTCATCCAGCCGTCGTGATGCGCCTCCAGCCAATGGGCGCCGTTGGCCTCCTGGCGCTGCGCCTTCACATCCGTCGGCCGGCGGCCGAGGCCGTTGGGCTTCAGCTCGCTGCTGTTGGTATCGCCGATGATCAAGGTCGAATGGGCGGCAGTGGCGCGCGCGGCATCGCGCCACTCGGCGGACCCCGCCGGATAGGCGCCGCAATTCACGATCAGGCGGTCGCGCCCGATCGACAGTTCCATCGACAGCGTGCCGGCATGGGCATAGCGGTCCACGCCAACGGGTGGCGGCGCGCCGCAATCGACGATCAGCACGCTGCGACCGGCCTGCAAGCGCTGGAACCCGCCATCGATCAGCGCCGAGGGGCCGCGTCCGCCGCGTCCGGCCTGGGTCAGGACCTGATCGATCAGCGTGCCGCTTTCCTCCCGCGTGCCGTTGAACAGCGCGAGCCCGCCATCGCCATGCCGAAGCACCCGCAGCGCCGGCGCCATGCGCTCGATCGCGTTGGTCAGCGGTTGCGGCGGTTGCGTCTGGCCGGCTTGCAGCAAAGCGCGAATCTCGGTCAGGTCCTGGAGCGCCGCCAGCTGCGCGGCCGGGCTGCGTTCCACATGGCAACCGTCCGGCAACACTTGGCGCAGGACCTCGTGCGGCAGGAATTTCAAGGCGCGGACCGTGAAGCCGGTATGCTCCGGCAGCGCCACCGCGGCGGCAATGAGGCCTTTCAGCGCGGTCAAAGCCCGGGCGTCCACTTCCTCGGCCGGCAAAGCGGCGGACAGGCCGCGCGCGTCGGATACCAGCCGCGCCATCAACCGCTGCCGGAACGCATCGTCGGCGGTGGCGGCGAAGAAGTCGTAATGGCCGAGCCAGGCGGTGATGCGGGCGCCGATGACGTCGGGGCGGTAGGCGATGGCGTCCTGGGGCGGGGCGGCGATCCACTCCGATACCAGCTGACGGGCGCGCAGACGGGCGGCGTCGGTCCCTAAAGCGCGCAGATCGCGCAGCCAGGTGAAGCCGTGGGCGCAGGCCCGCAGGAGGGTGGAACCGACCACGTCCTGCCACTGGCCGGGAAGCAGCGGGCGAGTCGCGCCGCCGTATTCAAGCTCGCCTTTCAGCAGCGCGGCGCCGCGACCGGGGTCGCCGGGCCAGGGATCGCGGACCGGTAGTGCCGGCGCGTCGGGGACTCGTCCCATGCTCAGGCTGGGCAGGCGCGCCAGGACTCGGCGGGCGTCGCGCAGCCAACGGCGGGGATCGGCGGGGTTCACGCGGCGGCCTCCGTCCGCAGGCCGGCGATGGCGGCGGCATAGTCGGTGGCGCCGAACACCGCCGTGCCGGCGATCAGCGTGTCGGCGCCGGCACGCAGCACCGCGGGCGCGGTGTCCGGCGTGATGCCGCCATCGACCGCGAGCGCGATCGGGCGACCGGCCGTGTCGATCATCCGGCGCAGGGCCGCGATCTTATCCAGTTGCGAGGGCAAAAACCGTTGTCCACCAAATCCAGGGTTCACCGACATCACCAACACGATGTCGGTCAAATCGAGCAACCATGCAATAGAGTCAGGAGGGGTCCCGGGATTCAGCACCACACCGGCTTTTTTGCCGAGCGAACGAATCAGTTGCAGCGTTCGATGCGGATGCGGCCCGGCCTCGGGGTGGATGGCGATATGATCGGCACCGGCATCCGCGAAGGCCTGGATATAAGGATCGGCCGGCGTAATCATCAGATGCACGTCGAACGGCAGCTTGGAGTGCTTGCGCAACGCCGCCAGCACAACCGGACCGAAGCTGATGTTGGGGACGAAATGTCCGTCCATGACGTCCAGATGCAGCCAGTCGGCGCCGGCGGTTTCGATGGCCGCGACCTCTTCCCTCAGCCGGCCGAAATCGGCGGCGAGCAGGCTGGGCGCGATGGTGGGACGCCGAACGTGCGCTTGGGACATGTTTGCGTTCTAGACAGCCGCGCCGATGCCATACAAGGCCGGATCAGGCTTTTATCAACCGAGCGGCGAAGAAACCGTCCATGCCGCCGCGTTCGGACCAGAGGGCGGGGTGGGTGCGCAGGTGGCCTTCCGGGGTGCGGGCCTCGGGCAAGGTCGCCAGTTCGTCCGGGGTGAAGGGGTCGGGGCGCAGGCCGGCGGCGGCGAGGCGTGGCGCGCCTTCCTCGGGTTGGAGGGAACACACGGCGTAGATCAGGCGTCCGCCGGGTTTCAGCATCGCGGCGGCGGCGGCCAGCAGGCGGTCCTGCGCGACGGTCAGGGTTTTGATGTCGTTCGGACGCTTCAGGTATGGCACGTCGGGATGCCGGCGGATTGTGCCGGTGGCGCTGCACGGCGCATCCAGCAGAATGGCGTCGAATTGTTCCGCCGGGGCCCAGGTGGTCGCATCGGCCTGGATCAAATCGGCGTGCAGGCCCCAGCGGAGCAAATTACCGGCGAGGCGCTCGATCCGGCCGGGATCGCGCTCCAGCGCCGTGACATGGGCGCCGGCGGCGGCAAGCTGGCCGGTCTTGCCGCCCGGTGCGGCGCAGAGGTCTGCCACACGTTCGCCGGGACGGGCATTCAGCAGCCGCGCGGGCAGTGCGGCGGCGGCGTCCTGGACCCAGAGGGCGCCGTCGGCGAACCCCGGAATATCGGCGACGAGCGTGCCGGCGGGGAAGCGGACGGAGCCGGTGGGCAGCAGTTCGGCGCCCTCGGGCACCGGCGTGCCGGGTTTCAGCGTCAGGTCGAGCGGCGCTTCCTCCCGCTGCGCGATCGCGATGGCGCGGGCGTTCGCGCCCCAGGAGGCCCAAAGCCAGTTCGGCGTGTCCAAACGCGGGGCGTCCAGGGTTTCCAGGGCCTCGGTACCGCCTGTCGCGACCTTGCGCAGCACCGCGTTGACCAGCCCGGCGAAGGGCGTAAGGCCGCGACGTTTGGCCAGCGCCACGGCCGTGCCCACGGCGGCGTGAACCGGCGTTTCCAGCAGCAGCAGGCCGGCGGCGCCGATCCGCAGCACGTTCCGCACGGGGGCCGGCGGTTCCTTGCGGAGGTATCGCTCCAGCACCGCGTCCAGCGTTCCGGCGCGACGCAGGACCGCGGCGGCGAGCCGGTGACCGGCGGAGCGGTCGCGCGTGTCCATCGAAGGAAGGCTTGTCAGCGCTTCCTCCAAAGGGCGGCCGCGTTCGAGGACGGCGGCCAGTAGATCGAAAGCGGCTTCGCGTGTGGGATCGGGCATGACGTGCTTATGCCGTGCTGGACCCGTTCGCGCCAATCGCGCATCCTGCCGCCGCGTTTCAAACGGGGGGACAACATGCGTCTGGCAGGCAGAGTCGCGTTGATCACGGGCGCGGCGGGCGGCATCGGCAGCGCCATCGCGCGCCGGTTCGCGGCGGAGGGGGCACAACTGAGCCTCGCCGGCCGGAACGGTTGCGCCGCCGTGGCACAGTCGATTGGCGGCGATGTGCTGGACCAGATTGTCGATGTCACCGACACCGAAGCGCTGCGCCGCATGGCCGACCGGACGCTGGACCGTTTCGGCAAAATCGACATCTTGGTGACCGTCGCGGGCGTGGTGTCGGTGGGCAATGCCGAAACGCTGGCCGAGGCCGAGTGGGACCGCGTGATGGGGATCAACCTGAAAGGCGTCTTTTTCTCCTGCCAGGCCGTCATCCCGGCCATGCGCAAGGCGGGGTATGGGCGGATCGTGAATATCGGCTCCCTTTTGGCGAAGAACGGCGGCAATCCCCGGCCTTGGTTAAACCGAGCGGACCAGGATAAGGCGGGGAATGTGGCGTATGGGTCGGCGAAGGCGGGGGTGCATGCCCTGACGCTGTATCTGGCGAAGGAATTGGCCGCCGACGGCATCACCGTGAATTGCGTCGCGCCGGGGCCGATTGCCTCGGCGATGACGGTGAATTTGCCCGAAAGCATCAAGACTTTACTGCCGGTCGGGCGGCTGGGACGCGGCGACGAGGTGGCCGACGCGGTCACCTATCTGGCGGGCGAGCAGGCCAGCTTCACGACCGGAGAAATCCTGGACGTGAACGGCGGCGCCTGGATCGATTGAGGGAAGAAAACGGTCATGATCTACGATTACATCATCGTCGGCGGCGGCTCCGCCGGCTCGGTGCTCGCCAACCGGCTGTCGGCTCGGAGCGGGAATAAAGTACTGCTGCTGGAAGCAGGGCAAGATACGCCGCATGGCAAGGTTCCGGCGGCGGTGTTGGATTCCTATCCCGGCACGGCCTATCTGAACCCCGCGTTTACCTGGAATAAATTGAAGGTCACGACCGAGGTCATTTCGCACAATAATCCCGAGGAAAAGCGCCCGCCGCTGCGCACTTACGAGCAGGCGCGCATTTTGGGCGGCGGATCGTCGATCAACGGGCAACTGGCCAATCGCGGGGCACCCAGCGACTACGACGAATGGCACGCGCGCGGCGCCACCGGCTGGAACTGGGACAACGTGCTTCCCTATTTCAAGAAGGTCGAGCGCGATATGGACTTCGAAGGCCCGTATCACGGTAAGGAAGGCCGTATCCCGGTCCGCCGCATTTTCCCCGATCTGTGGCCTGAACACGCGAAAGCGACAGCGCAGGCGTTCAAGGAAGCGGGCTGGGATTATATCCTGGATCAAAACGCGGAATGGAAGGACGGGTATTTTCCGATCACCATTTCCAACGCGTTCGAGCGCCGGGTTTCCGCCGCGATCGGGTATTTGGACCCCGGCACCCGGCTGCGGGAAAATCTGACAATTTCCACCGACACCGTGGCGACCGGGCTGATTTTCGACGGGTTGGTCTGCAAAGGCGTGAAGGCGACCGTCGGCGGCCGGCCGCAGGAGTTTCAAGGTCGCGAAATAATCCTGTCGTCCGGTGCGATCCATTCTCCGGCGCATTTGATGCGATCCGGGATCGGTACGGCCGGGCATCTGCGGGACCTCGGGATCGATGTGCGGGTGGCGCTGCCGGGCGTGGGGCAGCGGTTGCAGGACCATCCGGCTGCGGCGGTGGCGGCATTTTTGAAGCCGCATGCGCGTATTATTCACGATTACTCGCGGCGGCATATCTATACCGCGCTGCGGTATTCGTCGAACCTGCCGGGCATTCCGGCCGGCGACATGATGACCGTCGTGACCAACAAAACGTCCTGGCATCGTGTCGGCGAGCAGATCGGGTCGTTCATCGTCACCGTCTACAAAACCTATTCCGAAAACGGTGAGGTCAAGCTGCAATCTGCCAGCCCGAACGATGAGCCGGCGGTCGATTTCAATCTGCTATCGGATCAACGCGATCTGGAACGGATGATGGACGGCATTCGCCGCTTCAGCGCCATGCACCTGACGCCGATCATGCAGACCGTCACCACCGATCCGTTCCCTGCCAGCTACAGCGACAAGGTTCGCCAGGTCGGGCTTCACAGCAAGAAGAACAAATTCATCACCGATATCCTCGGCCGCTTCCTCGACGGCCCGGCGGCGCTGCGGTCCTACCTGATCAAAACCTTGGTGATGGAGGGCGTGACTCTGCACGACATGCTGACCGACGACGACGCGTTGGAGGCGTTCGTGCGCAAAGCATCCGTCGGCGTGTGGCATGCCTCCTGCACCTGCCGGATGGGGGCAGACGACGACCCGATGGCCGTGACCAACAACGCCGGCCGCGTGCGCGGCGTGGACGGGCTGCGCGTGGTGGATGCCTCGGTCTTCCCCGTGGTGCCGTGTGCGAATACAAATTTCCCCGTTCTGATGACCGCCGAAAAAATTGCGGACGCCATTCTCGCAGGAGCTTGAGACACCATGCCGTTCTACGAAAAAGGCGATGTGCGCATTCGCTATGAAGAAGCCGGAAGCGGCTTCCCGCTGCTGCTCGTCCCCGGGGGCGGGCTGAACTCGCGGATCAGCAACTGGAAGACCGCGGTGTTCAATTCCATGGAGGTTTTCAGCGATGAGTTTCGTTGCATCACCCTGGATCAGCGCAACGCCAATGGCGGCGAATCAAGTGGGCCGATCCCATCATCCAACCCGTGGAATGCCTTCGCCGACGATCAGCTGGGGCTGCTGGACTATCTCGGCGTCGACAAATTCCTGTTCATGGGCAACTGCATCGGCGGCTGCTTCGCGATGAAGCTGATGGAACGGGCGCCGGATCGCGTGATGGGCGGGGTGCTGGTGCAGACCGTCGGGCATCACCCGGACCACCCGGATTACATGTATAATTCCGGCATGACGGTGTGGGCGCCTGAACTTCTGCCCAAACGCCCCGATCTGAGCATGGAACAGGTGCCGCCCTACCTGCATCAGCTGTACCGCGACTATCCGAAATTCGTCTACAGCGTGACGGAGGAATTCGCTCGGTCTTGCCAAACGCCGATCCTGGTGCTGCCGGACGAAACGCCGGCGCATCCTCTTGTGACGTCGGTAGACGTCGCGTCGCTGTGCCCGAACGCGGAAATAACCGTGTTCCCATGGCGCGATCCGCCGGAGCTGAAGGCACGCACGATCGACCGGGTGCGGCGGTTCCTCCGGGCGAATCGGGGTTAGGGTAGAGTAGCCAATTCCCCAACCGTCAGGGGTTTCGTGGGGAAGCGGGTGCGCAACGGTTCGATCTCATGAACCGGCACGTTGCGCGCTTCGGCCAGAACCTCGGCGGCAGTGGGGGCGCACATGCGGCCCTGGCACGGGCCCATGCCACAGCGGGTGTAGGCTTTAAGCTGGTTCAGGCCGAGGCAACCCATCGCGGCGGCTTCCCGGATCGCGCCGGCAGTGACGTTCTCGCAACGGCACACCAGGGTTTCGTCGGTCAGCGCCATCGCCTGGTGGCGGTAGAGCGTGTCCAGGAACGGGCGGATCGTGGGTTTGCGGGGCGGCGTTTCGCGTTTTCCAGCGATGGCTCGGGCAGCGGTTCGACCGGCTTTGGTCGCCGCTTCGGCCCCGTTTATCCCCGCTCCGTCGCCCGCGACGTAGATGTTCGGGATGGACGTTTGGCCCCATGCGTCGGTTTCGGGTTCCCAGCATTGTTGCGTATCGTTCCAGCGGTGTGCGCAACCCAAGGCACGTGTGAGTTGCACCGACGGAATGACGCCGTCGTGCAGCAGCAGCGTATCGGCGGCCTCCGTGCGGTTGCCGAAGACGATCCGTTCCAGTTTGCCGTTGCCCTCGGCCCGCAGGTCCCGTGTTTTAATCCAGGGGATGCCGGCGCGGGCGATTTCCAGACGCCAAAACAGGCCCTTTGCGATGTCCCCGAAGCCGGCAATTTTCCGCAGCGCCGGCCAGCGTTGGGCCGGGTCGGACATATCCAGCACGCCGGCTGGGCGGCCGCCGGCACGCAAGGCCTGCACGGTATACAGCAGCAGCAAAGGCCCCTGGCCGGCGATCCAGGTGCCCTTGTCCGGCACCAATCCGGCGGTTTTCAGCGCGATTTGGGCGCCGCCGACCGTCATGACGCCCGGCAGGGTCCAGCCTGGGATGGGCACCGGTCGTTCGGTCGTTCCGGTTGCCAGCAGGATCGTGCGCGCCTGGATGCTCTGCGCCGTTCCGTTCTGGCTAAAGAATAAGGTACCATCCGGTTCGATCGCCCAGACGGCCGCGCGATATCGGGTGTCTAGTCCGCATCGGGTAAACATTCGGAGTTCCGGACCTTCCGGATCGGCACCTTGCCAAATACGGCCGCCAGCCGTCGGATTTTCGTCCAGCACCGTGACGGACAGGCCCAACGAGATGGCCTCGATGGCGGCGGCGATGCCGGCGGGGCCAGCGCCGACGATGACCAGATCGGTTGTCATAGCGGTTCGATACGCAGGCCGTCGCGGACCTCGGTCATGCAGGCCCGTTCGGTGCGGCCATCGACTGACACGACGCATTCGAAGCACGCGCCCATCATGCAATAAGGACCGCTCGGCTTGTTACGGGTCGCGACGATGCCAGCGGCCAGCAGCGCCGCCGCTACGCTGTCGCCCTGTCGCGCCGAGACCGTCTGTCCGGCGAAACGGATCGTCAGGTCTGCGGCGGCGGCGCGGCGCAGCATCAGTCGACGGCGCCTTTCGGCAGTTTCTTCTCGGTGATTTTCGCCCACAGCGCGACGCCGTAGGGGATGGCCTCGTCGTTGAAATTATACAGATGATTGTGCAATGCCGCGCTGGGACCGTTGCCGATGCCGATATGCGCGCCGGGGACCTGTTCCAGCATGAAGCTGAAATCTTCCGAACCCATGCCGGCGGGGGCGTCGCGGCGGACTTTGTCCTCACCAACCAATTCAGCCGCTGCATCGCCGAGCAGACGGGCCTCGTCGTCGGCTGCGACCATGGGGGCGAAAATCAGGCGGAAATCGAGCGATGCCTCGGCCCCGAAACCGGCTGCGACGCTTTCGACCATGCGGCGCATGTTGGTTTCGATCAGCGTCATGGTCTCCCGCTTCATGGTGCGGACGGTGCCGGACATCGTCGCGCTCTGCGGAATGACGTTGTAGGCGTCGCCGGTCAGGATTCGGGTGACGCTGATCACGCCGGTATCGTTGGGGGAGATATTGCGCGACACGATGGATTGCAGCGCCGTGCCGATGTGGCAGGCGACAAGCACCGGGTCGATGCTTTGTTCCGGCCGAGCACCGTGGGCGCCTTTGCCGGTGATGGAAATATCGAAGAACGCGCCGCCGGCGGAACGGACGCCGCTGCCGAGGTTGAAGCTGCCGACCGGCATGCCCGGACGATTGTGCATGCCGTAGATGGCATCGCAGGGGAAACGTTCGAACAGCTTGTCTTTCAGCATCGCCAGCGCGCCGCCCGTGCCTTCCTCGGCCGGCTGGAAGATGAAATTGACGGTGCCGTTGAAGTTGCGGGTTTCCGCGAGGTATTTCGCCGCGCCCAGCAGCATGGTGGTGTGGCCGTCGTGGCCGCAGGCATGCATCCGGCCAGGGTTTTGACTGGCGTAGGGCACGTCGGTGATTTCAGTAACCGGCAGCGCATCCATATCGGCGCGCAGGCCGACCGACGCCTGACCGTTGCCGTTGCGCAGCACGCCGACGACGCCGGTGACGCCGACGCCGCGATGGACCTCGATACCCCATTCCTCCAGCTTGCGGGCGACGATGTCGGCCGTGCGATGTTCCTCCAGCCCGAGTTCGGGGTGGGCGTGGATGTCGCGGCGGATATCGGTCAGTTCAGGGTGGAAGGCGGCGATGCGGTCGAGGGTTTCGTCGGTCATTGGTTTTGGACTCCCGGCGGGCGATGGACGCTTATACGCTCGCACCGGGGGTCATGCCACTATCGCGGCGTCTGTTCGGATGGGACCGACGCGAATGGGGCCAGTCTACAGTGGCCGCGGATCAGTTATGCGTGATGTTCGCCACGCCGATCGCCACCGAACCCTGCAGTTCGATTTTCAGGTTCGCGGCCGTTATGGCCTCGCTGGCACCGGTGTTGTTGACGTAGACGAATGTGTTGCCGCCCGACGCTTGAACGCCGATGCTGTTGGCCGCCAGCGTCTTGACAGTGCTGGCGAGCGTGCCTGCGAAGGTCAACGCCGAGGTGCCGATACCGGTGAGATCGATATGGTCCTTACTGGCGGCGAAGTTCGTGATGATATCCATCGCCGACGCCGTCGATTCGTTGACGTTGCCGTAGACGTAGGTGTTGACCCCCGATCCGCCGGTCAGCGTGTCGGCGCCACCGCCGCCCATGAAGAACAGCTTGCCGGTCATGCCGGTGGCATTGATCTTGTCTCCGCCACCCAGTCCATAGATGAAGGCCCAGGTTGCCGAAGTGCCGGAGGCACCGACCAGCGTGGCCACCGACACGGTGTCCGCGCCGGAACTGCCGACCACGACTTCCGTTGAAATCGCGGGGGACGCCTGGCCGGTGACCGTATCGGTGCAGGTCACGGTCAGGGCATAGGCCTTACCGTTGGTGGCGCCTGCCGCCCCCGCGCTGCCGGTGGACAACGTGCCGACGCTATTGGTCGTGGTCACAGTGAAGGAACTGGCCCCGGTGCCGCCCAGTGTGAACTTAACCGCATCGCCGGCGGTGCCGCCGGCTTCGGTCAATGACGTGATCGCGGTGTTCGCGGTCAGCCCGCTCGTGCCTTCGACGGCATACACGAACTTGGTCGAGGCGGCGTCGATCACGCCGCCCGGAGGGGCCGTGGTCGCGGCGGTGGTCACCAAGGGAGCGGCCGCGACAGACAGGGCGGTGGGGGTGGTTGTCGTCGTGGCGGTCGCTGTGTCGGTGATGTTATGTGTTAGGTCCCAGGCGGTTGAAAGCGTCGCTTTGGCGGCATTAGACATATCGATTTCCCTAATGGTCAATTTTCTACCGTAGGTCGGTTTTTGACACGTTTTGAGGACGACGACAAGGGCGCTCACAATCGTATGTAATTTTTAATTGATGGAAGTCTAATAATTTAATCTCTTCCTGCAAACAAAACCCGCTTCCCATTGCTGGGGAGCGGGTTTGTCAGAACGCCAAACCGTTGATGCGCGGGCCCGCTTAGCTATGCATGACGTTCGCGGCGCTTAGCGGGATCCAGCCGTTCAGCTCGATCTTCATGTTCGTCGCGCCTAATGCCTCACTGGCACCGCTCGTATTGACATACAGGAACGTATTCAGCCCGGAGAACTGGTAACCGATGGAATGGGCGGCCAACTGCGTCCCCAGGTCGTAACCCGTGAAGGTCAATGCCGCGGAACCGATACCGGTCAGGTCGATGTGATCCTTGTTCGTGGCGAAATTGGTGATGATGTCCATCGCCGACGCGGTGGAATCGCTGGTCGCACCATAGACGTAAGTGTTGACCCCGCTGCCGCCCGTCATCGTATCGGCACCGGCCCCACCGTCGATCCACAGCTTCCCGCTGGTGCCCGCCGCATTGATCTTGTCGCTACCGCCCAGCCCGTAGATGAACATCGGTACCGCCGTGGACGCGGACCCGACCAGACTGGCCACGGAAACCGTGTCGTTGCCGCTGCTGCCAACCACTACATCGATCGGCGCCGCGGCGGACGACAGGTTGGTTTTGGTGTCCTTAACCGTGACGGTCAGCGCATAGACCTTGCCATTGGCGGCCCCGGCAACGCCCGCCGCGCCGGCCGACAAAGTCGCGGCGTTGCTGGCGGTGGTCAAAGCGAAGGAACCAGCGCCGGCACCGCCCAGTGTGTACGTCAGCGGGTCGCCGGCCACGCCGCCGGCCGCGGTCAATTTGGCGAGGGCGACATTGGCGGTCAGACCGCTCGTCCCCTGCAGGGCACCGGCAACCGAACCCGCATCCGCGATCACCACGCCGCCGGGGGCCGGAACAATGGGGGCCGGCACCGGAGGAGGTGTCGGCGTCGGTGTCGGAGTAGGCGCCGGAGTAGGCGCCGGAGTAGGCGTCGGTGTCGCGGACCCCAAGGTCCAGCCGATTGCGTTCAGTTCGGTGATATCGCCGCTGGTGACCGCGTTGACGACGCCGGAGCTGGAATAGGCATCGAAGGCGTTTGCCCCCATGCTGCTGGCCCAGTCGCCCGCGTCCCCGCCAGACACCGTGTTGAACGTGCCGCCGTTCGTCACGCCGCCATTGACCGAGAAGTAGCCCGGCGTGGTCGCCGAGAAATCCCGCACGCCAGCAGCGGAATAGTGCATCAGATCGAGCAGGCTGTAGCTGCTTCTGGTGGACCCGATCGAGCCGCCGGTCAGCAGCATCCGGCCCATGACCTCGCTGACCTCATGCATTGCCACGGCGTTGAAGTCGTAGGTGCCGGCCGCGATGCCGCCGGATGTGGTGTAGGTGAAGCCGTTGGTCGCCGAAAACCCGACATATCCGTCCAGCGCCGTGCTGTTCGCCGCCCCGAGGCCAAGAGCCTTCGCCTGCGCCGTGGTCAGCCAGATCGTGCCGCTGACCGGCGCCGTGGCCGGCAAAGAAGCCAGGACCGACGCCGTGGTTGCATCGCTGTTGTGCGACTGCAATGCGGCGATCAACGACGCATAGCTAACCGATTGCAGGTAGGATTCGCTTTCGCCCAACGCGCCCGCGGCCATGGCACCGCCGGCGATCTGGCCGTATCCGACATCGATATTGATGGTCACCGCGTTGTTGAACTGGCTTTCCATATACTGCGCGGCCGCGACAACAGCCGTGGTAAAGGCGCTCGGCGCCGACGCGACGCTGGTTTCCCACACAATGTTGATCTTGAGAGCGGAGCCAGACGTTGTCACCAAGGTCGGCGCGGGCGCCGCCAGCCCCGCGCCAAGACTGAACGCACCCGAGCCGCCGCCCATGCTGCCAAGGTCCCCCGTACTGCCGGTGAGCCCGTCGACCGAACCGGAGAAGCCGGCGGAACCACCCGAAGCACCGGATGCCACGTCGAACGAACCTAAACCACCCGGTTCGTATGTGCCGGACGATGTATCCCCCAGGACACCCTGGTCGATCTGTGCCGTGTATGGCGACAGCGATTTGAAAGGCGATGGCATGGATGCGTTCCCAACCCTTACGGCTGATATCGGTTCTCATTCATGCCATGCGGGTGGCCATCTCACAAGAATATTT
>CAITUP010000010.1 GCA_903895595.1 uncultured Acetobacteraceae bacterium | reverse complement strand
GTCCTCCCTGCGGTAAATTGGAGACTGTCAACCATCATCCAGGTATAAGTGTCAGGGATCATCCCGGTTCATACCCCCCGGGACCAATCCGGGCAGAAAATCGCGAATTTGTGCCCGTATTGGTCGTCGGCACGAGGCCGAGGATGACGGATTGGATCGGCCAATTCCCCAATTCCCCAATACAGTGTTCCGGGTACCTTCAAGCGATTGCGCTGGCCCCGAAGCACTGAAAGGTAGACGAAATCGGGAATTGTAGGAAAATCCCTTTTGGCCTGCGTCAGCATGACGGGGGAGCGCCGCCGACCATGGGTCAAGGGTGCGGGCAGTTGGTATAACCCGATCCGGCGATCGTTTCCTCCGCCGGTTATCGACCGCCATTTTGACCCCCGGTCGCGGATTGGCAAGACTACGTCCGCAAGCCAGGAAAGAGCGACCGATGAGCAACCCCGTGTTCACATTCGACCACGTCCACATCATCAGCGAGACCCCGCGGGCCTCGGCCGAGTGGTATGTGGCGATGTTTGGAGCGACCATCGTCAAGGACACGATCGCCCGCGGCGCACCGCAGATTTTCGTGGAACTCGGCGGCATGATCATCCTGATCCGCGGCCGCCGTCCGGGCGAAAACCCCGTGGCGCCGCGCCCGATCGAGCCGTTCTCCGACTTCTCCAGCCACAACGCCTGGGGCACGGACCATTTCGGGTTCATGTATCAGGGCGATCTGACCGCCTTCGCCGCCGAATTGCAGGCCAAGGGCGTGACGCTGCCGGTGCCGTTGAAGCAGGGCGTCGGCGGGAGCCTGCTATGCTACGTCTCCGCCCCCGACGGAGTCAGCATCGAACTGATGCAGTGCTGACGGGGGTTTCCCGGTCACGAGCAGCATGTCGCTGTCGTCCTTCAATCGGACGCCGGTCAACCCGCGTCGCAACGCCTCCCGCAGCAACCACACCAGCTTGAACGCCGCGAGGGCGTGCGACAGACCCTCGGCTCGGATGTTCGACACGCAATTCCGTTCGCTGTCGTTGCGTCCGACTCGCGGCGCGTAGGTGAGATAAAGGCCGAGGCTGTCGGGCGACGACAGGCCCGGCCGCTCTCCGATCAGCACCAGCACGGCGCGTGCCCGCATCAGTTCGCCGACCGCGTCCCCGAACGCGACCCGAGCCTGCTGGGCGATCGCGACCGGTCCTACGGTCCAGCGCTCGGCGGCGATCCAGGGACGCAGAGCCGCCAGAAACAGCGGCGCTTGCGCGTGGATCGCCGCCGACGACAACCCATCGGCCACCACGATTGCCAGATCGACCGGCCCGATCCCTCCGGCGCGAAGTGCCGCGCGGCTGTCGTCGGACAGAACACGTCCAAGGTCCGGACGCCGCAAATACGTCGCACGATCCGGGACCGCGCTGGTCACGCCGATGGTGTCGAACCCCAACGACCGGATCGCCGCCGTCACCCCATCCGCATCGAACGGCGCATGCACCGCATCCCGTGCCCGAGCATGCGCCAGGGAGAATTCCAGCACGCGGTCGGTTGGCAGGCTTGAACCGGATCGGCCCAAAGCGATACGCGCGGGTGTTCGCATCCCCAGCGCCGCCCAAAAATCGGCGGTCACGTGCGCGGTCATGGCGTCCCCGCCAGCGGCAACAGGCGGTGGCCGGCGCCGTGGTTCAGGATGCGTCCGTCCTTGCCGGCGATTCGCATGTCGCGCAGCCACGCCTCGAACTCCGGCGCGCGTCCGAGGCTGAGCAGATCGCGGATGTAGAGGCTGTCGTGGAAGGCGGTGGATTGGTAGTTCAACATCACGTCGTCGGCGCCGGGAACGCCCATCACGTAAGTAACCCCAGCGGTGGCGAGCAACGTAAGCAGCGTATCCATGTCGTCCTGATCCGCTTCGGCATGGTTCGTGTAGCAAATGTCGCAACCCATCGGCAAACCAAGCAGCTTGCCGCAGAAGTGATCCTCTAGACCTGCTCTGACGATTTGCTTTCCGTCGTACAGATATTCCGGGCCGATGAAGCCGACGACGGTGTTGACAAGCAACGGTTCGAACGGGCGGCAGACGGCGTATGCTCGGGCCTCGCAGGTCTGTTGGTCGACGCCATGATGGGCGGCGGCGGACAGGGCCGAACCCTGCCCGGTTTCGAAATACATGACGTTGTCGCCGACGGTGCCACGGTGCAGCGAACGCGCGGCGTCCCTTGCCTCCCGCAGCAGGGCCAGATCGACCCCGAACGAACGATTGGCGGCCTCGGTTCCCGCGACGGATTGGAACACCAGATCGACGGGCACCCCTTTGCCGATCAGATCGATCGATGTTGTCGCATGGGTCAGCACGCAGCCCTGCGTCGGGATGGCGAAGCGTCCGATGATATCGTCGAGCCGGTACAGCAGTTCGGTGACGGCCGAGAGCGAGTCCGATGCCGGATTGATGCCGATCACCGCATCGCCGCACCCGTACAGCAAACCGTCGAGGATGGAGGCGGCGATCCCGCCCCAGTCGTCGGTGGGATGGTTGGGCTGAAGCCGCACGGCCATGGTTCCCGGCAACCCGATCGTGTCGCGGAATTTCGTGACGACCCGGCATTTCTTCGCCACCGAAATCAGATCCTGGTTGCGCATCAGTTTCGACACCGCCGCCGCCATTTCCGGTGTCATGCCGCGCGTCAGTCCCGCCAGCACCGTGGGCGTGGCGGCGTCGGACAGCAGAAAATTGCGGAACTCTCCGACGGTCATATGGGAAATCGGGGCGAACGCGGCGGCATCGTGGGTGTCGATAATCAGCCGCGTCACTTCATCGGTTTCGTATGGGATCAACGGCTCGTTCAGGAATCGCTTCAGGGGCACGTCCGCCAGACAGATTTTCGCGACGATATTTTCCTCGGCCGAACCGGCGGCGATTCCCGCCAACTGGTCGCCGGATCGCAACGGCGTCGCTTTCGCCATCAATTCTTTCAGGTCGGCGAACGTCCAACGATGGCCGCCGGTATCGTGCCGGTACGTCATACGATTCCCTTCGCCGGCGTTTGACAGGGCCGCAGTATCGCACGGATGATCGGCGATGAGGAGAACGTCGTGATGACCGCAAAGCGCGCGCTGGAGAACATCCGCATCGTCGATTTCAGCTGGGTCCGAGCGGGGCCGTGGGCAACGCGGTGGTTGGGCGCGCTGGGGGCGGAGGTTATCAAGATCGAATGGCCGGAAAGCGAGCGCGGGCGGCTGCCAAGCTCCACCACGCCGCAGGGCCTGCCTGTGAATTTGAACACATCGGGGAATTTCAACGACACCAACGTGAACAAGAAAAGCCTGACGCTGAATGTGCGCAGCGCCAAGGGCCTGGACATCGTCAAGCGGCTGATCGCGAAATCCGATGTGGTGATCGAGAACTTCAGCTCCCGCGTGCTGCGCAACTGGGGCCTGGGGTATGAGGCGATGTGCGAGATCAAGCCGGATATCGTCTATGTCTCCATGTCCGGTTACGGGCACACCGGGCGCAACCACGCCTATACGACGTTCGGTCCGGTGGCGCAGGCGGCGGCGGGGCTGACGTTCCAGTCGGGGCTGCCGAATGAGGCTCCGGCCGGCTGGGGCTGGTCCTACATGGACGATACCGGCGGCATGTACGGGGCGATGTGCGTGCTGACCGGCCTGTATCATCGCAACATGACTGGCAAAGGCCAGCATATCGATCAGTCGCAGATGGTCAGCAGCGCGCCGTTGAACGGGCCGGCGCTGCTGGATTTCACCGTCAACAAGCGTGGCTCCCGCCGGCAGGGATTTCCGCCCGGCAACCGCGCCCATTGGCCGGGCACGCCGCTGCTGAACAATTACCGGGGACCGACGGTCGCGCCGCACAACGCCTACCGCACCGCGCCGGGCGGCTATAACGACTGGTGCACGATCGTGTGCCACTCCGATACCGAATGGCAGGCGCTGGAAAGGTTGATCGGCGGCACCCCCGATCCCCGGTTCGCGACCGTCGCGGGACGGCTGGCGCATCAGGACGATCTCGACACCATGATCGAAGCCTGGACGTCCACGCTGGACAAGTACGAAGTCATGACTCAATGTCAGGCTGCGGGCGTCCGCGCCATGCCGGTGCAAAGCGCCGAGGACCGCGTCGACAACGACCCCCAACTCCGCCATCGCGGCATGTACCGGCCCCTGGAGCACCCCGCGCTCGGTACCTTCAAAGTCCAAAACGCACCGTTCGTCCTGTCCGAAACCCCGGCGGTGAATACGTTGCCAAGCCCTATGATCGGCCAGCACACCCGCGAAATTCTGGAAGGGTTACTCGGGTTCGACGCCGCGGAGGTCCGCGCGGGTTTCGCCGACGGCACCTTCTGGCCGCCGACACGACCGTTGTTTCCTTACCAAGAGGAGATGCTGCGATGACCGGTCCCTTCGCGGGGCTGCGGGTCCTGGAACTCGCGGATGAGAAAGGCCAGTTCTGCGGCAAGCTGCTGGGCGACCTCGGCGCCGATGTGGTGAAGATCGAGCCACCCGGCGGCGAGGCCTGCCGCGAGGTCGGTCCGTTCCTGGACGACGTGCCGCACCGGGACCGGAGCCTGTCGTTCTGGTATTACAACACCTCCAAGCGCGGGATAACGCTGAACCTGGAAACCGCCGACGGGCGCGCCCTGTTCCGGCGCTTGGCCGACGAAGCCGACGTGGTGCTGGAAACGTTCCGGCCTGGGTATTTGGCCGGCATCGGGCTGGGGTACGAGACGTTGCGGGCGAGCAACCCGGCATTGATCGTCTGTTCGCTGACGCCGTTCGGGCAGACCGGGCCGTGGCGGGATTTCGTGTCCTCCGATCTCGTGCACATGGCGGCGGGCGGAGAAATGGCGTCCTCCGGCTACGACCATACCGATATCCCCATCGCACCCGGCGGCGGCAATGCCTGGCATATGGGCGGTCATTACGCAGCCATGGCGATCATGGCGGCGCTGGTCTATCGCTCGGTTTCGGGGGAGGGGCAGTATATCGACACCTCGATCCACGAAGCCTGCGCCCTGACGACGGAATCGGCGATCGCGAATTACGTCTACCGGGGGGAGATCTTGCGTCGGCAGACCGGCCGGCATCATGCGATGACAACGACCGCGCGCACGCAATTCCTGGCGAAAGACGGGAATTACGTGACCGCGCTGATTTCCGGCGGGCTGAATCCGCGCAACGTGAAATCGCTGGCGGATTTGATGGATGTTTACGGCATGGCCGGCGATCTGCGCGACCCGAAATACCAGGACCCCGCAACCATCGCCGCCGAATCGTCCCACATCATCGACGGACTGCTGGCCGATTTCATCGCCAGCCTGCCGGCGGAGGAAGTCTATCACGCGGCACAGGCGCGCGGTTTTACTTGGGGCGCGGTGCGCGCGCCCGAGGACCTGCTCGACGACGCGCATCTGCATGATCGCGGCTTCTGGAAAGAGGTGGAACACCCGGAATTGGGCTGCAGCTTCGTCTATCCGGGCGAACCGGCGCTCTACAACGGCTCCCCCTGGGCGATCTCCCGGCGGGCACCGCTGGTGGGGGAGCATAACCGGGAGATTTATTGCGATGAACTGGGGTTGGACGCCGGGGAATTGGTGATTTTAGCGGAGAATGGGGTGGTTTGAGACTTATACCAACTGTCCTAACCATCGACACACCGTCGCGTGGAAAGTCGTCATGCCGACCTTCGTCAGCATGACGAGAGCGCCGCCGACGATGGGTCCAGGTTGCGAGCGGTTGGTATTACAGCGCCCCCACCCGTTGCAACGCCGCGATCTCCGCCGCCGAAAACCCCCAATCCGCCAGCCCCGTCTCATTATGCGCCCCAATCCGCGGGTCGAGTTCCTGAATCTGCCCCGGCGTCGCCGAAAACCGGGGCGCCGGCGCGGGTTGCAGCACGCCGTCCACGGTTACGAACGTCTCCCGAGCGACGTGATGCGGGTGGGACGGGGCGTCGGACAGGCTGAGGACCCCGGCGAAACAGGCGTCGCTGCCCTCCATCAGGGCCATCCATTCCGCTTGGGTGCGCGTCAGGAACATCGCTTCCAGCCGCGCCTTCAGGTCGGGCCAGAACGCTGGATCGCGTTGTCTGTCGCGCGGGAAGTCCGCGATGCCCAGCTTGTTCATCAGCTCGGCGAAAAACTGCTTTTCGATGGAGCCTAAAGCGACGAAGCGGCCGTCTTTGCAGCGGTAGACGCCGTAGTAGGGGGCACCGCCGTCGATTCCGTTGGATTCGCGCGTGTCGGACCAGCGGCCGCCCGCCATGTGGCCGTAGAAGGCCGCCATCAGCGACGCCGCGCCGTCGCTCATCGCCGCGTCCACCACTTGGCCTTCGCCGGTTGCTCTTGCATGCAACAGCCCGGCGAGCAGCCCGAGCGCGAGATATAAAGCGCCCCCGCCGAAATCGCCGACGAGGTTCAAAGGCGGCACTGGCCGGTCCTTCGGGCCGATCGCATGCAGCGCCCCGGTGATGGCGATGTAGTTGATGTCGTGGCCCGCCGCCTGCGCCAGCGGCCCGGTCTGACCCCAGCCGGTCATGCGGCCGTAGACCAGCTTCGGGTTACGCGCCAAAGCGAACTCGGGGCCTAGGCCCAAACGCTCCATGACGCCGGGCCGAAACCCCTCGAACAACGCGTCGGCGGTGCCGACCAGGCGCAAACAGGCTTCACGAGCGGCGGGCTGTTTTAGATCGAGGGCGACGGATTTGCGGCCGCGGCGGGTGACGTGGGTTTTTTCGCCGCGATCCCCATCCTTCCGGTCGATCCGCAGGATGTCGGCACCCAGATCGGAAAGCAGCATGCCGCAGAACGGGCCAGGGCCGATGCCCGAGAATTCCAGGATTTTCACGCCATTTAACGGGCCGCTGGCCATGGTACTGTCCCCCTCTTCGCTTCCACCCGACAGTTCCCTGACCAGCCCAACCGGTCAAGGATGGACGAACGGCGCCGGACGGAGGATACTGTCCGGTAGCTGGAGATACGCACGATGCAGGAGACACGGGAAGGCGGGTGCCATTGCGGCCGGGTGCGGTTTCGCGCGCAGGTCGACCTCGACCTGTTATCGCAGTGCAGCTGCACCGTTTGCACCAAGAAGGGCATCCTGCATCTGCCGGTTTTCCCGTCGGAGTTTCAGCTGTTGCGCGGGAAAACCGCCCTGACGGTCTACACGTTCGAAACCGGCGTGGCGCAGCACCCGTTCTGTTCCCATTGCGGGATGCATCCGTTCTACGTCCCCCGCTCCCAGCCTGATAAAGTTACCGTCAACGCTCGGTGTCTGGACGGGATCGACGGGCCGGCGCTGAAGCCCACCCGGTTCTTCGACGGCAAGCACTGGGAAGACGCACAGAAAAACCGCATCGCCGTCGGCGGCCATGTGTCCCCGCCGGGCTGGCGCGGCGAGACGACGCTGAAGACAATTTTGGAACGGGCGCTGGAATAGCGTCCGTCTTGAGCTTCGCCGCCCAAGGCGATAACACTGGTAGAAATCATCGTAAGAAACAGAAGGCTCGAAACAACCTATGTCGGACGTCAAGGAAAAACCAACCACGGCCAGGGTGCAGAACCCGAACGCCACCGCGCGCCGCGTCGCGTTCGATCCGCTGCGCCCGACCGAACAGCCGCAGGACTTCTACGACAAGATCAAGCAGAAATTCGCCGATGAGCGCGATCTGCGGCTGAGCTATCGCCCCGACGGGCGGGCGCAATACACGTCGGAACTGACGGGCGAACTCGCGCGCTACGAGATGGACCCCTATGCCGGCGAAGCGGCACCGCGCGAGCCCATCGTCGATACCGTGGAATGCCTGCTGATCGGCGGCGGTTTCTCCGCGTTGCTGACGGCCGCTCGTCTGCGGGAACGCGGCGTGCAGAGCATCCGGATCGTGGAACGCGGCGGCGACGTCGGCGGCACTTGGTACTGGAACCGCTACCCCGGTGCTGCCTGCGACGTCTCGGCCTACGATTACCTGCCGTTGCTGGATGAGTTGGGATACGTGCCCGGCAGCTATTTCGCCAAAGGGCCCGAGATTTTCGCGCATTGCCAAGCGATCGCGCGCAAATACAACCTTTACGAACTCGCCGTTTTCCAAACCACGGTCACGTCGACCGCGTGGGATCCCGAGGCGAAGCTGTGGCGGGTGAAGACGGATCGCGGCGACGTGCTGTCGGCGCAGTTCGTGGTGTGCGCCAACGGCACACTGTCCAAGCCGAAGCTGTCCAAGATCGATGGCATGGAGACGTTCAAGGGGCATTCGTTCCACACGTCGCGCTTCGACTACGCCTATTGCGGGCCGGACCTGTCCAACCTGAAGGACAAGGTCGTGGGCATCATCGGCACCGGCGCCTCGGCCGTGCAGATCATCCCGCGCGTCGGTCGGGCGTCGAAGGAACTGTATGTGTTCCAGCGCACCCCCTCGGCGATCGATATCCGCGACGATATCCCGACCGATCCGGAATGGGCGGCGGCGTTGAAGCCGGGTTGGCAGGCCGAACGGCTGGCCAAGCACATCAAAGGGCCGGAACTGACCGAACAGCAGAAGGCCGAACTGGCCGCTCTGCCGCGCGACATCAAAATCCAGCGCCAGGAAAACCAGAACATCGAACACCAGATGCGCATTCATGCGCGTGTGGACGAAATCGTGAAGGACAAGGCGACGGCCGAGGCGTTGAAGCCCTGGTACATGCATCGCTGCAAGCGCCCCTGCTACGACGACGAATATCTGCCGGCGTTCAACCTCCCGAACGTTCATCTGGTGGACACCCACGGCAAGGGCGTCACCGAGATCAATGCGAAGGGCGTTGTGTTCGAGGGTGTCGAATACCCGGTGGACGTGCTGATCTATGCCACCGGCTTCGAAGTGCAGGTGACCGGGATCTACAACGACATTCGCGGCGAAAACGGCCTCGAACTGAACGAGAAATACGCCGAGGGCATGCGCACGGTGCTCGGCATTCACTCGTCCGGCTATCCGAATCTGTTCATCATGGGCGGGTATCAGGCGTCGTTCCAGTTCAACCTGACGTTCATGCTGCAAACGCAAGGCAAGCATATCGCCGAATGCGTGAAGTACGTGCGCGATCACGGCTACACCACGATCGATGCCAAACCGGAAACCGAGCAGTGGTGGGTGGATGAGGTTATCCGCCATCGCGGCAAGACGAATCGGAACAAAGAGTGCACCCCGGGTTATTACAACTTCGAGGGTGAAGAAAACCGCCGCCAGGACGGGAATTACAATGGTGGGTTCTACCAGTATTTCCTGCACATGGAGGACCTGAAGAAGGACTTCGAGAAGCATTTCGCCTTCGGGTGATGCAGTCCGGGCGCCGTTCGGTATTCCGAACGGCGCCTTTTTTCTTCAGTATGCGGCTTCCAACAATTTCAAGGCGTCGGCAATCTGATCCTCGGCCGAGCGGGCGCCGGGATTGGCGTTGAAGTTTTTCACGGTTTCCTTGGCGATATTCGGGAGATCGTCGCGCGGAATATCCAATTGCCGTAGCCGCGTCGGCATACCCATCGCGGTGTACATTTCCTCCAGCCTGTCGGCGACGGCCGCGGCAGCTTGTTTGGCGTCCATGTTGCCAGCCCAGACCTCCAGCGCTTCCGCAACCTGACGCGCCGATTGCGGATCGAATTGCTCCGTCAGGCGTATCTTCTGCGCATGCACCACCGATGTGGATTCACCCTGCCCGACATGCGGGTAGCGCACGTGCAGCGCGGTGGAGACAGCATAATTGCCCGAGAATATCTCGCTACGAATCAAACCGACCCCATCGTCCTCCGCTCGGTTACGCAGGAACGCGGAAACGCAAAAATCGATGCGATGCGCGGGATTGTCGATATCGTCGATCAGGCGTGGATAGGCGCGATGGGCCAGCCGGAACGCATGCCGCAAGTCGGCGTCGGCCAGAGGATTGATCCGCGTCTGCGCCATCGCGCCGATCAGTCCGGCATAGACCGTCGTGGCGGTCGATTTCAGCAGATCGGCCGGCGCGGTCATCAGTGCCTCTTCGTCGAAGAAGATCGAGTGCGGCCGCGTTTTCGGATCGAAATATTCCATCCGCTGATCGAGGTCGGGGTTTTTCAATCCGGTTCCGGCGCGGTTCATCGCGCTGTTCGGTGTGGTGGGAATATTGATAATCGGCGGCTTCGGCGCCATCAGACGCGGGCTATAGGCGGGTTTGCCTTCCGGATATTGGGTCATGATTTTGAACGGATCGCCGCTCTCGCCCATGAAAATCGCCACCGCGCGACAGGCGACAATGACGCTGCCGCCGCCGACGGCGATCAGCAGATCGGCCCCTGCCGCTTGCGCGGCTTTCTTGCCGGCCAGGACCGATGCGTAGGTGGAATCCTTCTCGATCCCGTCGTAAACGCCGGCATACAGATCGCCGAGCGCGGCCTCGATCCGCCGGATCGTGTCGGTGCGGCGGTTGACGGACGGCGAGCAGATGGCGAACGCCCGCTTGGCGCCGGCTCGCTGCACAGCTTCCTTGAGGTTCTTCTCGATGGTCTGGGACCCGGCATAGAGGCGCCAGAGAAAGCCCGAGGCGCGGAACGATTGTTGGGGCATTTTGTGGTCCTTATAGCGAGGCTCAATCCGTCATGGTCGGGCCTGACCCGACCATCTTTATCCAAGGGGCCTGAGATGGTCGGGTCAGGC
>CAITUP010000009.1 GCA_903895595.1 uncultured Acetobacteraceae bacterium | reverse complement strand
TTACACTACCCCGAACCCAGGAGGCTCTGCCAATGCCCGCCAGCCTTTCCACGGAACAGACCGAACAGTACCACCGCGACGGGTACCTGTATCCCATCGACTGCCTGACGCCGGATGAGGTCGCCGAATACCGCGGCGCCCTCGAAGCCTTCGAACGCTCCCAAGGCGACACGCTCGGGCGCCTGCCGGACCTCGTGCGATCGAAGACGCATTTGCTGTTCGGCTGGATGGACCGGCTGGTGCGTCACCCCAAGGTGTTGGACGCGGTGGAAAGCCTGATCGGCCCCGACATTCTGGTCTATCATTTAACGTCCTGGCTGAAGGAGCCGCACGACGGCACCCATGTATCCTGGCATCAGGACGGCACGTATTTCGGTCTGGACAGGCCGGAGCAGGTGACAGCCTGGATCGCGCTGACGGATTCGACACCGGAGATGGGATGTATCGAGCTGTTGCCGGGCAGTCACGTCATTGGCCAGCAACCGCACCGCGACGACGTCTCGCCGACCAATCTTCTCTCTCGTGGACAGACGATCGACAAAAAATTGGACGTTCACGAAGCCGTTATCATGCCGCTGACCGCCGGGAAAATTTCATTACACCATACTTTTCTGGTGCATCGATCGGCGCCGAACCGGACGGACGAACGCCGGATCGGGATCGGGGTGAGTTATATCCCCACAAGATGCCGCTTGATGACCGATGTACGAGTTGGCGCCACCCTGGTCCGCGGGCAGGACATCTACGGGCACTTCGATCCGGACCCGCGGCCGGCCGGCGATTTCACCCCGGAAACGCGTGCCGCCCACGCCGCCGCCGTGGGGCGGTTCTTCGAGTCGAACAAGCGGCTGGCGGCGCGCCGAGCCTCGGGGAACGTTGGGATCTGACGGTACGCAAAAAGGGCGCCCATTGCTGGGCGCCCCTTCGCCGACAAGGCCGGCGTTACCGTGCGGTTGGCTTGTTTGCGTCGGTGGTGAAGGCAACGGCGCCGCGGTTCGGCCGTGTGGCCTCCCACGCGTCGGCGGCGGCGACTTCATTGCGGAACGCTTGCGCGGTCTTGAGAATGTTCTCACGCAGCTTCGGATCGATCTCCTTCGCCATGCCGATATCGTCCAGCGGCATCTTCTTCTGCTCGACCTGCGCGATCACGCGATCGATTTCGCCGGCCGCGTGGCTGGGCGTTTGCAGCAGCGTCAGCTGTTCCATATCCGAGGGGTTTTGCGGGGAGTGGCATCCCACGCAAGACGCCTGCCGCATTTCGGCGGCGAAGGCGCGATAGGTCTGATCCAGGCGCCCCAGATGCGGATTGGCGGGCTGATACCGCGCGGAGAACAGCGTGATGGTCGGCTGCAGCTGGCCCTTGTCGTCGGTCCACTGCCATTGGTCCTTCTGGAACGGTTCGTGGTCCACGTGCGCATATTGCCCGCGCGCCGCTTCGTTACCGGACTTGCCGCGCGTGCCAACGAAAATGCGGCCTTTGTCGTTCAGGTAGAACCGCACCGTGCTCATTTTCTCGTAGTCGTTCCACTTCCCGGCGTTGTGCCAGAACGGGTACGGATATTCGCCGGCCGGCAACTGGTTGCGGAAGAAAGCTTCCACTTCGATGATATCCAGGTTTTCCCGGTCGTCGTGTGCCAGCGACCAGTTGCCGGTGAACGTCATCAGCGGCAGTTACATCGCCTGGAACACTTTGGTGTTGAAATGCGTCAGATGGCGCTTTTTGATCTTAAGCGTCGCTTGATCGCCGCCCCAAAGAATCCCTTCCTGAACGATCGGCAGGAAAGTGGCGTTCTGCAGCGCGTCGGCGCAGCTGCGATAGGCGGCGGTGTCGTTATATCCTGCCCGCGGGCAGACCTGAGCCAGTTGGGTCGCCATTTTGGAGGCCATCTCCTCCAATTGTTGGCGCGGCATGGCGTTCGCCTGAGCGGTAAACGCCGGGACAACGACCGCGGCGGCGGCAAGCAGCTTTAAAGCGATACGGCGCATTGGATGCTCCTGATTGGTGGGTCAACCCCGGCCAAAATCTCAAGGGAGTGGCGGATGGAAGTGCAAGAGGCTGACGCAACCATGTGTTGTATAAAAATTATCACATTCGCTTGATAATAATTTCGCCGTTCAGCCCCCGGCGCCGTTCCGCCCCTTCCTTGACACCGCGATAGCCCAGGGCTACGCCGCCGCGCCATAGTCAGACCATGGCCGACGAACGTCGGGAGCACCCTTCATGCCGGTTCACGCCTTCATCTTTCCAGGCCAGGGCAGCCAGGCCGTCGGCATGGGCCGCGACCTCGCGGCGGCCTTCGGCGCGGCGCGCGATGTGTTTCAGGAAGTCGACGATACCCTGAAACAGAAACTCTCCAAGCTGATGTTCGAAGGCCCGGGGGAAGAACTCACCCTGACCGAGAACACCCAGCCCGCACTCATGGCGCATTCGCTTGCCGTGCTGCGCGTGCTCGAAGCCGAGGGCGGCATCACTCTTAAGCAGAAGGCCATCGTCGTAGCCGGCCATTCCCTAGGCGAATACTCCGCCCTGGCCGCCGCGGGCGCCTTCCCCATCGCCACTGCCGCTCGGCTGTTGAAACTGCGTGGCCAGGCCATGCAAAAGGCCGTCCCGCCCGGCGAAGGCGCCATGGCCGCCCTGCTCGGCGCCGACATGGCGCAGGCGCAGGCGATCTGCGACGAAGCCGCCCCGGTGCCCGACAGCCCCACCAACGCGCGGCAGGTGGTGCAGCCCGCCAACGACAACGGCGGCGGGCAGGTCGTGATCTCCGGCCACCGCGCCGCGATCGAGCGGGCGATCGAGATCGCCAAAACCAAGGGTATTCGCCGCGCGATGCTGCTGCCGGTGTCCGCGCCGTTCCATTGCGCCCTGATGGCGCCCGCGGCCGACGCGATGGCGGAAGCGCTGGAGGCGAATCCGCCACTGATGCCGATGGTCCCGGTCGTCGCCAACGTGTCGGCGGCCAAGGAAACCGACCCGGATCGCATCCGCGATCTGCTGGTCCAGCAGGTCACCGCGACCGTGCGCTGGCAGGAATGCGTGAAGGCGATGGTCGATCTCGGTGTGACCAACTTCGTCGAACTCGGCGCCGGCAAGGTGCTGACCGGGTTGCTCAAGCGCATCGCCCCGGATGCGACCGGCGTATCGGCCTCGACTCCGGCGGAGATCGAGGCGGTGTTGAAAACACTCTAATTACGGAGACGGCGATGTTCCGCTTGGACGGCAAGGCCGCGCTGGTCACCGGCGCTTCGGGCGGCATCGGTGCCGCGATCGCGCGCGCGCTGCACGCCCAGGGTGCGACGGTCACACTGTCCGGCACGCGACTCGACGCGCTGGAGGCTTTGGCCCAGGAACTGGGCGAGCGCGCGCATGTCTGCCCCGCCGATTTGCGCGATGCGTCCGAACCGGATGCGCTGATCGAAGCGGCGGAGAAAGCGGCCGGTCCGCTCCATGTCCTGATCAACAACGCCGGCATGACCCGCGACGGGCTGGCGATTCGCATGCGCGACGCCGATTGGCAGTCGGTGCTGGACGTCGATCTCAGCGCGCCGTTTCGGCTGAGCCGAGCGGCGCTGCGCGGGATGCTGCGGCGTAGGGCGGGGCGGATTATCAATATCTCCAGCATCGTCGGCGCGACCGGCAACGGCGGTCAGGCCAATTATGCCGCCGCGAAGGCCGGTTTAGTGGGCATGAGCAAGGCGTTGGCGCAGGAAGTCGCGTCCCGTGGGATCACCGTGAACGTGGTGGCACCAGGCTTTGTCGTCACCGGCATGACCGATGTGCTGCCGGATGCGCAGAAAACAAAGCTGTCCGAATCCATCCCGCTGGGGCGTCTTGGCCAGCCCGACGACATCGCGGCCGCGGTCGTTTACCTCGCCTCCGACGAGGCCGGGTGGGTCACCGGCGCCACGCTGCACGTCAACGGCGGGATGGCGATGCTGTAACCGGTGGCCGACAAGCTTTGCAGGGGCACCGGACCATGCTAATCGCCCCCGAATGCTTGGGCCGGAATCGCTTTCGACCGGTTTAGGAATATCGAACGGGCCGGGACTGTTCCCGGCCATGAACAGGTCCGACCGCATCTCGGGACGCGGGACCACAGTGCAGGAGTTGCGGAGCCGATGAGCGAGATCGCCGATAAGATCAAGAAGATCGTCGTGGAACATCTGGGTGTCGAGCCGGAAAAGGTGACCGAGAACGCCTCGTTCATCGACGACCTCGGTGCCGACAGCCTGGATACGGTCGAACTCGTGATGGCGTTCGAGGAAGAATTCTCGGTCGAAATCCCGGAAGAAGCCGCCGAAAAGATCGCGACGGTGAAGGATGCGATCGACTACATCGAAAAGAATGCTACCTGATCCGGTAACGGCAGAAGGATCGCGGCTGATGCGGCGCGTGGTTGTGACGGGCATGGGCATTGCCAGCCCTCTGGGCCTTGGGGTCGAGCATGTCTGGCGGCGGCTGGTTGCCGGCGAATCCGGCATCGGCAGGATCACGTCGTTCGACACCAAGGACGTCGCTTGCAAGATCGCTGGACAGGTGCCCGTGGGCCCCGTGTCCGAGGGCAAGCTGGACGTGTCGGAGTGGATCCCGGTCAAAGACCAGAAGAAGATGGATCGCTTCATCCATCTGGCGATGGCTGCCGGTTCGATGGCCATGGAAGATTCGGGTTGGGTTCCGGAAACCGAGGAAGACCGCTGCGCCTCCGGCGTGATGGTCGGGTCCGGTATCGGCGGGCTGGAAACGATCTTCGACGCGGCGATGCTGGTGCATCAGGGGAAGATCAAGCGGCTGTCGCCGTTCTTCATCCCCTCGGCGCTGGCGAACCTCGCATCTGGCCATCTGTCGATCAAATATGGGCTGAAAGGCCCGAATCACTGTGTCGTCACGGCGTGCGCCACGGGTGTGCATGCCATTGGCGACGCCGCCCGCCTCATCATGTGGGGCGACGCCGACGTCATGCTGGCCGGCGGCGCGGAAGCGACCGTGTGCGAGTTGGGCATTGCCGGTTTCGCCGCGGCTCGGGCGCTGTCCACCGCGTTTAACGATAATCCCACGGCGGGTTCGCGTCCCTGGGACAAGGATCGCGACGGGTTCGTGATGGGCGAAGGCGCTGGCGTGCTGGTGCTGGAAGAATACGAACACGCGAAGAAGCGTGGCGCGCGGATCTATGCCGAAGTCGCCGGCTACGGCATGTCCGGCGACGCCTATCACATCACGGCCCCGGCCGAAGGCCATGACGGCGCCTTCCGGGCGATGAAGGCCGCGCTGCGCAATGGCGGCCTGACTCCGGCGGACATCCAGTACGTCAACGCGCACGGGACCTCCACGCCGATGGGCGACGATCTGGAGCTGGAAGCGGTGGAGCGGCTGTTCGGCGACTCGGCCAAGGGCTTGGCGATGTCGTCCACCAAATCGGCGACCGGGCATTTGCTGGGTGCGGCTGGCGCGGTGGAAGCGATCTTCTCCATCCTCGCGGTGCGCGACGGTATCGCGCCCCCGACCCTGAATCTGGATTCGCCTAGTCGGGAGAGCGTGATCGACCGTGTCGCCAAGACGGCGCAGGAACGGAAGATCAAGGTCGCGCTGTCCAACAGCTTCGGCTTCGGCGGCACCAACGCGTCCATCGTCTTCCGCGGCGCGCCCTGAACAAGTGGCGTCTGGTCGGCGGGCTGGCGTTTCTTCTGCCAGCCATCGGCTTTGTGGAAGGGTCGCGATGGGTCGATGCGATGCGGGACCGTCCTGGCCCGTTGCCGCAAACGGCGAATGTGGTTGTGGCACGCGGCGGTCTCGACCATCTGGCGACGGGCTTGGCCGACGCCGGGGTGATCGATAGCCCGCTGCGTCTGCGGCTGGCGGTGTGGCTGACCCGGCACGACGGGCCGCTACACGCCGCCGAGTTCGCGTTTCCCGCGCGTGCCTCCCTGAACCAGGTGCTGACGATCCTGCGGACCGCGCATCCGGTCGAGCATCGGCTGACGATTCCCGAAGGTCTGACTTCCTTTCAGATCGCCGCGGTCCTGACGAAGGCCGAGGCCGCGACCGGCGAGGTCGGCCGGTTCGAGGAAGGCAGCATCCTGCCGCAGACCTATGCCTACGAATACGGCACGACTCGTGATTCCCTCCTGACCCGGGCGCGCAATGCCATGAGTCACGCGCTGGAAAGCGCCTGGGCGGGGCGTGCCGAGGGGCTGGCGCTGAACAGCCCCCGCGACGCCGTGATTCTCGCCAGCATCGTGGAACGCGAAACCGCCAAACCGGAGGAGCGCGCGCATGTGGCAGCCGTCTATCTGAACCGGCTGCGTCTGGGGATGCGGCTGCAGGCCGACCCAACCGTGGTTTATGCCGCGAGCGGCGGGACCGGCGTGCTGGACCACAAGCTGACGCGCGCGGAACTCGACCGGGACGACCCGTTCAACACCTATCGCAACGCCGGGTTGCCGCCCTGGCCGATCTGTACGCCGGGCCTCGCGAGCGTGCAGGCTGTTTTGCATCCCCTGGCAAGCGACGATTTATATTTCGTGGCCGACGGATCGGGCGGGCACGCGTTCGCCGCGACGCGAGAGGCGCATGAGCGCAACGTCGCGCGCTGGCGTGCCGTGCAGGCGACGAAGGCGGCGCGAGGCACCGCCGATTAGAGCATGCGGGTCTTACAACCCGCCGCCCTTCCGCCCGACCATCGCGCCGAGCCGCAGGCGCAGCGCGTTCAGTTTGATGAAACCCTGGGCATCGACCTGATCGTAGGCGCCCTGGTCGTCCTCGAACGTCACCACGCGGGTGTCGTACAGGCTGTTCGGGGATTCACGGCCGATGCAGGTGACGTTGCCCTTGTACAGCTTCAGCCGCACCCGGCCGCTGACCGACTTCTGGCTGGTATCGATCAGCGCCTGCAGCATCCGCCGCTCCGGGCTGAACCAAAATCCATTGTAAATCAGCTCGGCGTAGCGCGGCATCAGGCTGTCCTTGAGGTGCCCGGCTTCGCGGTCCAGCGTTATGCTTTCCATGGATCGGTGCGCCAGGAGCAAAATCGTGCCGCCGGGGGTTTCGTAAACGCCGCGGGATTTCATGCCGACGAAGCGGTTTTCCACGAGGTCCAGCCGGCCGATGCCATTGGCTTTGCCGAGTTCATTCAGCCGCGTCAGCAGGGATGCCGGGGACAGGCGCACGCCGTCGATCGCCACGGGGTCGCCGTTCTCGAAATCCATGGAGATGACGGTGGCCTTGTCGGGCGCATCCTCGGGCCGGATGGTGCGCTGGTAGACGATTTCGTCGGCTTCCACGGCTGGGTCTTCGAGGATTTTACCCTCGGACGACGAATGCAGCATGTTGGCATCGACGCTGAACGGTGCCTCGCCGCGCTTGTCCTTGCTGATGGGGATCTGATGCGCCTCGGCGAATTCCAGCAGGCGGGTGCGGCTGGTCAGTTCCCATTCGCGCCAGGGGGCGATGATTTTGATGTCGGGTTTCAGGGCGTAGTACGACAGCTCGAACCGCACCTGATCGTTGCCCTTACCGGTGGCACCGTGCGCGACGGCGTCGGCGCCGACCATTTCGGCGATTTCGATCTGGCGCTGGGCGATCAGCGGGCGGGCGATGGAGGTGCCCAGGAGGTACTGGCCTTCGTAGAGCGTGTTCGCCCGGAACATCGGGAACACGAAATCCTTCACGAAGGTTTCGCGTAAATCGTCGATGAAGATTTCCTTCACGCCGGCCATCTCGGCCTTCTGGCGCGCCGGCCCGAGTTCTTCGCCCTGTCCGAGGTCGGCGGTGAAGGTCACGACCTCGCATTTGTAGGTGGTTTGCAGCCAGCGCAGGATCACGCTGGTGTCCAGCCCGCCGGAATAGGCGAGCACGACTTTCTTCACATCTCTGACGGCCATGGCGGGGTTTCCCTCGGGGTACCAACACAATCCCGGCGGAGTAGCCCCGGGGCCGTGCCGGGCGCAAGCCGGGATCGCGCAATGCACCTGTGCCGAGCGCCATGGCAACTGCTAACGTTTGACCGCGGCACCTCTGCCTTGCTCGGCCAAATCCAGGAAGCGTCGCTTGATATCCCCGCACAGCGACGGCGGGATAAACCCATAACTGATACCAACCGAACTAACCACTGACGCACCGGAGTTCGCCACATCGTCATGCTGACGGAGGTCAGCATGACGATTTACCATGCGCCGATGTGTCAATGGTTAGGTCCGCTGGTATGAAGACCCCCAGGCGCCCCGGCAACGGCGCCAATCCGCCATTCATCGACATTATGTTCGGACACGACCACCCAACTCGGTGCATCGTCGAGGCCGAGATGCGCATGCTCGTGGTCCATTTCGGCACCGCGAACCGCCGCCACAACCACGTCCGCCGCCTCGGCCGTACAGAATGTGCGACGGGCCGCGGCTGTCAGCCAATCGTAGTGGTCAGCCGACATCAGAACCCATTCCCGGCGCCCATGCCGCGTGATTTCCACCGGTTCGCGCGCAGCCTGATGTTGAAAGGTGCCGAATTTGCGTTGAAACTCCACGGCGGTGATCTGGGTCATAAGGACGCACCTCATCGAACAGATTATCCACAAACTACAGATAATCCATCGATAGCGAGAACCATCTGCGCTCCCCTGTCATCGACAGCCCCCGTGACTCCCGGCGCCGGCCGGAGTAGGACTCCGCCGCTGGTTACAAACCGCAACTCTACCGGTCATCCCATTTGGGGGAGCAAGAAACTCATGACGATCAAAGTTGGCGATACCATCCCGTCGATGAAGCTGATGCAGGCGACGGCGGAGGGCCCGAAAGAGACCTCCACCGACGATATCTTCAAGGGGAAGAAGGTGGTGCTGTTCGCGGTACCGGGTGCCTTCACCCCGACCTGCAGCGCCAAGCATCTGCCGGGCTTCGTGCAGAACGCCGATGCCTTCAAGGCGAAGGGCGTGGATACCGTGGCCTGCATCTCGGTCAACGACGCCTTCGTGATGGGCGCGTGGGGCAAGGATCAGGGCACCGAAGGCAAGGTCGCGATGCTGGCCGACGGCGCCGCACAGTTCGCCAAGGCCATCGGCCTTGAACTGGACCTGAACGGCCGCGGCATGGGCTGGCGCAGCCAGCGCTACGCGCTTGTCGCCGTGGACGGCAAAGTCACCCATCTGGGCGTCGAAGCGCCCGGCGGGTTCGAAGTCAGCAAGGCCGAGGCGATCCTCGAAGCCGTCTGATCCGTATCGCCGGCGGCCGGCCCAATCGGGTCGGCCGCCGCGCGTGACCACGAAATCGGCTGACACTGGCGGCGCGGCGGCTTAGTATCCGCCCATGCAACGCCTGATCGATGGTTACCACCGCTTCCGCACCGAAATTTGGCCCGCCGAACGGGCTCGCTACGAGGCGCTGGCAAAATGGGGCCAAAGCCCCGAAACCCTGATCGTCGCCTGCTCGGATTCCCGGGTCGATCCGCAGACCGTGTTCGGTGCGGTGCCCGGTGAGATGTTCGTGGTACGCAATGTCGCCGCGCTTGTGCCGGCCTACCATCCCGACGCCGGCTACCACGGCACCAGCGCCGCGTTGGAATTCGGCGTCCGAGTCCTCGGCGTCTCCCGCATCGTCGTGCTCGGCCACGCGTTATGCGGCGGCGTGAAAGCGATGGTCGAAGGCGCGCCGGAGGAAGCCCGCGACTTCGTGCAGCCTTGGGTCGCGATGGCGAAACCGGTGTTGGAATCGGTGCCCGAGGGCGAGGACCGGTTGACGCGGGCCGAGGCCGCGGTGGTGCGGCTGTCGCTGAACAACCTGATGACGTTTCCCTGGATCCAGGACGCGGTCGGGGCCGGTAAGCTGGAAATTCACGGGTTCCGGTTCGATATCCACACCGGTGTGCTGGATCGGCTGGGGCGGGATGGGTTGGAGCCGGTGACGTAGGCAAACCTCAGGGGCAGCGACATTCCCGTAGAAGACGGGCATAGGTCGCCCGTTGATAGATCGCGATGCGATGTCCTGTCGGTGCGTGGCTCTTCAAATCCTGATGCAACGCTTTGTCCTTGGTAAACACAATGTCGCAACCTGTTTCCAGCGCCAGCGCGACCACATGTTGATCGTTCGATACGCAGGAGCCGGATTCGCGCAACGCCTCGGCTCGTTCATCGACAATACGATCAGGGGCACGATGCAATCGTCCCGCTCGGCTCAGGACCGCCAACGTATCGGCGAATCCCGCCTTGACCAGTTCCTTTACAAGCTGGCCGCCGACGATGCGGCCGGATCGCCGCTTGGGATTGAGGAGCCAGCGAAGCACCGGTAGCCCGTCTTCGGATCGGTTGACGAGTTCGTGCGAACTGTTGGCATCGACGATGATGCACATCGGTCAGAAGCCCAGCAGCTTGGCGTGTTCTTCGAGGAAGAAATCCCGGAAATTGTCCGGCGGATTCTGGATTTCGCCGCGGTCGTTCAGATACAGATTGGTGGCGGTCGATTCCTGGTTTTGCCGGTCGAAGAAAACGATGGTGACGTCGTCGGGGGATATCTTGCCGTTGGCGACCTCGATCCGGACACGGTCCACGAGGTAATCGGAATGGGTCTCGATGACGAAGACCGGCTTTTGGCGTTTCTTACGCCCGACGGCCGAAACGAACAGCGACCCGAGTTCTGCCTGGGCACGGGGGTGCAAGTGGACTTCGGGCTGCTGGAGCAAGAAGGTCTTGTAGTCCGAGGCCTTCTGGACCTGATACAAAATCGGCAGCACTTGGCTGACACCGTAGCCCACGTCAGCCAGATTCATGGACGTGCCGGCGACCTTGACCATGATCTGAAATGGGTCGGCATCGCCCTTCCCGAAGGATTTGACGTCGATATCCTTAAACAAGCCAGCGCGCTGCCCAAATCCGACGAGCCCCTCACGGAGTTCCGCCCAATCTTCGCCCCCGCCCGCCTTCGCGCGCGACAACGCCAGAAGCACATGGGCGCCTTCCGACGACGCAGCGACTTCGGAGGGCGTATATGTTCTCAAGGGATGGGATCGCACCGGCGCCGACGAGAAGACACGTTGCGAAAAAATGCGTGAAGAGCTTGTCAGCGATTCAGCAAGCCTGTGCCAGTACCCCGATTTCTCGAACACTGTCAGCAACGTCCTAGCCCCTCGGACAGGAGCGTCTGGAATAGTGCTGGCGGCGTGAGAAAGTAAGTACGGAAGCACCGATATGTCCGATCGCAGATACTGCTGCCGGATTACATTACTGACTGATTCCGTCACCGATATTTCACTGCCATTTTCATATGCTGCTAATGCCAAATTTTCTGGGTCCAGAGACACTTGCAACCGGAGCTCGTCCGAGGAAAATTCATAGTTGCTATATTGAGGTTGCGCAGCCCCCTTAAAAAATGAAAACCTATGTTCCGGTCCCGCTGACGGTACAATGCCTCGTCCAGTTCCTGAGGCGCGAATAGCTATCTGGAAACTCTTGGCATTCGTTCCTCTCCGTCCGCCAATATGGGCGATCTGTTCGAACCCACCTAAAAAATAGGGATCCCGATTGAACGGATTGACGGCCCCTGGCGTGAAACTCTCCAACGCGAACCGAAGCCCGGCCAGGAACGACGTCTTTCCGGCACTGTTCTCGCCGATCAGCAGCGTGATCGGCCGCACCTCGATCGGCGCCGCCTTGCCGAAACAGCGGAAATCCTCGAACTGAACGCGGTACATCGATCATGACCATCCAACGACACGGCACCGCGCCGCGTCCGATGCCCTACGATAACCGAAAAGCGCTACCGGCGCATCCGCCGCTTAACGCCGGAAGAAATACACGGTCACCGCCGCGCACAACACGATCACGCAGCCTCGCACGACCTTTGGCGGCAAATGCCCCGCCCCTCGCGCGCCCAGATACCCACCGGCGACGGCGGAAAACAGCATCGCCAGCATCTCCGGCCAGCGCACCGCGCCCGCCAGCACGAAGCACAACGCCGCCATGCCGTTCGCCGTGCTGACAAGAACGGTCCGAGCTGGGGCCATGGCGTGGAGCGGGGCGGTGTCGAGCAGACACCAGACCGCCAGCATCATCAGCCCGACCGCGCCGCCGAAATAGCCGCCGTAGATGGAAATCAGGAACTGCGCGATCAGGACCGGGGCCTTGCCGATCTTTACGCGGCCGCTGAGCCCCTGCACCAGCTCCCGCCCGCCCGCGAACACCAACGTCGCCAGCAGCACCAGCCACGGGATCACCGCATCGAACGTGTGGCTGGGCGTGTAAAGCAGCAGCAGCGCCCCGATCAGCCCGCCCACCAGCGTCACCGGCAGCAGCACGCGCATCGGCAGGCCGCCGATGCCTCCGATCCCTTTGCGGTACGCCCAGGAGCTGGCGATCGTCCCCGGCAGCAACGCGACGGTGGAGGTCGCGTTGGCGATCACCGGCGGCAAACCCACGAACACCAGCGCCGGGAACGTGACGAAAGATCCGCCGCCGGCGATGGCGTTCATCGCCCCCGCGAGCAGACCGGCCATCACCAACAAGGGAATGTGGTCCACCTAAAGGGACTTCGGCACGTTGCGTTCGAGCTCCGCCAGCCAGACGGCGGCGTTGCCGTCGGAGGGGGCGCGCCAGTCGCCGCGGGGCGACAGGGAGCCTCCGGCCGAGACCTTGGGGCCGTTCGGCATGGCACTACGTTTGAACTGGCTGAAGGCGAAGAAGCGGCGGATGAAGACCTCCATCCAATGGCGGATGGTGGGCAGATTGTAGGCTTTGCGGCGTTCGGGCGGGAAATGCGGGGGCCAGTGGCCGCGCGTTGCGTCCTCCCACGTGTGCAGCGCCATGAAGGCGATTTTCGAGGGCGGGAAGCCGTAGCGGAGCGTGAAGAACAGGGTGAAATCCTGGAGCGCGTACGGACCGATGGTCGCTTCCGTGCTCTGCGGCGTTTCGCCCGCGCCGGCCGGGATCAGCTCGGGGGAGATTTCGGTCGATACGATGGCGTCCAGCGTGGCGCAGACGTCGTCCGGGAAACGCTTCGTGCCGATGATCCAGCGGATCAGGTGCTGGATCAGGGTTTTCGGCACGCCGGCATTGACGTTGTAGTGCGCCATCTGGTCGCCGACGCCGTAGGTGCACCAGCCCAGCGCGAGTTCCGACAGATCGCCGGTCCCGATGACGATGGCGCCGTTGTGGTTTGCGAGGCGGAACAGATAGTCGGTGCGCAAGCCCGCCTGGACGTTTTCGAACGTGATATCGAATTGCGACGTTCCGGCAGCGTAGGGGTGGCCGATATCGCCGAGCATCTGGATCGCGGCGGGTTTGATATCCAATTCCGCCGCCGTCACGCCGAGGGACGTCATCAGCGCCCAGGCATTGCCTTTGGTGTGATCGGACGTCGCGAAGCCGGGCATGGTAAACGCGAGGATGTTCGCGCGCGGCAGGCCGAGCTGGTCGAAGGCCTGGGCGCAGACGATCAGCGCCTGTGTGGAGTCCAGGCCGCCGGAGATGCCGATGACCACTTTCTTCAGGCCGGTTGCCTGCATCCGCTGCATCAGGCCGGAAACCTGGATGTTGTAGGCCTCGTAACAATCCTGCTCCAGCCGTTCGGTGTCGGCGGGGACAAAGGGGAAGCGTTCGAACGCGCGGAGGAAGCCGATATCCGTATCCGGCGGGTTCAATTGGAAGCCGATGGTGCGGAAGGCGCGGGCGTTGCGGCGGCGGTTGGTATCGAAGGAGCCCATCTGCAGCCGCTCCTGCGCCAGCAGATCGAGGTCGATGTCGGCGACGGCGGCCTGGTCCTCGGTCGGGAAACGCGCGGTTTCGGCCAGGGTGGCGCCGTTCTCGAACACCGATGCTTGGCCGTCCCAGGCGAGATCGGTGGTCGATTCGCCCGCTCCGGCGGCGGCGTAGAGATAGGCTGCGAGGCAGCGGGCGGACTGCGACCGGCACAGGAGTTTGCGGGTTTCCGCTTTGCCGATGGTGATGTTGGAGGCCGACAGGTTCGCCAGCACGGTGGCTCCGGCGAGGGCCGCGTCGCTGCTGGGGGGGGCCGGGACCCAGATGTCCTCGCAGATTTCCGCGTGCACGGTCAGGTTGGGGAGGTCTTCGGCCCGGAACAGCAGGTCGGTGCCGAAGGGGACGCGGCGGCCGGCAACCAGAATGTCGCCGCCGGTTTGGCCGTCGCCGCTGACGAAGTGGCGGGTCTCATAGAACTCCCGATAGTTGGGCAGGTGGATTTTCGGCACGACGCCGAGCAGGCGGCCGCGGTGGATGGCGAGCGCGCAGTTGTAGAGGGCGCCCTGGTGGCGCAGCGGGGCGCCGATCAGCAGCAGCGGCATCAGCTTGGCCGAGGCTTCCAGGATCGTGGCGATAGCGGTTTCGACAGCATCGAGCAGGGTTTTCTGCTGGAGCAGGTCGCCGATGGAATAGCCGGATATGCAAAGTTCGGGGAACACCGCCAGCGCGACGGCGCGGCGGTCGCAGTCCTCGGCCATGCGGAGGATCGTGCGCGCGTTGGCCGCGGGATCGGCGAGGGCCGTGCGCGTGGTACAGGCCGCGACGCGGGCGAAGCCGTGGCGGTAGAGGGACCGGAAGCTCATGGGACACAGTATCGCGCGGGTTGGGGCATTGCGCTACCGCGTCGTCGGACTCGCGCCAGCGTGCGGGCCGGCAAGTATTTTCGACTCATTGATGCCAGCGAAACACACAGATCTGATTGACGTTGAGCGCATAGCTACCGGCAAATCTCCTCGGCCACCTTCGACTGGAACCGCAGCCCGCGGGTTGTTACCGTTAACATCGTGCCCGTACCGAAGGTGCCAGCAGGAAGGTATCGCCACCAACTTTGCAAGACCATCGATACTATCTGTGTTTTTCGTCGGCCGCGCATCGCATTGGATCCCGCCAGTTATTTCCGGCGATATTGTAACAGGACGCATCGCCCGATTGGCGTAAGAATATTACGTCCAACGCCAGAGTACCTTCTCGTTGACACACACCAAATCGAAGCAGACAATCTTGACACGAGACCCATGACGATCTCGCGACACCCTTCTTGCGCCCGGAATCAGGCCAGTTGGATGTGGCGAGACCGCCATGCCGCAGTGCCGACCCAAGATATAAAACAGCCGCAACCCGAGCGAGGAGCCACCCCATGCAGCAACGCATCCAGTATTCCGAGGCCCTTGAACCGCTGGTTCAGTTCATCGAAGATACCCACCCCACAGAAATCCTGGACAAGACCCTTGAGAAGCTGCGGGCCGGCGTTTCGATGCAGACCATGCTCACGGCGTCCGCGCTGGCGGTGACACGGTCCTCCGACCTGCCCCCCGGCCATCATGGCGGCCCGCTGCACCCCGTGGCCGGGCTGCACGCGATCTCCAAGATCTCGCATCGCCTCGATGGCGCGCATCGGTTCCTGCCGGTGATGCAGCACGTCGCGCTGTCCAACAAACACATCCATCACCCGGAAATGGGTCCCTACACCCTGCTGGACTTCAAGCCGCTGGATGCCGGCGGCGTGGAAGCGACCAAGGCCGCGTTCCTGCACTCCTGCACCCGTGGCGAGACCAACAAGGCCGACCACTTCTTCCTGTGGCTTTGGCAGAACATCCCCGCCATCGAGGCGTTCGACCTGCTGATGAGCGTGGCGATCCCCAAGAACATTCTGGACGATCACTACTTCATCTATCCGGCGTTCACGTGGCGGGCGTGCGAAACCCTCGGCGTCGAGCATCTCGCGACCTTGATGCGCCCGGCCGTCCGCTACGTCGCGCGCTTCCCGAAGGCGCCGCCGAGCCCGGAGATCGAAGATCTGATCGACGATATGGATCTGCTGAACAAGGTCACGCGCCAGGAAACCGGCGATGACGAAACCGCTGCGATCGGCGCCCTGGGCGAAGCGATCCGCGCTTGCGAAGACTTCAACACCATTCCGGTGATGCTGGCGCAGGCTCTGGCCGACGGCCTGTCGCTGGACGGCACCGCGGAAGCGATGTCGATCGGTGCGGCCGGTCTGTTCATGCGTTCGCTGACCGGCAACCCGATGGACGTGCATCTGCACACCAGCGCCAATCTGCGCCGCTATCTGGTGAAGCTGGAAGGCTTCAGCCTGCGGAACAAGCTTCTGTCCATCCTGTTCTGGCACACCGGCCCGGAAGTGAAGTCCACCCAGCGCCGCATGCTGCCGCCGCCGCAGCCGGATCCGGAAACGATCGCCGCTCTGCCCTGGAAGTCGCAGGAAGACCTGCTGAACGCGGTTTGCCAGAGCATTTTCGACCAGCCGCCGACCGATTGGTCCAAGGTCACGAACCTCGGGCTGATGCGCGCGGTGCCGGAAGTGAAGATCACGATCAATCTGGCGCAGCAGTACGTGAACCTGGGCTACGACGCCGAAGCTTTGCTGACGCGCCTCAGCCAGATCGTCTGCCGCGACAACTTCACGGAAATGCATGCCTACAAGCATAATCAGGCCGTGAACGAGGAATACCACAACACCCGCGCGCCCTGGCGCGACCTGCATCTGATCGCGGGCGCTCAGGCAGCGGCGATTTCCCATGGCAAGTCCATGGAGAACTACACCGGCGCGCTGGAACTGCTGCACGACTGAGGCTGGGTTTTCCCGGCGGATACGGAAAGGGGGGCCTCGTGCCCCCCTTTTTCGTTAGCGCGACGCGACGCGGGGCTGCCCGGGTACCTGATTGCCGTAAGTCGCCATGCATTGGGTGTAGGCGACGTCGTAGCGGTATTGGATCCCCTGCCCCGCCTGGGCCGCCGGCCCAGCCCCGAGTACCGTTCCGCCGAGTGCGCCCGTTGCCGCGCCGATGGCCGCGCCTCGTCCCTGCCCGATCGCCGCGCCGAGCCCGCCGCCCAGCACCGTGCCGATAGCGGCGGTGCCGATCTGACGAAAATTCGCCTGATCCGCGGCGCCGGCGGTTTCCTGGTTGGCAAATTGTTTGCACTGGCTTTGTTCCCCCTGGAACTCGGCCATGGTTTTACCGGGCGCCGGCATGACGGCGACGGTCGGGCCAGTCGGCTGCGCCGCGCAGGCGGAGATCGCCAGCAGAGGGATCAGTAACATTCGGTTTCGCATCGTGTTCTCTCCAATCGGTTATTCGGACGCGGTGACCTCGCGCCAGGGGACTTCGCAATCGGGTATTTGCGGATAGATGCCGCGGGGGCTGTCGCAGACGAACCAGACCGGGCCTTTGGCGATCACGGGATGGGCAACGCCGGCCGCGAAATAGAGCGGTGCGGCGACCAGTGCCTCCGGATCGCGTGGGGTTGCTTCGGACAGGACGACGCCAAGGGACAAAAGGACGGAAACGGCACGCATGGAACGGGTACCCCTTCGATTGCAGGGGGCATTCTCGTTCGGGAGTGGTTAACGAAGGGTTAACGCGGCGGCATTTTGTTGCCTACCATGGTATTATTTTCGATCCGGGTTTCGCGCGGAGAGCGCGGAGGCCGTCGTGGCGCTCGGCTGGGGCAGCCGGCGCAATTTTCTTGCTTAGTGAATTATAATAATCTAGAATGACACCATGAAAAACTCATCACCCGTCGATCCCGACGACTTCGATCGCCGCGCGGCTTCCCGGTTCGTGGCGCTCTCCCTTACAATGTCTCTGCCGCCGCCGCCCGACGATACGCCTGAGGCGCGCCAGCAGCGCGATCTTTGGGCCGATGCGGCCGTCATGGCGCTGCGTCCGGCGCATGAGGCGGAGGCGATGTTAGCGGCGCAATTCGTCGCCGCCTGTCTGCAATCGTTGGATTGCCTGCGCCTCGCGCATCTGCCGGACACCGAACCGGCGACGGCGTCGAAGTGTTCGGCGCAGGCCGTCAGCTTCATGCGGCAGTCGCAGACGGCTTTGCGGGCGCTGCAACGGATGCAGGCCGAGCGGGAGGCGCGCAGCCCGAAACGGGTGGAGGCGGTGGCGGAGTCTCGCGCGAAGCCTCCCGCCCCACAGACGCCGGCAGCCGCGTTGCAAGCCGCCGCGCTCGGGTTGCGGCGGGATTTGGCCAATCTCCCGCTGGTCTCGGCAGCGGGAACGCCGGCACTCGACCGTCTGTTGGAGGAGATCGCCGGCACGGCGGCGAAGGGGCAATCTCTGCCCATAAGACCGAATCTCGGAAAACATTCTTTTGAGACGATTGCGAGACGGACAGGCTGAGGAAAGGTCAGCCTCAGCCGCCGATTTCCGCCAGAAACACCGACACGAAATCGTGCATCGTCCGCGACCGGTCCGCCGCCATTTTTTGTCCGGCCGGGGTGAGGAACCCATCGGCAACCTGGAACAGCTTCGCCTTGAAGTGATCCAGCACGAACCGCTTGTCGTCCAAGGGCCGCGCGTCGGCCGCTGGATCGTCGGGGCTGTACAACCCCGATTGCAGGCGCCCGCCGATGTAGAAGCAGCGCGCGACCCCGATGGCGCCGATGGCGTCCAGCCGGTCGGCGTCCTGCACGATGCGCGCCTCGAGCGTTTCGGGCGTCAGACCGGCGGAGAAACTATGCGTCGCGATGGCGTGCGCCAGCGCATCCACCCGCGCGGCGGACCAACCAAGTGGCCGCACCAGGTCCCGCGCCCGTTCGGCGGACAGGCGGGAGGCTTGGGAGCGCAGGGGCGAGTCTTTCTCCACCGCCACGCAATCGTGGAGAATCACCGCCGCCAGCAGCAGTTCGGTATCCGCCGCCGGTTCCGTCGCCGCGATGGCCAGCGCGTTCCGCCAGACCCGCTGGATATGGGTCAGGTCGTGCGAGCCATCGGTGCCGGTCGGCCCCAGCGCCTCCAACAGGAAGGACGCCAGGGCCGCATGCGGGGCGAAGTTAGAGGAAGCCAATCGACAACCAGGGGAATGCGGCGACGATCACCAGCGAAATGAACAGCGCGAAGATATACGGCCAAATCCGCCACAACGCGTCGTCCGGCGAGATTTTGCCAATGGCGCAAGCCCCGTAGAACCCTACCCCGAACGGCGGGGCAAACAGCCCGATCCCCATCGCGAGGATGACCACGATCGAATAATGCACCTCATGCACGCCCATGGACCGTGCGACCGGCAGCAGCAGCGGCCCGAACAGCAGGATGGCGGGAATACCCTCCAGCACGCTGCCCAGGATGATGAAGGCCACGACGGTGATCGCCATGAACCCGGCCGTCCCGCCCGGCACGCCGGCCATTTCCGCGACCAGCCACTGCGAGAAGCCCGACTGCGTCAACGCCCAGGACATCGCCGTCGCGGTACCGACGATCAGCATGACCGCGCCGCTGAGCGCCACCGTTTCCACCAGCAGCGGGTAAATGCGCCGCCAGTCGAACTGCCGGTAGACCACCAGCCCGAGGAACGCGGTGTAGATCACGCCGACCGTCGAGACCTCGGTCGCCGTTGCGATCCCGCGCACCACGAAGGCGCGAATGACGAACGGCAGCGTCAGACCCGGTGCGGCGATCAGGAACGTGCGCAGAATTTCACGGCCCGGTGCGCGCACCCGGCCTTGCGTGTCCTCATCGCGCGACCGCCACCATGCGACGACGACCAGCGCCAGCGCGGCGACGAAGGCTGGCACCAGACCGCCGGTGAACAGTGCCGAGATCGACACGTTGGTCACCGATCCGATGGTGATCAGCACGAGGCTGGGCGGAATCGTCTCCGACATCGCGGAGGACGTCGCGAGCAACGACGCCAACTCGCCGGGGTGCTGCCCGCGCTTGCGCATTTCCGGGAACAGCACCGGCGCCACGGCGGCCATGTCGGCGGCTTTGGAGCCGGAAATGCCGGACACCAGATACATCGCCCCCAGCAGCACGTAGGACAGACCGCCCTTCACATGCCCGACCAACGCCACCAGGAAGTTGACCATGACGCGCGCGATGCCGGTCATCTCCATCAACAGGCCGAGGAAGACGAACATCGGCACCGACAGCAGCAACAGGTTGGACATGCCGTCGTCCATCCGGTTGACCACGACGGACAGCGGCGTATCCGTTGTCAGCGACAGATAGGACATCGTGGAGATGCCGAACGCGAAGGCGATCGGCACGCCGATGGCCACGCAAATGCCCACGATCACGATGAAGAACACGAACAGACTGCCGAAACCCATGTGTATCAGCTGTGGCTGGCAGACCCACAACAGCCCGCCGACACCGCCAACCGCCAGCACCGCCAGGAAGAACCCTTTCCAGGTGCTGGTTTCGATCAGCCGGAGGATGGAGATCACCGCCGCGAGGGCCATGCCGATCAACAACGACACGGCTCGCCAGCCCTCGGAAATGCCGAGGGTGGTGAGTTCGGTGTATTGTTGTTCGTCGACGTATTCGCGGGCGGGCATCAGCACCTCCAACACGAACGTCACAACGACCAGCGCCGCCACGGAATTGAACCAGCCGCCGAGACTGGGGCGCACCGAATTGACCAGCGTGGTCAACCGCATATGCCCGTCGTTGCGCAGCGCGACGACGGTGCCGAGCATGGCGAGCCACAGGAAGAGGAATGCGCCGAGTTCGTCGGTCCAGAAGATCGGGCTGTTGAACACGTAACGAGAGACGACACCCGCGAACAGGATGAAGGTCTCCGCCACGACGATGATGGCGCCCACGCCTTCGGTCAGATAACCGATCCAGCGGTCGATTCGATACGCCCAGCGCCGGAACGCGGACGCGTCGGCGCCCGGCCCCGTGTGGGTGGTGGTCACTCCCATCGCCATGCCGGCACGCTCCCGTTATTGCCGCGTTCAGACCAGCTTGCCGGCGTATTTTTCCAGCAGCGTCCAGGCTTCGTCGCCCATCTTCGCCTTGATGTCCGTGAAGAACCCGCCTTTGCGCGCGGCTACCCGGAACGGCTCGATCTCCGGCGTGTTGAAGATCATGCCGCTGTCCTTCAGGTGTTTGGTCACCACGGACAGATTGTCCTGCCAATCCTGGCGTTCCTTGACCGCGGCTTTTTCGACGTAGTCGGACACGACATCCTGCACTTTCGGCGGCAGCTTATTCCAGGCGGCCATGTTGAAACAGGTGTGCAACGGCGCCCAGGAATGCCCGGTCATGGCGATATATTTCTGCACTTCGTAGAATTTGGCTTCATCGATCAGCTGCAAGGGATTTTCCTGGCCCTCGACGATGCCGGTCTGCAACGCGCTGTAGACCTCTCCGAAGTTCAGCGCGGTCGGCGCGGCGCCGAGGCTTTTGAACAGCGCGATCAACGTCGGCGCGACCGGCAGACGGAGTTTCAGGCCACGCAAATCGTCTGGCGTATTGATTTGCTTGCCGCGGGTCGTGATATTGCGGAAGCCGTGGTCGAACGCCTTGGGGAAAACATGCAGCCCCTGCTTCGCGGCCAACGCCACATACCATTTGCCCAGGTCGCCATCCATCGCTTCCCAGTTCGCACCGTAGCCGGGCCACGCGAAGCCGACGCTGGCGATACCGGCCGCGGCGTTGCGCGGGGCCAGAATATCGCCCGACAGGGAATACATTTGAAGTGCGCCGGAGATCGTCTGCGCCAGCATCGCGGTATCGCCGCCGAGCGCGCTGGAGGGATAGACGGCGTATTCGAATTGTCCGCCGGTGGCTTCTTTGATCAGCGGCGCGGCTTCTGCCATGCGGGCAACCATCGGATGGGTCAGTGGCAGCACCGAACCGTACTTATAGGAGAATTCGGCTGCGCTGGCGGGCCAACGCAAAATCGTGGCAGCGGTTACCCCCGCCGCACCGGTCAAAACAGTCCTACGCGAAACCCGCGGGCGTTGCGCCATCGTATCCCCCTATTGTACCGGGACGTGGTTGTCCCGTTCGAAGCGCGTATAGCGTGCCGAACCTGCTTGCCTTGTGTCAACAGGCGCCCGCATGGCATGTTCGGCGCAATCGCACCGGAGGATAACACCATGTCAGAGAACAGCGCCGAAATGGGCTTCCTTGCTGGAATCAAGGTGGTCGATTTCACCCAGTTCGAAGCCGGCCCATCCTGCACCGAGGCCCTGGCCTGGTTCGGGGCGGAGGTGGTGAAGATCGAAAACCCCGGCGCGGGCGACCCCGGGCGGCGGCTGCGCAAGGGCCAGCCGGACGACGATCCGTATTATTTCCAGATGTTCAATGCGAACAAGAAATCCATCGCGATCAACCTGAAATCCCCGCGCGGGGTGCAGATCGTGAAGGATATGCTGAAACAGGCCGATGTCTGCGTGGAAAACATGGCGCCCGGCACCATCGAGCGCTTGGGGCTCGGCTACGACGTGGTGAAGGCTCTGAACCCGCGCATTATCTATGCTCAGATCAAAGGCTTCGGCGAAGGCAGCCCGTACGAGAAAAACCTCGCTTTCGACATGATCGCGCAGGCCATGGGCGGGACCATCAGCGTGACCGGCGAGCGTGGGCGGCAACCGGTGAAACCCGGCCTGTCGTTCGGCGACACCGGCACCGGAATGACCATGGCAATCTCCATCCTCGCGGCATTGCAGGGTCGGAACAAGACCGGCGAGGGCTGTAGGCTGCAGGTGGCGATGCAGGATGCGATGATGCACTACATGCGCACCAATTTCTCCACCCAGGCGCGCACCGGGGAAGCGGTGGAGCGCGACGGCACCCGCTCCGGCGGCGGCACCAACGGGCCGTCCGGCCTGTATCCGTGCAAGCCCGGCGGGTCCAACGATTACGTGTGGATCATGACCAGCCGCGGCAACCCGGAACATTGGGTGCGTCTGTGCAAGGTGATGGGACGCGAGGATCTGGCCGACGACCCGCGCTTCGCCAACCCCAATCTGCGGGTCGCGAACGATGCCGAGCTGGACCCGATCATTCGGGAATGGACGATGCGGCATACGAAGTACGAGGCGATGAACCTCGTGGGCGGCGCGGGCATTCCGGCGGGCGCGGTGCTGGATACGATGGAGCTGCAGAACGAAGAAACCTTCGTCACCCGCGGCATCATGCAATACATGGAGCACCCGTCGTACAAGCCGTTCAAAATGCCGGCGTGGCCGGTGCGGGTGAACGGTAAGCCGCCGGCGGTGAAAGCGTCGCCGATCTTGGGGCAACACACTGGCGACGTGCTACACGGCTGGCTGGGGCTGGGCGATGGCGATCTGGCCGGTTTGAAATCCGAGGGAGTTATATAAATGGCTGTTACGACCTTCAAAGTCGGCGATATCACCATCCACCGCGTGGTGGAGCAGGAAGCGCCGTTCTTCGATCCGCTGACGTTCTTTCCGGGGTTAACGCCCGAGGTGCTGGCGGAAAACAAGGGCTGGATGACCGATGGCGGCTATCTGGATCGCGTGAACGGGGAGCTGGTTCTGTGCATCCAAAGCTATCTGATCCAGACCCCGCATCATAACATCCTGATCGACAGCTGTGTCGGCAACCATAAGCCCCGCCCGACGCGGCCGTTTTGGAACATGATGAATACGGATCAATTCGAGAGAAATTTGGCCGCGACGGGCGTGTCGGTCGATCAGATCGATTACGTGATGTGCACCCATCTGCACGTCGATCATGTCGGCTGGAACACGAAACTGGAAAACGGACGCTGGGTGCCCACGTTCCCGAAGGCGAAATATGTTTTTTCGGATCGCGAGTTGGCGTACTGGACCGAGGCGGAGAAGAAGGATCAGGCCATGGCGCCGTGGATCACCGACTCCGTGCTGCCGATCGTGGCGGCGAAGCGGGAGGAGGTCGTGAAAAGCGACCATATGTTCGGCGACCTCGTGCGGTTGCTGCCGACGCCGGGGCATACGATCGATCATTTCTCGGTGCAGGTGGGTAAGCCGGGGGCGGACGCGGTGATTACCGGCGATATGATCCATTCGCCGTTGCAGGCGCGCTATCCCGAATTGGGGATGCGGGTGGATTACAGCTCGCCTCAGGCGGGGGAATCGCGGCGGAAGTTGTTTGGGAATCTGTGCGATACGTCCACGCTGGTGTGCACGGCGCATTTCCCCTCGCCGTCCTCGGGGCGGATCAAGCGTTGGGGAGATGGATTTAAGTTCGATCCGGTCTAGGATTTTACCCAAAACCGGTTTCGCGCCCCGGCGACATACCCCAGCCGTTCGTATAACGCGATGGCTGGGGCGTTCGTCGCAACGACCTGCAACCCCAACAAATCGGCATCCTGCGTCGCCGCCCACGCCTCCAGCGCGCGCAACACAGCATCGGCGCCGCCTTGCCGGCGGGAGTCGGCGCGGGTCGCGACGCATTCCACCACGGCGCAGCCGAAGCCGGTCACGGACAGCGCCGTCGAAATCAACCACCCGTCCCGACGGCAGCCGAAAAATGCCCTCGGCCACGGGATATTCTCCAGAATGCGCATATTCACCGCTCGGCGGTTTTCGGTGATTTCGCCGAGGTAGACCTGTTGCCATTCCGGTTCGGCACGATTGTACCGTTCCGTATCGGACGGCGCGGTGCCAGCGACGATCCGCTTGAGCATCGTGATCGTACTTTCGGTTTCCCGGTAACCGCGCGCCTGCAACACATTGTCCAGACCCGCGGGTTGCGTATGGTCGAACGTCTGAAACCGGGCGACGGTGTTCTTGGCGCGATAGAGCGTTTCGGCGGCTTCAACCGCGGCAACCGGGTCGTCGCCGATAAAATCCACCGTCGAAACGGAATTCGCCCGCTGCGATCCGCCGCCGGAATAACGCCAGTGCCAACCTTGGATATCGCGTGTCTCGAACGCCGGCCACGCTTTCACGTGGCACCGTTCCATCCGCACGATTTCGTCCATCGTCATGCCGCCATCCCCGCGCTGTGGCCGCTCGCCCAGGCCCATTGGAAATTGTAGCCGCCGAGCCAGCCGGTGACATCGACGGCTTCTCCGACGACGAATAATCCAGGAACGGTTTTCGTTTCCATAGTGCGGGACGACAGTGCGTCGGTATCGACGCCGCCGAGCATGACCTCGGCTTTGGCGTAACCCTCGGTGCCGGATGGGTGGACCTGCCACGCTTTCAGCGATGCCCCCAAGGCCGCCAAGGGTTTATCGGGCAGTTCGCCGGCCGGGCGCGCGGCCAGATCGGGCGGCGTGAACAGATCGGCGGCGCGTTGGGGCATGACCTCGTGCAGCAAGGTCCGCAGGCTGGCTTTCGGGCGGGCGCGTTTGCGGGCGATCAGGAATCCGGCGTCGAGGTCCGGCAGCAGATCGATCGTCAGCCCCTGCCCTTCCCTCCAGATCGAGGAAATCTGCAGGATCGCCGGTCCCGAAAGACCGCGATGGGTGAACAACATCGCCTCCCGAAACCGTTTCCCGGCAACGATTTCCAGCGACACGCCGCTTAAAGGCTGTGTCCGCGCCAACAGGTCCGCCGGAAAGGTCAGCGGCACCAGGCCGGGGCGGGTTTCCGTGACGGGGAGGCCGAATTTGCGGGCGACATCCAAGGAAAAGCCGGTGGCGCCCATTTTCGGAATGGACAGGCCGCCGGTCGCAAGGATCACGGAATCCGCGAATATATCGCCGCGATCGGTTTCGACGCGGAACCGGTCGGCGCGATGGATGGTGCCGATACGTTGCCCCACGCGCACAACGACGCCGGCCGCGGCACATTCGTCCAGCAGCATCGCGACGATCAGGCGCGCGGAGACGTCGCAGAACAATTGCCCCAGCGTTTTCTCATGCCAGGCGATATGGTGTTTTTCCACCATCGCCAGAAAATCCGCCGGCGTGTAGCGCGACAGTGCCGATTTGCAGAAATGCGGATTGGCCGAGAAGAACCGATCGGGCGCAGTTTGCAAATTCGTGAAATTGCAGCGCCCACCGCCGGATATCAAGATTTTCGCGCCGGCCTGGGTGCCGTGTTCCAGCACCAGCACCCGCCGCCCGCGCCGCCCGGCGGTGAACGCGGCCATCAGCCCGGCCGCGCCGGCACCGACGACCACGACGTCGAATGTTTCGGCTATTGCAGCAACTCCGCCACCAGCCGGGGCACATCCGCGGGTACGGCCGCAACGGCCGAGGCGCCGGACTTCTCCAGCTCGGCTTGGCTTCCATAGCCCCACAAAACGCCAATGCCGCGCAGATTGTTCTTCGCGGCCGCGTGCATGTCGTGCATGCGGTCGCCGACCATGACGGTGCGGCCGGTGGCGAAACCCTCGGTCGGAAGAAGATGCGCGAGCAAATCGTATTTCTCGTCCAGCCCACCGCCCGGCAGCGCGCCGTAGACGGATCGTACGTAATGGCGCAACGACAGATGATCCATCACGCGGTCGGCAAAGTCGCGGCGCTTCGACGTCGCCACACACATCGCGATGCCGGCATCGCGCAGCGTATCCAACATCGCGACGATACCGGGATAAACGGTGCAATCGTAAATCCCGACCTCGGAATAGCGTGCACGGTAAATCGCCACGCCTTCCTCGGCCCGACGGTCGCCGTATTGTTCCAGCATCCGTGCGATCGACACGCCGATGGGTGGCCCGACCGCCCAGGTCAGGTCGCCCACCGCATCGGCATCGTGCCCCATCTGCCCCAGCATATAGCGGAAGCTGGCGACGATGCCCGGCTTGGAATCCGACAGCGTTCCGTCCAGATCGAGCAGAACGACGCTCACGCCGCCTTCGCCTTGTTGAACAGTCCGCCGAGCCGCGCCAGCACGGCCAGATGATCATCGGCACTGCCGTAGAGTTGCTCGATCATCGTCATGCGCTTGAAGGAATGCCCGACGGAATATTCCTGCGTCATGCCGATACCGCCGTGCAGCTGAATCGCCTCCTGCCCGATATGCTTGCCGGACCGGCCGATTTGCACCTTGGCGGCGGCGATGGACCGTTTGCGCTCGATGGGATTTTCCTCGGACGCCATGACGGCGGCGAACATCGCCATGCTGCGAGCCTGTTCCAGCGCAACCAGCATATCGACGGAGCGATGCTGCAACACCTGGAACGATCCGATAGTGCGGCCGAACTGCTTGCGGGTTTTCAGGTAATCCAGCGTCGTGTCGTGCATGACCTGCATGGTGCCGACGGCCTCGGCGCACAAAGCGGCGATGGCTTCGTCGATGACATGCTCGATGACGGCCAGCGCGTTATCGGACAGAATTTCCTCGGCCCGCACACCGGCCAGCGTGATTTCCCCCGCGCGCAGCCCATCCTGCGTCGGGTAGCCGCGCCGCGTCAGGCCGGCGGCGTTGGCATCGACCAGGAACAGACCGACGCCGTCACGATCCCGCCGTTCGCCCGACACGCGGGCGGTGACGAAAATCTTGTCGGCGCAGTCGCCGTGCATCACCACGCTTTTGGCGCCGTTCAGCACGTAGCCGGCCGCGTCCGCCTTCGCCGTGGTGGAGACGTCGGCCATGTTATAGCGCGACTGCCGTTCCACATGCGCGAAGGCCAGTTTCAACCGGCCGGAAATCACCTGCGGCACCAAAGACGCCTGCAACGAAGCGCTGCCGGCACGCCGCAGCAACCCGCCGCCGAGGATCACGGTCGCGAAATACGGCTCCAGCACCAAGCCGCGGCCGAAGGTTTCCATGACGATCATGGTTTCCACCGGCCCGCCGCCGAAGCCGCCCTGCGCTTCGGAGAAGGGCAAGCCGAGCAGACCCATTTCGGCGAATTGCGCCCACATTTTGGGGCTCCAGCCTTGGGTTTCCGTGGCGTAGGTCTTTCGTTGCGCGAAGCTGTACTGGTCGGCGACCAGGCGGTCGACGCTTTCCTTCAGCAGGCGCTGGTCTTCTGTCAGATCGAAATCCATCGTTTTCCCCTTTCGCGCCCGCTCAAAGACCCAAAATCGCCTTGGCGATAATGTTGTGCTGAATTTCGTTGGAGCCACCGTAGATCGATACCTTGCGGTAGTTGAAATACATCGGCGCCGCCTCGGTCGCGTATTCCGGGCCGACGATGGGTTCGTTGTTCCCGTCGAAATCCCGCTGATACGGCATCACGTAGGGGCCGACGACTTCCATCAGCAGCTCTGTCAGCTGCTGTTGAATAACCGAACCCTTCAACTTCAGGATGGAGGAAGCCGGGTTCTGCCGGCCCTTTTCCAGTTTCCGCTCATCCGCGACAACGCGCAGCTGGGTCATTTCCAGCGCCTTCAGCTCGATTTCCACGGCCGCCAGTTTTTCCTGAAAGCGCGGGTCCTCGATCAAAGGCCGTTCGCCGGCGAATTCCAGCGCCGCGAGTTCCTTGATACGGATCACCTTCGCCTTGGACATGCCGACGCGGGCGATGCCGGTGCGTTCGTTGCCCAGCAGGAATTTCGCGTAATCCCAACCCTTGTTTTCCTGGCCGACGAGATTTTCGACGGGCACCTCGACGTTGTCGAAGAACACTTCGTTCACCTCGCGGCCGCCGTCGATCGTGACGATCGGGCGCACGGTGATGCCCGGCGTTTTCATGTCGATCAGCAGAAAGGAGATGCCCTCCTGCTGCTTCACCGTCGTATCGGTCCGCACGAGGCAGAAAATCCAATCGGCGTGCTGCGCCAGCGTGGTCCAGGTCTTTTGGCCATTGACGATATACTTATCGCCTTTCCGCTCTGCCTTGGTGCGCAGCGACGCAAGATCGGACCCCGATCCGGGTTCGGAGAATCCCTGACACCACCAAATATCCGCGTTCGCGGTTTTCGGCAGGAAATAGTCCTTGTGCGCCTGACTGCCGAACTGGGCGATCACCGGCCCGACCATGGACACGTTGAAGCCGATCGGCGCGGGCACATGCGCCAGCTGCATCTCGTCCTGGTAGAGATAGACCTGCACCGGCGACCAATCCTGCCCGCCGCAGGATACCGGCCAGTTCACCGTCGCCCAGTTGCGGGCGTTCAGGATGCGCTGCGAGGTGACCATGTCTTCCTTGGTCAGCCCCTCGCCTTCTGCGACTTTCGCCCGTATCGAAGCAGGCACCTCGGTCGTAAAGAACCGCCGCGCTTCCGTTCGGAATGCAAGTTCTTCGTCGGTGAAACTCAGGTCCATGGTCGTGTCTCCCTCAGGCCCGCTTCAGGCGGCTGGTGAATTGTTTGCGGAATTTCGCCACCTTCGGCGCCACCACCACCTGACAATAGCCGGTGTAGGGGTTGCGGGCGAAATAGTCGTGGTGTTCCGGTTCGGCTTCGTAGAACACAGCGAACGGCGCCAGTTCGGTGACCAGTGCGGCCGGGCCCCAGATTTTGGCGTCGGCGATTTCCTTCATCACCGAGGCCGCCGTCGCGGCCTGCGCGTCGGAGTGCGCATAGATCGCCGACCGGTACTGGGTGCCGACGTCGTTGCCCTGGCGGTTGAGCGTGGTGGGGTCGTGGATGGCGAAGAACACCCGCAGCAGATCGGCGTAGGATAGCTCGTCCGTGTCGAACTTCACCTGCACGACCTCGGCATGGCCGGTCTTGCCGGAGCACACGCTGTAATAGTCGGGGTTCGGCACATGACCGCCCGCGTAGCCGGACATCACCCAGGTGACCCCTCGCAAATCCTTGAACACCGCCTCCAGGCACCAGAAGCAGCCGCCCCCCAGGGTCGCGGTTTCTTCGCTCATGTCGTTGGTTCCTTCATATCCGTTGGCGGCCTTATACAGGCGGTCGCGCGTGGGCTAAAGCCTTACCCTTGATCCGGGGCCGGCCCGCACCCCATTTAGCGGTATGGACACCGACCTTTCGATCTCCGGCATGACTTGCGCCTCCTGCGTCAATCGGGTGGAGCGGGTGCTGTCCCGCGTCCCCGGCGTCACCGACGTTTCCGTCAATCTGGCCACGGAGCGGGCCCGCATTACCACCGCCGCCCCAGCCAATCTGGAAGCGCTGATCAAGGCCGTGGAGAAAGCCGGCTACGGCGCCAGCGTGCCGAAGGAGGCTGCGCCGCCGGACACCGGCGAGTTGATCCGCGTCCTGATCGCCGCCGGGTTGTCGGTGCCGCTGCTGCTGGGCATGGTGGTGCCGGCACTGATGCTGCCGGGCTGGGCGCAGTTCGCGCTGGCGACGCCGGTGCAGTTTGTCCTGGGATGGCGGTTTTACGTCGCCGGCTGGCATGCCGCCCGAGCGATGTCGGGCAACATGGATTTGCTGGTGGCTCTGGGCACGTCCGCCGCTTGGGGCCTGTCCACCTGGACGTGGCTCACGAGCGGCCACATGCACGGCCTTTATTATGAGTCCTCCGCTCTCCTCATCACCTTCATCCTGTTTGGAAAATTCCTGGAAACCCGCGCTCGGCGGCAGACCGGATCGGCCATACGCGCGCTGATGAAGCTGCGGCCGGATATGGCGCTGGTGCTGCGAGATGGGGTGGAAACCGGCACGCCGATCGCCAAAGTCGCGGTCGGGGATCTCGTGGTGGTGCGACCCGGCGAGCGCATTCCCGTCGATGGCGTGGTGACCGAGGGTCTGGCAGGCGTCGATGCGTCCATGCTGACCGGCGAAAGCCGTCCGGTGGAGGCCGCCCCCGGCACCCACGTCGCCGCTGGCGCCATCGACCTGGACGGGCGCTTGGTGGTCGAGACCACCGCCGTCGGGGCGGAAACAACATTGGCCCGCATCGTAAGGCTGGTGGAGAACGCGCAGGCGTCCAAAGCGCCCATCCAGCGTCTGGCCGACCGGGTCAGCGCGGTGTTCGTGCCGGTTGTTCTGGTTATCGCGCTCGCGACGTTCGGCGGCTGGATGCTGGCGGGCGCGGCGGGCGGTATCGCTTTGATGCACGCCGTGTCGGTGCTGGTGATCGCCTGTCCCTGCGCGTTGGGACTGGCTACCCCCACCGCGATCATGGTCGGCACGGGCGTCGCCGCGAAGAACGGCATCCTGATCCGCGACGCCGCCGCGCTGGAAATGGCGCATGACGTCAAGGTCGTCGCCTTCGATAAGACCGGCACGTTGACCGAGGGCAAGCCGCGACTGGTCGATGTTGCCGGTTACGGCGAAGACCGGGACACACTGCTGCGTCTGGCAGCGTCGTTGCAAGCCGGCAGCGAACACAGCCTGGGACGAGCGGTGCGGGACGCGGCGGTTGGTGCGACGCTGGAACCGGTAGCAGAGTTTCGGACCCTGGCTGGGCGCGGCGTGGTTGGAGTAGTGGCCGGTCGTACGCTGGCGATGGGGAACCGGCGGATGATGGACGAACTGCATGTCGGCGCCTCCTACATCGTCATGCCGACGGAGGTCGGCATCCACGACTTTCCCGGCACTAAAGTCGTGGATGCCGACC
>CAITUP010000008.1 GCA_903895595.1 uncultured Acetobacteraceae bacterium | reverse complement strand
GCCACCGGCACGTCCATGCGGATTTTTCCGGGACGCGCGCGCCGCGCAGACGATCGGGAATTCGTTCGCGGGATGTGTGAATCCGGTAGGGACAAGCCCTGGGATGACGGATGGGGCGAATGACGGCGTTCAAGCGATTGCCCTGCTCGGATTATCATGGGTGGTTGTTCTTGCCTCGGTATGGGGGCGACCGATAAGAACATACAATGAACAAAATACCTCCCCGCGCCTCGGGCGCCTGTCCGTCCCATGTGCTGCTCCGGCATCCGCCCGAACGGCGACCGTTGGCGCCGTTGCGCGATTTACTGGGCAGCAGCGTTCTTGCCGTGGGGCCTGTCCCTGGGTTGGACGCGCTCCGCCCGGAACTCGCGGCGCGTATGGCACAAGACCCCATATGCCGTGAGCGCGCGGCCGCGGAGCTGGTGCGCGATGCCACGCGGATGCTGGCGCTTCTGGCGGCGGGGCCGGCGTCGCCATTGGACCTCTATCGGGGCGGCATCGCTCGTGCGCCGATGGCCGCACGGCAAGACCCTGTACGCCGTGAGCGGGAGACGGGACCGCTGCGGCACGGGAACCCGCGGGGGAACCCGAATCTGGCACCTCGGTGTGGGGCGAAGACCCGGTTGGGCTGCCCGTGCAAAGGGCCCGCGATGGCGAACGGGCGGTGCCGGATGCATGGCGGCGCCTCGACGGGGCCGAAAACGGCGGAAGGCAAGGCTCGTATCGCGGCGGCACAATCCAGGCGCGCCGATCCGGCCCGCCGTGCGATGCGGGCGGAGACCGCGACGGTCGTGCGCCGAGGCAGGGTGCTGGCCGCGTTGGCTGACGCGCGGCTGCCGGTACCAGCGCTGGTGCCGGCCATTCAGGCGATACGGCGGACCGATGACGCGGTGGAACAGCCGGAGGTTTTCGTGTGGCAGCAACTGACGACGCCGATGCTGACCGTGGGCGAAACCCGCGCGCTGGTGGGGGCCGTCAGGGAGATGGCGCGTTATCGGCGGCAAGACCCCTTACGCCGTGAGCCACCCGGCGATCCCCCAGGGTCGCTTTCCCTTGGGTCGCTTTCCCCTGGGCCGCTTACCGGTTCGGAGCGGTCAGGCGCACGGCATCCGGACCCATTCCGGCAACGGTCCGGTCCAGCACATGCACCATCGCGGCGGTGCCGATCACCGGGATCAGCAGGTTGAGCAGCGGGACGGTGCCACTCAGCGCCATGGCCGCGCCTTGCGCCAGGATCGCCCAGCGGCCGGCGCCGTAGACCTGTTCGGCGGCGGTTCGTGTCATCCGGCGCATCGCCACCGCGAGGAACAGGCCGCGCCCCAGCCCGTATGCCGCGACGGCCCAGCCCAGCAGCAGACCCGGTCCCGGCAGCAGCAGGACCAGCAGCAGTGCCAGGATGTTCAGCGCCAGTACCCGCAGGCCGAACGTCAGGCTGACGCCGATTTGAGACATGACCGACGCACCTGCCGCCGGGGGGAGATGCGGGTACCACCGCGCCTCCACCGCCGCGGCGATCGGGTTCAGGAACAGGGACGCGATGATCGCGGCCAGCGGCAGGAACAGCCACAGCGCCAACGCCGACGCGGCGAGGGAGCCGAGCAGATCGGCGAGCCAGGCGAGGGGGCCGTGCCAGGCGAGCATGCCGTGCACGATCCCGATCGCGGCGGCATGCAGCGCGAAGAACACCAAAGCGGACAGCCCGAGGCTCTGTGCCACCACGGTCAGGAACACCCGGTCCCCGATCTGCCCGACGGCGCGTGCGATCGGCGCGACGACGGCGTTCACCGCTTACAGCCCCAGTTCGGCCAGGATCGCCGCCGTGTGCTCGCCCAGCGCGGGGGCGGGGCCGGGCGTGCGGGACGGCGTGCCGGAAAAGCGGGCGGCGGGGCGAGCCTGCCGGACGCGGCCGAGGCCAGGTTGATCGAACGCCACGATCAGCCCGTTGGCGACGACCTGCGGGTCGGACAGGAGTTCCTGGCGGCTCAGCACGGGGGCGCAGGGGACTTGGGCGGCGTCGAGACGGGTCAGCCAATCGGCGCTGTCGCCGGTTTTCAGGACCTCGCCCACCAGAGTCAGGCGTTCGGCGGCGTTGGCGGAGCGGCCGGCGCCGGTGCGGAAACGCGGGTCCTCGATCCATTCGGGGTGGCCGATGACGGTGCACATGCCGCGCCACTCGGCGTCCGACAAGGCGCCGGCGGTGATGTAGCCGTCTCGGGTTTGGAAGATCAGATCGGGGGCGGCGGCGGGGCGGGCACCCGCGTCCTTGCGGTCCACCAGGGTCAGGTCCTGCATGCCCTCGGGCCAGAGATAGGCGACGACGGTGTCCAGCATGGACAGGCGGATGTGCTGGCCCTGATTGCGGACGGCCTTGTTATAGAGGGCGGCACAGATCGCCTGGGCGGCGGCGAGGGCGGTGGTTTTATCGGCGATCAAAGTGCGAACCATGCGCGGGCGGCCGGTTTCGGTGTCGCGCTGGATGTCGGCCAGACCGGACAGCGCCTGGATGACGGGATCGTAGACGCGCTTGCGGATATAAGGGCCGGTTTCGCCGACGCCGCTGATCGACACGTAGATCAGGCCAGGGTTGGTCGCTCGGGCCGCCGTTTCGCCGAAGCCCAGCCGGTCGGCGACGCCGGGCCGGAAGTTCTGGACGAGAACGTCGGCGCGGGCGATCAGGCGGTGCAGCACGGCCAGCGAGTCCGGCTGCTTCAGGTCCAGGACGATGGAGCGCTTGCCGCGGTTCGACGACACGAAACCGGGGGTCATGGAGCCTCGGCGCATGATGTCGCCCTCGGGCGCCTCGACCTTGATCACGTCGGCGCCCTGGTCGGCGAGGATCATCGCGGCGTGCGGACCGGAGACGACGCTGGTGAGGTCGAGCACTTTGACGCCGCGCAAGGGGCCGGTTGTCATGGGGTGCGGTTCCAGAAAGCGGGTTGGTTGGCGGCCTCGGCGGCGATGTACGCGGGGCGGGCGGTGGCGCGGTGCATGTAAGCGGTCAGGCTGGGGGCGAGCGGCTGATCCAGACGGGCGGCCCAGGTCAGGCAGGTCGCGAGCAGGATGTCGGCGCCGGTGAAGCGGTCTCCCATCAGCCAGGGTCGATCATCGTCCAACGTGGCGGCGACGGTGGCGATCTGGCGCTGGAAGTAGGCGAAGGCGGCCTCCACCGCCACGGGGGCGGCGCCGTAAATCTGCGGCAGGCCGAGGTGGCGGCGCACCACATACAGGCTGGTGGCATCCAGTTCCGTCAGGATGAAGGACACCCATTCGTCGTAGCGGGCGCGCTGGCGCGGGTCGGTGGGGACCAGCCGGTTGGCGTCGGTGCCGTAGGTGGCCGACAGGTAGGCGACGATGGCGGCACTTTCGGTGATGACGAAGCCGTCATCGACCAGGGTTGGGATTTTCTGCCGTGGGTTGAGCGCCGTGTAGCGCGCGGTCTGGGTGTCGCCGTTCCGTGAGAGGATCGGTTCGCACCGGTAGTCCAGGCCGAGCTCCCGCAGGGCCCAGTGGCCTCGGATCGTGCGGGAGGTCGTGGCGCCCCATAGGGTCAGGTTGGGCATGTGTTGTGTCACCACCGTTCTACCGAAGGCCGAATATCCATCTCATGCGTCCACCCGTCGCGGGGTTGCGTATGCAACGTCCAGTAAGCCTCCGCCACCGTATCCAGCGCCATCAGGCTGCCGGGTTCCGGCGGCGGGGCGTCGGGACCGAAACGGGCCAATCGCCGAGCGTGAATGGCTGGGCTGTCGACGCCGCCGTCGATGATGAGGTGGGCGACATGGATGCCTTGCGGGCCGAACTCGCGGGCAAGGCTTTGGGCAACCGCGCGCAACCCTGCTTTGGCGGCGGCGAAGGCGGCGAAACCGGCGCCGCCGCGCAGGCTGGCGGTGGCGCCGGTGAACAGGATCGTGCCTCGGCCGCGCGACAGCATGTGGCGCGCGGCTTCGCGGCCGGTGAGGAAGCCGGCGAAGCAGGCCAGCCGCCAAACACGCTCGAACAACGTGCCGGAGGTCTCCAGCGCGCCCATCTGGGTATTGGCGCCCGCATTGAACAGGCAGAGTTCGATCGGGCCGATGTCGCGCTCGATGGTTTCGAACAGCGCGGTCATGGCGGCTTCGTCGCGGGCGTCGGTGCTGAAGGCGTGGGCTTGGCCGCCCTCGGCCTGAATCGCGGCGACATGCGGGGCGGCTTTTTCCAGGGAGCGGCGGACGAGGCACACCGTATAGCCACCGCGCGCGAAGCGGCGGGCGGCGGCGGACCCAATGGCATCGCCGGCGCCGACGATGACAGCGACTTTGGGGGGAGTGGTCATGCGGTGGCCTCCATACGCAAACGACGCTAGCCTGATGGCCAGACCAACGAAACTCCCCGAGGAAACCGCCATGAAAATCGCCAAGTTCGAGGACCTGCACTGCGACGCCGGCTGGCGCACCTTCTCCTTCCTGAAGGTCACCACCGACGACGGGCTGGTGGGCTGGTCCGAATACACCGAGGCCGATGGCAGCAAGGGCCTATCGTCCGTGATTCACGGCATGGCGGAGGGGCTGATCGGGATGGACCCTCGCCCCATCCAGCAGATCGACTCCCTCCTGTACGTCCGGCAGGTCCAGGCGCCCAACGGCGTGAACCAGCGCGCCATCGCCGCCATCGAGAACGCCCTGCTCGACATCAAGGGCAAGGCGCTCGGCGTCCCCGTCTACGAGCTGTTCGGCGGCCCGGTGCGGGAGCGGATCCCCGTCTACTGGTCCCATTGCGGCACCTACCGCGTGCGCAACGCCGAGGCCGTGGGGGAACCGCCGCTGCGCACTTACGACGACGTGGCGGCTCTGGGGGCGGAGGTAAAGCGGCGCGGCTTCAAGGCGCTGAAGACCAATATCCTGCCGTTCGACGGCGAAAAGCTGGTGGGGTTCGGACCGGGTTTCGGGCGGACTCCGGGCCACCCCGAGCTGAACGCGGACCGAAAGACGTTGCAGGCGGTGCGGGATACGCTGGGGGCGTTCCGGGATGGCGCCGGGCCGGACATGGGGATTCACCTCGACATCAACTACCACTTCAAGACCGAGGGGAATCTGCTGGTTGCGAAGGCGGTCGAACCCTACGACCTGACATGGCTGGAGATCGACAACTGGGATCCTCAGGCGTTGGCGCTGATCCGCTCGCGCGCGCCCTGCCCGATCGCGTCGCTGGAGTCCGTCACCGGGCGGCGGGCGTTCCGGCCGTTCCTGGATGCCTACGCCGCCGACGTGGCGATCATCGACGTGATCTGGAACGGGTTTTTGGAATCCCTGAAGATCGCCTCCATGGCCGAAGCGTACGAGGTCAACGTTGCCCCGCATAACTACTACGGGCATTTGTGCTCGTCCGTCAGCGCGCATTTCTGCGCCGTGGTGCCGAACATGCGGGTGATGGAAATCGACATCGACAGCGTTGCATGGCGCGACGAACTGTTCATAAACGCGCCCGTCATCGAAGATGGAATGCTGATCGTGCCAAAGGGACCGGGCTGGGGTGTGGACGTGAACGAAGCAGCGGTGCGCGCGCACCCGGTGAAGGGGCGCTAAGCATGATCGATATTCTGGGCATCGGGAACGCCATCGTCGACGTCGTCGCGCGGGCGGACGACGGGTTTCTGTCGCGCCACGACATGCACAAAGGCGCGATGATTCTGGTGGACGCCGAACGGGCGGAGGCCGTGTACGCGGCGATGCCGCCGGGTGTGGAGAGCAGCGGCGGGTCGGCCGCCAATACCTGCGCCGTCGCGGCCGGGCTGGGGGCGCGAGTCGCCTATATCGGCAAGGTCGCGGACGATCAGCTGGGCGGGGTGTTCCGGCACGATATCAAGGCGGCCGGCGTCGATTTCCCATCGTCGCCGCTGATTGGGGGAGCGCCGACCGCGCGCTGCCTGATCCTGGTGACGCCGGACGGGCAGCGGACGATGAACACGTTCCTCGGCGCGTGCGTGACGTTGGGCGAGGCGGATGTGGACGCGACACTGGTCGCCTCCGCCGCCGTGACCTATCTGGAGGGGTATCTGTTCGATCCCCCCGAGGCCCAGGCCGCGTTCCGTAAGGCCGCCGCCGCCGCGCATGCGGCCGGGAAGCAGGTGGCGCTGTCGCTGTCAGACGCGTTCTGCGTGCACCGGCATCGCGCGGCGTTCCGCGATCTGGTGGCGGGGCATGTGGATATTCTGTTCGCCAATGAAACCGAGATCACCGCGCTGTACGAGGAAAACACCTGGGAGGCAGCGGCCGAACATGCTCGGCGCGACGTGGGGCTGGCGGCGCTGACACGGGGCGAAGGCGGGAGCGTTGTGCTTCGCGGGGGCGAGACGGTGGTTGTGGCGCCGGAATATGCACGGATTGTGGATACGACCGGGGCCGGCGATGCGTACGCGGCTGGGTTCCTGACGGCGTTGACGGCGGGGTTGGCTCTGCCGGCCTGCGGTCGGTTGGGGAGTTTGGCGGCGGCGGAAGTTATTGGGCACTACGGCGCTCGGCCGGAGGCGGATTTGCGGGCTATGCGGAAGCTGGTGGGGTGAGGTTGCGTGGGGTCGCGCATTAGGACGCGGCCATCGCCATCACTTTCGGCATCCACGGGTTTGACCCGTGGATCGCCAACGGCACCGACCCGCGGTTTTTCTTGACGCGCGGAATCCAGACGCGCATGACTTCGCTGGATTTGGTTAGGTGCGAGTATGAACACCGTCAATCTGTTTGACGCAACGACGAACTTGTCGTCGCTTCTCGACCGCGCGGCTGCCAGCGAGGAAATCGTCATCGCGAAAAGCGGCTGCCCGATAGCGCGTTTGGTTCCGTTGGAGCGTCGTACGACACCACGATCAGACGGTACGATGCGGTGTATCTTGGAGCCGAGCCAGATCGGATGGCGGAAATTTTGGCGTAAGCGGGGATAACGTATGAAGTGTTGCCCGGCGATGAGATCCCGGAAGGATGGTTGGAGTCGACTGGTTCGTACATACAACCCGACGGTGGTTCACTGAAAACGCACGGCTTTGGCGCTATGGTCGCCGAGGCAGTCCGTAGAAATATTCCCAATCTCGCAGCCGCGCGTTTGGGTAAGGAATACGAATATCATTCGTTACCGCTATGCGTGATAGATGCGGTATTCTCCATCGGCGTGCGCTACCGAAATACCCAGAAGGCCGTAGACGCATGGTGCGCTTCGCAAACGCCGGAGTGGACGATTTCGCGGACATTCGCGATGCAACGTGCGCGCTACGTGCGGAGCGGGCGATCGGAGACATACCGGGACAACGCTCCGGGATCTCATTTCGATATTTTATGATGCTTGCGGGCGACGGGTCCTTATACCAGCGGACCTAACCATTGACGCATCGGCGTGTGGTAAATCGTCATGCCGACGCAGGTCGGCATCCACGACTTGCTAGCTGCTACCAAGAAAATCGTGGATGCTGACCTTCGTCAGTATGACGATGTGGCGAATTCCGGTGCGTCAGTGGTTGGTTCGGTTGGTATTAGTCAAACCCGATCGCATAATTTGCCGTTTCGTGGCCAACGCGGTGGGGCGCGACGATGCCCTACCGTCGCACGCTGCGACCGCTGTGGTCGAAGCCTGCGCCAAGCTCACGCATGAGTTTCCAAACCTGACCCCTCGCCTGCTCGACAATCTGATTTGGGGCCACCAAGGGCAGGAGCGATCTTCGGCAGTGGTTCGGGATAGGGCCCTACTCCGCCGCCCGAACCTCCGACCGCTCCAACCCCGGCCGATCCAGCTTATGCACAACCCCACCTTTCCATATCCCCAACAACCGGCTCCGGTCCTGCAGCACACGCACATCCGCCACCGGGTCCCCATCCACCAGCAGCAAATCCGCCAGAAATCCCTCCCGGACCTGCCCGGCCTCGGACCCCAGCCCCATCAGCTCCGCCCCATACCGCGTGGCACACACCAGCGCCTCTGCCGGCGAATATCCCAAATGCCGGACGAAATGTTCGATATCCCGCGCATTCTGACCCTGCGGAGTCCGAGCGAACCCGTAATCGCCGCCGACCACGACGCGGATGCCGCGCTTTTTCATCTCGGGGTAGCAGCGGGATGCCGCCGCCAGACCCAATTCGATACCGTGCCGAATGCCCCGATGGATCGTTCCTTCCGGCGCCTCATGCACCGCCGCGTGCAACAACCCGATCGCCGGCCCAACGAACACACGATCCTTCGCCGCTTCCAGCAAATCCAGCGCTTCTTCGTCGGCGTGTTCGCAATGATAAATCACGTCCACCCCGCCCCTGACCGCCCGCTTCACGCTCTCCGCCGCTCGGCAGTGCGCGTTGACCATGCGGTGGAAATCGCGCGCGACCGTGACGCCGGCACGGATTTCCTCATCGCTCATGACCGTGCGCGGCAACGATCCGGTACGCGTATGATCGTCGCCGGAAATATTCAGCTTGATGCTGTCCACACCTTCCCGCACGCACAGACGCGCGAGCTTCGTCACTTCGACCGGCCCGTCCGCGACGATGGCGAAACTGTCGCGGAACTGGTGCGCCTGCCGTTCGTCCCCCAATCCGCCGGTCACGGTAATTTCCGGTCCGCAGGCGCGCAGCCGAGGCCCCGGCAGATCGCCTGCCTCGATAGCGTTCCGAATAACCACATCGATCCGCAATTTCGCGGACGCCGCGCTGTAGGCGCTGGTAAACCCGTGATCCAGCAACAGCCGAGCGTTACGGGCAGCGATCAAAGTGTGTTCTTCGGGCGGGGTGTCGCCCAGATCGGTGGACCGCGCGCCGTTGATGAAGGTGATGTGGGCGTGGCCTTCCACCATGCCCGGCATCAGCGTCATGCCCTTGGCATCGACCACCTCCGCCCCCGGCGCTTCCAACTGGCCCAAGGACCGAGCGACGGCGCGGATGCGATCGTCATCGATCAGCACGTCGGCGGGAAACAAACCGGTGCCGGAACCGTCGAAAACCCGTGTATTTTTTAGCAGAGTGCGAGACATGGTATGCTCCCGATCAAGCCACGCCAAGCTTGGCCTTGGCTTCGGCTACCACACCCTCGGCATCGGCGAACACGTAGCCGCGTTCCAGCAATTTGCGGGTGTAATATTTGTTGTACCAAAACGCCCAGACGATCATGGCGATACCGGTACCGATGCCGATCGTAAAAATCCCCAACACGATCAGAACCGCGAAGCCGCCCAGAAAGGTGATGAAATCGCCGCGAAACAACGCCGGGAAAAACCCGAAAAACAGCGTCGTCCATGAAAAACCGTAGAAGCCGCGCTTCACCAGACCGCTGTCCCGGTGTTTCAACATGACTATACTCGCCATCTCTAGTCTCCTCACCTTGCAATCGTCTAGAAGCCGCGCAACAGCGCGATCAGTCCCGAAACATTCGCCGCTTGCCGCAGCCCGCGCGCCGCCTTCAGGCTGGCCTCGATGGCTTCCGAACCCAGGCCGGAGGCCGGCATCAGCGTACGATACTTCGCCTCGATATCCGCCCAGTCAATGCCCAGCGCGCCGGAGCCATACGGCAGCAGCACCGTGCTGCGGGCAAACCGTCCGTCCGTGGCCGTCACCGTCACCGTGGACCCTTGCCGGTACAACGCCGCGTGTTCGGTCGGCTGAGGCCCGACGCGCACCTTGTCGATCAGCCCATGAATAACCGGATCGGCGATCTTCTCCGGGCTGGCATTGGCCCAGCCGAACGTCCCGTCCGCCGCCCCGGCCGCCACGAAGTAATGCGGGCTGTGCGCCATATCGATCAGGTCCGCCGGGTATTTCGGCCCACCGAGCTTGGTAAAGCCCGGCCGGGAGACTTCGATGGAGGCGATCTCGCCCACCGAGAACCCGCCGGCCTTGACCGCCTTCGCGGCGGCTTCCGCCAGCGAGTGATAAGGGTGCCCGCCGGGCACCAGCTTGATCGCCATGTCGGTGACGATGTCCCAGCTTTCGCCCATGCCGGCCAGCGCCTGCTCGCCCGCAGCGGCGCCGTTGTCGGCGCCATAGACCTCGAAGAACCCTTGGTAGGTTTCCAGGATGCTCTCCTCCGCCAGATAGCCGCGCTGCGCCGCCTGAGCGGCTTGGATCCCCAGCTGTACCGCCAGCCCGGCATGGTACTCCCGCGCCACCGACGTATCGGCCGCCGTCGCCAGCCCGCCGATGGAGGTCGCGGCGATCGCATAGGCCTGCGCCGTCTGCGGCACATCCAGCTTCATCAGATAGGCAGCGGCCCCGGCGGCAGCGAACACCGCGCCATGGCACCCGTGGAACCCCCGCGCTCGGAAGCCAGAGGAGATCGGGTCGCTGATCCGCCCCGCCGCCTCATACCCGATGACGATCGCCGCCAGCACGTCCTCGCCCGACGATCCCAGCTGTTCCGCCAGAGCCAGCGACGTCGCGGTCAGCGGCGTGCCGGCATGGACGATGGCGCGCAGGTCGCTGTCGTCCGACGCCGCGGCGTCGCTCAGCATTGCGTTGACCCGGGCCGCCTGGGCGACCGGCAGTTTGGCGCCGGCGTCGAACCAAATGGACGAATCCGGCCGTCCCCCCTGCTCCTTCGTCAGATCGCGCACGATCTGGGCGGACGCGATCGTGGTCCCGAACGCGGCCGACGCGAAGGTGGAGGCCACGATCATCGCCGCGTAGTCCATCGTCTGGGCCGGCAGGTCGGAAACCGAAACCCCGGTCAGGAATTCGGCGAGTTTACGGGCGACGGTCATCTTCTGTTTCCTCTGAGTTCAGTGCGGGCCCGGCAGCGCGATCGCGGTCGGCCGTTCCGGCAGTGTGGCGCGGGACAGCACGATGGCCGGATTGTCCCGTATTTGGATGTCGTGGGTATCGCGCAGCAGCGCCAGGAAGGCCAGCAACCGGTCGTAGGTGAAATAATGCATGGGCAGCACGACGCGCGGGTTGATCTGCCCGATCACCGCCAGCGCATCCTGCTGACTGAGCGTATAGCCGCCATCCACCGCGATCATCGCGACATCGATGCGGCCGAGCACCGCCAGATCGGCGGGTTCCAGCAAATGGTGCAGATGCCCCAGATGCGCCACGCACAGGCCGGCGCTTTCGAAAACGAAGATCGAATTGCCGTTAACCTCGGTCCCGCCGCCCCAGGCACGCAGGTTGGTCGGCAGGTTCGTCACGCGGAGATCGCCGACCACCGTTTCGTAGGCGGGCGGTTTCGGCCCCTCCTGCCAGCCGTGCAAAACGTGGCGGATGCGCGGATCGGGATGCAGCGTGAAATGCGTCCCGTGCGCGTGGTTCATGGTCACCAGATCGGGCGGCTCCGGCGGGCTGAACATGCCGCTGTAGTCGGTCACCGCGCGAATGCCGGCGGGCGTTTCCAGCAGGAAGCTCGCATGCCCCAGGAAGGCGATCGTCAGCGCAGGGTCCGATGCCGATGCCAACCAGACCCGAGGCGTCTGCATCGCAATCGGTGCGCAGCCGGCCAACGCCAGCCGCGGCACCAGCAGCAACAGCGCGACAAACAGCCGCGCCATGGTCGTCACGCCGCCAATTCTTCCGGCACGGTTGGCCGGCCGTCGGACACCGTCGTGCGGTGCAGATCGCGCACCTGGGTTTCGTCGTATTCCCGAGCGCGGTGCATCGTGCAGCGGTTGTCCCACATCACCAAGTCGCCAACTTTCCACACGTGGGTATAGACAAACTGAGGCTGCGTCGCGAACTCGGTCAGGTCGAGCAGCAGCATGCGGGCTTCCGGCTCCTCCATCCCGCGGATGCGGCCGGCGTGGGACGACAGGAAGATGGATTTGCGGCCGGATCCCGGATGCGTCCGCACCATCAGCTGCGGCACGGGGGCCATTTTGACGCGCTCTTCCTCCGACCAGTCGGTGAAGCCGATCTTGCCGCGGGAATACAGTTGCGTGTGCTCGCAGATCATGCCCTCGACCCGAGCCTTCATCTTGTCGGGCATGGCGTCCCAGGCGGCGCGCATGTCGGCGAATTGGGTCTCCCCGCCCTCGGCCGGAATGGTCCGAGCGGACAGCAAGGAGAAGCGGGCCGGCACGCGCTTGAAGCTGGAATCCGAATGCCAGAGCCGGTTGCCCAGCGCGTTCAACCGCCGCCGGTCGTTGGCCGGCAACACGCGGTTGTTTTCGTCGAGGTTGGAGATATCGGCCATGTGCACATCCAGCCGCGGCACGAAATCGCGGCGATAGGCTCGGACCGTCGTCTCCAAATCGCCGAAGTTGCGGCTGAATTGCTGTTGCTGCTCGTCGTCGATGAACTGGTCGTGGAACACCAGCACCGCATGCTTGTTAATACCATCGGACAGCGCGTCGACCGTGTCCTTATCCAGGGGCTGGCGCAGGTCGATGTTGCCGATCTCTCCCATGAACAGGGGATGCAACTGCTGAACGGTGATCATGGCGTCCCTCCAAGCTTTGCATCGGATACTAGGCTCGGTTTCCCGGCTGGCAAGCCACGATGCCCTAGGCGGGCCATCGCAAAAAATTTGCATTTCCGCGTTTCCGTTAACCTTTTCTTTACCTTTTTCTCGGACACTCCGCCTGCCCAACCCCACAGGAGTGTTCATGGACCGAGTTCGTTGGCGGTTTCCGGTCGTCGTGGCGCTGTTCGCGTTCGTTGGCCTGCTGGCGCAGCCCACGCCGGCCAAAGCCGTGCCCAGCTTCGCGGAGCAGACGGGTCAGCCCTGTGCCGCCTGCCACGTCGGCGCGTTCGGGCCGCAGTTGAAGCCCTTCGCCCGAGACTTCAAGTTGTACGGCTATTCCTCGACCGACGGCAAACCCCACGGCCCACCGATCGCGGTGACGATTCAAACGTCCTACACCCACACCAACGCCGACCAACAAGGCGGCGCGGCACGGTGGTTCGCACCGAACGACAATGCCTCGTTCGATCAGGGGTCGGTTTATCTGGCCGGAAAGCTCGCCCCGCATCTCGGGTCCTTTGTCCAGATCACCTACGACGGGGTCGCTCGGACCGTAAATCTGGACAATGCCGACTTCCGATATGCCCGAGACGCGAGCCCCTGGGACCAGGACCTCGTCTGGGGCGTGACCGTCAATAATTCCCCCACGGTCGAGGATCTGTGGAACTCCACGCCGGTTTGGGGCTTTCCCTACAACAGCAGCAAACTGGCCCCGACGCCTCTCGCCGCGGCGCTGCTCGATGGTTCGCTGGCCCATAATGTCGGCGGCGCCGGCATCTACACGCTTTGGAACGACACAGTTTATCTGGCCGCGGCCTTGTACGGCGGCTTGAGCCGCGATACCCGTAACGCGTTGGGGGAGGTTCCCGTCTCCGGCACCGACACGTTGAAAGGCCCGATCCCATATTGGCGATTGGCCCTTCAGCACAGCTTCGACGGCGACCGGCAGAATATTCAGGTCGGGACTTACGGGCTGCATGCCAGCCTGTATCCCGGCGGCGATGGCAGCGCCGGGCGCACCGACAGCTTCACCGACATCGCCTTCGACGCCAATTATCAATGGATCGCCGACACGAAAAGCGTGGTCAGCGACATGATTTCCGCGCATGCGACATGGATTCACGAGGATCAGCGCCTATCGGCCAGCAACGTGCTGTCCGGCGTCAACCGAGGCGGAAATCTGGATACCCTGCGCGCCGATGTGTCCTACAGCATCGGCGCCACTTGGACACCGACAGTGCAATATTTCCAAACCTCCGGCGCGGCCAATCCGCTGTATTTCGGCCTGCCCGCACCCGTGCCCAACAGCGCCGGATTTATCGGAGAGATTGCTTACGTGCCCTGGGGCAAGCCCAATTCTCCGTGGCAGTCCGTGAACATACGGATCGCGCTGCAATACGTCGCCTACACGCAGTTCAACGGCAGCAGCAACCGAGCGGCAGACAACAATGCGCTGTTCCTGAGCCTGTGGACCGCGTTCCGTTTCTAAACATCCTCAAGGAGTTCCAACCATGCGCCATATCTGGATCGTTACGCCCGCCGCCATCGTGCTCGCCAGCGGCATCTGCTACGCTGGGGCCTCTGAAATCGATCAGGTCGGGCAGAAATTCAGCCAAGCCACGCTCGCGGTCCCGCGCGGGGATGCTGTGCGTTTCGTCAATCACGACGACGTCACGCATAACATCAATGTGATCGATGAGGACGATAACGCCCTGGATAAAGGCCTGCAAAAACCGGGCGAGTCGATCGAGCAGCTGTTCGACAAGGCGGGTAAATTCACCGTGCGGTGCAGCATTCACCCCAAAATGAAAATGACGGTCGCGGTGAAATAAGGTGACTCGCTCGGTCTGGACATACGGCGGAGGTCTAATTAAGGCCCCATTGTCCGATGTCCGTCCCGGACATCGCCAACCCTTGGGATGCCGCCAACGTGAGAAATTATTGGATCGCCGTTTCATTTGTCACGATGCTAGCCGGCGGTGCCGCCTTGGCCGCCTCGGCCGAGGTCGATCAGGTGGGACAAAGGTTCAGCCGCACCCATCTGTCGGTCGCGAAGGGCGATGTGGTGCAGTTCGTCAACCACGACGACGTGACCCACAACATCAACGTTATCGATGAACATGGCACAGCAACCGACAAAGGATCGCAAAAGCCCGGCACGTCCATCGAACACATGTTCGGCAAGGACGGGAATTTCACGGTGCGCTGTGCAATCCACCCCAAGATGAAAATGACGATTGCGGTAAAATAGGCCAACTCATGACCCTGAAAGCCAAGTTCCTGATCGCATGCATTGCCCTCGTCCTTGCACCATCTGCGGGCGGGGTCGTGGCCTGGAGGCTGCAACAGGACTTGGGGGCCTTGGCGATCGATATCTACGACAGCGCGGTCGTCGGGGTCAGCCATATCGGCAAGGCGCAGGGGGAATTCGTACGCTATGAATCGGCACTTCCCCCCGATCCGCGCCGGGTCGCGAAGATCGCCGATTTTCTCGCGATTGCCCGCGAACGCGCCAGCAGCGACCGCGCCCGTGCGGCGGTCGATCTGGTGAATCAGCGTCTGGAAATCGTGCGTGCGGCTGGCAACGCGGCGACACCGGCGCAGTTGGCCGCCGTCGACGATGCCCTGATCAAGGCCGTGAAACGCTTCGATGCCGATGGTCTCGAAGCGCGCGACCGAGCGGAGGAGATGGTGGGGAGCAGCCGGGATTGGTTGTGGCGGATCGGCTATGGCGTGATCGGCGTCGTCGCGACGATCGGTCTGATCCTGTGGCGTTCGGTCATCCCGCCCCTGCGACGCGCACTCGATGTTGCCACCGCGATTGCCGGCGGCAAGTTGGACAATCCCATTCGCGCGAAAGGGCGGGACGAACCGGCGCGGTTGCTGCGAGCACTCGATACGATGCAACGTGCCATCGCCGACAATATCCAGGAAATCGCCGCGATGCGGGAACAGGAGCGGGAGGCCGAGGCCCGCGGCCAACAAGCGCTGACGAACGAATTATGCTCCATGGCCGACCGGGTCGAACACGAAATCGGCGCGGCCGTGCAATCCGCGAGCAACCGGATGGCCGACATGGCGGCCCAGGCCAAGACACTGGCCGATGAAGTCGCGCGGCTGTTGCGCACCTCCGATCTTGTGCGCGCGCAGGCGGACAGCGCTCTTGGCGGCAGCGAGACCGCCGCGACCGCCGCCGAACGGATCACCGACGCCATGCATGCGATCGCGGTCAGCGTGACCCGATCCACGGACATCGCCCGGCGCGCCGTTTCGGCCGGGTCGGAAGCGGCGGAGTCCGTGACCAGACTGGCGGGCGCTGCCAATCGCATTGGCGACGCCGCCAGCATCATCGGTTCGATTGCTCGGCAGACGAACCTGCTGGCGCTGAACGCCACGATCGAAGCCGCCCGAGCGGGCGACGCGGGGCGCGGTTTCGGCGTGGTGGCCAACGAGGTCAAAAGCCTCGCAGCGCAAACCGCGCATTCCACGACCGATATCGCCTCGATCCTTGCCGAAGTGCAGAGCTTGGTCGCGCTGACCCAACGGGCCGTCGCCGGCGTCGGTACCACCCTGATGGAGGCCGAAGAAGTCGCGCGATTGGTATCCGACCATGTCGCGCGACAGGACGACGCCACACGCGACATCGCCGCCAACCTGAGCGATCTGACCACCGCCACGCGCCTGGTTGCCAGGGAAATCGCCGGGGTTCACGGCATCGCGCGCGGTGCGGGGACGGTCGCGACCCAGGTGACCGAGGTTTCCATGGAGATTCGCGACCAGGTGGAGGCGCTGCAACGCGTGGTGGTCCGCACCATTCGGGGATCGACCGTCCACGTGAACCGCCGAGGGGAAGAACGTGCCCCCGTGCGGCTCGCATGCAGGCTGCGTATCGGCGAAAGAATGCTAGAGGCGGAAACCCGCGATCTCGCCCGTCACGGCGCCGCGGTGTTCTGCGTCGCGGATCCGCCGTGCCCGGCCGGGGCAAACGGTACGATGGCGTTGTCGGGGACCGACCCGATTCCCTGCACAATCATCGCGCACGACGGCGATTTGCTGCGTTTGCGGCTTCATCCCGCCGACGAGACATGGTTCGATCGTTTGACCACATCTGCATTGGAGTTGGCGGCATGATCCGTCCGCGGTTTCTGATTCCGGCCGCGCTTCTGGCGAGCCTCGGCGGCGCGATCATTGCCGCCTCGGCCGAACCCAATCCGCCGCCTTTGAGCGACGTGCCGGAATCGGTCGCCCATGACGGCATCCTGTCCGTCACGTTGGAGGCAAAGACCGGCAAGACGAATTTCGACGGCGTTTCCGTCGATACAATCGCGTATAATGGAATATTCGCGGGCCCCGTGCTGCGGCTTTGGCCGGGCGACAAGTTGCGGGTGCACTTTCAAAACCGACTGGCCGAACCGTCCAACCTACATTTCCATGGCATGCAGACCTCACCGCGCGGCAATAGCGACAATGTGCATCTGCTGGTCCCCGCCGGAAAGGATTTCGATTACGAGGTCAAAATCCCCCGCGATCAGCCGCCGGGAACATACTGGTACCACGCCCATCCGCACGGGCTGTCGGAAAAGCAGGTGGGATTGGGGCTGAGCGGTGCGTTGATCGTCGAAGGCCTCGCCAACCGGGTGCCGAACCTCGGTGCGGTTAGGGAGCGTCTGTTTACCCTGAAAACGGTGGAAATGGACGATAGCGAAGATCCGAAGATCGCCGAGGAATGGCATGGCGTCATCGCGACAATCAACGGCCAGACCAACATCGAAGAAGCCATGCGGCCGGGTGAAGCCGTCCTGTGGCATGTCGGCAATCAGAGCTCCAACCTCGCGGCGCATCTGGCGCTGGACGGACATAAATTCACCGTGGTCGCGCGGGACGGCAATTTGGTGCCGGCGCCGGTGGAAGCCGAGGTTCTGGATATCGGCCCGGCGTCGCGCCTGGATGTGCTGGTGACCGGCGGGGCGCCGGGGGTTTACGGGCTGGTTGCCCGCAACGTTCTGACCGGACAGGACGACAAGATGTCGCCCAACCGCACCATCGGCCATGTGACGATCGGCGGCGCCGCCGTCAGCGCGCCGAAGCCCACGGCACCGAAACTGGAAGACCTGTCGCAGTTATCACCCAAATCGTTTCGGACCTTCGTGTTCACGCAGTCCAAGGATTCCGAGAAATTCTTCATGAACGACCGGCTGTTCGATCACGCGCGTGTCGATACGCGCGTCAATCTCGGCGATGTCGAAGATTGGACGATCCGCAACGACTCCGACGACATGCATGTGTTCCACATTCATCAGCTGCCGTTCCAGGTGATGGCGGTGAACGACAAGCCGGTGCCGTTCGAGGGGCTGCTGGACACGGTGCGCGTGCCGGAACGTGGATCGGTCAAGATTCGCCTCGCGTTCCTCAACCCGGATATCGTCGGCAAGTTCATGTATCACTGCCATGTCCTCAAGCATGAAGATAAGGGCATGATGCAGGTTATCGAGGTCGTCGATCCGAAAGCGGTCAAGCATGCCGGTTTGGCCCGGTGGCTCGCCGCGCTGGTGCGGCGTGGCACGCCGCCGGACGATGTCGTCCCGATATGCAGCGCTTGGGCGGCCGGCTGAGATTTTTCTTGGCGTAACCGGCCGGGCGAGCGGTATGGTTCCCGTGGGGAAAAAAGACGCCGGCCAAGGCGTCCTCCGCTGGGGAACGTGCCATGAAGCGAATCGTCTGGACGATGACTTTGCTGCTCATTTTGGTCCCGCTCGCCGGGCACGCCCAGAAGCAGGGCGGCGTGCTGCGCGTCTACCACCGCGACAGCCCGGCCAGCATGTCGATCCATGAGGAAGGAACGGTCGGCGTGCTGATGCCCATGATGGGCGTGTTCAACAACTTGGTGGTCTACGACCAGCACATCCCGCAAAACAGCGAGGCGACCATCCGCCCGGACCTCGCCACCGCCTGGTCCTGGAACGCCGATCATACCGCACTGACGTTCACGCTGCGGGCGGGGGTGAAATGGCACGACGGCAAGCCGTTCACCGCCGCCGACGTCAAATGCACGATGGATCTGCTGATCAATGAAGGAAAGGAAAAGCTGCGGCTGAACTATCGCGGCAGCTGGTGGGTGAATGTCTCCGGCACCACGACGAAGGGGGAGCGGGAGGCAACGATTCACCTCAAGCGCCCGCAGCCGGCGCTGCTGTCGTTGCTCGCGACCGGGGAAAGCCCGATGTATCCGTGCCATGTGCCGCCGCGAGACATGCGGTCCCACCCGATCGGCACCGGACCATTCAAGTTCGTGGAATATCAGCCCAATCAGGGCATCAAGGTCGCGCGCAATCCCGATTACTGGAAGCCGGGGCGGCCATATTTGGACGGGGTCGAGTATACGATCATCCCGAACCGCTCGACCGCCATGTTGTCGTTCATCGCCGGGAAGTTCGACCTGACCTTTCCCAATGAAATCACCGTACCGCTGCTGGCCGACCTGAAGGCGCAATCCCCCACCGCGCACTGCGAGATCGCGCCGACCAGCGAGTCCGTGGGGCTGCTGATCAATCAGACCGTGCCGCCGTTCGACAACGCCGATCTGCGCCGAGCGGTCGTTCTCGCCTTGGACCGTAAGGCCTTCATCGACATCCTCGGCCAGGGCGCGGGCGACATCGGGGGCGCGATGCAGCCGGCGCCGGAAGGATTTTGGGGCTTACCGGCCGCGATGCTGCAAGCCTTGCCCGGCTACGGCGAAGACGTCAAAAAGAACCGAGCGGACGCCAAGGCCATCATGGCTCGGCTGGGGTATGGGCCGGACAAGCGGCTTTCGGTGAAAGTGTCGGTGCGCAATCTGGCAGTCTATCGCGATCCGGCGACGCTGCTGATCGATCAGCTCAAGGACATCGGCATCGATGGGGAGCTGGAAACGACGGAGACCGCGACCTGGGTGCCGAAGCTGATCAAGAAAGACTACATCATGGGCGTCAGCGTCCTGGGGTTGGGCAGCGACGACCCGGACCCGAATTTCTACCAGAACTACGTCTGCGGCACCCCGCGCAACTACACCGGCTACTGCGACAAGGCGGTGGACGCGAAGGTCGAGCAGCAATCGCGGGAGACCGATCCCGTCAAGCGCAGGCAGTTGGTGTGGGAGATCGACTACGCGCTACAGGCTGGCGCCGCGCGTCCGGTGATTTACCACCGGAAGGCAGCGACCTGCTGGCAGCCTTATGTCAAAGGGCTGACCCTGATGGTGAACAGTCAGTACAACGGGTGGCGGATGGAGGACGTCTGGCTGGACCGGTAGCCAGGTTCAAACCCGCCGCAGGTTCCAGGGCAGCGGGCACGGACCTTGCAGCATACCGACCAGATTTTTCCGGAACACCGTACGGATGTAGTACTGGCCCAGCGGAATGGAGGGCACTTCCTCCATCGCCAGTTCGCCGATGGCCATCGCGACGCGGGTCTGTGCGGCTTCGTCCGGGGCGGCCAGCCAGTCGCGCACGAGTTCCTCCTGTTTCGGGTTGTCCCACCAGCCGAACCAGCCTTTCGCCCCTTGACCCCGCAGTTGCTGCGCCACCGCTGGATTGACCCAACCGGAGGACGAACCGGTGGTGTGGAAGATGCTCCAGCCGCCTTTCTCAACCGGCTCTCGCGAGGCACGGCGTTGCACCACCGTGCCCCAGTCGGATTCCTGTAGATCGACGTTCATGCCCATCTGTTTCAGCAGATCGGCGGTGACCTGCCCGAGCGGACCGATCAGCGGGAAATCGGTGGGGTTGATGATGACGACGCGTTGGCCGGCGTAACCGGAAGCAGCCAGCAGGCGGCGGGCGGTGTCCATATTGCCCTCCATCAGGCGCTGGCCGAGAGCTTCGGACTGATAAGGCGTGCCGCAGGGGAAGGCGGAGCGGCATGTCCGCCATAAGCTGGTATCGTCGCCGACGGCGGCGCGCATGTAGTCCTCCTGCTTAATGGCCGCCCGCACGGCTTGCCGCACCTTCGGATTGTCGAACGGCGGGTGCAGGCAGTTGAACCGCAGCACGCTGTTCCGGCCGGAGGGATCGGCGATGATGCTAGTGACTCCAGGGTCTTTCAGCATCACCGGCAGCAGGTCGTTGAACGGGCGTTCCCACCAGTCCGCCTCCCCGCGCTGAATGGCGGCGGCGGCGGTGGCGGAGTCCGGGATCACGTTCCATTCGACCCGCGGCAGATAGGCGATCTTGCCGCCCGTCGCCCATTCCGGCTTTTCCGAACGCGGCACGTAGGCCTCGTGCTTCGCATAAGCGACGCGGGCGCCGGAGACATATTCATCCGGCAGGAACCGGTACGGACCCGATCCCACCACCTCGGTAAACGCCTTCATCGGGTCGGTGCGGGCGATGCGTTCGGGCATGACGAAGGGGACGGAGGCATCGGGTTTGGCGAGCGCGTCCAGCAGCAGCGGGAAAGGGCGGGTCAGCCGCAGCTCCATCGTGCGGTCGTCGGGTGCGGCCCAGGTCTCGACCACCGCATCCAGGATTTGCCCCATGGCGTCGCGCTTGCACCAGCGCTGGATGCTGGCGTTGCAGTCGGTGGCATGCACCGGTGTGCCGTCGTGGAACGTCAGGCCGGGCCGCAGGCGGATGCGCCAGGTTCGGCCGTCGGCCGAAACCTCATGCCCCTCGGCCATTTGCGGGCGTGGGCGCATGTCGGGTCCGGCGGAGTAGATGGTGTCGTAGACGTAGTAGCCGTGGTTGTTGGTGACCGTCGCCGTCGTCCAGATCGGGTCGAGCGAGGTCAGATTGGCCTGCGGGATGAACCGTAGCGTCGCCGTCTTGGCGGGTTGGGCCAGGGCCGGCGCGGCCAAAGGCAAGGTCACGGCGGTTTGCAGGAATGTACGGCGGCGCATGCTGAGTCCTCGGGCAACGTAGGGGGCAGTATGCGCGAACCGGCGGGCTGAGCTAGGGTTATTCCCAACCACCGCCGAGGAAACCGTGTCATGCCAGGACCCAATCCCCCGTTCCGCGCCGATCACGTTGGCAGCCTGCTGCGCCCGAAGGAGTTGCAAGCCGCCCGCGCCGCATGGAAAGCCGGCGCGCTGCCGCTGGACGCTTTGCGCGAGGTCGAGGACCGCTGCATCGCCGCCGCCGTCGCCAAACAGGAGGAAATCGGCCTGCGCGCCGCCACCGACGGCGAATATCGCCGCGCCTACTGGCACTACGATTTCGTCGCCGGGCTGGATGGCGTGGAAATCTACGAACCCGAGCAGAAAATCCAGTTCAAGGGCAACGTGCCGCTCGGGCATGCGCTGCGGGTGACGGGGCCGATCGGGTGGTCCAAGCCGACGATGCTGGATCATTACGGGTATCTGGCCTCCCACGTGCGCAACGCGGTGCCGAAGCAGACGATCCCGTCCCCCTCGGTCGTGCATTTCCGCGGCGGGCGGCAGGCGATCGACCGGACGACGTACCCCTCGCTGGACGGGTTCTTCGGCGACCTGGGCGAGGCCTACAACAAAGCGGTCGGCGCCTTCGCGGCGGCCGGCTGCAAGTATCTACAAATCGATGAGGTCAACATCGCCTATCTCTGCGACCCCGAACAAATCGCCGCCCTGAAAGCCCGCGGCGAACATGTCGAAGGCCTGCTCGGCACCTACGCGTCGATGCTCAACCGCGCCATTGAGGCGAAGCCGGCGGATATGACGATTTCGATGCATCTCTGCCGGGGCAATTTCCGCTCCACCTGGGTGGCGTCGGGCGGTTACGAGCCGGTGGCGGAGGTGCTGTTCAACGAGATCGCCTCCGATGCGTATTTCATGGAATACGACACCGACCGTGCCGGCGGATTCGAGCCGCTGCGCTTCGTGCCGCGCGGCAAGAAGACGGTGGTGCTGGGGATCATGACGTCGAAGACGGGCGAGCTGGAGTCCAAGGACGATCTGAAGCGCCGAATCGACGAGGCCGCCAAATATCTGCCGCTGGAGCAGTTGGCGCTGTCGCCGCAATGCGGTTTCGCGTCCACCGAGGAAGGCAATACGCTGACCGAGGAAGAACAATGGGCGAAGCTGCGCCGCTGCGTTGAGGTGGCGACGGAGGTTTGGGGCGGGGTTTAACGACGGTAAAAAAGCCGGGAGACCGATGCCCCCCGGCTTTTCAGCTCATACGTAAGCGAGAACCCTCACGGAGGGTTGCTGTGAACCAGCCAAGCGGGTTGCGTAGCAGGAAAGGGCTTGCCGCTGCCCAGGAAAATGCCGTGGCAGGCGTTGTAAAGCGCGGTGACGCCGGCCGGATGCGATGCCGCCTCGCTTTTCATGGCGCCGTCGTAGTAGTTGGCGGGGTCGTGCACGCCGGTCATGAAGTTCGGGAGAATGAACGAGCAGAACTTGAACAGTTTATCCTGCGGGGAACCCAGGCCCGAAACCTTCGGAAGGGTCTTGCCGAAGAAGCCGCCGTTCGGACCATGGCACGCGCCGCAACTGCCTGCCGCATTCGGGTCCGTGCTGGGTCCGGGCGGATAGGCCGCATAGTTGTTCTGCGGCCAAGTGGGCTGCACGAGCGGGGTGAACCAATTGTTTTGGCTATGGAAATTGGCCACCGGATGCGTGCTGTCGTAGGCACCGAGCGCCGTATCGATGGCCGTCCCGGGCATGACGATATAAGCATGGCTGCCGGAATGGCAGTCGGTACACTGGTTGTCGTTCGGCAAATTCGGCGGCGCATTGAACTCCGCCGCGTTGCTGAAATTATGGGTCGTGGAGACCGGCATACTATCGACCGCATTGTCCCAGAAGCAGGCATGGCTCGGCTTACCGGGCTTGGCGATGCTCTGACAGATAACCCCGAACGCGTTGATCGAGGTCGGATGAGCGACCTTGTCCTCGATGATCGGATTGGCGACGCAGATGCCGGAACCGTCGGCCGGGATGTAATAGAACATCCTGGAGTATTTATGCGGATGCTGAACCGGCGGTTCGAGATAACTGACCGTCTGCTCGCCGGCACTGTGCCAAACCGCGCTCGGTGTCGTGACGTTCAACGGCGGCGGCAGCGGCACGCCCGCCGCCTCGCATTTGGCGTTATACGTATAAAACGGCCGGAACGGGCCGAAAATTCCCGTGTCGCGACCGTTGTTGAACAACCCCGAGAGGGAAAGAACGGAAAACGACGGGGGCTTCCCCGCCGCCAGATCCTGCAGGTCGACCGGTTTGTCGACGAGACCGCCGTAACGTGTCAGCAATTTCAGGTTCTGCGTCAGGAACGTCGTCGCGTCCGCGGGTTGAATTTTCTGGATCAGCGACTGAATGGCGACAGCATTGGCCCAGACCAGATCGCCCTGCTTGCCGGCAGCCTTGTCGGCATTGGCCTTGGCCGCCGCGTCGAACTGCGCGAGAGACGCCTTATCGAGCTGTGCCCGCAGCGTCGCGATCATCCCGGCCTGGGCGCGCGCTATGTTCGTTTCGTCGAGCACGATGGGTTGGTTGTTCTCGTCCAGGGCGATGCCGTGGACGGTCGACGAAAGTTTGAGAACACCGTCCGCCGCGTAGCCTGGTTGCGGAGCGGCCATGAAAACCGAGAATGCGAACGCCCAAGCGCCGCATCGCAATGAAGTCCGTGCCATCGCGTTCTTCCCTTCCGTAACGAGGCCGTTGGTCAAAGGCATCCTTTAACCAACAGTCATCCCCGTATGATTGGTTCCTCAAACTGAACTTGTACCGGTTTCGGATAGGATGCAAGCGATAACCGACCGGTGCGGTGGATGTACCGGGCGGCCGCGGCGATCACATTTTTTTGAATTCGTAAACAATGCGCCCGAGCACCGTAGCGCCCGCGGATGTACGCGGCCGACATAGTTTACAGGTACGATTCCAGATTGATCGTCACCCGGAACACCGAGGGCAAACCCGCCGCCAGCTTGCTCGGCGCCACCCCAAAGTTCTTCCAGCCAAAAAAAGACCGGGAGGCATTTGCCCCCCGGTCCTTCGCAAAGTTCCGATAAGCCAGAGGATCAATCCACCGCCATCGGGTCGAGTGCCACCACACGATCCCCTTTATGGATCGACGAATCACCTTCGTAGATGTCGCGATCCTTCGTCTCCGGCACGAACAGCACACCGATCACCGCCGTCGCGGCTGCGATCACCACCGGGTACCACAGACCGAACGTGATGCTGCCGTGCTGGGCGTTCATCGCCAGCACCGTCGCCGGCAGCAGCCCACCGAACCAGCCGTTGCCGATATGGTAGGGGAGCGACATCGACGTGTAGCGGATGCGCGTCGGGAACAATTCCACCAGTGCCGCCGCCATCGGTCCGTAGACCATGGTGACCAGCACCATCAGGAAGGTCACCGCCATGATGACCTTGAAAGGCTGTGCCTGGAACACGTCGAACACGCCGTTCACCTTCACCACCGAGGTGTTCTTGCCCGGCGCCGGATAGCCCGCCGCGATCAGCGCGGCCGACACATCCGCGGAGAAGGTGCTCGACGACACCGAGAACGTCTTGTCGCCGATCGCGATGCTGGCGGCCGAACCGGCCGGCGCATCCTTCTGCGAATACACCACCGACTGCGTCGCCAGCGCGCTTTTCGCCTTGTCGCAGCCGGAGGTGAATTTCGCGGTTCCCACCGGGTTGAACTGGAACGAACACTCCGCCGGATCGGCAGTGACCGAGGCGATCACGGTCTCCTGGGCATGCGCCAACGCCGGATTTGCGACATCGGCGATATACTGGAACACCGAGAAGTAAGTGATCGCGGCAATCGCACAGCCGCCAAGGATGATCGGCTTGCGGCCGATCTTATCCGACAGCCACCCGAACAGCAGGAACCCGCCGGTGCCGAACGCCAAGGCCCAGGCAATCAGCAGGTTGGCGGTGAAGCCATCCACCTTCAACGCCGAGATCAAGAAGAACAGCGCGAAGAACTGACCAGAGTACCAAACCACCGCCTGACCGGCGACCAGACCCAGCAGCGCCAGAATCGCGATCTTGGCATTGCCCCATTGGCCGAACGCCTCGCTGAGCGGCGCCTTGGAGTGGGTGCCCTCGGCCTTCATCTTCAGGAACGCCGGGCTTTCCGAAAGCTTCGACCGGATCCAGACCGACACGGCCAGAAGCAGGATCGACACCAGGAAGGGAATGCGCCAGCCGGAAATCGCCGCGGTCGACTTCGCGGTACCGGCGAAGTTGTCCTGTCCCATCATCGACTGGGTCGTCAGGATGACGATCAGCGACAGGAACAGGCCGAGCGTGGCGGTGGTCTGGATCCAGCTGGTGTAGAAGCCGCGGCGGTTGCGCGGGGCATGTTCGGCGACATAGGTCGCCGCGCCGCCATACTCGCCGCCGAGCGCCAGACCTTGCAGCAGCCGCAATACGATCAGAATGATCGGCGCCGCGAGGCCGATCTGATCCGACGTGGGCAGAATGCCGACAACGAAGGTGGACGAGCCCATGATCACAATGGTGATCAGGAAGGTGTATTTCCGCCCGACCAAGTCTCCGAGACGCCCGAACACCAGCGCGCCAAAGGGCCTTACCAGGAAGCCGGCCGCGAAGGCCAACAGCGCGAAGATGTTGCGGGTGCCTTCGGGGAACTGGCTGAAGAACTTGGCGCCGATGATCGCTGCCAGCGAGCCGTAGAGGTAGAAGTCGTACCACTCGAACACAGTGCCGAGGGAGGAGGCCAAAATGACCTTCTTTTCATCCCCCGTCATGGGACGCGATAGGGCAGCACTCATGGGGTCGTTTTCCTTTCCCGAACGCTTCAGCCGATTTCCGTCCGTCCGGTTGACGTTGGATTCGGCGTTAGATTTCAGGGAGGTACACCATTCCGTGAGGACTTGGCAAATAGTCTTCTTGAGACTTCCCGGTCGGGTGACGCCGATACTGCCACCCGCCCTCCAGCTTGCCACCCAGGCCTCACTCCGCTTATCTCCCCATCACGCCCAAACAATGGGAGAAGCGCCATGAACGTCGCCGTCACGGACCGCCAGCCCGATACCGCCACGCAGTCGAAAACCGGCTTCGTCGATTGCGACGTGCACCCCTACACAAAATCCCCCGCCGACATCGACCAATTCCTCCCGCAACGCTGGCGGGACCTCCGAGCGTCCATCGGCGCTCGGTCGCGCAGCCCCTTTGCCAATGCGCCGAACTACCCGCGCATGTCCCCCGGCGTCGGCATGCGCATGGACGCGTGGCCCGAGGACGGCGGCCACCCCGGCTCCAACCTGAAAATGATGCGCGAGCAGCTCCTGGACGCCTTCGACGTCTCCTACGGCATGATGATGCCCCTGCTCGGGCGTGGCGGAGATGAGCGGAACGTCGAGTTCGGGGCCGCCTTGTGCACCGCCGCCAACGACTGGCAGGCACAGGTGTGGTGCGACGCCGAACCGCGGCTGAAAGCATCCGTCCAGGTCACCGCCGAATATCCGGAAGCCGCGGTGAAGGAGATCGAAAAGCGCGCCGGCGACCGCCGCTTCGCTCAGGTCATGATCCCGCCGCGCGGGCTGGAACCGCTGGGCCGCCGCCGCTATTGGCCGGTGCTGGAAGCCGCCGCCGCCAACGGGTTTCCGATCGCATTGCACCTCGGCGGCACGTCCGGCCATCCCTCGACGGGTGGCGGCTGGCCGTCGTTCTACCATGAGGAACACCCGTCCTATCCGCAGTCGAAGGAAGCGCTGGTGACCTCGCTGGTGATCGAGGGCGTGTTCGAACGCATCCCCAAGCTGAAGATCGCCCTGGTCGAGGGCGGGTTCGCCTGGCTGCCGTCGCTGACCTGGCGGCTGGATAAGCAATACAAGCGGCTGCACGCGGAAGTGCCGCACCTCAAGCGCCTCCCGTCGGAATATATCCGCGACCATATCTGGGTCACGACGCAGCCGATCGAAGAACCGGAACGGCCGGAGGACCTGCTGGCGACGTGCGAATGGATCGGTTGGGACCGGATCATGTTCTCGACGGATTATCCGCACTGGGATCAGGACGATCCGCGCTACGCGTTCAAGGCGCCAATCCCGGAGAAGGAAAAGCAGATGATCTTCCGCGATAACGCGATGGCGTTCTACAGGCTGGTGTGACCGTGGATGCCGCATGTCCTACGATCCGATGGGTACCGGATTTTCTTCTATAGCGATGAGGGCAACCCGCGCGAGCCGCCGCATATCCTCGTGGTTACCGGAGAGAAAGTCGCAAAATTCTGGCTCGATCCCGCAGAATTGGCTAAAATCAAACGCCTCTCGGCATTGGAGATCGGGGCATTGCATCGGTTGGCGACAACTCACAGAAATTCCATGCTGGAGGCATGGCATGCCTATTTTAGCGCTTGAAACTGAACCGCTGGCGATTGGCATATCCTTTTCGGAGGATATTTTCCGCGTGGTGCTCGATGACGGACGCACGCTATCGGTTCCTCTGGCGTGGTTTCCCCGGTTGCTGCACGGCACGACCCAACAGCGCGAACATCGGGAACCGATTGGGCTTGGCAAGGGCATCCACTGGCCGGACCTGGATGAAGACATTTCCGTAGCGGGAATCCTCGCGGGCCGGGGCGACCAGACCAAAACCCGTCGTTCAGCCGCCTGATGGCCCGCCATGTTGTCGCCTCGGTGGGTGAGATCGCGCCGGGGACCTGCAAAGCCGTGACCGTCGCCGGCCGCGATATCGGCGTGTTCAACGTCAACGGCGAGCATTACGCCCTGATCAACCGCTGCCCGCACGAAGGCGCGGCGCTATGCACCGGGCTGATTACCGGACGCTTCACCTCCGAACGTCCCGGCGACTACCGGCTGACCCATGTCGGCGAAATGCTGCGTTGCCCTTGGCACGGGTGGGAGTTCGACATCAAAACCGGCTCCTCCTGGTGCCACCCGGAGTCCGTCAAAGCACGCACCTATCCGGTGACGATTGTCCCCGGCGAAGCTCTGGCCAAAGGCCCGTTCGTGGCGGAAACTGTGCCCGTCACCATCGAGCAGGACTACGTGGTGGTCGAGCTCTAACCGCGAGAGGAAACCGAACATGGCCGAAGACAACCGCCGCGCACGCGGCCAGGCGATGCGCCGCAAGCTGATGGGCGAGGAATACGCCAAGAAGCTGGACGCAAACGTCTACCAAGACCCGATCATGCAGAAATTCGCCGAAGTGACGCAGGAATGCGTGTTCGGCTCGCTCTGGACCCGCGAAGGGCTGGACCTGAAGACGCGGTCGCTGATCTGCGTGATCTCCGACGCCGCCACTGGCCGCACGCCGGAGCTGGTGCTGCATCTGCGCTTCGCCCGCAACCAAGGCTGGACCGAGGATGAGCTGGCCGAAGCGCTGCTGCACCTCGCCGGTTACGTCGGCGCCCCGCTGGTGCGCGAAGCCATGCTGACGGCGACCGAGGTGTTCAAGGAAATGCGCGCCGAGGGTTGATTGCCACACGCCCCCTCCCCTCGCGCGGGAGGGGGTCAGGGGGAGGGGGAAACCATGCAAAACTTCACCGGCAAAACCGCCGTCGTTACCGGCGCGGCATCGGGCATTGGCCTGGGAATCGCCAAGGCACTCGCCGGCGCCGGGATGAACATGGTGCTGGCGGACCTCCGCCCCGGCCCGCTCGAAGAAGCCCGCGCCGCCATCGCAGCACTCGGCGTGAAAGCGATCGCGGTGCAAGTCGATGTCTCCGACCCCGCTTCCGTCGCCGCCGTCGCCACAGCCGCGGGGCAGGCCTTCGGCAAGCTCCACATCGCCGTAAACAATGCCGGCGTCGCCATGCACGGCACCAAGCTGGCGCTGGTTACGCCGGAGGAATGGAGCTGGGCGTTCGGCGTCAACGTCATGGGCGTCACCAACGGCATCCGTAGCTTCGTGCCCATGATCCGCGCCCACGGCGAAGGCGGGCACGTGGTGAACACGGGATCGATGTCCAGTTTCTTCGTCCGCGAGGGCCGCGAGCAAGGCGCCTACGCCGCCACCAAATACGCCGTCGCCGCGATATCCGAAGCACTGGAGCAGGAACTGAAAGGCTCCGGCATCGGCGTGTCGATCCTCTGCCCCGGCGCGGTGAACACATCCATCTTCGACTCCGCCGCGACCCGGCCCGACCGCTTTGGCGGCGCCTACAGCCGCCCGACGCAGGAGGCACTCCGCAGCGCCTTCGCGACCGGATCGCTGGACCCGGTCGTCGTCGGCCAGCGCGTATTGCAAGCGATCCGCGACGACGACTTCTACATCCTGACCCACACCAACGAACGCGCCGCCGTGAAGGCTCGGCTCGACCGGATCATCGCGGCGTTCGACCGAGCGGACGCTAAATGAATTTTCCGTGCAGGAACCCGAGCGCGGGGAGCGGCCGCCAGGATCGGGGGAGTTCGGCGCGGCGGATGGGGCGGATGCTGTAGTTCGGCGCCGGCTGGCGCGAGGTGCTCAGGAAGCCCGCGTAGGCCCGCACTTGCTGTTCCCGCCAGTCGCGATCGGCCTGCGCCGCGTTGCGGTTGGGGAACACCTCGGCGACGCGATGGGTGCGCCCGATCGAGGCCACCACCGCCCACAGCGTGTCGTCTCGGACGCTGCTCAGATTGACGAGCTGATTCATAAGAAAAGTTTGACGGGAGGCCGCGCCGGAATCAAGTACTCTGTCCAGACCAGCGAAGGAGGACGGGATGATTCTGATTGGACAATACGACTCGCCGTTCGTGCGGCGGGTGGGGATCGCGCTGCATTTGTATGGCATGACCTTCGAACACCGGCCGTGGTCGACATTCGGGGACGGCGACAAGATCGCCCTGTTCAACCCGCTCCGTCGTGTGCCGACCTTGGTGCTGGACGATGGGGAGGTGCTGATCGAAAGCGGCGCCATCCTCGATGCAGCGGTACCGGTCACATCTCGCCGAAGGCTGGATGATACGTTACCTTGCCCGTCGGTGCCTCGCCCTTCAGCACAAGTCGCATGAAGTTGGGGTTTCTATGCGGGTAGTTATCCGAAAGCTCGCCAACATTTTCGAATCCAAAACGTGGGTAATAGTCCTCATGGCCAAGCACCATGCATGTCTCAGCACCCAGCGCCTTTAGCCGTTCGATGCCCGCCACGATCAGTGCAGAACCGATGCCACGCCCTTGGAATTCGGGCACCACCGATACGGGCGCGAGTTGGTACCAGGGGCCGTCTCGGCCGTTCACCCGAACTGGTGAAAAGGAAATATGACCGACGGTTTTTCCGTCCGACTCGGCAACAAGAGAGATCGTTAAACCGCCGGTTGCACGAAGTTTTTCTATCAAATCGGCTTCATCGCCATCGGCAAATGGCATGTTCGCAAACGCTGCTGTTGTAATCTGTCCGATGGTTTCCTCATCCTCGGGACGTTCATCTCTGATGCGCATGATTGTTGGACCCTGACAGGATGCACGAAAACAGGGACGGTGAAACCCCTTATACCAACCCTCGCAACGCCTGACCCATCGGCTGGGCCCCAAGTCATGCCGACGGAAGCCAGTAGGTGGATTCACATTTGAAGTGCAACAGCTACTGTAGGATTACCTCGGCTGGGGTCCCGAAGTCAAGACATTTGGCTCGACGAGATGGTCAGCCCCACCCGCGCCATGATGACCGCCGAGGGTGCTCGGCGGCGGGCGGAGCTGAAGATCTGCGCCTTCGGCAGTAGCCCGGCCGACAAGGCCGTGAGCCTGGTTTACGAGCGGGTGCTGCACGACGCGGCGTCGCCGGTGTCGACCGAGCGCTGCCGCACCCAGATCGCCGGGGTGCTGGATGTGCTGGACGCGGATCGATCCGCGCGGGACACGTCGTTCTGGTTCGGCGACCGGATCGGCCATGCCGATGTCATGGTCGCCTGCGCGCTGCGGTTTTTGACAGAGGCCCATCCCGGCCTGTTCCAGCCCGACCGCTGGCCGGCCCTGGCCGCGCATGCCGCCCAGTGCGAGGCTTTGCCGGCGTTCCAGGCCGTTGCGCAAACCTTCGACCCGCCGCGCTGACCGTTGACGCCGGACGCGTCCGGGGCGACGGTCGGGGCCGGAGACAAACCCCAGGAGTAACCGCATGCGTATAGCCGACATGGACTGGCGGATGGTGGAGGACTGGACCCGCCATGACGACCGGTGCGTCCTGCCGCTGGGCAGCACCGAACAGCATGCGGGTCTGTCGCTCGCGACCGATGCCATCAACGCCGAACGCGTCGCGCTTGCGGCGGCGGAACCGCTGGGTATCCCCGTCTTTCCAGTCGTGCCTTACGGGCTGACGCCCTATTTCTCCGATTTCCCCGGCACGGTGACGCTGCGTCTGGCCACCTACGCGGCGCTGCTGCGGGATATTCTGGACAGCCTGAAACATGCCGGGTTCCGACGGATCATGATCGTCAACGGGCACGGCGGGAACCAGCCGGCATCGTTGCTGGCGCAGGAGTGGATGATGGATAATCCCGACGCCCGCGTCCGCGTGCATGACTGGTGGAAAGCGCCGCTGACCTGGGCGGCGGTACAGCGTGTGGACCCCGTTGCGTCGCATGCCAGCTGGATGGAGAATTTCCCCTGGACACGCCTCGCCGGAGCGGAAGCGCCCGACGAAGCCAAGCCGATGATCGATACCGATCTGATGCGCACGATGGCGCCGTTCGAGGTGCGGATCATGCTCGAAGACGGCAATTTCGGCGGACGCTACCAGCGCGACGACAAGGACATGCTGGAGATTTGGGACGTCGCGGTGGCGGAGACTCGCGCGCTGCTGGAAACTTGGTAGGCCCTTGGGGAAAAATCATGGATTTCGATACGTTGGTGCGCACCCGCCGCAGCGTCCGCGGGTATAAAAACGACCCCGTGCCGCGGGCCTTGATCGAGGAAATTCTGGACATCGCGAAAGGCGCCCCGTCCTCGATGAACACGCAACCCTGGCACGTGCATGTTCTGGCCGGGGAGGCTCTGGAAGACGTCCGCCGCCGCAACACCGAAGTCATGTTGGCCGGCGCCAAGGCCAACCGCGATATCGCCACCCATGGCGAATACGAGGGGCTGCACCGCCAGCGGCAGGTCGCCATCGCGATCGAACTGTTCAAAGTCATGGGGATCGACCGTTACGACAAAGCGATGCGCCAGGACTGGGTGATGCGCGGGTTCCGCCAGTTCGACGCGCCGGTCTCGATCGTTCTGACCTACGACCGGGAGCTGGACCCTGGGGCGGTGGTGCATTTCGACCTCGGGGCTTTGTCTTATGGGATCTGTTTGGCGGCCTGGGCGCGCGGACTGGGGACCGTGATCAACGGGCAGGGGATCATGCGGTCGGAGATCGTGCGGGAGGTCGCCAATATCCCTGATAATGAGGTTATCATGACTTGCATCGCCATGGGGTGGCCGAACGATGAGTTTCCCGCGAACGGGGTCAAAGCGGAGCGGGAGCCGGTGGATCGGTTTGCTCGGTTTGTTGGCTTTACGGATTGATATACAGAGATCGCCTTAATGGGACGCGGACGGCAAACCCCGGCATCGACTGAAACCGGGCATTCGGTCCGTGCGGGGTTTGTGGTCCAAATTTCACCCCAGTCCCGCCAACCACCCCAGCAACGGCCGCCACAAGGCGGCCTCCGCCCCAGCCCCTGCGACCATCCCCACATGTCCCGCCGCTGGCACATGCAAAACCGCCCCCGGAATTGCCGCCGCCAAAACCCGCGCCGACTCGGGCGGCACGATCCGGTCCCGCCCCGGTGCCGCGACGAATGCCGGCATCGTCAGCCGAGCGGCATTGACCGGCAGCCCGGCGATCCGCCACTCGCCGCGTGCTGGGGCATTTGCGCCATACCAGGTGCCCAGACACGTCCGCGCCACCCCTGCCACCAGCGGCAAACCGTCGTTCAGCCAGTCCTCCATCGCCACGAACAGCCGCGCCCGCGCGCTGTCCTGGTCCACCCGAGCGAAGGCGCGGAACTTGTCGCCGACCCCGAACGGGTCGAGCAGGGTGAACAACGTCTGCAATACGTCGATCGGCAGCGTGCCGTTGAACGCCATCGCCGGCTCCAGCATCGGCAAGCAGGCCGCCGCCCGCTGTGCTCGTGCGGGGTCGGGCGCGTGGAAATCCCAGGGCGTGGCCAGCAGCGCGAGGGCCGAGACCAGATCGAGCCGGCGTTCGGCGGCGGCGACAGCCAGATTGCCGCCCATGCAGTAGCCGGCCAGCACGATCTTCCCGCCGGCCAGCGCCACAGCGGCTTCCATCGCGCGTTCCAACCGGCCAGCGACGTAATCGGTCAGGGTGAAGCCGCGTTCGATCGCTCCCGGCCAACCCCAATCCAGCAGCAACGGCCGTACACCGTGGGCCGCCAGAAACCGCAACATGGAATGGCCCTGCATTAGGTCCAGCACATGCGCTCTGTTCACCAGACTGGGGACGAACAGCACAATGGGGCCGTCCCCGGTGCCGCGATAGTCCAGAATCCGGCTTCCGCCCTCGGCCCACACGTGCGGCGGGTCGGCCAAATCCCGCGACCATGGGTGCCGCCGATAAGCCGCGATCCCCGCGATCAGCCCGGGATCAACCGTTGGCGGAACCTCGCCCGCGGCGCTTGCGCGGACTGCTTCCTCCACCACGCTCCAATTGTCCCAGTCGTATCTCGAGTTCGGCGAGCCGGCGTTCGAGCCGGTCGATTTCAGCGTCCCGAGGGTCAAATGCAGCAGCAGCGGGCGCGGGCCGCGGCGCAGCATCGGGCCCGGCGCGTCCGGCCGGTCCGTCATGCGGGGCCGCCGGAATCAGCGTCGTGGTCGAACGCGCCCAGAGGTCGACCAGCGCGCGCCAGCTCTCCTGAACCTCCCGGTCCATCGCTGTCGCGGCCAGTTCGCTCTGCCATAACGCGATCCAGTCGCGGGCCAGCGTTCCGGGGTCGGTCATGCTTCATCCACGCTCCTTCGCGGTGCATCATAGGGGGGCTTTCGCAGTTGCGAAATCCGCCGCATGTTAAGACTGCGCTGACGGCTAAGAGCGCGAACGACGAGGGACGCATGGCCGATACTGCCCACCCCGAACCGGAAAGCAAACCGGCGGACATTCCGCCGGTCGTTGTGAAGAAATACGCCAACCGGCGGCTCTACAACACCGAAACCTCGGCCTACATCACGCTGGACAATCTGGCGGAGATGGTGCGCAAAGGCCGCGACTTCGTGGTGTACGACGCCAAGTCCGGCGACGACATCACCCGCGGCGTGCTGACTCAGATCATCGTCGAAGAGGAAGGCAAGGGCCAGAACCTGCTGCCGACGGCGTTTCTGCGGCAATTGATTGGGATGTACGGCGGGTCGATGCAGGGGCTGGTGCCCAACTATCTGGATCAGGCGATGTCGGCCTTCGCCGAACAGCAGGAACAGGTGCGGGCGACCGTGCAGAAGACCATGGGGTCCATGACCGGGCTGTTCCCGTTCGGGAACATGGAGGAAGTCAGCCGCCAGAACGTGGCGATGATGGAACGGGCGATGACCATGTTCAGTCCCTTCCCGAAGCCCGCGCCCAAGCCCGAGGACGAGATCGCGGCTCTGCGCGCGGAAGTGGAACGGCTGCGGAAAGAGCTGACGGCAAAGAAATAGCCGTCAACGACCCTCGCCGGCCAGCAGCACCCGTTGCAGTGGGGCGGACGATACGACGTGCATCCCGTCGAACGGCCGTTCCATCAGCGCGATCAGTCCCAACACGACAATGATCGACGCCGTGGTCACGGCCAGAGCCAACGCCTGCGGTTTCCGCTTGTCCAGTTGCACGACCGCGATACCGACCTGGGTCAGGACACCCAATAACAGCACGGAAAGCCAGGGGATTTCGTCGGCATGGGATTCGACGATCCCGCGCCGGATGGAACGGGCGGAACCGATCTCCCGGACCTCGCGCAGCAATTGCGCCGGCACCATGGGCGGAACGGCGGCTCGGGTGGGTAACGCCAGCACCGCCTCGGTCAGCGCCCGCAGGGCTGCATCGCCAGGGGCAAAATCCCGTGGATGGTACCACTCCCGGTCCAACACCGTTCGAATATAGATTTCCGTCAACCGATGCAGGTCATGAGCAGCGGGCACGATGTCCGCGAATTGGATAATGGCCGTCGCGCCGTCCCGTTCCTGCTGGACGGCACGCTCCGCGTCCCGGTTCATGCCAACGACCGCGTTGCTGAGGAACGCCGTCATCAAGGCGAACACCATTGCCGGGCTGGTCAGGTACGGCGGCACCACGCCGCGGTACCCGTCGGCGAGCCGCGCGAACGGCCGGCCGAAGCTGAGCCAATGGAGGATCAGCGCCACCGCCGTGTACCCGGCCCCGAGGATCAGCAAGGTCGTCCAGCCCGGATCGCGCAGCCAAAGTACGATCAAGCTGTGGGAGGCATCGTCCATCGTACGGCAATCCGGTGAAGGTGCGGCCAGTTTGGCACTGGTTTTTCAAGGGGTTCCAGCCTTAGCCGGGACCTGGGTCTTCGGCAAGCAACGGCTGCGGCGCCGGATCGCTCGTTCCCGCCATAGCAGGCGAAACACCCACGGACAGTCGATCAGGTAACGCCGGCTCAGCCGCATCGGATCGGCAACCAGCCGCGCCAGCCACTCCAAGCCCGCCCGCTGCATCCATCGCGGCGCTCGTCGTTTCGCCCCGGCCAGGAATTCCAGGCCGGCACCGATGCACAGGCCCGTCCCGGTCGCCTGACCGGTGGCCGCGATCGCCGCCGCCAACCGCTCCTGCCGGGGGGAACCGACCGCAAGGAACACGAAACGCGCGGGATGCGCGACGACAAAGGTAACGGCCTTGGCGAAGGCGGCTGGATCGTGCTCGAACCCCATCGGCGGATTGTGATGTGCCGGCGGCGCCAGGGCGCATTTGGCGACCAAGGCCGGCAGGTAACTTGGGTCCAAACCGACGATGGTGAGTCGTTCCCCCGGATGTAAATGCCGCGTCAGCAGGGCCTCGGTGACGTCGCTGCCGGTGGCGACCCGCGGGGTAGGCAGACCGAACAGCCGCGCGGTGCCGGCGATCACCCGCGAATCGCACAGGCGGAGCAGCGCGCCTCGATAAATTGGCAACAGCGACGGTTCGCGCGCCAACCGCGCGTAATGATCCGCGTTCGGCGTCACCACGTAACCGAACGGGCCGTTCGCCGGCCGCGCGGCGATGGCGGCGGCGGCGGCATCCGCGTCGAGGTCCGCCAGCTCCAATCCCAGCAGCGACAGACCCGTCACAAGCCGAGCCGGACCGTCAGCAGCGCGAGGTCTCGGGCATACCCGGTCGCGCCGGTGTTCAGCGGGCCGGCGCCGCGCGCCGTGTTCAGGTCGTAGGTCGCGGACACCCGGGCGGAGCGGTTGAACAGCCAGCTCACGCCCAGCCCCGCCGTTTCGCCGGTCTGGACGCCGCCTTGCAGGAACGCCGCATGGCGCAACCCGGCCGAGGCATTCAGCAGCACGCTGCGGAACAGCTCATGATCGATCGCGATCTTCCCGGCGGTGTAGGTGAACCCCGACACGCCCTCCTGCGCCGCGTCCTCGATCGTGCGGGTCAGTGTGCCGCGGATGGTCGTCATGCCGGTCGGGTTCCAGGTCAGCTCGCCCTCGGCGATGGCGGCGGTGCGCGGGCGATACACCGGGGCCGCGAATTGCCGGGTTTCGCCGCCGACCAGAACGCGGGCGCGCCACAGCGTATCGTCATCGTAGTCCAGACCCATCAGGGCCTGATAGCCGGAGGAATTCAAGCTAGGCTGGCTGGGCAGGGGGCTGGTGTACTGCTGCCCGATCGCCCGAGTCACCAGCACCAGGTTGCGCAGCGGCGCAAATTCGTAGCGCAGAGTAGCCCCGCCGCGCAGCATCGTGCGGTCCCGATAGGCCTGCCGAGCGTACTGGCCGAGGATGGTGGTGTCGCCGTAATGCCACGACGACACGTTGGCCTCCGGCATCAGCGACCAGCGGCCGAAATTCATGGTGTAGGATACGCGGGCATCGTCGACGCGAAAAACAACGGGACGGTCGCTGGCGAGGGCATTGAGGTCCGACCGATCCTCATGCTGGCTCAGATGCGCGACACCGATTGTCAGCTTGTCTTCTCCGATGTCCAGCGTGCCGCCGACCGCCGCGGACCCGTCGGTGCGATTTTGCCGAGGCTGGCCGAGGTATCGCGTATCGCCGGCGGCGAAATACGCGCCGAACGCGTCACGCGTCCAATTGGACCCCAGCAGCAGCGACGGCCGCGTGCCGATCAGCCAGCTGCCTTTGCGGCTGGCGCCGTTCAGCACGTTGTCGTCGTAGCCGATGGATTCTTCCAGCCTGGGTATCGCCTGTAACGGGCCTTCGCGCAGCGGCGGGGCCTCGGCGTCGGGGCGGACGCGCGATTGCACGGTCACACCGGGCTCGGTGCCGAAGCCGGGCACGCCCTCGGCGAAGATTTCGGACAAGCCGGCGCCCAGAGCCTGCTGCAACAGCACCAGACTGAGGGCAATCGCGCATAGCCAGAGCCGCTCTCTCGTTCGCATGCCCCCGAGGATGGCAGCGAAAGGTTAAAAAACCGTTAACGTTCGGCGGGTTTTTCGTCGGCCAGCGGCAATTCCGCTTCCCACCCGCCGCCGAGGGCCTTGTACAACCCGACCAGATTGGCAGAGATCGTGGTGGTGCTGTCGGCCAACAGCAGCTGAGTCGCCAGCAGGTTGCGTTCGGCGTCCAGCACAGCGAGGAAGTCCGCCACGCCCTGCTGGTAGCGGCTTTGCGCCAGTCCCAGCGCGTGCCGGTTGGCTTTCTCGGCCAGCAGCAGCTGCTCCCGCCGAGCCTGTTCGGCGGCGTAGGCGGTCATGGCGTTGTCGACCTCATGCCACGCCGTCAGCACGGTTTTCTCGTAGGCGATGGCGGCTTCCTGCTGCGCGGCCTTGCGGAAATTCAGTGTCTCCCGCAGGCGCCCGCCGTCGAACAGCGGCACCGACAGGCCGGGACCGCCGGACAGCAGGCGGGAGTTCAGGTCGAACATGCGGACGAACTGCTGCGATTGCAGGCCGATGCTGCCGCCGATTTTGATGGATGGATAGAAATCCGCGACCGCCACACCGATATCGGCCGTCGCGGCGTGCAGGCGGGCCTCGGCCTGACGGATGTCGGGGCGGCGGCGGGCGAGGTCGGACGGCACGCCCACCGGCACTTTCGGCGGCACGGGCGGCACCGGCTTGGCGGTTTCCAGTTCGGCACGCAGGGCGTTCGGCGGTTCCCCCAACAACAGACTAAGGGCGTTGATGCCGGCGGCCTCCTGCTGTTCCAACCGGGGGATTTGCGCGGAAATGTTGCGCAGCTGCGCGGTGGCATTGGCCACATCCAGATCGGTGGTGACGCCGCCGGCGGCGCGCTGCTGGGTCAGATTCAGGCTCTGACGGGCGGTTTTGACGTTGTCGCGGGCGATGTGGAGCTGGGCCTGAATGCCGCGCAGTTCGATATAGTCGCGCGCGACCTCGGCCAGCGTCGTCAGCAGCAGCCCGCGTCGGGCTTCCTGCGTCGCTTCCAGCAGCGCTGAGGCGGATTCGACATTGCGCCGGACCCGGCCCCACAAATCGAGTTCCCAGGACATGTCGAACCCGACCTGGAACACGTCGAAGGCGTTCAAATGCCGCGCCCCGAGGCCGCCGGCCGTGTTGCCGGAGGCACCGTTGGCTCCCAACGCATCGGGTGCCAGGGCGAACTGGCCGGTGTTGCTGGCTTTCTGGCGGGTATAGGCGGCATTGGCATGGGACGTCGGCATTTGCGCCGCCCGCGCGACACCCAGTTCGGCGCGCGACTCCGACAGGCGCAGCGCGGCTGCCTGGAGATCGAGATTGCCTTTCGCGACCCGCTGTTCCAGCGCCGTCAGGACGGGGTCGTTGAACAGGGTCCACCAGTTTGGATCGGCCTCGGTCTCGGCGGGCACGCTTTTCGGCGGTTGGCCTAGTTTGGCCTTATCGGATGACCATGCCTGGGGCAGGTTGGCGAGGGGCCTAAGGAAATCGGGGCCAACGGCCTTGCAGCCCGTGAGCAGCAGCGACACCGCCATCGTCGTTCCCAACACCCGCACCGGCCGCATACCGCTCGTCCTCCGCCCGACCCCGGCTGGGGCTGCGATGGCTATACGCTGGGGCGATGAGGTTGGGAACCTTTGCGGGCGCATGGCACCCGTGGATCAATCCAGCGAGAAGCTCGTCCCGCACCCGCAGGCGGATTTCGCGTTCGGATTACGTACCGCGAAATGTGCGCCCATCAGCGCCTCGGTATAATCCAGTTCCGATCCGGCCAGCAGGTCCAGACTGGCGGAGTCGACGAACACCTTGGCGGCGCCCTGTTCGATGATCAGGTCGTCGTCCTGGGGCGTTTCATCCAGCTCGAACCGGTACTGAAAGCCACTGCAGCCGCCGGCGAGCACAGCCACGCGCAATGCGGCGGTCTTGCCCTCGGCGGCGACGATTTCGGCGATGCGGGCCGCGGCCCGGTCGGTCACTGCGAATTGTTCCATGCCGTATAAGATAGGGCGGAACCGCTGGGAATCAAACGTCCAATTGAAGACGCTTGCCGCCCGGTGTAAGCCGCTGCTCCATGACCGGCCGTATCCCCCTGGCGCCCTACGCCGTGCAGCAGACCTCTGCCCGCGGCCGGCTGTACCTCGAACCGGAATCCGCCAGCCGGTCCCCCTGGCAGCGCGACCGCGACCGCGTCGTCCACAGCTCCGCGTTCCGGAAACTGCAATACAAGACCCAGGTTTTCGTCAATCACGAAGGCGATTTCTTCCGCACCCGCCTGACCCACAGCATCGAAGTCGCGCAGGTCGCCCGCTCCATCGCCCGCTCGCTCGGCCTGGATGAGGATTTGACGGAGGCGTTGGCCCTGGCCCACGACCTCGGTCACCCGCCGTTCGGCCACGCCGGAGAGGAAGCGCTGAATCTGGCGATGAAGCCCTTCGGCGGTTTCGACCACAATGCACAAAGCCTGCGCGTCGTGACGATGCTGGAAAGCCGCTACGCCGGATGGGACGGGCTGAACCTGACCTGGGAAACGTTGGAGGGGCTGGTCAAGCACAACGGCCCGCTGCGCGATCCGCCCGCCTACATCGCCGATTACAATCTGCGCCATAAGCTCGATCTGCACACCCAGGCCAGCGCCGAGGCGCAGGTGGCCGCCCTGGCCGACGATATCGCCTATCACAGCCACGATCTGGACGACGGCCTCCGCGCCGGGTTGTTCGCGCCGGAGGATTTGCGGCATCTGCCGATCGTCGGCCCCGCTTTGGCGCAGGCTCGGATGGCGAGCCTGGACATGCCGCCGCCGCGCCTGCGGCACGAAACGATAAGGCGGGTGATCGATGCCCTGATCTCCGACCTGATCGCGGAAACGCGGCGGCGGCTGACGAAGCTCGATCCCGCCAACGCCGACGCGATCCGCCGAGCGAAGCAGCGGGTGGTGATGTTCAGCGATCCGGTGGCGGAGGCCAATCAGGCGATCAAGGATTTCCTGTTCGCCCGGATGTACCGCCACTGGCGGGTCAATCGCATGACCGCCAAGGCTCGTCGCCTGACCGAGGAAGTCTTTCGCCTGCTCCACGCCGACCCCAGCCTGTTACCCGACGACTGGCGGGCTCGGGCTGGGGAGCCGGGGACGCTGCGGGCGGCGACGATCGTCGGGGATTACGTGGCCGGGATGACCGATCGGTACGCGATGGACGAGCATCGGCGGCTGACGGATCTTTCGGCGACGGGATAGTTGCCCATCGTTATTCGAACAACCAAGGAGACCTCCCATGCTCTACTACGATTCCATCGGCCCCAACCCCAAAGTCGTCCGCGTGTTCATGGCCGAGCGCGGCATCACCGGCATGCCCACGGAAACGATCGACATCCGCGGCGGGGACAACCGGCGCGAAGCCTTCTTGGCGAAAAACCCCGCCGGCCAGTGCCCGGCTTTGGCGCTCGACGACGGCACCGTCATCGCGGAAATCACCGCGATCTGCGAATACCTCGATGAGGTCGGCCCCGCCGGCAAAACCCTGATCGGCTCCACGCCGGAAGAACGCGCCGAAACCCGCATGTGGATGCGGCGCATCGATCTGAACATCCTCGAACCCATGGCCAACGGCTTCCGCTTCGGCGAGGGTTTGAAGATGTTCCAGGACCGCATTTACTGCATCCCGCTGGCGTCCGACGACCTGAAAAAGACGGCACAGAAAAACCTGACCTGGCTCGACGGATTGATCGCGGGCCGCACGTTCATTTGCGGCGATCGCCTGACGCTGGCGGATATCCTGCTGTTCGTGTTTGTCGATTTCTTCGCCGGGATCAAGCAGCCGCTGAACCCCGACAATAAGAACATCGCCGCTTGGTACGAGCGGATGAAGGCGCGCCCGAGCGCGGCGGCTTGATTCCACCTCTCGATCTCGCCGCGCTGACGCTCTTCTGCGCCTTTTGGTTCGGATACGGACCGTTGGCGCGGCGGATCGGGCGCGGGGCTATCAACACCGGGCTGCATTCCGTGCGCGTCCTGTGGATGCGCGGCATGTTGCGCCGGGACAACCGCATCGTCGATTCCGCGCTGATCGGCCATGTCATGCACAGCGCGAGTTTCTTTGCCTCTACCAGCTTGATCGCCATCGGTGCGCTTTTGGGCGTGTTGACGGGGTTGGACCGCCTGCAACCCGCCCTGGACGGCCTCGCGCTCGGTGCCCCGGTGTCGCGGCAGCTGCTGGAAATCAAGGTGTTGCTGCCGCTGGCCGTGATGGTGCACGGGCTGTTCAAACACACATGGTCATTGCGACAATTAAATTACACCGTCGCCCTGCTCGGCGCCGCACCGCCGGAACCGTCGACCGCGGAACGCCGCGACGCGCTGGCCGAGGCCATCGGCGGCGTGCTCAGCAGCGCCATCCTGACGTTTAACGACGGTATCAGATCGTATTATTTCGCCATCGCCGGTCTGGCTTGGCTCGCCGGCCCCTGGTGGCTGGCGGGGGCGTCGCTGGGGTTGCTGGCAATTCTGTTGCACCGGCAACTCGGTTCGAAAGTATCCCGGCAATTCCGCGCCGCGCGGCGGTTGCTGGAAAAGGAGCATGACGCCGCAAATTAATAATTGCTGATGGAATTACGATTGACCCAAAGCGGCGGCGCATTTATACGGACGGTTCCTGCAACAAATCCTGGATGTGCCTTGCCCGGTTTTCCTCGCCCCACCGCGTTCGCGCTGCTCGCGGCTGTTTCTGTGTTCGCCGGCCGACCGGCATATGCCACCACCGTCACATTGGATTTCTCCCAACTTTCCGTGGGGGCTTTCACCACCACTCAGTACCTCGACGGTTTCGCGCTGACCCCGCGTCTCCTGGATTCCAGCGTCCCCCAAATTGTCGATTCGAACGGGGTCTATAATCTGCAAAGCACCAGCAGCGTGTATTATGGCGGAGCCGACACGTTCCTGACGCGCGTCGATGGCGGGGCGTTTTCCATGGTATCGGTTCAGGCCGCCGCGTTGGGTGGCGATACCGGTACGTTCGGTATCGGCATTGGCCCGACCGGCGGATCCGGGGGCTTCCTCCTTGGGGCATACCTGACCGGCACCGCCGCTCCGTCCACTTTCACGCTCTACGATCTGACGGGTTACACCGCATTGTCCGGAGTATCGTCGGTTGACCTCGACCCGGTGAGCCAAAACGGAAACAATTTCGCCATCACGGCGATCACCGTGTCCTATGAAACCGTACCCGAACCGATGTCGGTGTCGCTGTTCGCGGCCGGCGCGATCGGTTTGGCAGCCGCTCGGCGACGCCGCGCCTGATGCCCAAGCAGGATGGGGCGGACAACCGCCCGCCCCATTCGCCCTTCGTTTAACGAGGCTTGGAAGCCGCGTCGATCTGCTGAATCGCAGCCGCGTCCAGCTTGATATCCGCCGCACCCAGCAGTTCCTTCAACTGATCCAGGTTCGTGGCACTCGCGATCGGCGCCGTCACGCTCGGGCGCGCGATCAACCATGCCAGAGCGATTTGCACCGCTTTCGCGTTATACCGCTTCGCCACATCGTCCAGCGCCGCGATCACGCCGAAGCCGTAATCGTTCATGTATTTCTCGACCCGAGACCCACGCGCCTTGCCTTCGCGATCCGCCGCGGAACGATATTTCCCGGTCAGGAAGCCGCTGGCCAGAGAATAATAGCCGATCGTGCCGATTTTTTCCCGCAGGCACAGATCCTCCAACGGGCCTTCGAACTCGGCCCGTTCCACCAGGCTGTAGTGCGGCTGTAGGCTCTGATAGCGCGGCAGGCCTTTTTCGGTGCTGATCTTCAGCGATTCCGCCAGACGATCCGCCGAGAAATTGGACGCACCGATTTCCCGCACTTTGCCGGCCTTGATCAGGTCCTGATAGGCGGACAGAGTTTCCTCGATCGGGGTTTCCGGATCGTCGCGGTGCGACTGATATAGATCGATGTAATCGGTCTGCAGCCGACGCAGCGAGTCTTCCACCGCCTGCATCATGTATTTGCGCGACAGGCCCTTTTTGCCCGGCGCCATTTCGATGCCGAGCTTGGTGGCGATAATGACCTTGTCCCGGCCGCCGCGGGCTTTCAGCCAGTTGCCGATGATGACTTCGGACTCGCCGCCCTGGTTGCCGGGGTGCCAGCGGGAATAGACGTCGGCGCTGTCGATGAAGTTGAAGCCGGCACCGACGAAATTATCCATCAATGCGAAGGATGCTTTTTCGTCGGCGGTCCAGCCGAACACGTTGCCGCCGAAGGTGATCGGCGTGACATACAGGGACGATTGCCCGAGCTGGCGTTTTTCCATGGTGGTCTCCTAACATTAAAGCGTCATGGTCGGGCTTCGAGGCGGGCATTTCACCCGCCTCGGCTGCAAAATCAAGCGCGCGCGCGGACCAGCTTGCCCGGTGTCGCGCCGGTGTAGACGCCGCTTTCGAACGTGGACACGCCGGACACGAACGTGTGTCGATAACCATCGACGCGTTGCACCAGACGGCGACCGTTCATCGGCAGGTCGTAGCGGACCTCCGGCGCGTGCAGGGTCATGTTCTCGTAGTCGATCACGTTGATATCGGCCTTCTTGCCAACGGCCAGACGGCCGCGGTCATGGAAGCCGAAGAAATCGGCCGTTTCGCTGGTTTGGCGACGGATCACCATCTCCAGCGGCAGCTTTTCCCCGCGCGACCGGTCCCGCGCCCAATGCATCAGCATCCAGCTAGGCACCGAGGCATCGACGATCGACGAACAATGCGCGCCGCCATCCGACAGACCCAGCAGAGTCGCGTCATCGGTCAGCATCGTGCGGATAATGTCGTGGTTGTCTTCGTTGTAGCCGACGATCGGGAAGTACAGGAACTTGTCCGCACCGGTGGACAGATAGTCATAAGCCACTTCGTCCGGCGAATGGTTCGAACGTGCCGCGACCGATGCGATGCTTTCGTCCGCGCGGGGCTCGTAGTTCGGCGGGTTGCCCATCGGGAAGATACGATCCCACCGGTTGGTGATCTGCTGGCGGAATTGCGAGAGACGGTTCAGCAGCTCGGCCGACGGCGCTTCCGACAGAATCTGCCGGCGCATTTCGGGATCCTGCATCCGCTTGATCCGTTCCGCGACCGGAAGCTGCAGCAGCGCCTGATAGCTCGGGCGGATGGAGAACGGGTTCAGCGCCGTATCGATGCCTAGCATCACGCCAACGGGACGGCCGGCGATTTGCGCGGTGACGTGGGCGCCGGCGGCACGGGCCTTGTGCACCCCGTCCATCAGGCGGCGCCAACGGACGGTGTCCGTCGGACGATCCGTCAGCAGGAACCACACTGGGCGGCCGGTGTCCTGCCCGAGCTTGGTCATCCATTCGAGCTCGCCGGCTTCGTTGTCGAAGTCGCTGTTCACGCCGAACGCGCCGTGCTTCAGGCCTTTGAAGGCGGAGCCGATGCCGAGCAGTTCCTCGACTTCCGAGTATCGGCCGGGGACCATGTCGCCGGTCGGTGTTTTATGCGAATTGGTGCGAGACGTGGTGAAGCCGAACGCGCCGGCTTCGAGGCCCGCGCGCACCGCGTCGCGCATTTGCTGGATATCGTCGGCCGTTGCCTTTTCGCGGCGCACCGCGCGGTCGCCCATCACGTAGACGCGCAGGGGGTGATGCGGGATTTGCGCCGCGACATCGATGGACCGCTTCATGCCGTCCAGCGCGTCGAGATATTCCGGGAACGTTTCCCAGTTCCATTTCAGCCCGTCGGCCAGCGCGATGCCGGGGATTTCCTCGATGGATTCCATCATCCCGATCAGGGACGAATGATCGACCTTGCGCACCGGCGCGAAGCCGACGCCGCAGTTGCCGAACAGAACCGTTGTTACACCGTGCCAGGACGACGGCGCGAGTTCGCTGTCCCACGTCGCTTGGCCATCGTAATGGGTGTGCACATCGACCCAGCCGGGCGTGACCAGCAGCCCGTTGGCCTCGATTTCCCGCTTGCCGGGGCCGGCTTTGCCGCCGACGTGGGAAATGACACCGTCGGTGACGGCGACGTCGCCGACGAACGATGCTTTGCCAGTACCATCGACGATGGTACCTCCGCGTATGACTGTATCGTGCATGGTATCCTCCAGATTCAGATTGGGGCGGTGCCCCGCAGGCAGGTACGGTGCAGCACCCTCGGGAACCGCGCCGCGTCGAAATTCGGGTCCGCCCTGTGCAGCAGGCAGCGGTTGTCCCACATCAGCATGTCGCCGGCCCGCCACTTGTGCCGATAGGTGAAGCGTTCCTGGGTGGCGAATTCTTCCAGTTTTTCCAAACGCGCGCGCCCTTCCTCGATGGGCAGGCCGTCGATGTGAGAGCAGTGCTCGCCCATGAACAACGACTTGCGGCGCGATTCTGGCTGGGTGCGGACCAGCGGATGGGAATTGGGCGGCGCGTCCGCGGCTTCTTCCGCGGACATGACGCGGCCGCGGTTTTCCCGCGACAGCTCCCAGCTATGGATGACACGCACGCCGCCCAGGGCGCGTTTCTCGGCCTCCGGCAGCGCTTCGTAGGCGGCGATCATGTCGGCGAAGACGGTGTCGCCGCCGTCGGGCGGCATGGTCACGGCGTGCAGGATGGTGGCGAGCGACGGCTCCGGCCGGAAGGATTTGTCGGAATGCCAGCCGGTGGATTTCACCTTGCCGCTGGGCTTGGAATCGTCGTTCAGGTTGTGCACGACGTGAACCAGCGGGTTGATCTTGCCGCGGTTGCGCAGCGTGTGACGCTCCAGCGGGCCGAATTGTTCGGAGAACGCGACCTGCTCGTCCTGATCCAGATGCTGATCGCGGAAGCAAAGCACGTGGTATTGCACGAAGGCGTCGTAGAGTTCCGCGCGCGTGACGTCGTCCAGCGGCTCACGCAGATCGAGGCCCACGACCTCCGCCGCGAAGCGGGGAGAGAGGGGCGTGATACGGATATCGGTCAGCGTCGCGGACATGGGCGTTGCTCTCTTGGCTTTCCAGGGAGTTTGGGCAGAAACCGGCCATCTGTCGAGAGCCGCGGCTTGCCGTTTGCGTCCGAGGCCCCACATTGAGACCTTGGCACCCGCTATGAAGGACCTTGTATGCTGCCCAGCCTGTTCATCAGCCACGGCTCCCCCATGATGCCGTTGCGCGACTCCCCCGCTCGGGATTTCCTGCGCGGGCTGGGAGCGTCGCTGCCGCGTCCCAAGGCGATCCTGGTGGCGTCGGCCCATTGGGACACCGAGACGCCCGAGATCAGCGCACCGCCGGTCAACGATACCATCTACGATTTCTACGGCTTCCCGCCACCGCTTTATGCGTTGCGCTACCCGGCGCCGGGGGATGCCGCCTTGGCCAAGGAGATCGCCGCAACCCTGGGCGCCTCGGTGGACCATGAACGCGGCCTGGATCATGGCGCGTGGGTGCCGCTGCTGCTGATGTATCCCGAGCACGACATTCCGGTGATGCAGCTGTCGCTGCAATCGTATCTTGGCCCCGAGCATCATTTACTACTCGGTCGATCCTTGGCGGCGTTGCGGGCGCAGGGCGTGCTGGTGATCGGCTCCGGCGGGCTGACGCATAATCTGCGCCGGCAGCGCGCTCCGACGGACGACAGCCCAGCGGCACCGGATGTCGACGCATTCGCGGGTTGGATGCATGACGCGTTGATCGAGGGACGAACCGAGGACCTGCTGGATTACCGGCGGCAGGCGCCGTACGCGGCCGCGCAGCACCCGACGGACGAGCATTTGCTGCCGTTATACGTGGCGATGGGCGCGGGTGGGGAAAACGCCCACGCGACACGGCTGCATGCGAGCACGTCCTATGGGGTGCTGCGGATGGATACTTACGCATTTGGGTAGGGCCCGGCGGATCACTCCGCCGCCAGCATTCCCTGCTTGAACGTCGAGGGCACACCCTCGAACGCCGACTTTGCCCGCTTGCCCAGCCAGAACCCGTAGGCCGGCGGCACTTGGCGAAAATCCGGATCGGCGCCGAGCTTCTGGGCCGCATCCAATGCCCAGTTCGGGTTGTAGAGCAGTTCCCGCGCCACTGCGATCAGGTCGGCACGACCCTCCCGCAGGATCGCCTCGGCCTGATCGGCATGCACGATATGGCCGACCGCCATGGTCATCATATCGGCCTCGGCGCGGATTTTCTCAGCGTAGGGCACCTGATACCCGTAGTGCTTCGCCCGTACGCTATCCATTGGCGAACGCTCCAGCAACCCGCCCGACGAACAGTCGATCACGTCCACGCCGCGCAGCTTCAGCTCCTTCGACAGAGCCACGCTCTGCTCCGGCCCCCAGCCGGCGTCGTCCTCGCAGGACAGGCGCATGAACAGCGGCTTCTCGGCCGGCCAGTTGGCGCGGACAGCCTCCGCCACTTCCAGCGCGAACCGCATGCGGTTGGAGTCGGAACCGCCGTATTCGTCGTTGCGGCGGTTGGCGACTGGGGAGAGAAACTGGTGGATCAAATACCCATGCGCCCCATGGATTTCCAACACCTGGAACCCGGCCTTGTCGGCCCGAGCGGCAGCGTCGCCCCAGCGGGTGACCAGATCGGGGATTTCGTCGCGTGAGAACGCCCGCGGCGTCGGCATCCTATCCGAGTGCGCCACCGCGCTCGGCGCCACCAGTTCCCAGCCTTCCCAGTCGAACATCTCAGGATGGTCCGGCGTCTGCGGCTGCTGGCCCTCCCACGGGCGGGTCAGGCGCGCCTTGCGGCCGGAGTGCCCGATCTGGATCGCGGAAACCGCGCCCTGCGCGTGGATGAAGTCGGTGATGCGCTTCAGGCCGGGGATGAACTCATCCTTCCACAGGCCCAGATCGCCGACGGTGCCGCATCCGCGCCGCTCCACCTTGGTGGATTCCACCATCACCAGTCCGACGCCGCCGGCTGCGAACTTGCCGGCGTTCATCAAATGCCAGTCGGTCGCGAACCCCTGGTTGGAGGCGTACTGGTGCATCGGCGCCAGCACGACTCGGTTCTTCAGGGTCACGCCGCGAATGGTCAGCGGCTGGAAAAGCAGGGGTTGGGACACGGCGGATCGCTCCTGGAGGGGATTGTTTGCCGCGTCCCTACCTCGGTTTGGCGCGTCCGGCTACTAGGGCGCATGCTACCCCCCCCCGTCATGGTCGGGCTTGACCCGACCATCTCGAGCCAAGGAGGTACCGAAATTTCCAACGCGCTTCAGGTCGCAGAAGATGGTCGGGTCAAGCCCGACCATGACGGGGAGGTGAAGACCGCCCTACTTCACGGGATCGAGCACCACCACCGGAATCTCCCGGTCGGTCTTCTTCTCGTAATCCGCGTACGGCGGCCAGAATTTCAGCGCTTCCTGCCAAAGCCCAACCCGCTCCGGCCCCGTGACGGTCCGCGCGATGGCTTTCAGGTGCTTGGTGCCGACATGGACCTCGACCTCCGGGTTGGCGACGAGGTTCTTGTACCAGCCCGGATGATCCGGCGCCCCGCCCTTGGAGGCCACGATGATGTAGCTGTCGCCGGTCATGCCGTAGAACAGCGGGAACAGGAATTTTTCGCCCGATTTGCGCCCGGTCGTGGTCAGCAGCAGCGAGGGCACATCCATCTCCCCATGGCCGGGCACGGTGCGCTTGTAGAGATGCCCCTCCTTCCCGCCGCTGCTGAGGTAGAGGTTGGTGTGCTCGATCTGCCAATCCTGCATCTTCGGGGCGAGTTTCGCGTCGGTCATGCTGGGTCTCCTGTCTGGTTCGATGGCGCCCACTATGGGCCTGCGGCGCTTTGGTGCAAACTGCCCCCGTCGCCCCTGGAATGGATGAAACCCGATGTTGCAGTCACCCCCCGCCCAACCCGGCATGCGCGAGGACGAGATCGATACCCCCGCGCTGGTCATCGACCTGGACGCGCTGGAATACAATCTGGATCACATGGCCGGGCTGCTGGCGCCGACCGGGGTGAAGCTGCGGGCGCATGCCAAGACTCACAAATCTCCGATCATCGCCAAGTTGCAGATGGCGCGCGGCGCGGTCGGGCAATGCGTGCAGAAGGTGGCGGAGGCGGAAATCCTCGCCTGGGGCGGGGTGAGCGATATTTTGGTCAGCAACGAGGTCGTCGGCGCCGCCAAGCTGGCACGTCTGTGCGCTTTGGCCCGCATCGCGAAAGTGGCGCTGTGCGTGGACGACGCGGCGCAGGTCGCGGCCATCGAGGCGGCGGCGGCCGATGCCGGCGTGACCATGTCGGTGCTGGTGGAAATCGACGTCGGCGCGGGCCGAGCGGGCGTGGCGGCGGGGCCGGAGGCGGTGGCGCTGGCGCAGCGGATCGCGGATTCCAAGCACCTGACGTTCGGCGGCCTACAGGCCTACCAGGGCAGCGCCCAGCACAAGCGCACCGTCGCCGAGCGGCGCACGCTGATCGGGGCGGCGATCGACGCGTCTCGGCGGACAGTGGAACAATTGCGCCAGCAGGGGCTACCCTGCCCGATCGTCGGCGGCGCCGGAACGGGGTCTTTCCAGATCGAGGCATCGTCCGGCGTCTACACCGAAATGCAAGCCGGCAGCTACATCTTCATGGATGCCGATTACGCTCGGAATTTGGACGAAAGCGGTGCGCCGGTCAGCACGTTCCGGCATTCTTTGTTCGTGCTGTCGACGGTCATGAGCGCGTCGCGTCCTGGCGTCGCGGTGCTGGATGCCGGGCACAAGGCGGTGTCGATCGATTCCGGCATGCCGACGGTGTGGGGACGGCCGGATGTGCGGTACGTCAGTGCCTCCGACGAGCATGGGAAGCTGGAGGTCGGATCGGAGACCGTGGCCCCGAAGCTGGGTGAGAAGTTGCGGCTGGTGCCGGGGCATTGCGACCCGACGGTGGACCGGTTCGACTGGTATGTCGGGGTGCGGAAGGGGCGGGTGGAGTGCTTGTGGCCGGTGGCGGCGCGGGGTGGGTTTAGCTGAGGGGCGACCCAACCGGATCGCTAGACTGACAAGCAGCCTGACGGCCGAGGAACGGGCTCTGATTGCCGTTACTCGTATGCCAACCAAAGCCGAACAGCGCCGTTTTCTGGCTACGATGGCTGCGGCGATGGTCGACAGGGCAATCGCTTGAACGCCGTCATTCGCCCCATCCGTCATCCCCGGGCTTGTCCCTACCGGATTCACGCATCCCGCGAACGAATTCCCGATCGTCTGCGCGGCGCGCGCGTCCCGAAAAATCCGCATGGACGTGCCGGT
>CAITUP010000007.1 GCA_903895595.1 uncultured Acetobacteraceae bacterium | reverse complement strand
TTTTAAGTCCGCTGCGTCTACCATTCCGCCAGGCGGGCACAGCCCCGTTCTTACAACACCTGTCCCCCTATGTCAGCCCACACGCGATATCCAGCGCCATCCGCAGCAGCTTGTCGCTTGCTTCCGGCGTCCGGAACGCGCTGTGCGCGGACAGGGTGACGTTCGGCAGTGTCGTCAACTCATGACCCGCCGGCAGGGGTTCCGTATCGAACACATCCAGCGCCGCGTGCCGCAAATGCCCCGAGCGCAGGGCCGCGATCATGGCTGCCTCATCCACCAGCGCACCGCGTGCGGTGTTCACCAAAACCGCTCCCGGCCGCATCCGTGCGATCCGCTCGGCTGACAGAAACCCGCGAGTCTCATCGTTCAGCAGCAGATGCAGCGACAGCACTGCGCTCTCCGCCAGCAGCGTATCCAGGTCCACGAACGTCACACCCGGCGCCGTCTTCGCCGACCGGTTCCATGCCAGCACCCGCATGCCGGAGCCGCCCGCGATTCGCGCGACCTCCGCCGCGATGCCGCCGTAGCCGAGAAGACCGATGGTCTTGCCGGTGAGTTCCATGCCCTCGGTACGGAGCCATTGGCCGGCCCGCAAGCCGCCGTCCATTGCGGCGATCCCGCGCGCGGCGGCCCACATCAGGGCGATGGTGTGTTCGGCCACCGCCGTGTCGCCGTAGCCTTTGATGATGTGGACGGTGATGCCGATCTCGGCCAGCTCCTCGGGGTTCATGTAGCTGCGCGCGCCGGTGCCGAGGAACACGACATGCTTCAGGCCTTTGCACAGGCGCATCGCCGACGTCGGCATCTGCGTGTGATCGTTCAGCACGAAATCGTAGCCCGCCAGCAGCCCCGGCAGTTCGGAGGCTGCGATATCCCCCTGCTCATTGATATCCACCGCCGGGTCCCCCGGCTGGGAAACCTTGCGGCAGACGTCGGCGAGGTCGTCCACGGCGTCGATGAACAAGCCCTTCATGGCGATGGTCGCTCCTGCATGTTGTGTCGGTCCACGGCCTGCATTACCCCTCGGCACCACTCAGCGGAAAGGTCCCCCCATGTTTTACGAACCCCGAAACGGCCACGGCCTGCCCCACGATCCCTTCAAGGCGATTTTGGCGCCTCGGCCGATCGGCTGGATTTCCACTGTCGATCGCGACGGCCGCCCCAATTTGGCACCCTACAGCTTCTTCAACGCGGTGCACTCCAACCCGCCGATGCTGATGTTCACCAGCGAGTCGATGAAGCACAGCGCCGCCAACGCCATCGCGACCGGGGAATTCGTGTTCAACCTGAGCACCCGCCCGTTGTTCGACGCGATGAATATTTCCTCGGGCGATCACCCGGCCGGCGCGAATGAGTTCGAAGCCGCGGGTCTTGCGATGGCTCCGTCCAAACTGGTGCAAGCCCCGCGCGTCGCGGCGTCCCCGGCGTCGTTGGAATGCCGGGTCGTCAGCTCGAACCAGTTGCAGGACGTCGACGGCAAACCGCTGCAAGGCTGGATCATTATCGGTCAGGTCGTCGGCGTACACATTTCCGAGGACTACATCCGCGACGGTCGTTTCGATACCGCCGCCGCGCAACCTTTGGCCCGTTGCGGCTACCGCGATTACGCAACGGTCACCGAATTGTTCGAGGCATTGCGCCCCACCGACGGCGGCGGTTTCGCACCGGGCCAAAAAGACCGGTAACGCAACATCGCAAAAATCTCCTTGACCCCGCTCTCCCGACCCGAGTAATCCCCCGCTCGGGTCACACCCCCCCACCGGGGTGCTTCTCTTCTGAAAGGGAGAGCGAACATGAACAAGCCGACACCGGACATCCGTCCGGCGAATCCCAATTTCTCCTCCGGCCCCTGCGCCAAGCGCCCGGGTTTCACCCTGGACGCGCTGTCAGGCGCCTTCCTCGGCCGCAGCCATCGCGCCGCCGAACCCAAAGCCCGACTCAAGGACGTTATCGATCTGTCCAAGCAGATCCTCGGGATGCCCGCGGATTGGCGGCTGGGGATTGTCCCTGGATCGGATACCGGCGCCGTCGAAATGGCGCTCTGGTCGCTGCTGGGTGCGCGGCCCGTCGATATCGTCACCTTCGAAAGCTTCGGCGAAGGCTGGGCGACCGATATCGTGAAGCATCTGAAACTGAAGGATGCAACCACGCACACCGCCCCGTATGGCGCGCTGCCCGATCTGACGAAAATAAATCCCGCCCATGATGTGGTGTTCCCCTGGAACGGCACCACTTCCGGCGTGCGGCTGACGAACGCCGATTGGATCGCCGACGACCGCGCCGGTTTGACTATTTGCGACGCCACGTCGGCGGCCTTCGCGATGGAACTTCCCTGGCACAAACTGGATGTCGTCACCTGGTCCTGGCAGAAAGTCCTGGGTGGAGAAGCCGCGCACGGCATGCTGGCGCTGTCCCCGCGCGCCGTGGAACGCCTGGAAACCTACACCCCGCCCTGGCCGCTGCCGAAACTGTTCCGGCTGACGTCGAAAGGCAAAATCGCCGAGGGCGTGTTCAAAGGCGAAACCATCAACACGCCCTCGATGCTTTGTGTCGAAGACGCGTTCGACGGTCTGCGCTGGGCCGATTCCATCGGCGGTCTGCCGGCTTTGATCGCCCGTTCGGAGGCCAATCTGAAAGCCGTTGCCGATTGGGTCGCGACGTCCGATTGGGCGGATTTCCTGGCGGCCGATCCGGCAACGCGGTCCTGCACCTCGATCTGCCTGAAAATCGGCGCGCCCTGGTTCATCGCTTTGTCGCCTGAGGATCAGGCGAAAGCGGCCAAGCAATTGGTCGCGCTGATCGAAAAGCAAGGCGTGGCCTACGACATCGGTGCCTACCGCGACGCCCCGCCGGGCATTCGCATCTGGGGCGGCGCGACTGTGGAAACCTCCGATATTCAGGCACTCCTTCCGTGGCTCGACTGGGCGCACGCCGCCGTCGCCACGACCTTCCAATAAAGGGACAGACAAATGCCCAAAGTTCTGATCAGCGACAAGCTGTCGCTCGCGTCCGTCGAAATTTTCCGCCAGCGCGGAATCGAAACAACCTTCAAGCCCGGCCTGACGCCGGCCGAACTGCGCGCGATCATCGGCGAATACGACGGCCTCGCCGTGCGTTCCGCCACCAAAGTCACGCGCGAATTGCTGGAAGCCGCGACCAATCTGAAAGTCGTTGGCCGTGCCGGCATCGGTGTGGACAATGTGGATATTCGTTCCGCCACCGCGCGCGGCGTGGTGGTCATGAACACGCCGCACGGCAACACGATCACCACGGCCGAACACGCCATCGCCATGATGTTCGCGTTGGCACGGCAAATCCCCGAGGCTTCCGCTTCCACTCGCGCCGGCAAATGGGAGAAAAACCGTTTCATGGGCGTGGAGCTGACGGCCAAGACGCTGGGACTGATCGGCTGCGGCAATATCGGCTCGATCGTCGCCGAACGCGCCGTCGCGCTGAAAATGAAAGTCGTGGCCTACGATCCGTACTTGTCGGATAAAAAGGCGCTCGATCTGGGCGTGGAGAAAGCCGACCTCGATACGCTGCTGGCACGCGCCGATTTCATCACCGTGCACACGCCGCTGACCGATGCGACCAGGAATATCCTGTCGCGCGAGGCCATCGCCAAAACGAAAAAGGGCGTGCGTATCATCAACTGCGCCCGTGGCGGTCTGGTCGACGAGGCCGCCTTGGCCGACGCGTTGAAATCCGGCCACGTCGCCGGCGCGGCGTTGGATGTGTTCGAAACCGAACCCGCCACCGACTCGCCCTTGTTCGCGCTGGATAACGTCGTCTGCACCCCGCATCTGGGCGCCGCCACCACCGAAGCGCAGGAAAACGTGGCCCTCCAGGTCGCCGAACAAATGAGCGATTTTCTGCTCACCGGCGCCGTGTCCAACGCCATCAACATGGCTTCCGTCACCGCCGAGGAAGCCCCGCGCCTCAAACCGTACCTCGAACTTTGCCGCCTGCTGGGCACCTTCGCGGGGCAGCTGACCCAGGCGCAGGAAGGCACGATCCGCCGCGTGTCGGTGGAATACGAGGGTCAGGTCGCCGGTCTGAACACCCGCCCGCTGACCGCCGCCACGCTGGCCGGGCTGCTGCAGCCGCTGATGGTGGGCGTGAACATGGTCAATGCCTCGGTCGCCGCACGGGATCATGGGATCGACGTCGCCGAAATCGCCCATGACCGGCCCAGCGAGTATCTGACGCTCGTCCGCGTCACCATCCAGACCGACAGCCTGACCCGATCGGTCGCCGGCACATTGTTCGCCGGGTCTCGGCCGCGCATCGTGGAGATTAAGGGCATCAAGGTCGAAGCCGACTTCGCCCCGCACATGCTGTACGTCACCAACCAGGACAAGCCGGGCTTCATAGGCCGGTTCGGTGCGACCCTGGCCGGCGCCGGGATCAATATCGCGACGTTCCATCTGGGCCGAGCGGATCAGGGCGGCGATGCAATCTGTCTGGTGTCTGTGGATGAGCCGGTGCCCGAAGCTGTGTTGGAGATGGTCCGCACGCTGCCCTTGGTGATGCAGGCGACGCCGCTGGCGTTCTGACCGTCTACACGCCATCTCGACGGACCGCGGCGCGCACCTATATATGGCGCGCATGGGATCCCGAAGAACATGGCCAACGATCTCGCGCCGAGCCGGTGTGCTGTTTGTCGTCCTGGCGATAACGGCCGGTTTGGCCATGGCGCAACCGGCATCGGGTACGGCCGAAAGAAAGCATGTGCTGGCGCCGCCGCCGCTGCGGTGGGACCGGCAAATGCTGTCGGGCCGACCGGCGCTCAGTCAGACCGTCAGCGATTTCGCGGCCATAACCGGCGGCGTCACGTTTGGGCTGGGTCCCGCTGCGGTTAACGGCAAGCTGCCCGCCCCGGCCCCCGGCGTGACCTGGGCCTCGCTGCCCGCGGCCACCGAGTTTCAGGACGACCTCCGATACTTCTGGGTCCGGCTGGAGGGATTGTCCGATCTGCGCGCCGGCACCACGGCTTGCCTCGGTGTGGACAGCTACATCGTCTTTCTGTTCCAGCAGCGCGGCTTGTTCCGTATTTCCTACCGGCTGGCGCCGGACGCCACCTGTCCGAATGTCGGCGACGCGGCGGCGGATATTTTCGGGCGCTACGTGTCGATCGCCACCGACATCGCGCAAAGCGCGCATTACCGAGCGGGACCGTTGGAGATCGTGGACATTTCTGACCCGACGGCGGCCAGCTATCTTGTCGCGACACGGTGGCGTCCCCGTGTGGAATAGCCGTTGGCTACGCCTTTTGGTTGCGCTCGCGGCGGTGTTTCAAATTGGAACGCTGCCATCCGGAGCGGCGACGCTGTCGTTCAGCGGGGAGGAAGCGGTTCCTCCGGTGGTGACGGACACGACACGGCCGCGACAATGCACCATCGCCTACATGATCACGGATGTCGGCACGAACGATGCCTATGTCGTGAGAATGGGGGTCGATCCGTCGCCCGACGCCGTCCCGGCGCGCGGACGCTACTCTTGTCCCACCGCCGTGCCCGCCCGGGTCGCTACCCGAGCGATGGAGACTTGCCTCGTGCGCGCCGGCGATCCCCGGTATTGCGTGTTCGGCGACATGTCGCGCGGGTTCGAAAACCGCCCGGATGCTCGCTTGACGGCTGAGAACACATCGCGCTGCGCGTCGGATATTTACAACTACATCGGCATCGCCTGCTGGAAGGCGGGGGACCGCGATGTCTGCAACGTTGCCTGCGGTGGAACCGAACAGGAAGCCAAGGATTTGGCGAAGGGGCGCTGTGAGGTGAAGCAGCAGCAGCGATGCACCATCACCGGCGCGGCGGAGATTCTGCCACCACAGTAAACAAATGCGGCAGCAACGCTCGGGCGATCAGGACGGAATGCGCGATCTGCGCGGTTTCGTGCAGGTGGTCGGCGGTATCGAAGAAGTCCCGGCGCGGGTATCGGCCGAGCCGCTCGGCGTCCAGGAACCGGGCGCCATGGGCTTCGAAGAGCGCGCGAATCGCGGCTTTTGCGGACTCGGGGATCGGCGAGTCGTCGAACCCGACCGGGAAACCGCCGACGGCGCGCACCCCGTGGTCTCTGGCCCAATCGAGGAACACCGCGACCTGATGGCTGGCCGCCTGGGTTTCGACCTGTTGGGCGCTGGCGTGTTGAGGGGCGATCAGCGTCAGCATGGCTTTGTTCGCCTCCGCCATCGCTGCCGTGTGGCCGATGTGATCGCCCCAGGCATTGGTGCCGCCCGTCGCTGCCTCCCGCGGATCGTGGAAGCCGGCGGCGACCAGGGCCATTTCGATCAGGCTCATGACCGCCGCGCGTGCGTCGAAGCTGAAGAAGGCGGCCGCCCAGCGGTCGGGCGGCAGGCGCGCCAGGGTGTCCCAGTCGTGACGCAGCATGATCGCGGCATCGGGTCCGAGGCGGCTGGCGGCTTGGGTCATCGTGTACTGCGCCTCCTCCAGCGGCAAATAGACGATGTCGCCGGGGCGCAGCAGCGGTTGCCAGCGGGCGAACAGGTAATCCAGGCCGATCCCCACCGCGACGCCGGCGTTGACGCAGGGCAGGTTGAGTATCGGTTCGATGGTCTCGCAGCGGTGGGAATAGGGTCCGTTCGATCCCGCCAAGATGACCAGTTTGCGGCCCTGTATCGCTGTCCCACGCGCCACCTTTGCGTCCAGCAGCGCACGCGGTTGCCCCAGCGACAGCGGCCGGTCCAGGACGAAGCCGAACGCCGCGCCATACAGCGCCAGCGATGCCACGCATGACAGCAGCAACCGGCGCATCAGAACTGGAAATACAGGAAGGGCACGACATGCGGCGCGAAACACAGTGCCCGCACGGTGAATGCGAAGCTCGCCACCAGGGCCCAGGCCCGCGCCCGTTCCGACAGCGCCTGAGCATGCGGCAGGATCAGAACGATGGTCCATCCCAGCAACAGGCACGCCGCGACCTCCGGCAAGCTGAGGGTCCGGGCATCGCCAAGGAAGCGGAGCACCGGCACGGGCGTCGCGATGCCCGGTGCCAACTGGGCGATCATCGCTGGCAACGCGAACCCGTTCAGCCCCGCCAGCCCCTCCAGCATCCGCGCCATCGCGGGCACCCCGTCCGCTCGGAACGGCACCCAAGCGAGACAGACCATCATGAGCGTTACGAGCCGTGCGACTGGTTGCGGCAGGCGGAACCCCGCACGGCGGAACAGCGCGTGCCCCATCAGCATCGCCCCATGCAGCCCGCCCCACAGCACGAAACGCCACGCCGCACCGTGCCACAACCCGGCCAGCAACATGGTCGCCATCAGATTAAGCACGGAACGATTGCCGCCGAGCGGGATGTAGACATGGTCGCGGAGAAAGAGGCCGAGGGTGATGTGCCACCGCCGCCAGAAGTCCGCGATGTTCGTGGCCTGGTAAGGGCTGTCGAAATTCAGCGGAAAGCGCACCCCGATCATCCGGGCGAGGCCGGTCGCCATGTCGGAGTACGCGGAGAAATCGAAGTAGATCTGTAGCGCGTAGGACAGGGTTGCCGCCCAGGCTTCGAGCAGTGTCAGCACTTCGCCCTGCGCGGCGGCGTCGAAGCCGATATCGGCGAAGGCGCCGAACAGGTCGGCGAGAACGAGTTTCTTCGCGAGTCCAAGCAGGAAGAGGGTCAGGCCAGCAGAGAGGTCCGGTTCGAGGTTAGACAGTTGCGGCACGATGTCGCGCGGCCGCACCAGCGGACCGGCAATGAGGTGGGGGAAGAACGAAACGAAGGCGGCGTAGTGGAGGAGCGGCCACTGGGTCACGGTCCGCGCAGGCGGAGCACGCACGCCTTCCCCGTGCTTTCCGGTGTAAGGCGTGGGCGGTCCGCCTGCTCGGACCATGACAGCGCTTTTCGAGCCGTTGTCCCCCCAGCAATCCGTCAAAAACATGATCTGCTGGAATGTAAAGAAACTGATCGCCAGCGGCGGCGCCTCGGTCGCCTCGATCCCGAACAGAAAGCCCGCGTATTTGAACCACCCCAGCAGCCCAAGATCTGCCGAGACGCCCGCGATCAGCCAGGCTCGGGCATGCCCCCCGCGCGCGATCCGCAGGCCCGCCGCGTAGTTCGCCAGGATCGACGCCGCCAACAGCGGGACGTGGACGACATTCCACCAGCCGTAGAACAGGAAGCTCATCCCGATCAGCCACCACAACGCCCAACGCCGGAACAGGACCAGCCCGGTCAGGCACAGCGGCAGGAAGCCGAAGACGAATATCTGGGAGTTGAACAGCATGGCGCGGCCATTCTACCGGACCAACCGTTAACAAAAGGTAAACGCCGCGACGATTTCCCGCGCTTGCCATCGGCGCCGATCCGGGTCTAGCGTCTTGTTAAAATAAACAGGAGCGTCCCATGGCCGAACAGCTGATCTCCGCCGACAACCATATCGACATGACCTATTGCCCAGCCGATTTGTGGTCGGCCGCGGCACCGGCCAAGTGGAAAGGCACCGCGCCGCACACCGAACAACGCAACGACGGGCTGCATTGGATCGTCGATGGCGACGACAAGGGCATGTGGAACGGCGTCGGACCGGGTTTTACGAAGTACCAGCCGGGTTCGTTCACTCACGTCGATGAGATGAAAGAGGCCGGGTTCGAGTGGGATTACTACCCCGGCGCCAAGCCGCGCCCGACCACGCCGGACCTGCGGGTCGCGGACCTCGACCGCGACGGCGTGAAGGCCGAGATCGTCTATGGCTGCCTGATGATCAACCACATGATCGCCGACAAGGCGATGCGCGGCTGGGCCGACACCGTCTACAACGACTGGGTCGCCGATTTCGCCAAACGCGCCGACCCGAACCGCGTGTTTCCGTTGGCCATCGTGCCAAACCACGACCCGAAGGAGGCGGCGGCCGAGGTGCGGCGCTGCGCCAAGATGGGGTTGCGCGGCGGCGACATGGCGTTCAAGCACAGCGTGGTCCCACTGTGGCACCATGATTGGTACCAGCTGTGGGAAGCGGCGGCGGAGTGCCACTTCCCGATCTCCTTCCACTCCACCGGCTCGCAATCGCCGCGCGCGCCGAACGACCCGGAAATGGAGAAGGAATATTTCACCCAGTGGCGCCTCGTGCGCTCGGCCTTGTTCCAGACCGATACGATGGAGGTTCTGGTGTCGCTGCTGGCCTCCGGCGCCTGCGAGAAATACCCGGACTTCAAGTTCGTGCTGGGCGAGTCCGGCGTGACCTGGCTGCCTTACATCTTCGACCGGCTGGACACCGAATATCACGACCGCGCCCGCAGTCTGGGGTTCAAGATGAAGCCATCGGACTATTTCCGCCGCCAGGGGTATGTCACCTATCAGCAGGATCAATTCCTGGAGCCGATCGTGCCGCTGATCGGGGAGGACAACATCATGTGGGGGTCCGATTACCCGCACCCGGACTGCCTGTGGCCGGATTCCAAGGCGGTGCTGGACAAGAACCTCGCGGCGCTGTCGCCAACGGTGCGGCGGAAGATCGTCCATGATAACGCGGCGAAGCTTTACAACATTCAGTGACCCCCTCCCCTGTCATGGTCGGGTCAGGCCCGACCATGACGGCTGGGGACGCAAAAAGGACGCAAGCATGACCGACATCCCCCTGCTCGACCACGATCTGGCCGAGGACGAACTGGCCTGGGTGCGTGGCATCTACACGGCCTTCGATGCCGAGAGGGGGCGGCACGCCAACCCCAAGGAGGCACTGCGGGCGGTTCTGGAACGCCCAGAACACCGGTTGGGCGGCAAGCCGGTCGATTTCTCCGGCCCGGTCGCGTGGCGGTTCGGGGCGAACAAGCACGGCCGCTTCGCCGCCGCGGTGTTTCTGCCGCGGGTGGAGCTGCACGAGCACCGGAAAAGTCGGACGGATCAGTTCCCGATGTATGTGGTCGGCGAAGCGGAGGGATTCTCCCTGGATGCAAAAGGCAACCCGGAACTCACCCCGATCGCCGGCGGCGATCATTGCCACAACAGCCCCGGCGCGCCGCATGCATTTCTGCCAAAAGTCGGGAAACCGATCCCGGAGAATTGGGAAATCGCCTTCGTCGCGATCACGCCGCGGAATTTGCAGGAGGATACGCAGTCGGTGTCCCCCGAGGTGAAGGCGGCTTACACGCAGGTAACGGGGTACGAAGCGCCGACCTGGGTTTAGGCGCCCCGCCCGGGCTTGGTGTGAGCGCGACTCAACCCTCGGCGGAACGCGCCGGCTTGGATTTGTTGCCGCCGCGCCTGGTTTGCGCCGGTTTGGCGGGAACCGTCGCGGCGGTGGCTTCACGTTCGCCACGCAGCCGTGCGAATGCGGCGGCATCGCCGGGTTGGCTGATAGCGGCGACCCGAGCGCGCAGATTGTCGATAATCCAATCCGGCGCTTTGTTGAGCCACGCGTATTTCTCGAAGGTCGCCATTGTCTTCCGCCGCTCCTGTATCAGGGTGCCGGGATGAAGCGTTGCGTGAAACAATGGTCACAGCGCATTGGATTCGTGTCCACTTCGGAGTCCCTGGCACGCCATATTCGGAGGGAGAGTGTTGTAAATCGGCCACATATGGAATGCGGTAGGAACATTAAATCTAGGTCTTGCGACAGTGCGCGTCAATGGCCACTTGGCCCCGATCTCCGCAACCAGGGAAATTGGCCTGTCAGGGACACCGGCCTCACCGCCGAGAGTTCCAGGCGAAAGCCCATGTCCGCATCGTCCCGCAAATCGAGCGCAACCTGCCGGACAGGATGGCTGCTGATCGCCAACACCAATGCATGTGCTCCGTTCGGCAGGTCCAGCTCACGGGCGCTCTGGTCGGGCTCGCGCCAGATCGCGACGCTACGGCGGCCATTGTTTCCCGGCATGGGCCGGTCCGGGGCTTGGGAACGCAGGACCATGCCAAGGCTGGTGACCGACAGCACGGCGGAACCGGGATCGTCCGCCAAGACCGTCGCGTAGCGGCCGGGCCAGCGGCTGATCAACTGCGGACCATCCATCAGCAGCGCCACGACCAGGTTGGGCCCGACGGCGTTCAACAACGGCATGACGGGGTCGTTGCGTGCCAAGTCCTCGCAGACCAGGGTCGCGATCACCTCGTGGTTGCGATTGACCACGAAACGCAAATGGCGTTCGCGAAGGGGGATTTTCTCCCAATACCGGCGTTTGGGATTGAAGGCGTGGCCAAGATGGTACGACTTGATCTGATTGCCGTCGATCCGCCAGCGATGGTGCTTGCTTTGCGGCAGACCCCAGGCCTGTTCATTATCCAGCAACAGGGTCAAGGCATTGTTCTGGTTCCCATTGTCGCCGCTGGTCCCACAAATCAACATATCCGGGCCAAGATCGGCACCGTTGCCAGCCTTCTTGCTTTTCTCGCGATAATGGGTGGCGATGGCCCGAGCCATGCCTTCGGCCAACTGGTTGGTCAGAGCGAGTTCGGGGAAGACAACGATATCGATCCGCCTTACCTCTTGTTGCGCGGCCTCGATAAGGTCCACGACGAAGTCCTTGAACGCGTCGACCTGCGCCTCGGGATTGGTTCCCTCGGGGAGCCATCCTTGCCGCACGGTGAACAACCCATCCTGGTTGCCGTCCGCCGGGGCGATAGCTTCGAAATCGTTGCCGTGGACCTCGTAGGGGAAGGGAACGACCAGGATGTTCAGCGCACCTGGATCGTCCTGTGGACCGCCCCGGTGGCGAGGATGGAAGAAGTTGTTTACCCATTCCGATTCCGCGACCCCGATGCTTGGCAGCAGCGCCTGGTGGTGCGACAGGGCCCGCATCGTGCATCCCATCTGCGGCGTGTTCGATTTCGGTTGCACACAGGCCAATTCCGGCGGTACCAAGCGACAAATGCTGTTAGGTAAATATCGCAGGAAGCGCGGCTTTTGCAGGTTGGGCGGCTTTCTGCGTTCCTCGGCGCTCTCCAGGATTTCGGTCACCAAAAACCGCGCCGCTGTCGTGCTGTACCGCGAAGCGATCCACTCGCTCTCCGCCCTGGCCGGCGCAACAGGGTAGCTTGGGTAATCCCAGCCGAAGCCTCGCCCCGCTTCATCGGCGATCGCGAACAAACGCAGCGCCAAACGTTCCCAATCCAAAAGGCGCGGCGGGTTCTCGCTCGATCCGTTACCGGCGCTGTTGCGGTGATGGATCGCCGCCTTGCCCTCTTGCAGCAGCGCTGTCCACAGCACCTGCACCTCCGCGGGGACGCCCAGCGTGTCCGCCCAGATGCGTCCCAACCGGCGGGCTTCCTTGTTGAACGCCATCTGTTCGGCGTAGCCCCCGCTGTCGCCGATACCCGCGCCGATGCAGGTGTAGCAATCGGAATGTTCGATCAGCGTGCCCGCGACCGCGAAGACGTCCGCAGGCCATTCCGGGCAGGCCGCCCACTTGGCCCGTGCGCCGCGCCGCGGGCCAGTTCTTTCGCCGGTACCACCAGGGACCATCCGGCGGATCGTATCCTCAACAGTTCGAGCGTCCGCCACGCGACATTCCCCGCGACAAATGGATTGCCGTCACCGTGACAAGAGCATGACAGACCGTCAACTCCGGCAAGCCGGCGCCTAACCCGGCGGCAACGGCCGATACCCCCGCGCCTTCCCGACCGCCAAATAATGGTGGGCAAAATCCGCGTAATCGCCCTGCGAAACCTCGAACGCCGCCATGGGATACGCCGCCGCGTACCACCGCTTGTCCAAAGGAAACAGAAATCGCCGCTCCAGAAATCCATATAGCTCGTAGTGCGCGCGGCCCGACGACAGCCAGCCGGCTTTGACCGCGTCGTCGATATCCCCGTACTCGCGCAGGTAATGCGCCTCATCGAAGACCGCAAGGTGCTCGTCCAGCGACCGCCCGAACCGGGGCGCATTCTCGACCTGCGTTTTCAGGGCGGTGTGCGTCACATAGCGCCAGTAGGGCGCGATGCTGCGGTGAACCGATTCCACCCGGTCGAGGTTGACCGCGTAATTGATCGGAAACAGATAAAACCGAAACCGGCTGTCGCCATACGGCAACAGATCGACGATCGGACGCTGCATGGGGTTCATCAGGCCGTTAACGGCCATGAAGATGTTCTCGGCCTCGGTCGATAGCCATGCCGCCAGCCAAGCGTAGGTCCCGATCCCGACAACCACGTTCTTCGATCGGCGGATGGTCTCGAAATCCACGACGATGTCCTGGGTGTCGAGGAACAAGGCGTTGGGAAACCGTTCCCGTATCCGGTCGGTGTAGGCGTTCGGGGCGGTCTGCCCCATAAACACCGGCTTCAGGCCGGTTTCCGCGACCAGATCGGCGTAGAATTCGACGGGGGTCAGCGGGTAGTCGGGCGAGGTGTCGTCCAGAATCTCCCCTGCTCGGACGTGGCAAACGAGATACTCGCGCCCGAAGCCCATCTTCAGACCTGGCGGCGGGACGAACACGTTGAAATAGTCCTCCCGCGGGAGGAAATTCTCCATCCGCTGACCGTAGCCGGTCCACTCGACCCGCCTGATCTCCCCTGCACGCATCGCCGCGGATAGGCGGGGAATATCGAGGTGCTGTTCGTCGCGCGCCACCGCGACCGGGCCCGGAGACTCGATCGCCGGGTGTTCGATCCCTCATTGCGGCAGGTACACGTTCGAAATCCGGCACCCCGGCACCTCGCTGGCGAACTTCAGCGCCGCCATGTACTGGATCATCCGGTTGGCCATCATACCCAATGGGTGCAGATGGAAGACGGGCGGTTCGTGCGCGGATAGACTGGAAATGGCTGCGATCTCCACTGGGCCGGTCTCGGCGCTGCATGGCTGGCGCGGGGAGAGATTATCAATATGGTGTTCCCCCCCCGCCCGAATGCTGATAGCTGACGCCACGCCATGACCGATGACCTGCCCCCCAACCTGGCCCTCCTGCCGGCCGGACTGCGCGACCTGTTGCCCCCCGATGCCGAAACCGAGGCATCGGCGGTGGAATCGCTCATGGATATCTTCGCCAGCCACGGCTACCAGCGCGTCCAGCCGCCATTGCTGGAGTTCGAGGATTCCCTCCTTGCCGGCTCCGGCGCGGCCACGGCGGACCAGACTTTCCGCATCATGGACCCCGACAGTCATCGCATGATGGGGCTGCGCGCCGACACCACGCCGCAGGTGGCCCGCATCGCGACCACCCGGTTGGCGCAGGCGCCGCGTCCGCTGCGCCTTTCCTACGCCGGCCAATGTCTGCGGGTGCGCGGGACCGAGATCGCGCCCGACCGCCAGATCGCCCAGGCCGGCATCGAGCTGATCGGGCAGGACAGCCCGGAAGCCGATGCCGAAATCGTGCTGGTCGCAGCCGAGGCGCTGGCGTCTGTCGGCCTGACCCGGGTCAGCTTCGATCTGACTCTGCCCATGTTGGTGCCGTTGCTGCTCGACGACGCGGGTTTGTCGGCTGCCGATCGTGTCACCGTTTCCCGCGCATTGGACCGCAAGGACGCCGCCGCGGTCACGCGGCATGCCGGCCCGCTGACGCCGGTGCTGACCGATCTGCTGCTCGCCGCCGGTCCGGCCGATCGCGCGCTGGAGGCTTTGCGGGCCGCTAATCTGCCCAATGGTGCCGGGGTGTTGGCCGCGCGTGTGGAAGCCGTCGTCGCGGCCATCCGCGCCCGCGCGCCGGACCTGCGGCTGACGATCGACCCTGTGGAATTCCGAGGCTTCCGCTACGAAACCGGCGTGTCGGTCACCATTTATGCCCCTGGCCGGCACGAGGAACTCGGGCGCGGCGGGCGCTACACCTGCGCGGAAGGCGAACCGGCCACCGGCTTGACCCTGTTCCCCGACGCTGTGCTGCGCGCCGCTCCGAAACGGGAGGCACGGCCGCGCGCCTACGTGCCGTTCGGGAGGGACGGCGCCAGCCTCCGCGCGCAAGGTTTCGCCACGGTCGCGGCCCTTTCCGCCGCGTCCGACGAACAGGCCGAAGCCCTGCGCCTCGGCTGCACCCATATTCTGGTCGGCAACGACGCCGTTCCTCTTACCGCCAAGGACTAAGCACTATGACCAATGTCGCCGTGATCGGCGCCCAGTGGGGCGACGAGGGCAAGGGGAAGGTCGTCGATTGGCTCGCGAGCCGAGCGGACGTGGTCGTGCGATATCAGGGCGGTCATAATGCCGGGCATACGCTGGTGGTCGGTAAGGAGACATACAAGCTTTCGCTGCTGCCGTCGGGTCTGGTGCGCGGCAAGCTGGGCGTGATCGGGAACGGCGTGGTCATCGACCCCGAGGCGCTGCTGTCGGAAATCGCGCGCGTGCAGGCTCAGGGTCTGTCCGTGACGCCGGAGACGTTGCGTATCGCCGACAACGCCGTCCTGATTTTGCCGATGCATGGGGCGCTGGATCGCGCGCGCGAGGGAGCCCGCGGCGACCGCAAGATCGGCACCACCGGTCGCGGCATCGGTCCGGCGTACGAGGACAAGGTCGCCCGCCGCGCCATCCGCGTCGCCGATCTGGCCGAACCGGAAACGCTGGATGCCAAGCTGGATGAGCTTCTGCGCCATCACAACACGCTGCTGGCGAGCCTGGGCGCGCCCATTTTCGAGAAAGCCGCCGTTCTGGCTCGGCTGTTGGAACTGGCCCCGTCGATCCTGCAATACGCCGAACCGGTGTGGGAGCGGCTGGACGGCCTGCGTAAAGGCGGCAAGCGCATCCTGTTCGAGGGCGCGCAGGCGGTGATGCTGGACGTCGATCACGGCACTTACCCGTATGTAACTTCCTCCAACACGGTTGCCGCAACCGCGGCCTCCGGCGCCGGGATCGGTCCGCAGGCGGTTGGGTTCGTGCTCGGGATCGCCAAGGCCTACACCACGCGCGTCGGCTCCGGTCCGTTCCCATCCGAACTGCACGACGATATCGGCAAGGGTCTGGGCGCGCGCGGGCACGAATTCGGCACCGTCACCGGCCGCCCGCGCCGTTGCGGCTGGTTCGATGCCGCGATGGTGCGCCAAGCCGTGAAGGTCGGCGGCATTCAGGGATTGGCGCTGACCAAGCTGGACGTGCTGGACGGACTGGCGGAACTGAAAATCTGCACCGGCTACCGCATCCGGGGCGAACTGGTGTCGCATCTGCCGGCCGCGCCGGGCGCTCAGGCCGCCGCCGAACCGATCTATGAGACAATGGAAGGCTGGTCCGGGTCGTCCCGCGGCGCCAAGTCCTGGGCCGATCTGCCGGCGCAGGCGGTGAAATACGTCCGCCGGATCGAGGAGCTGACGGAAGCGCCGGTGACGCTGGTGTCCACGAGCCCCGAGCGGGACGACACGATCATGGTGCGGGATCCGTTCCAGGATTGACGAGGGAACGGTCGCGCGGGGCACAAAAAACTTCAATAAGGGGTCCAAGATGAACCGTATTACCCGCCGCGGATTGTCCGCGGGTTTGCTGGCCGCGGTGGCCGTGCGCCGTCCCAGCATGGCCGCGGACCGACCGATTCCGCCCGAGGGCATCGGGCACCGTATCAAGCATCTTTCCTATTCGGACCAAGGCGGACGTCCGGATGGCGTGCAGGTCATGGTCAACCGCAAGCACGTCTATGTCGGTCACATGTTCAGCGACGGCATCACCGTCATGGATGCCGCCGACCCGCGTAAACTGAAACCGGTCGGGTTCTGGAGCGCCGGCCCCACGACCCGCACGCACCACATCCAGGTCGCCGAGGACACGATGCTGGTGGCCAACGGCGCCAGCATCCCCGCGCTGAAGACCTTCAGCACGATGACAAGCTATTACTCGAACGGGCCGGCGGGCGGAGCCAACGAAAAGCGCACCTTCCGGTCCGGCCTGTCGATCCACGACATCTCCAAACCCGCCGAAATGCGGGAGATCGCGTTCCTGGAAATGCCGGGCTTCGGGATCAACCGGTTGTGGTGGACGGGCGGACGCTATGCGTATGTCTCGGCCCATTTCGACGGTTTCAGCGACCACATCCTGTGCATTGTCGATCTGAAGAACATCGCCAAGCCGGAGATCGTCTCCAAATGGTGGCTGCCCGGCATGAACACCGCCGCCGGCGAGGCTCGTGTCGCGCCGCAAGGTCGCCGATGGGCGCTGCACCACATGATTGTCGCGGGCGACCGCGGGTATGCCGCTTGGCGCGATGGCGGCTTGACGATCCACGACGTCGGCGATCCCACCGCGCCGAAGCTGTTGTCGCGCATCAATTGGAATCCCCCCGATCCCGGCGGCACCCACACGCCGCTGCCTCTGCCGAACCGCAAGCTCGCGGTGGTGTGCAACGAGTCGAATGCCGAGAATTGCGCCAAAGGCGTTTTCCACACCTGGGTCGTGGACGTGCAGGCGGGCGACAATCCGATCCCGGTTTCGACCATGCCGACGCCCGCCGAACGGGATTTCTGCAAACTGGGCAATTTCGGTCCGCATAACCTGCATGAGAACCGGCCGGGATCGTTCGTGTCCGAGGAGACAATTTTCGCGACCTATCACAATGCCGGGTTGCGGGTGTTCGACATCAAGAACGCTTACGAACCCAAGGAGGTCGCTTACTGGGTGCCGCCCATTCCCAAGAAGCTGCTGGACCCGCGGCCGGGCGTTTCGCTCGCCGCGCAGTCCTGCGACGCCTACGTTCAAAAAGACGGAATCATCTATCTCAGCGACTGGAACGCCGGGATGCATGTGTTGGAGTACAAGGGTTAGAGACCGGATTCGTTCCGAAGCCGGTTCTCTTGACATCGCCGGGTCGCTCCATACACTCCCCGACAGGGAACGATGGAGACGACCTTGAGCGACAACCCTGGCGGGGCTTCCTATGTCTATTTGCAGGAACCCGAAATTCGGTTTCTGGAAGCCGCGGTCGAGCATCTGATTCCCACCGACGACCTCGGCCCGGGTGCGCGCGATGCCGGCGTGGTCGTCTATATCGACCGCCAGCTGGCGGGGTCCTGGGGCTCCCACGGCCGTAACTACCGCATGGGCCCGTGGCGGGACGGCACGCCACAGCAGGGTTACCAATCCCGCTTCACACCGCAGGAAGTCTATCGCATCGCCATCCGCGAGATCGACCAGCACTGCCGAACGACGTTCGACCGCCCCTTTGCCCAGTTGAACCGCGACACCCAGTTGGAGGTGCTGCAGCAGCTGGAGACGGATAAAATCGCGCTGCCGTCGATGTCGTCGAAATTTTTCTTCGATCTGCTTTGGCGCAACACCGACGAAGGCTTTTTCTCGGACCCGTTGTATGGCGGCAACCGCGACATGGTGGGTTGGAAGCTGCTTGGCTTCCCAGGACTGCCCACCAGCCAATATCGCGAACTGCTCACCAGCCATGAACCGTACCATGCACACCCCGTCAGCGTGATGGATGTGCAGAGCGGCAAGGTGCCCGTGGATGCCCAAGGCTTCCCGCGCCATGTCATGATCGAAAAGGAAAGCTGAGATGTCCGCCACGAAACTGAAGGAAGTCGATGTCGTCGTGGTGGGCAGCGGCGTGGTCGGATCGATCATGTCGATGGAACTGGCCAGCGCCGGCATGAGCGTCGTGTGCCTGGAGCGCGGCAAGCAGTTCGACCTCGGCGTCGATTTTCATACCCCGAATGTCTACGACGAGCTGAAGTTCGACCGCCACAGCGACATTTTCCAAAATCTGGCGCGCGACACCCTGACGTTCCGCAACAACGGTGGGCAGTCGGCGCTGCCGATGCGGGAAATGGGTGCGTTCAAGCCGGGTGAGATGGTCGGCGGCACCTCCGCGCACTGGGGCGCCAACGCCCGCCGCTTCCTGCCGCACGATTTCGCCATGCGCTCGCGCATCGAGGAACGTTACGGCAAGTCGTTCATCCCCGAGGACTGCAATCTGCAGGATTGGGGGCTCGAATGGGACGAAATCGAACCCTATTACGACCAGTTCGAGAACATCTTCGGCGTCGGCGGCAAGGCCGGCAACCTGGACGGCGAAATCCAGGAAGGTGGCAATCCGCATGAAGGGCCGCGGTCCCGCGAATACCCGAACCCGCCGACTCGCCAGACCTATCAGGGGTCGTTGTTCGCCAAGGCGGCGCGGTCTTTGGGCTACGTGCCGTTCCAGGGTCCATCGGCGGCGATGACGCAGGATTTCCGCAACCTCTACCGGGTGCAGATGTCGCAATGCATCCATGGCGGATTCTGTTCGAGCCATGTGTGCTCCCAAGGCGCGAAGGCCAACCCGCTGACCGCCGTGCTGCCCGCCTTGATGCGGCTGCCGAATTTCGAAATGCGGCCGCTGTGCAATGTGCTGCGGGTTAACAAGGACAGCACCGGCAAGAAGGCCACCGGCGTTACCTATATCGACGCGCGCGGCAACGAGATCGAGCAGCCGGCGAGCATCGTGATCCTCGGCGCCTATTGCTTCAGCAACACGCGGCTGCTGCTGCTGTCGGGCATCGGCACGCCGTACGATCCCCAGACCGGCAAGGGGACGGTCGGCCGTAACTACGCCTACCAGCAGGGCGGTTCGGTCGAAATATTCTTCGACGACAAGGAGTTCAATCCGTTTATCGGCGGCGGCATGGTGAACACCTCGATCGACGAGTTCAACGGCGATGTGATCGATCGTGGGCCTTTAGGGTTTATCGGCGGCGCGTATTTCGACACCTCGGCGCGCGGTGCCGCCCCCATCAAGGGTAAGCCGGTGCCGCCAGGGACTCCGCGCTGGGGTGGCGAGTGGAAGAAGGCGGTGGCACAGAATTACCGCCGCACCATGAATATCGCAATGCACGGCACGTGCTTGAGCTACAAGCAGAACTACCTCGATCTGGACCCGACGTACAAGGACGCGTTCGGCCAGCCGTTGTTGCGGATGACGTTCGACTGGCATCAGAACGAGTTGCGGATGATGGAGTATATGAACGAACGCTGCGCGGAGATCGGGCGGGCGCTGGGCGGGTCTCGGCTTGGGGGGAAGAACAAGGGGACGCATTTCAGTATCGTGGGGTATCAGAGCACGCATAATGTCGGCGGCGCGGTGATGGGGGAGGATCCCTCGACGAGCGTGGTGAACAAGTATTTGCAGTCCTGGGATGTTTCGAATCTGTTCGTGGTTGGGGGGAGCGCGTTCCCGCAGCAGCCCGCGAATGGGCCGACCGAGACGATCGGGATGCTGGCTTGTTGGGCGGCGGATGCGATTAAGGAGAACTACTTGAAACGGCCGGGGGCGCTGGTGTGAGGGGAGGGGGAGGAATTGCGACCTGAAATCGGATGGTCGTCGTCGCCGTACATCGTAGTATATCGCGGAGGGTAGGCTAGCGCGACGACCATCATCGACAATTCCGACTTATACCAACCGAACCAACCATTGACGTACCGGAGTTCGCCACATCGTCATGCCGGCGAAGGTCAGCATGACAATTTATCACGCGCCGATGTTGCTCGATGCCAATCCGACGGCACTGGCCGTGCTGACCAGGCGGCAAACGCAACCGCGTGGCCAGCATCGTGAGAGTGCCGCTGGCCCATAATCCTGCATACAGACCTGGAGAGACCGAACCACATCTTCCGCTCGGCCTTTCGTTACACCAACCCCTCGCCTCGATCGGCCTCTCGCGCCACCGTATCCCGCTCCTCCGGTTTCCCCCAACCGCCGCCGCCCCCAGACAGCACATGGATCACGCTGCTCGTCGGGATAGGCACATTGATTTCCTTCGTCTTCAACTTCCGCGGCTCCGCCCCCGGCGCCAGCAACGTGTAATCGTGCGGCGCCCCATCGCGCCCGCCGAGCATGCCGCGCGCGCCGTGGACGATCCCCTCGCCGGCCATGTTGGCGACGGTCCCGGCGGCCGCTTCCACCCGCAGGCGCATATCTCCGCCGTAGCCGCCGCGGAACTTGCCGTCCCCCGCCGATCCCGGTCGGTATTCATGCGTTTCGAACACCAGCGGAAACCGCGTTTCCGCCACCTCGATGGACCCGAACTTGATCCCGCCGGCCGAGTGCCACTCGCCGATCGTCGAATACCCGTCGCCCGCCGCCGATCCGCCGCCGCCGGGCCGGGCTTGGAACATGTGCCAGATGAAACGACGGCCGGTGCGCGGGTCCTGCCCGTTCAGCGCGATCCGCAACCGCCGGCCCCAGCCGCCCATCGCCCGATCGGGGCAGGATTGCGACAGCGCGACGATAATCGCCTCGATGATTTCGTTGGAGCAGTGGCTGGTGCACATCGTCACCGGCGCGCCTTCGCGGGCCCAGACGATGGTGCCTTCTTTCAAGATCACGTTCAGCGGCCGGAACGCCCCGTCGTTCTTCACGATATCGGGGTCGAGCAGGAACGCATACGCCATTGCAACGGCGGATTGGGTGTTGGCGAAGGAGGAGTTGATGAAGCCGGTGACCTGCGGGTCCGAGGCGCTCAAATCCACCGTCACATCGCTGCCCTGTTTGGTCACATGGGCCCGGATCACGATGTTTTCCAACCCGAACCCGTCGTCGTCCAACACGGCCTCTCCGTCGAAGACGCCGTCTTTCCATGTCGCGACGATGCCGCGCGCGTGGCGTTCGGCGGCGTCGAGCATGGCCTCGATGGCGGCGGACAGGGTTTCGGCGCCGAATTCGGCGATGACGGCGTTTAACCGCTGCTCCCCCAGCTTGGCGGAGCCGATCTGGGCCGCGAGGTCGCCCCGGAAGTCACGGGGGTGGCGGACGTTCAGCGCCAGCATCTCCAGCAGATCTTCCCGCAGCACGCCGTTTTCCGTCAGCCGGATGGGCGGGACGCGCAGGCCTTCGTGCCAGATTTCCGTGGCGGCGGGGTTGTAGGCGCCGTGCGTCGCCCCGCCGATATCGGAATGATGCGCCCGCACCACCGACCAGAACATTAATTCGGCCATCGCGAACACCGGCACGAACGCGGTCAGGTCCGGCAAATGCGAACCGCCTCGGTAAGGGTCGTTCAGCAGATAGACATCGCCGGGGGACGGGTTGGGAAACCGAGCGGCCAGTGCTTTGGCGGCCCAGGGCATGGCGCCGACATGGACGGGAATGTGATCGGCCTGCGCCACCAGCCGGCACCGTGCGTCGATCAGCGCGATGGAGAAATCGCGGGAGGAATTGAGGATTTGGGAATAAGCGGTGCGCAGCATCGCCTCCCCCATTTCCTCGGCGATGGCGTTCAGGCGGTTTTGCAGCACCGCGACGGTGATCGGATCGGTCATGGCGGGGATCGTGGCAAATCCAGGTCGGGGAGGGAAGGGCGCCTCACCAGGTCCAGAACATAATCCCCACGGCCATCGCCATCGTGGCCGTGCACAACCACCCCATTGCCCATAAAGGCCGCGGCAGCACGAACCGCCCCATGACCTTCGGGTTCATGCCCATGATCATCATCACGACCATCAGTGGCACCGACACCACTCCGTTCAGCACCGCTGCCCAGAACAGCGCCTTGATCGGATCGATGCCGACGAAGTTGATGCCGATGCCGATCAGCGTGGAAACCGCGATGGTGCCGTAGAACGCCTTGGCGTCCAGCGGCAGGCGGGACAGGCCGGTGGTCCAGCCCAGGGCCTCGCCCAAGGCATAAGCGCAGGACCCCGCCAGCACCGGCACCGCCAGCATGCCGATGCCGATGATCCCGGCGGAGAACAAGGCGAAGGTGAATACCCCCGCGATCGGCCGAAGTGCCTCCGCTGCCTGGGCGGACGTTTGGATATCCGTGATCCCATGTGCGTTCAGCGTCGCCGCGGTCGTGATGATGATGAACAGGCTGACGATGTTCGAATAGCCCATCCCGACATAGGTATCGATGCGCATGCGCCCGATCTGCACCTTTGCCTCCCGCGGGGCGTCGATCAGGGGATGGGCGTGCGGATCGATTCGCTCGTCCTCGGCTTCCTGCGAGGACTGCCAGAAGAAGCAGTAGGGCGTGATCGTGGTGCCAAGAACGGCGACGATGGCTACGACATACTCGGTCTTGAAGGAAAACGTGGGCACCAGCGTCCGCACCAACACCGTGCTCCAGGGCACATCGACCGCGAGCGCGGTGGCGACGTAGGCGAACAGGAACAGCGAGCTCCATTTCAGGATGGAGACATAGTTCTCGTAGCGGGAAAACACCTCCAGCAACACGCATCCGACCGCGAACAGGACGACATACAGATGCACCGGCCCATGGATCAGCAGCGCCAACGCTTCGGCCATCGCCCCCAGATCGGCGCCGAGGTTGATGATGTTGGCGACCAGCAGCAGACCGACGATGCCCCTCAGCAACCAGGCGGGGTAGTGGGTGCGGATGTTGCCGGCGATGCCATGGCCGGTGACGCGCCCGATGCGGGCGCTGATTTCCTGGATCGCTGCCATGAGCGGGAAGGTAAACAGCATGACCCAGCACATGCTGAACCCGAACTGCGCGCCGGCCTGGGAATAGGTGGCGATGCCCGAGGGATCGTCGTCCGACGCGCCGGTGATCAGCCCAGGCCCCAGGACCGACAACCATCCCTTCGCCGGCGGCTTCCGAGGCGCTCGGCGGCGCGCGATTCGTCCGGCGAGCACGGGGTGCCGGCGATGTGGCGCTTGTTTGCGATCCATGATGGTCCTTGCGCGACGCTGTTCCCGATGTGGGGAGTTTCGGCGTCCCGGGTCAAGCCATCAGCGCTTTAAATAACAGCGTGCCCGCCTGGGTGTGGCCAGCTTTGGCCAGACCGCCTGAAATCTCCGACGCCGTGCCGTGTACGAGGCTGCGCACCGCGTTGCACCCAAGGCGTGCACCGAGGGAGTCCAGTTCTCCGACCAAAGCCGCCAGCACGACGGCGGGTTCCAGCAGGTCGATCGCCACGAAATGTTCGGCGATCAGTACGCGCCCACGGGCAAGGTCGCGATCGACATGGTAGCAAAACAGCCCGCACGGGTAAGGCCGGCCGGAACGCCGAGCGATCATGACGCCAGCCTTTTCGGCGTTGCGGACGGCTTTGGTCTGGCGGACGAAGCGCAGCCAACCTGGCAGATCGAGGTTGGGCAACGCCTCCCGTATCAACGGGAAGGCCGAACGGATCAGATCGGGGGTGAGTGGTTCGATGACGACGTTCGACATGCGGTGGTGGCCCAGCTAGTATGCCCATCTTGCGGACCTTTGGGGTCCCGCGCCTTGATCCAGATCAATGCCCCCGCGACCGAACCGATCCAGATTCGATGAACCAGCGGGCACGAATAAAAATATCGAACGCGCCCTCGGACGCTGGCGGAGTCAAAGAGAGAAAGGGAATTAAATGTACGCGCCCTCCACCCGGCCGGTGGTTTTGGATCCGCACGGTGCGGCTAACGCCTGCACCCACTGCGACGCGCGCGCCCATAGCGTGTGCAACGCTGTGCCCGATTCGGATGTCGCCCGACTCGCGGCCATCGCCGTGGTGACCACCGCCCAACCGGGAACGACCTTGATCCAGGAAGGCGATCCGGCGAGCCATTTCGTCAATATTTCCGCCGGCACGGTGCGGATGTACAAGCTGTTGCCGGACGGGCGGCGGCAGATCACCGGTTTCGCGGGCGTGGGGCACTTCTTGGGCCTTGCGGTGTCCTCCACCTACGCGTTCAGTGCGGAGGCAATCGACACCGTCCGCTATTGCCGCTTTTCACGGGCGCGACTCCACACGCTGCTGGACGATTACCCGGCGATGGAGAAGCGGCTGCTGGAGATCGCTTCGACCGAGCTGGTCGCGGCGCAGGATCAAATGCTGCTGCTCGGACGCAAAACCGCGCGGGAGCGGCTGGCGTCCTTCCTGATGCTGCAAAGCCGTCAAGGTGTGATGTGCCAAAGCCCGCGCGGCCGGTTCGTGCTGCCGATGTCGCGTGGCGATATCGCCGATTACCTGGGCCTGACGATCGAAACCGTCAGCCGCACGATCACGAAATTGCGGTCGGAGGGGTATATCGACGTGCCCTCGGCGACCGAGATCGCCATCAAAGCGCCGGCGGCGCTGGAGGGCTTGGCCCTCGGGAACGCTTAAACTGGTGGCCGTCCCCGGACTCGAACCGGGATGCCCTTTCGAGCGAGCGATTTTGAGTCGCTTGCGTCTACCATTCCGCCAGACGGCCGCGCGGATGGGTGGATAGCAGATGCATGCGACGATGAGAAGATGCACAACGCCTGTTGACCGCCGTGCCGGAGGCCACTAGAGAGACCGCCTCGCGAGCATGTTCGGGCGTAGCTCAGCGGTAGAGCAATCGGCTGTTAACCGATTGGTCGTAGGTTCGAATCCTACCGCCCGAGCCATTTTCTTTAATGCAAACGCGAGGCGCCCGCCGCCGTGACGTGCGCAATTCGCCCTTGTGTGACGGTTGCCACCGCGCGCGATCTAGCCGGGTCCACCACCACGATATCCGCCCGCTTTCCGATCTCGATCCTGCCGCGATCCGTCAGACCCGCCGCTGCCGCCGGATTGGCGGAAATCAGACCCCACGCCGCCGGCAAATCCAGCACCCCGCGCCCTGCCAGGATCAGCGCCGCCCGCATCATCGCCGGGTAGTAGTAATCCGACGACAGCACATTGCAGACCCCGGCCTCCGCCATGGTCGCCGCCGACGCCCAGCCGAGGTGCGACCGTCCCCGCACCACGTTGGGGCTGCCCATCACCACGAAATCCCCCGCATCGCGCGCCGCTCGGCCCACGTCCTCGCCCAGTGGAAACTCGCAAATGCGGGCGCCGAGGCCGCGGAACATCTCGCGCCTGGGGATCGAATCGTCGTCGTGGCTGGCCAGCGGCAAGCCGGCCGAACCGGCAGCCGAAGCGATTCGCGCCAGCGCCGCCGGAATCCGGTCCGCCCCAGCGCCAATGCGCTCGGCCAGCGCGCGAAACGCATCCATCTTCATGCCGGCGCGTCCCGCGTATTTCGCGCCCTCCACCGCGTCGTCCAGCTTTTTCAGGATCGACGGCGTGTGATCGTTGAACGCCACCAGATGCACCCGTCCGGCTGCGATATCGGCCAAAGCGGCATCGAGCGCATCGAGATTGTATGCCTCCCACCGCAGATGCACCCGCATGTCGCAGGACCACGTGCCAGCCTCCAGCGCGGCCAGAAGCCGGTGCCAAGCGTCCAGGCTGCGCAACCCTGGCTCCCACGACAGGGTCACGCCGTGGAACGCCGTGGTGATGCCGTTGGCCAACAACTGCGACTCGGTATCGCGCAGGGCCAGATCGGCGGGAAAATCGACTCCGGGCCGAGGCTGCATCTGCCGTTCGAACGCATCGCCATGGATATCGACGATTCCCGGCAGTACCAGCAGGCCGGAAGCATCGAACGTCGATTCGCCCGTCCCGCCGCCAACCGACTGGACAACCCCGTCGCCCAACAGCAGGTCGCCATCGGGGATCAGCCCGGATGGCAGCAGCGTGTCGCCGCCGGTGATTCGCAATGTCCGCATGGCCAAGCCTTTCAGGGTTCGAAAACGATTTGCACGCGCGGAGTCGGATAGCAGCCAACCGCGAACTCCACGACCGCGCCGGTGCTGTCGACGTTGACATTCTCCGCGATCAACACCGGCCGGTTTCGCGGCATCCGTAACAGCTCGGCTTCCGTTGGGGTGGGCAGGCGAGCGGTCACGCGGGTGGTCTGCCGCAGATAATCGGCAACGCCCACGGCCTTCAGCGCCTCGGTGATGCCGCTTGCTTCGCGCAAAGCCTCCAACATCCCACGCAGCCGGAAATGATGCCGCGCGAGGCTAACCGGCCGACCGTCGGCGAAACCGAGGCGTTCGAACAGTACCACCTTGGCGCCGGTCCGCAGCCCCAGCGCGGCGGCGGTCTGCGCGTCGGCGGGAATTTCCCGCAGCTGCAGCACTTGGCCCGACGGCTCCTTGTTGTGGCGCCGGATCCATTCGGAGAATCGGGTCCGCTGCTCGACCGTGTAGTCCAGCACATCCTCGGCCACGAACGTGCCGCGGCCCTGTTCGATTCGGACCAACCCTTCCCGCGACAGTTCCTCCAACGCGCGGCGCACCGTGTGTCGGTTGACGCCGAAGCGCGCGGACAGCTCTGCCTCCGTCGGGATGCGCCCGCCGGGGATGTAGGTGCCGTCGGCGATGTCGGCCTGCAGCGCCGCCGCGATCTGCCGCCACAATGAGACCCCGTCCTGGCGGTGCATGATGTTCACGAAGGCTTCATCCTTGTCGGCTACGATTGGTGGTTGACCTTAGCGCGGCGCCCGGTTACCTGTCCAGACGTCTAGACATGTAGTGGATGGAATGCCGGACCCGAATGCACCCCGTAAGCGATGGATGGCGGTTCTCGCCCGTGCCAGCGACGCCGCGATCGCCGAGCGCCTGGACGCATGCGGCCCCTTGCCGGCATTCGAACGCGTGCGCGGACCCGAACAGGGGCTCGTCATGGCGCGCGGGCGCACCGGCGGGGGCGGGGCACCGTTCAATCTGGGGGAGGTCACCGTGACCCGCTGCACCGTCCGTGCGGCTAACGGGTTGATCGGTCATGCCTACGTCACCGGACGGAACGGGCGGCACGCCGAACTGGCGGCCTGCGTGGATGCTCTGATGCAGGATACCGCATGCACCGAGACCGTCGAACGGATCGTTATCACCCCTCTTGAGGCCGCCGAACACGCGCGTCGCGCCGCCACGGCCGCTAAGGCCGAGGCAACGAAAGTGCATTTCTTCGCCATGCAGAACATGCGGACATGACCGCGCCTCTGACCGCCGGGTTCGCCGACCCGGTCCTCGACTCCCAACGCTGCTTCCGGTCCGTGCTGGACGGGATGGCTCGGCCGGGGCGAATTCACACCGTGTCTGGCGTGATCCCGCCGGCACCGCTGTGTTCCGCGGCAGCGGCCGTGCTGCTGACGCTGGCGGATCATGAGACACCGCTGTGGGCGCATGCCGATTTCGCGCCTGCCCGCGGCTGGATTGCGTTTCATTGCGGCGTGCCGGACGCCGCCGATCCAGCGCGGGCGGTATTCGCGCTGTCGATGGGCTTGCCCGACTTGGCGGGTTTCAATCCCGGCACGCATGAAGCGCCGGAGACCTCGGCCACCGTGATTGTACAGCTGCCATCGCTGACCGGAGGGGCGCCGTTGCGGCTGCGCGGGCCCGGCTTGCGAGACAGCGTGCTGCTGGCGCCGATTGGGCTGCCCGCCGATTTCGTCATCGTGTGGCGTCGCAATCGCGGCCTGTTTCCGGCCGGGATCGATCTGATCCTGTGCGCCGGCGAAGAGTTGGCGGCACTGCCCCGCACAGTTGCGATCGAGGAGGCCTGAACGATGTATGTCACCGTTAAAGGCGGCGAGCAGGCGATCGACGCGGCGCACGCCTGGCTGGCGGAGGAACGCCGGGGCGATGTGTCGGTGCCGGAGTTGTCGGTCGCTCAGATCGCCGAACAACTGGGCCGAGCGGTGGATCGGGCGATGAGCGAGGGGTCGCTGTACGACCGGGATTTGGCGGCACTGGCGATCAAGCAATCGCAAGGCGATCTGATCGAAGCGGCGTTTCTGTTGCGCGCCTACCGCACGACGCTGCCGCGCTTCGCGCATTCGCTGCCGATCGATACTGCGTCGATGCGGGCCGAGCGGCGGATTTCCGCGATTTACAAGGATTTGCCGGGCGGGCAGATCCTCGGGCCGACCTACGACTACACGCATCGGCTGCTGGATTTTACGTTGGCCGCTGGCGGCACGCCACCGCCGGTTGCCTCGGCGGAACCGGATGGAGAGGCTTTGCCTCGGGTGCCGGATATTTTGGGCCAGGAAGGGTTGCTGGAGCCGGACGAAGGCTCCGACGCCACCCCAGGCGATCTTACGCGCGAACCGTTATTATTTCCGGCCCCTCGGGACGTCCGCCTGCAAGCTTTGGCGCGCGGCGATGAGGGTTTTCTGCTGGCGCTGGGCTATTCCACCCAGCGCGGTTACGGCGGCACGCACCCGTTTGCCGGGGAAATCCGCATGGGTGAGGTCTCGGTGGAGATCGAACCGGCGGAATTGGGTTTCGCCATCGATATCGGCGACATCGTCGTCACCGAGTGCCAGATGGTAAACCAGTTCAAAGGCAGCAAAACCGTTCCGGCCCAATTCACCCGCGGCTACGGCCTGGTGTTCGGGTTCAGCGAGCGCAAGGCGATGGCCATGGCGCTGGTGGATCGCGCGATGCGGGCGGGCGAGCTGGGCGAGGACGTTACGGCTCCCGCGCAGGATATCGAATTCGTGCTGTATCATTCCGACAACATCGAAGCGACCGGCTTCACCGAACATCTGAAATTGCCGCACTACGTGGATTTCCAGAGCGAATTGCAGAACGTCCGGCGGATGCGGAGGGCAGCCGAATGACCGAGGGCTATAATTTCGCCTATCTGGATGAGCAGACGAAACGGATGATCCGGCGGGCGCTGCTGAAAGCGGTGGCGATTCCGGGGCATCAGGTGCCGTTCGGCTCCCGCGAAATGCCGCTGCCTTATGGCTGGGGGACGGGTGGAATCCAGGTGACGGCGTCGGTTCTGGGGCCGGACGATGTGCTGAAAGTGATCGATCAGGGCGCCGACGATACCACCAACGCGGTGTCGATCCGCCGGTTCTTCGCCAAGACCGCCGGGGTGGCGACGACGACGCATACCGCCGAGGCGACGGTCATTCAGACCAGGCATCGCATCCCGGAAAAGGCGCTGCGGGACGATCAGATCATTGTCTATCAGGTGCCGCAGCCGGAGCCTTTGTTTCGGTTGGAATCGAGCCGGGTCGAAACCCGCCGTATGCACGGTCTGGCGGATTACGGGCTGATGCATGTGAAACTGTATGAGGATGTGGCCCGTTTCGGCCAGATTTCCATCGCCTACGATTATCCCGTGATGGTGAACGGCCGCTATTTGATGTCGCCCAGCCCGATTCCGGCATTCGACAACCCGAAAATGGACCGCATGCCGGCGCTGCAATTGTTCGGCGCGGGCCGGGAAAAGCGGATTTATGCGATCCCGCCCTGGACCGACGTGCGGTCGCTGGACTTCGACGATCATCCGTTTCGCGCGATCAATGCGCTGGAACCCTGCGGCCTGTGCGGCGCGACCGATGCCTATCTGGACGAAGTCGTGACCGACGACAAAGGCGGGCGTTTGTTCGTCTGTTCCGACACCGATCATTGCGCCGAACGCCGCGACGCCGGCCATGTCGGCAAGGATGGCGTGCCATGACCCTGCTTTCCGCGCGCGGCCTGTCGCTGCGGTTCGGTGCCATACCGGCGCTGGTGGATGTCGATGTCGATCTCTGGCAGGGCGAGGTTTTGGCCATCGTCGGCGAGTCCGGTTCGGGCAAGACCACCCTGCTGAACGTGTTGTCAGGCCGGGTGACGCCGGACGCGGGGCATGTCTTTTACCGCGATCCCCACGGGTTGGAGCACGATGTCCACGCGATGCCATCCCCGGCGTTGCGGACGCTGCACCGCTCCGACTGGGGTTTCGTGCATCAGGACCCCCGCCAAAATCTGCGGATGAATGTCAGCGCCGGCGGCAATGTGGGTGAGCGGTTGATGGCGCGCGGTGCTCGTCATTATGGGAATATTCGCGCCGAGGCGATCGACTGGCTGACGCAGGTGGAAATCGACGCCAGTCGCGTTGACGATCTGCCGCGCACGTTCTCCGGCGGCATGCTGCAACGGCTACAGATCGCTCGGACGCTGGTGACGCATCCGCGGCTGGTCTTCATGGATGAGCCGACCGGCGGATTGGACGTTTCGGTGCAGGCGCGTCTGCTCGATCTGATCCGTACGCTGGTGGCACGATTGGGCATCGCGGCTGTTCTGGTGACGCACGATATCGCCGTGGCGCGTTTGTTGGCGCACCGTATCGCGGTGATGCAGCGCGGGCGCATTGTGGAGACGGGGCTGACGGATCAGGTGCTGGACGATCCCCAGCATGCTTACACGCAATTATTGGTCAGTTCGGTGTTGCAAGCATGACCTTGATGCTCCGCACCGAAGGTCTGGCTAAAACCTTCACGCTCCATCTGCGCGGCGGCATGATGTTGCCGGTGCTGTCCGGTATCGATCTGGAGGTCCATGCGGGGGAGTGCGTGGTGCTGTCCGGCCCCTCCGGCGCCGGGAAGTCCACGCTGATGCGCAGCCTGTATGGCAATTACCGCGCCGAGGCTGGCCGTATTCTCGTAAGGCACGGCGGCGAAATGGTCGATATCGCCAGCGCCGAACCCCGCATCGTTCTGGCGGTGCGGCGGGAAACCCTTGGCTATGTCAGCCAGTTTCTGCGCGTCGTCCCGCGCGTCAGCACGCTGGATATCGTCGCCGACGAGCTGATCACGCGCGGTCGAGATCCCGCCGCGGCCGCCGTATTGTTGTCCCGCCTGAACATTCCGCGCCGGCTGCACGACATTCCCCCCGCGACGTTCTCGGGCGGAGAGCAGCAGCGGGTGAACCTCGCGCGCGGTTTCATCGCGGGACATCCGATCCTTTTGCTCGATGAACCGACCGCGTCGCTGGATGCGGAAAACCGCGCGGTGGTGGTGGAAATGATCCGCGAAGCCAAGCAAAGAGGAACGGCCATCGTTGCCATCTGCCACGACGCCGAGGTCCGCGACGCCATCGCCGACCGCCTGTTCCCCCTGACCCCAGCCCGAGAGGCCGCATGACCGCGTTCATGGACCCCGACACCATCCTGACCAACGCCATGTTGGTCTTACCGAACGAAACCGTCATGGGCACCATCGCCATGAAGGGCGCCACCATCGTCGGGATCGATACCGGCCTGTCGTCGTTGCCCTCGGCTATCGATATGCACGGTGATTACCTCATTCCCGGCATCGTCGATCTGCACACGGATAATCTGGAACGTCAGGTGCAGCCGCGCGCCACCTCGCGCTGGCCGTCGCGGTCGGCCTTGGTCGCGCACGACGCGCAATGCGCCGCGGCCGGTGTGACCACGATTTTCGATGCGCTGTGTTTGGGCGATCTCGGGTTCGAAAAGGACCGGATGCGAACCTTTCGCGAAGGCGTCGCCGATTTGGATGCTCTGATGCCGGTCGGTCTGTTAAAATCCGATCATTTCCTGCATCTGCGCTGCGAGGTTCCGGCAGCGGATACACTTGCGATGACCGAACCGGTGATCGGTCACCGTTTGGTTCGGATGATCAGCCTGATGGATCACAGCCCGGGTGTCGGGCAATACGCGAACCTCGATTATTACCGCAAAATCCATCGCGACAACGGTTCCGATAACACCGCCATCGACCGGCGCATTGAGCAGCTACAGGATCAGCGCGCGCGCTTACGGGCGCCGAACCGCAAGGCCTTGCTGGATTTGGCTCGGCCCCGTGAAGTGCCGATCGCCAGCCACGATGATCGCACGCTGGAGGAAATTGCCGAAAACGCCGCTGACGGGATCACGATCAGTGAATTCCCGGTTACTCTGCTGGCTGCCAATGCCGCGAAAAAGGCCGGCATGCAGGTGATCGCGGGCGCCCCGAATATCGTGCGCGGCGGTTCGCATTCGGGGAATGTATCGGCGTCCGATCTGGTCGGCGCCGGAGCAGTCGATGCGTTCGCGTCGGATTACGTGCCACCCAGTCTGGTGGAGGCAGCGTTCATGTGCGCGCGTATGCATGGCATGTCGTTGTCGGCCGCGATCGGAACCGTGACCGATGTGCCCGCTCGAATGGGCATGCTGCCGGATCGCGGGCGGCTGGCACTGTGGTGTCGGGCGGATGTGGTGCGTGTTAGGGTGCATGAGGATTTGCCGGTGGTAAGGCAGGTCTGGTGCGGTGGGGTTCGGGTTATTTGAAGAAGTCGCGAAACCACCGATGAACACCGATATACGCTATATCTGCGGTGGACTGCCCCCCATGAGCGAGACACGACGCGACTGCGGCATCGCAGACGAAAGGGCATCCCAACGTGATCCTGCCGCGAAGCCAGTCGGCAAGCCGGATGCGGTAAATTCGCCGTTCCGTTTTAGGAACGAGAAAGGGAAATGGGTCGCGCGAGCGATACCGTGCCCTTCATCGGCTCTATTGGGAAACACAACATCGCTTGCGCAACCGACCGGTCGCGTCCACGGCGCGTAGGGCCTTATACCCGGCGTCCGAACTTTTGACTCATAGTCAGCGGTGCCCTGTCGTCATGCTGACCTTCGTCAGCATGACGAGTTGGCACGGACCGGTGTGTCAATGGTGAGGGCGGCTGGTATTAGGGACAGAAGGCCAGCAGTGGGATAAAGAGGATCCATCCTCCAGACCTATGACCCCACCCACCTCCTGGGCGAGAACAACCCAAGCCGCCCCTAAACCGCCTCCAAATCCACGCTAACGTCCAAAGAATGCGCCCCGCCGCCCAGGATAACCCCGCGCACCGGACTCAAATCCCCGTAGTCCCGCCCCCAGCCCAGCACCACATGCTCGTCCGCGACAATCAGATCGTTGGTCGGATCGACATCCACCCACCCCAGCGCGGACCCCAGCCAACACCCAACCCACGCATGCGACTGATCGGCCCCCCGCCGCCGCGCCGTCCCCGGAGCCGGCTTGGTCCGGATGTACCCGGACACGTACCGTGCCGGCAGCCCAAGGTTCCGCAGGCCCGAAATCATCAGGTGCGAGAAATCCTGACAAACCCCCGCCTTTTGCGCCAACACCTGCCCCACCGGCGTGGCGATGGTCGTCACACCCGACCGGAAACTGAAATCCTCGCGAATGCGTCGCAGCACATCCACAATCCCCACCAGGATCGGCCGTCCCGCCGGAAACGACTCCGCCACATACGCCGCCACATCCGGATCGGCCGCCACCATCGGGCTCGGGAATGCGAACTCCGCCGCCTGCCACTGCCCCGGCCCACCCTGCCGAGCAGTAGCGACTTCCTCCCAAGGTGGGGTCGATGCCGCGGCGGGAGGGGCCGGAAACGCTACCTCCACTTCCGCATGCAGGGTCACGGTGAAACGCGGATGCGGCTGTTCCAGGAACAACCAGCCGACGCGGTTCCCAAAATGATCCACATGTTCCACCCGCCGATTCGCGACGGGATCGGCGACGACCTCGCTCGACAGAACCTTCTGATACGGCAGCTCCCGCGGCATCAACCGCACCATGTGGCACGCCAGATCGACCGGATCGGCATAGGTAAAGCGGGTGCTGTGTTCGACCCGGTATCTCATGCCGCCCCCCTGAACGATGGCGCCGCTTCGCCGGACCCGAGTGTCTGCGCCGCGGGCAGCAGTGCGAAATAGTGCCGCGTCACCTGATCCGACAGCGCCAGAATGCGCGACGCATGCCCATGCAACGGCTCCGGCAATCCGCTCGCCGCCGCCGACTGATCCGCGGCATCGGCCACGCGTGTGACCATCGCCTGAATATCCTCCAGCAGCCCGGTCGCGACGGCCGACAGAGTCCGGTCGCCCTGGCCGGCGATCTGGTCCAGCAAATCCGCGATCGCGACCAGCTGGAACGCCAGCCCGCGCGGGTTGCCGTCGTCCGCCAGCACCAGATCGAGCACCGGCGCCGGTTGCAACACGGTCAAATACCGGGACCGGTAGGTAATCAGCGAGTCGCAAAGCTCCAGCACCAGCCGCAACGCCGGCTCCACCCGCGCGGGCGGCTGCTCCAGCGCGAAACCCACTTGCGAACAAATGGCGCGCGCGCGTTCCATCCGCCGGCCGAGTTCCAGGAACATCCAGCCGCCGCCCCGAACCATATTCTCCGCCGCCAATCCGGCGACCGAGGCGGAAAAACGCAGAATTTCCACCATCGTCTGCGACAGCAGTTCCACATTCCCGTTCACGTGTCGGGCGCTGTAGCGAATCTGGCGCAGGCCGCTGGTGAAGGCGCCGTACATGTCGCCGGTCAGCCGGTCGCGCACCGCCTCGGTCAGCCGCGCGACATTGCCAATCAGCCAGGCGATCGACCCGGAATTCCGGCCGCGTTCTTGCAAACTGCCCATCAGGGCCGACAGCAGCGCGCCGCCGCCGCCCAGAATGCCGGTGGCCTCGGCCGGGATCAGGTCGGCCTGCTCCAGGCTGCGCGACAATGCTTCCAATTCGATCAGCTCGTGCGGCATGATGACGCCGCGCGCCAACCGATGGAGCGTGGCCCGCGCCAACCGCGCCGAACCCTCCAACCGCTCCACATACCGCCCCAGCCAGAACAGATTATCTGCCACCCGGCTCGGCAAATCGCCCGCCGTGCGCCGGATCGCGACAGCGAAGGCCGGCAGGGCTGGCGGGCCTACGATGTCGCTGCGCTCGTCGTTCAAAATCCATACGTCCTTGGACAGGCCTTCGCCCGGCAAGGCGCCGCATAACTTCTCGTCGGATTCGATCACGCGCGCCAGACCGCCGTCCATCGCGCGCCATTCCCGCCCGTCGAACACCATATAGATGCGCAGCACGACCGGCTTCGGTACCATGCCGTTCGGCCCGGCGCAGGGTGCGACGGACGGCGCCACGGCGGGGGTCGCGGCGAAACGCCAAGGTTCCCGCGCGATGTCTGCCAACAACGCCTCACGCTCCGCCGCGTTCAGCCGAGCGGGTTCGATCGCGGCGGATCGCCCGTCGGTTGCGCCCCGGATGAGCCATTGCGCCGGATCGCGCCAAACCGTCTCCCGCGCACGCGCTTCACCCAACCAAAGCGTCGGTACGCTGGCGATCTTAAGCGGCTCCCCCAGCAGCCGCATCGACAATGCCGGCAGCCACGCCGCGAGCGCCGGAGCCTCCATCGCGCCGACGCCGGGATCGTTGGAAATACGAATGGTGGCGCCGCGCGCTGCATCCATCAGACCCGGCACGCCGATACCGCTGCCCGCATCCAGCTCCAGCGGGTCCAGCGACCGGGCGTTCGCGCGGTTCAGCAGCACATCGACGCGCTGCAACCCTTTCAGGGTTTTCAGGAATACCGCCCCGCCGCGCACCGTAAGATCGCCGCCTTCGACCAGAGCGCAGGACAGTTCGCGCGAGAGCATCATATGCTCGAACCAATGCTGGCTCGATGTCCCCGGTGTCAGCAGCGCGATGCCTGGGCCGGTCTGGGCCGGAGCCTGCCCGGCGAACTGGAACTGCGTCTGCCCCTGAAATTGGCTTTGCTGGAACCGCCGAGCCTCCGCCCGTTCCTGGCCGAGGCGTTGCAGCGCGGTCTGCCAAATGTCGAAAAACGGCCGCAGCTGGAGCAATTGCGTGCCGCGAAACACCTCGGGGATCACGCGTTGGAGCATGCGCCGGTTTTCGCGCGCATAGGCAATGCCGGCGGCCCCGACAGTGCGATCTGCCAGCACCCGCCACGCCCCGTCTGCTCCGCGCACGAGGTCGGCGGCGTAGAAATCCAGATACCGATGCCCCGGTCGCCGCGGTCCCTGCATGTGCGAGGGGCGCAGGTAGGCGTCGTTGGCGTACACGATGGCCGGCGGCAGCACCCCGTCGGCCAGCAAATTCTGCGCCCCGTAGATGTCTTCCAGCACCGCTTCCAGCAGTTCCGCACGCTGCGCCAGGCCCTCAGTCAGGGCCGCGAATTCGCCAGCAGGGATCGGCAACGGCAGCGGATCGCAGCGCCAGGAGTGGCGGCCGCTGCCCGGCAGAATGCCGGTCACACCCTCATTGTCGAAGGCATCGTTCAGCCGCTGAGACAGGTCCGCCAGCCCGCCGCCGTCGCTGAGCGAAATCGCGCTAACGATCTGCCGCCAATGCGGGCGCAGACCACCCTGGCCATCGACCATCTCATCGATGCCGGTGGGGGAAGGAGGGATGCTCATGCTGCCACAGTCCGCGCCATGGTGTCATCCTTGGCGAAGGCCAAGGACCTACGCCTTTGGACCGAGCTGACGAGAAAGGCGTGGGTCCTTGGCCTTCGCCGAGGACGGCACGAAAAACGAATCCCCCTCACGCGAACCGCCGCAAATCCAGCGTCCTCGGATGCTCCAGCCCGACCGCGACCCGCGGCTCCGGCATCGGCCCCGGCGTGTGCCCGATCGGGAAAAACCGAGCACGACGGCGGGCTTCGGCGGCGTTGGCGTTGACGGGGGCGACCTCGTGGCTCAGCCCGCCGGGATGAACGACCTGATGCGTCATGCCGCCCAGGCTGCGCCCGGTCCAGCGATCGTAGACATCGAACACCAGCGGCACCTGCGCCCGGATCGTCGGATGCAGCGCGCTCGGCGGCTGCCACGCCTTGAAGCGGACGCCCGCGACATATTCACCCTGGCGTTCGGTCGGCTGTAGCGGAATGCCGACGCCGTTGCACGTCAGAATGGTGCGTTCGTCGATCCAGCCGGTCACCTTCACCTGCACCCGTTCGGCGGAGCTGTCGACGTAGCGCGCCGTGCCGCCCATCGCCTGTTCCTCACCGAGAACGTGCCAGGGTTCCAGCGCATGCCGCAGCTCGACGACGGAATCGCGCACCGTCACTTCGCCGATTTGCGGGAAGCGAAACTCCTTATGCGGCGCGAACCACGCGGGATCGAGCGGGAAGCCAAGCTGCGTCAGCTCCGCCAGCGCGTCGTTGAAGTCCTGTTCCGCGTAGTGCGGCAGCATGAACTGGTCGTGCAGGCGCGTGCCCCAGCGGACCAGGCGGCGCTCGTAAGGCGTATTCCAGAATGCCGCGATGGCCGAACGCACCAGCAGCATCTGCGCCAGCGACATCTCCGCGTGTGGCGGCATTTCGAACGCGCGGAATTCCAGCAAGCCGCGCCGGCCGCCACTGCTGTCCGGGGAATACATCTTGTCGATGCAGAATTCCGTCCGGTGCGTGTTGCCGGTCATGTCCGCCAGGATGTTGCGCAGCATCCGGTCGGTGCGCCAGGGCGGCACCTGCTCGAACGGCCTGATCTGGCTGAACGCGATTTCCAGCTCGTTCACGCTGTCTTCCCGCGCCTCATCGATGCGCGGGTGCTGACTGGTCGGGCCGATGAACAGGCCGCTGAACAGGTACGACAGGCTGGGATGGTTGTGCCAGAAACCCAGCAGCGACTTCAGCACATCGGGGCGGCGCAAAAACGGGCTGTCGGCGGGATCGTTGGCGCCCATGACCACATGGTTGCCGCCGCCAGTGCCGACATGGCGCCCGTCGACCAGGAACTTCTCGGACGCGAGGCCGACCTGCCGCGCTTCCTCGTAAAGCTGCGTCGTCCGCTCGACGTGCTGACCCCAGCCGGTGGAGGGATGAATGTTGACCTCGATCACGCCAGGGTCCGGGGTGACGGAGAAATGCTGCAACCGCGGATCGGAGGGAGGGAGATATCCTTCCAGCACCACTTTGCGGCCCATTTCCGCGGCGGTCTGCTCCACGGCGGCGGTCAGGGCCAGCCAGTCTTCGGCTGCGAACAGCGGCGGGAAGAACACATGGACGATGCCGCCACGGGATTCCACCGTCAACGCGGTGCGGACCACGTCCAGTTCGCCGCGCTTGTTGGCGGGGCCGACGACCGGGATGCGCTGCGGCATGGGTCGGAATCGCTCCACCCCCGGCCCCGGATCGCGTTCGTTGGACACGCGCCGGAACGCCTGAGCCGCCGGGAAGGGCGCGCGCGGGGCGAAGGGATCGGTTTCGAACTCCTGATCCATGAAGTCGGGATCGCCCCATGGCAGAGCATCCAACGGCAACCGCAACCCGATCGGGCTGTCGCCGGGAACAAGAAACATCGTGCCGTCGCGGAACACCCATTGGCCGGACTGCCAGCGCCGCATACCGCCATCGATGACGCGCCGCAGCGGCAGAACGCTGCCGACCGAGGACGCCAGCCCCTGCCCGAACACCCGCGCCATCCGCGCCCGTTCGAGGGGATCGCGCAGTTTCGCGTCCTCGACCACCACGTTGGCGGGCAGGCGGTGTTCTTTCCACAGGTAATAGTGAATGTCCTCGTACGCCGGTAGCACCAGCGACGGATCGACCTGCAACCGTTCGGCGAGCCCGCGGCAGAAAGCGGCGGCATCGGCCGCGCTGGCATTGTCCTTGTCGTCGTCGGACGCCAGCAGGTCCGGCTGCGTCCACACCGGCTCATTGTCGGTGCGGAAGTGGGAATACAGTGCCCATCGCGGCAGCGGCTCGCCCGGATATTGCTTGCCCATGGCGTATTGCAGTGCCGAACCGGGAGTCCACAGCTTGGCCAGCCGCCGGATCAACCGCCCGGCATAGGCCCGCTTGGTCGGCCCCAGCGCATCGGTGTTCCATTCGGCGGCGTCGGGATCGGCGGCGGCGACGAAGGTCGGCTCCCCGCCCATGGTCAGCCGCACGTCGCCCTTGGTCAGCGCGCGATCGACCCGGTGACCGCTGGCGAGAATGTCCTGCCACTGGCGGTCGGTGTAGGGTTTGGTGACGCGCGGCGTTTCGCGGATGCGGGTGACCGACATCTCGAACCCGAACTCGACCTCGGCTTCGTCCATCAGGCCGCTAATGGGGGAGGCCGACCCCGGATCGGGCGTCGCCGCCAGAGGAATATGCCCTTCGCCCGCCATCAGGCCGGAGGTCGCGTCCAGCCCGACCCAGCCGGCGCCGGGCAGATACACCTCGGCCCAGGCGTGCAAATCCGTAAAATCCTTCTCCGGGCCTTCCGGCCCCTCCAGCGGTTTCACGTCGCCGACCAGCTGGATCAGGTAGCCGGACACGAACCGGGCGGCGTAGCCGAGGTGACGCAGCAGATGCACCAGCAGCCAAGCCGAATCGCGGCAGGACCCGCGCGCTTCCGTGAGAGTCTGTTCCGGCGTCCAAACGCCGGGTTCCATGCGTACGATGTAGGCAACGCGGCTGTTGATGAGGCGGTTGAGCTCCACCAGCTTGTCGACATTCCGCACTTCGTCGTGCGGCACGGAATCGATCAGGGCCTGCAGCAGCGGACCCGGCGGGTCCAAGCGGCGGAACGGCGCGAGTTCCTGCTCCAGCACCGGATCGTAGGCGAACGGCCAGGTTTCGGCGTCCGGTTCCAGGAAGAAGTCGAACGGGTTGATGGTGGCCATATCGGCGACCAGATCGACCGTGACGTCGAACTCCCGGACCCGTTCGGGGAAGACCACACGAGCCATGAAATTGCCCTGCGGGTCCTGCAACCAGTTCAGAAAGTGCGGTTTCGGGGACACATTCAGCGAATACGACAGGATCGCTGTGCGCGCGTGCGGCGCCGGGCGCAGCCGGATGGTCTGCGGCCCAAGGTTGATCAACCGATCGTAGCGATAGGTGGTGCGGTGGGTGAGCGCGACGTGAATCGACATGAAGGGCCCTCGGTAAAGGCGCAGCCTAGCACGGCCCTTCGGGCACGGCGACGGAAGACAAAGCATGGGACGTGCCAAAACACGCACTGGCCCCATAACCGGCATCCTGGGACGAAACCCAGCGGCCGCATTCGCTAACCCTTCCCCCCATTCAACGCGAGACTCCGGCACGTTTTTTGCGATACATCTCGTGTCATTCGATCCGACCGGGCGCCGGTCGGTGGTTCGCGCCGAAGGGAGACGCCGCTCCTTGCTGAAAACCCAAGCCTACACGTCGGACGGGGCGCCGGCGTCGTTCGACGAAATGCTGCGGCCCGATGGCACCGCCCGCCCCGCCTACGCCGAACTCCTGAAATGGCTCGGGCAGCAAACCAAAACCTCCCTCCGCCAGAAACAGCAGGAAGCGGAGGCCATTTTCAGCCGCCTCGGCATCACCTTCGCCGTCTACGGGTCGGCCGAGGCGAATGAGAAGATCATCCCCTTCGACCTGATCCCCCGCATCGTCTCCGCCGCCGAATGGCGCTTCCTGGAACGCGGGATCGAGCAGCGGGTGCGGGCGCTCAACGCCTTCCTCTACGACATTTATCATCGGCAGGAGATCGTGCGCGCCGGCAAGATCCCCTCGGCCATGGTCAACCAAAACGACGCGTTTCTGCCGGATATGATGGGCTTCGACCCACCGGCCAACGTCTACGCCCATATCATCGGCGTCGATCTCGTCCGCACCGGCGACAACGGCTTTTTCGTGCTGGAGGATAATCTCCGCACACCCTCCGGCGTGTCCTACATGCTCGAAAACCGGGAAGCGATGATGCATCTGTTCCCGGAATTGTTCTCCGCCCACCGCGTCGCCCCGGTCGAGCGATACCCGGAACTGCTGCGCCAGACCTTGGAAAGCGTCGCCCCCCGCCACTGCGACGGCGATCCCACCATCGCTGTGCTCACTCCCGGCGTGTTCAACTCCGCCTATTTCGAGCATGCCTTTCTCGCCGACCAGATGGGCGTCGAACTCGTGCAGGGCAGCGACCTGATGGTCGAGGACGGCGCGCTTTACATGCGCACGATCCGCGGCAAGGAGCAGCTGCACGTCATCTATCGCCGCATCGACGACGCCTTCCTCGATCCGCTGAATTTCCGGCCGGATTCCATGCTGGGCGTGCCCGGCCTGTTCGGGCTGTATCGCGCTGGCAAAGTGACGATCGTGAACGCCCCAGGCACCGGCATCGCCGACGACAAGGCCGTCTACGCCTATGTGCCCGACATCGTGTCCTTCTACACCGGCGAAAAACCCATCCTGGACAACGTCCAGACCTTCCGCTGCTCCATCGACGACGAACGCGCCTATGTTCTGGATAAACTGGATGAGCTTGTGGTGAAGGAGGTCCACGGCTCCGGCGGCTACGGCATGCTGATCGGCCCGCACGCCAGCAAAAAGGAACTCGCCGACTTCGCCGACCGCATCAAAGCCCGGCCCGCCAACTACATCGCCCAGCCGACTTTGGCCCTGTCCACCTGCCCGGCCTTCTGCCCCGAGGGTATCTCCCCCCGCCACGTCGACCTCCGTCCCTTCGTGCTGGTCGGCGACAAGGTCCGTGTCACCCCCGGCGGCCTGACCCGCGTGGCACTGAAGAAAGGATCCCTGGTGGTCAATTCCAGCCAGGGCGGCGGCACCAAAGACACCTGGGTTCTGGAGGACTGATCATGCTCGGACGCACAGCCTCCAACCTGTTCTGGATGTCCCGCTATATGGAGCGGGCGGAGAACGTTGCCCGCCTGACCGAAGTCGGGCACCGCATGTCGCTGACCCCCGATGTCGGCGGCGGCTATCGCGAAGACTGGCAATCGACCCTGATCGCCGCCGGCATGGCCGAAATCCCCGGCCATGGGCGCGGCCGCCTGACCGCCGAGGCCGCGCAAAAATATCTGCTGTTCGATCGCGACAATCCATCCTCGGTCATTTCCTGTCTGGAAGCCGCCCGCCACAACGGACGGTCGGTCCGCACCGCGCTGACAAGGGCTGTGTGGGAGTCCTTGAACGCCACCTGGATCGAATTCGGCACCCTCAGCCGCGAAGCCACCGGACCGGCGAAATTGCCGGGCCTGCTGGACTGGGTGCGGGAACGGTCGTCTTTGTTCCGTGGCGCCGTGCAAGGGTCGCTGCTGCGGGACGAAGGCTTCCACTTCATCGAACTCGGCACATATGTGGAACGGTCCGACAACACCGCCCGCATTTTGGATTCCAAATACAGCACGCTGTTGCCCACCACCGACGCGGCCGGCGGGGAGCGTGGGATGCACCAGTGGGAAACCATCCTGCGGTCGGTGTCGGCACACCGGTCTTATCGTTACGTCTACAAAGACAGCTACCGCCCCGCCAATATCGCGGAGTTCCTGATCTTGCGCGCGGAAATGCCGCGCAGCCTGCGGTTCTGCCATCACCGCATCTTCCGTTCGCTGCGCCGGCTGGCGGAAATGACCGGCGGCGGCAGCGCCGGTTTGGCTCTGTCGCGGGAAATCGGCGAACGGCTGGAGGGTAGCGAAATCGCCGATATCTATCTTTTCGGTCTGCACGATTTTCTGATCGATTTCCTGCGCCGTACGGCCGAGGTCGCGGATACCGCCGCGGCGGACTACCACTTCAACTGAGCAGGGAGGAATTTCCATGCGGATTTCGGTCTCCCACATCACCGAATACACCTATGACGGCCCCGCCGCGGTGACGGTGCAGACGCTGCGCCTGACCCCGGCATCGGTGCGCAACCAGACCGTGCTGTCCTGGTCGATCGACGCACCGGGCTACGCCAGTGCGTGCTCCTACACCGACGGGTTCGGCAACCATGTCGATCTCGTGTCCTCGGCCGGGGATTCGCAATCCGTGCGGATCGTCGCACAAGGCGTCGTGGAAACCACCGATACCGGCGGCGTGATCGGCTGGACCAGCGAGCCGCTGACACCCGGCGCGTTCCTGCGGGTCAGCCCGGTGACCGCCCTCAGTCCCGAGATCGAGGCGATGGCCGAAACGATCCGGCGCCCCGACCGTCTATCGACGCTGCACGATCTGATGGCCGCCATCCACGGGCACATGAAATACGAGCCCGAAACCACGGACCCGAGCACGACGGCGGCGGCGGCGTTCGCTCTGGGACGCGGGGTGTGCCAGGACCACGCCCATATCTTCATCACCGCCGCCCGCAGCCTGGGCATCCCGGCACGCTACGTAACCGGCTACCTCCTGCTCGAAGACGGCGCCGGCGCCCCCGCGCATCACGCCTGGGCGGAAGCGTTGCTGGACGATCTCGGCTGGGTCGGCTTCGACGCCACCAACGATCTGTGCCCCACCGATCGCTACGTGCGGCTCGGCACCGGGCTGGACGCGGCCTCGGCCGCCCCGATCCGCGGCGTGCGGCGTTTGGCCGGACGGGAGGCCATGAAAGTGGACGTTTCCGTCAGCGGGATGAGCCAGACGCAGCAGCAGTAACCGTCCAGCGCCCTCGACGCGGCCCCCTCCCGGCGCTAGCAGAAAGCGACACGGGAGGATGCCAAGGGGTTGAGCGGACATATCGACAGGCCGTTGCGCGGTATCGCGTTCAATCTGATCGCCTCGGTCATTTTCTGTCTGGCCGACACCATCGCCAAGAAGCTGGCCGGCGAGGTCGCGATCGTTCAGATCACCTGGACGCGCTACATCGTCTTCGTGGCCATGGCCTTCCTGCTGACCACCCGTATCCGCGGTGCCTCGTTCTTCGTCCACGCCCCCTGGATGCAACTGGCGCGCGGCATGTGCCTGGTTTGTTCGTCTTTGTTGTTCGTGTTGGGCATCCGCGATGTGGGCTTGGCCGAGGCCGCCACGATCGGCTTCATCGGACCCATCCTGGTCACCTTCCTGTCCATTCCCCTGCTGGGGGAGAAAGTGGATGCAAGGCGCTGGATGGCGCTGGCCGGCGGCATGATCGGCGTGCTGGTCGTGTTGCGGCCCGGCACCGGCACTTTCCATCCCGAGGGGTTGTATCGCGTCGCATCGGCCATGTTCTGGTCGGTGGGCGTCATCCTGACCCGCCGCATGACCGCCACCGAACGCGCCGAGACCACGATGTTCTGGTCGGCCGTCTCCGGCCTGATCGTGCTGAGCGCGATTATCCCGTTCCATTTCGTCCGACCGACCGCGATGCAGCTGCTGCTGTCGGTAGGGCAGGGGGTCTTGTCGTCCATGGGCCAGTGGCTGGTGATCCTGTCGCTGCGTTTCACGCCCGCATCCGTCTTGGCGCCGTATTCCTACGTGCAGTTGCTGTGGATGACGATCGCCGGCTTCCTGGCGTTCGGCGTGTTGCCGGACGGTTGGACGATCGCGGGCGCGGGGATCATCGTCGGGTGCGGGCTGTATACCGCGAATCGGGAGCGGCGGCGGTAACCATCGGTTCAGTCACGCGGTGGGCAGCACGGGGTCCTCCCCGAACGGCCGATTGATCACCGAAAGCGCCTCCAGAGCTTACTATCGTTGATCTGGCCGGCGCCGAGGCAGATGCGCGCTATCCCCGCGCTGGATGTGCTGACGCTAACCTTGAATTTGTCGGAGAATTTTACAGTCTATTTATTTATACACCATAACTCGTTGATTTATATATTGGCACACAATTTGCCTATATAAGATTGAGCGCTCGCGATGCGCCCGCCCGTCAATCGGGCGCCGATGTTTCGTATGCTGGTTCGGCGCCCGTCACCCAGAGAGGACTCTCAGCATGAAGTTCAAGAATGCATTCGCATTTGTCGCCGCCACGGTGTTGGGTCTGGCAGCGGCGACGTCGGCCCATGCGGGTACGAAATTCGCCTGGTCGGATGCCCAAGGGGATGCCGGTACGATCAGCGTGACATTTTACGCCGATGGCGGTGCGTCCGGCACGTATTATCGGGTAACCGCGGTCACCGTCGATGCGACTTCGGGGCTGTTCGCTCCGGGCAACTATAACACCGAATCGGACTCCAACGGCGGTGTCACGCTGCTTGACTCGCCGTCCGGTGTTATCACCGTCGCAACGCCATCTTATGCGATCGACTGGTTTTTCTTAACGCCCAACGTCCCAAACCAAGCATTGCAGCTGTTGGATATCACGGGCGTTGGAAAGATCCATCTGCATCAATATGTTCCGAGCGGCAGCCCTTACACGGGCACAAACGACACCTTTCTCGTCAACGTGCAGGAAAACGTGCCCGAACCTGCCACGCTCGCTGTGCTCGGTATGGGGATGGCAGGTCTCGCCTTCGCCCGCCGCCGCAAGGTTTGATTTAGCTTTATCGTTTGCTGGCAACGCCGTCTTGGTTCTCCAAGGCGGCGTCCGGCCGGCTTGGCAAAACAAGCTGTGCCAGCTTACCGAGGCTGTTGGGTATCGCGGGCACCCGCCTCAAGCGGCCGCCGCTTCCGCCCATTCGACGTAGCGCGTCGCACCCGCCAGGGTCAGCACGACCCGCAGCGCCCCAAAACCGGACAACTCAGCCGGCAGAGACGCATCGCCATTGGTCCAGCGGCGATCGCCGGACGGCTCATAATCGTGGAACCCATCGGTCAGGCGAGGATCGTCCGCCGCGATGCGAACCCGGGACAATCCCCGTTCCAGCACGATTTCCCGCACGGCGACGCCGAGCGCACGCGGATCGCGGGCGATGCCCAGTTCGGCGGGGATGGCGTCGCGGGACACGATACGGATGCTGTCCGGCGTCCCCGAAACGAAAAACACCCGGTCCTGCCCGTTGGATGCAGCAACGTCGACCCGAACGCCGTCGGCGATCAGATGCAAATCCGGATCGTCCGTCGTCGGCGGTAACGAGCGCGGTCCGGCGCGGAGCAACAAACGCGCCCACACCGCATCGACAACCGGCCCGCCGGTCAGCACCGGTGTGTACGGTGTTTGCGGCGGCAATCCCCACCCGGAATTGGCATTCTGAAACAGCCAGCGATTGCCGTCGTCGCGATAGCTTTCCGCCGGCACGCCATTGGCGATCAGAATATCGTGGCTCTCCAGCTCCACATGATAAATCTCCACCTCCTGCGCTCGGTCGTCCCAGACAATCGTTCGGTGATTGACCAGAAATTCCACCGGGATCAGCACGTCGTCGATGTAGAGCGAATGCGCCTTGGTGATACGCAGATCGTGGTGCGGCAGGTTCGGACCCAACGCATTTTTGTAAACAATAACCGGCGTGGCCGCGGTGCGCCGGCCGCGGGTGGAAAGAACCTTCCCCATGCCGATCCATTGGACAGGACGCGGTCCGTTATGCGCTGTCATGACCAGATCGTCGGCGGCCAGGTTCTGAACCGGAACTTCCCCGGCCGGCGTAGCGATCATCGTGTCGTCGGCAAAACAAATAACGGTGATGTCGGTGCCGCCCGCGAGGTCCGAAGCCAACGCGAAATTGCTCGTCGTGAACGTGCCTTGGACACCCAATGTCACATGCGCGCTGCTGGCGTTCGTCAGTACCAGTTGATTGTCGGCGAATGTTTCGTCTACCGCGACAAAACCGCTCAGGTCGATCGTGTCGTTGTCGGAGAATCCGGAGATAGCCAGCGTCCCAAGCCCGGCGGCCGAAGCATTGGCTTGGACCGTCCAACGCGCGCCGGCGTCGAAGACCAGCGACGTGAAATTGGTGATGCTGGTGCCAAGCCCGGAAATCGTGCCCGCGCTGCTGCCGGAGGCCAGTTCCAGCACCGCCGTCCCGCCGCTGCCGCCATTGACGGTGCCAACGAACACCGCGCCGGGGTTGTCGATCAGCCGAGCATTGCCGCCGATGAAACTGATCGCAACGCCGGTGGTGCCTTGACTGGAAGCGATAGTGCCAGCGTTGATAACGGTCCCGTCGGTGCCGATCTGGACTCCGGCATAACCCCGGATCAATGACGCGGTGCCAAGGTTTCGAACGAGGCCCGTGTTGCTGACGAAGACACCGTAATCGCCCCCGGCTGTGCCGGTCGCCAGGATCGTCGCATAATTGGTAATGGTGGCGAAGCCGGCGGAAACACCGAAGCGGCCGCCTTGAATAAGGGCCGCGCCCGCGCCGCTCGCGCCGCTCGCGCCGTTGACGACGATGCCGGCGTTGTCCATCAGCACCGCGCTGCTCGCCGAACCGTATCCGGTCACGGAGCCATAATTGAACAGCGTGCCAACAGCGTTCACGGTGTCCGCCGTTTTGAAAGCGACGCCGTAATAACCGCGCAGGGACGCGGTGCTGGTGCCCGTCCCGGCCTGCCCGTTGGTCACCAGACCGCCATTGCGCAGGTAGGCGCCATAACTGCCGGTGGGAGCCGAACCGGTAATCCGCCCCAGATTATTCAGGGTCGCGTTGACGCCCTTCAGCTTCACGCCATCGCCATAGCCGCCGATCGCGCCGTTGGCGGCGTTGCTGACATTGCCCGCCGCCGCCAGGTAGATCGCGTTGGCCGCACTGCTGGCGATCGTGCCCGCATTGACGACGGTGTCGGTTCCCCCCGCCGCCACGCCGTATACGTATGCCACGGTCAGCAATCCGCTGGCCTGGTTCGTCAGCGCTCCGCCGCTCAGGCGGATCTTGCTGCCGGTGACGGTCCCGCTGTTAATCAAGGTGCCGCTGTCGGTGAACGTCGAACCGGTGGCGACGGTGTTGGTGCCACCGAGCGTCCAGCTCGCACCGGAATCGATCGTGATCGCGGCGAAATGGACGAATTGGGTGCCAAGCCCGCTCAGCGTGCCGGCGCTCGCGCCTGACGCCAGCTCCAACGTGCTGGCGAACGTCGCCCCGATCGTGTTGCCGCCATCCACGATGCCACTGAACACCGCGCCGGGATCGAAGATGACGCGGTTGGCGGCGGTCGTGCCGAATGCGACGGCGGTTCCCCCCGAACCCACGACCGAGCCGGCATTCCGCAGCGTGCCGCCGGTGCTTACCACGCCGCTGACGCCCCGGATCGTGCCGGTCGATAGATTGGTGACCGAACCGGAGTTGATATTGATGCCGTAGCCATAGCCGGCCGGGGCATCGCCGGCGACGTTGCCGGCGATGCTGCCGGCGTTGATCACCGTGGCGGCGAAAAGGCCCATGCCGTCCCCGCCGGAAACCAACCCGCCGGACTGGTTGGTGATGACCGCCCCATTGGCGTTATCGTGAATGCCGAAGCCGTATAGTGTATCGCTGCTGACGATGTTGCCGGCATTGACCAACGTGGCATTCTGGCCGAGTCCGACAGCCACCTCGCCGCTGATCGTGCCGCCGGCTTGGTTGACGACCGACGCGCTCCGGGCGGTCATCCGAATGGCATAGCCATACCCGTGGCCGGTAATGTTGCCCGCATTGACCAGTGTGCCGTAGCCGGCGATCCGAACGCCAACATAGCCGGAGATCGTGCCGCTCGTCTGGTTGGTGACCGAGTCGTAGCTGGCAAGATTGACACCATCCCCGGTCGTGGTGTTGGCGGCGATACGGCCGGCATTGAGCAACGTGACCCCGCCGCTTTGTCCGGAGAGGACCGCGGCGTCGGTGTTCGTGCCCGAGAGCCCCAGCCCGGAGCTGGTGATCGTGCCGGTCGCCAGATTGGTGATCGTGCCGGCGCTGGCCAGATCGACACCCCGGCGAGCGCCGCCGATGCTGCCGGCGTTCACCACGGCGGCGGCAGTATTTGTATTGCGCTTAATGAGGACGGCCTCATAGCCCAGGATCGTGCCGCCGGTCTGGTTGGTCAGAGTGCCGCCGACTTTCAGATAGACCCCCATCCCGGCGGTGCCACTGCCGGCGATGGTGCCGGCATTCGTCACTGTCAGGAGAGTGTTACTTCCGTAGATGCCGCGTTTGCCCGTGATCGTGCCGCCGGATTGGTTGCTGATCAGTCCGCCGTGACCGAAGCCGGCGCCCACGCCAGCGGTGCCCACCGTGTCGCCGCCGATCGAACCGGCGTTGACCAGGGTGGCGGCGGCGCCGGGGACGTTAATCGCCTTGTAGCCGGTGATGACGCCGCCCGATGCGTTGGTGATCCCACCGCCGCTGGCGAGGGAGACACCGATCGAACCGCCGACGATAGCGCCGCTGTTCACAACGAAGGCTATGCCGGCGGAGTTGACGGCGACCGTGCTGCCGGTGATCGTACCGCCCGACTGGTTGGTGAACTGGGCGGTGGACGTAAGCAAGATGCCGGTCGCGGCACCGGTGATGCGCCCGGCACTGACCAGCGTGCCGCGGTCGGTCAGCGTGCCGTTGTCGGTCAGCGTGATGCCGGCGCCCAGCGTGTTGCTGCCGGCGAGTGCCCAGCGCGCGCCCGAGTCGATGGTAATTGTTGAGAATCCGGTATAGTAAACGCCAAGCCCATTCAGCGTGCCCGCTGTTGCGGCGGAGGCAAGCTCCAGCGTGCTGACCGACGTCGCGCCAATCGTATTGCCGCCATCGACCGTGCCGCTGAAGGTCGAGTTCGGGGCGATCACCAAGCGGCTGGTGTGGTCGGCGGCGAATTTCACTGCATTAGCGCCCCCGCTGATCGTGCCGGTCGCCTGGTTCGTCAACGTGCCGCCGGCCGCCATGTAGACGCCGATACCCGTATCGGTGTCGCCGCCGATACTGCCGGCATTCGCCACGGTGATCGCGCTGGCGGCATACAGGGCCGTGCCGCTCGTATTGCTGTTGCCGATCGTGCCGGTCGACTCGTTGCTGACGGTGAAGTCACCGCTGCCCAGCGTCACGCCTGACAGTAGGTTGCCAGCGTTGCTCAGCGTGGTGAATCCGCTGGCGGTGCCGCTCAAAGTCCAGGTGGCGCCGTTGTCGATCGTTACCTGGGCGAAGTTGACGAGTTGCGTGCCAAGCCCGCTCAGCGTGCCGGCACTGGCGGCCGAGGCCAGCTCCAACGTGCTGGCGAACGTCGCCCCGATCGTGTTGCCGCCATCGACAATGCCGCTGAACACCGCGCCGGGATCGACGATGACGCGGTTGGCGGCGGTCGTGCCGAATGCGACGGCGGTTCCGCCCACGCCAACGATTGTTCCGGCATTTTCAACCGTCCCGGCCGGGATTGTGACACCCATGGCGGCGCTGATCGTGCCGGTGGAGAGGTTGATGACCGAGCCGCCGTCGAGCGCGCGTATCCCATATCCGCTCAGAGTGTTACCGCTGACAATACCGGCATTGATTTCCGTTCCGTTGAAGAACTGGACTCCGACATAGCCAGAAATGGCGCCGCCGGCCTGATTGGTAACGGTTCCGGTGGTGCCGAGTATGGAGACACCATAACCACCGGAAGTACCATAAACATAGGTGATGTGACCGGCGATTGTGCCGGCATTGACCAACGTGCCCTGGATGAGCGCGACGCCAACCTTACCGGTAATCGTGCCGCCCGACTGGTTTGTGACAACGCCCCCGGCGATGGTAATGTTGACCCCCGTGCCGCCCAAGGTGTTGCCGCCGATGCTGCCGGCATTGATCACCGTTCCCCGGCCGAGGCGAACGGCATTCAGGGCCGTGATAACGCCGCCCGACCGGTTGGTGACCGATCCGCCCACCGCCAAGTTAAGGCCGAGACCGCTGGCCGAGGATACCGTGATCTTGCCGGCGTTCACGACGGTAGCCAGGCCAGCGGACGCGACTACATCGGTGCCGGTTGTGCTGATCACTCCGGCCGACGCATTGGTCAGGATTGCGCCGCTACCGAGTGTGATCGCCGAACCGAGCGTGCCGGCATTGGTCAGCGTGCCGGCGTCGGTGATCGTGTAGCCGGATCCGATACTGCCGGACGCGATGCTCCAGGCAGCGCCGGCGTCGACGGTGATGTTGGCGAAATGGATGAACTGCGAGCCGAGACTGTTCAGCGTCCCGGCGCTGGCGCCCGAGGCCAACTCCAGCGTGCTGGCGAACGACGCCCCGATCGTGTTCCCGCCATCCACGGTGCCGCTGAACACCGCGCCGGGATCGACGATAACGCGATTGGCCGCGGTCGCGCTGAATGCCACCGCGGTTCCCGCCACGCCAACGATCGTCCCGGCATTTTCCAACGTGCCGCTCGCAAGCGTGACGCCCGTGGACGCTCGGATCGTGCCGGTCGAGAGGTTGGAGACCGTTCCCCGGCCGAACAGGCGCATCCCGAAGCCGTAGCCGCTTAGGGTGTAACCGGTGATCACGCCCGCATTGGTCGCCGTGCCCCCGATGAACTGCACGCCGACGAAGCCCGAGATGGCGCCGCCGGCCTGGTTGGTGACGGTTCCGACGGCCCCAAGGATGGACACCCCATAGCCGGCGGCGTCGCCGGCGATGACGCCGGCATTCACGACCGTGCCTCGGTTGAGCTTGACGGCGACCTGCCCGGCGATCGTGCCGCCCGACTGGTTGGTGACGATGCCCCCGGCGGAGGCAATACTGACACCCGTGCCGTATGTGGTGTTGCCGCCGATGCTGCCGGCATTGATCACCGTGCCCCGACCGAGGCGGACGGCATTCAGGGCCGTGATAACGCCGCCGGCCTGGTTACTGACCAACTGGCCATAGGCGAAATAGATGCCAACTCCATACGACGCGTTGGCGCCAATGCTGCCGGCATTGACCAATGTGACTCTCTTGTAGATTCCGGCGGAGACCGCGGTGCCAGCGACAGGCCCTCCCGGCGCCAGTCCGGAGCTGGTGATCGTGCCGGTCGACAGATTGGTGACCGATCCGCTCACGTCGAGCGCGATGCCGCGGTTAATGGCGCCGATGCTGCCGGCGTTCACCACGGAAGCGGACGTTCCGCCCTGGATCAACACGCTGTCGTAACCGAGGATAACGCCGCCGGACTGATTGGTGACCGATCCGCCCGCGTTCAACAGCACACCCTGCGCGGCGCTCGTGGAATCCAGGTTGATCCGGCCGGCGTTCACCACCGTCGCGGCGACGTTCGAGGCTTTGACGCCATTGTGCCCGGTAATCGTGCCACCGGACTGGTTGGTGACGGATCCGCCGACTGAGAGATAGACGCCGATGGCGCTGTTCGCGGCCACGTCGGCGGCGATCAGCCCGCCATTGATAACCGTTCCATCTGCCGCGAAATTAACGCCCCAGCCCGCGCCGGTATCGCTGATCGTGCCCAGATTGGTTACGATCCATGTCGTGCCCGCCGGCCCGTACAAAGCCGTCGACCCGGTTACCCCGTACGACACAACGCCGGTGTTGGCGATCGTCAGAGGCGTGTCGCCGGGCACCAGCGTCAGCCCAGTCGTGATCGTGTTGGAGATCGTACGACTCATGCGTGTCTCTTTCGGTCGGCCCTGACGTTCGGCGAACGAGGGCCCGCGGAACGTCAGGACAATGGGCCGTGTGCGCTACATCTAACGGAACCGTGATCGTCTGTCTTGCGTTTTCAACCCGGTTGGATCGCTTACCCCAACAAAGCCTTGCGGAAGTTCTCCCGCTCCATATGCGGCACCAAGTTCCGCTTTTTGCGGTTCGGCGGGCCTTCCTTCACGCGCAGCAGGATAAAGCTCAGGCCGGTGCCTTTGCGCAACAGACGGTGGGCAGCACAGGTTCCGCCCCGAATGGCCTGTTGATCACCGAAAGCGCTTCCTGCGCCGCGAAAAGCCGGTTGCGCCTGTACCCTGTCCGTTCCACCAGAATACCGGCCTCGGTCAGTTGCCGAATGGCCGTCGCCGCCTGCGGCCACGTAACCGCCAAGCGCGATGCCAGACGCCCCACGGTGATGACGGGATAATGCGGCAAGACGTCCAACGCGCGCAGCGCCGCCGACCCCCGGCGAAACCGGCGGCGGGCCAGCCAAATCTTCCTCAGCGACAGGAGCGCGGCGCGCGTCGCCAAAAGCTCCTCCACGGTCGCGGTCACGGCATCGGCCATGAAGCCGATTATCGCATGCCAGACCAACCTTTGTTGCGCGTCCTTCAGCGCGGCATAATAGGCCGCACGATGGGTCTCCATGTACGGCGAAAGATAGAGGGGGACATGCCCCTCCGAGGCCATCATAAGCGGCAGCAACAGTCTGCCCACGCGTCCATTACCATCACGGAACGGGTGTACCGCTTCGAAATGCGCATGCGCGACCGCCATCCGCGTCACCGGACTTGTATGAAAACGCACGCCGGGATCGTCGCGCATGAAAGCGATATTGTCCGCGAGGCATCGGGCGATATCCTCCGGCGGCGGCGGATTGTACGTCGAATAGGCGATATCGCCGGTTCCGCCGATCCATACGACCCGTGTCCGCAACGCCCCCGGCGCATCCGCGTAGCCGGGGTCGCCCTTCATCGTCGCACAATGCAGGGCACGGACGAGGCATTCGGTGAAGATCGACACACCCTGTTCCCGCGCGCGAGGAAGGAAGTCGCCCAAACAGTCAGTATAGTCTCTGATCTGCCGCGCGGCCTCCTGCCCGCTTTGGGCGTCTTCGCCCGTCTCTTCCAAGGTCAAGAGTGCGTCGAGCGTGCTGTTGGTACCTTCGATGGCGGAACTGCTGACGGCCTCCCGGCGCACAAGAACGCGGCTCACCAGCCAAGGATCGCCGAGTTCGGCAACCAGCGTCTCCAATCGCGCCAGAGCGCGCATCGCGGCGGCGTGCCGTTCGGCTACCGGGATGACCGAGGGCGGCAGTTCAGGTGGCGCCGTTGGGACGACACCATAATGGCTGTCGTAGGGCGGCGGCAGCCGCTTCAACGTCTGCCGCACGTCGTGCGATAGGTCGGCGCGTTTCACGGAAACCCTCGATAAGGCGGCGTCCGGCCGATCTTATTATGGGTTACCATGAAAAGCCCAGTTATAAATCCCGCAAACCTATCCCAACAGGGCCTTCCGGAAATTCTCCCGCTCCATATGCGGCACCAGGTTCCGCTTGTTACGGTTCGGCGGGCCTTCCTTCACGCGCAACAGAATGAAGCTCAGACCGGTGCCTTCGCGCAACAGGCGACGGCCTTCCTCCAAATCCTCTTCCGTGTTGATCGTGTGTACCACGGCAAAACCCGAACCCGCGGCGATCGTGTCCAGCCGGATGCCCAGGCCGGTGTGGCTCTCCTGGTTGCCGGTTTCCCCGTAATGCCCGTTATCGACGCAGATCACCGTCATGTTCTTCGGATTCTGCAACGCAATGGTCGCCAGTCCGCCGACGCTCATGAGCAGATCGCCGTCGCCGGTCACCACCAGCACCTTCCGCTTCGGCTGCGCCAGCGCCAGCCCGAGGCCCGTCATCAACGCCGCGCCCATCGCCCCGCCCATGGCGAATAGGTTGGGGGAGCTGTCGGTCAGTGCCGAGATTTCCTGCGCCGCGCCGGCCAGACCGGTGACCATCAGATAATCCTGGTGGTTGTCCAGCAACCGGGGCACCGCCTGCCGCCGGTCCAGCACCGCGTCGGGCAGGTTGGAGGTCTGGAGTTTCTGTAGTTGAGCCATGATCTTTTCCCCCGCCCTATGCGAATTTCTTGGCGCCGATAAGCCGTTGCCCAAGCAGCACGGCGACGGCCTGACCGGATTGGAAAACCATGGTCAGGGCGGCGTTGACGGTCGGAATCACGTCCTCCGGCTGGTCGCAGCGCAGCACGATCACGCCCATGGCTTTCAGCACCGGTTCGGTGCCCTGGCCCATCGGGAACTGCCAGGGATTGCCCTCCCCGAAGTCGCCGCGCATGGAAATCAGCGTTAGCAGCGGGAAGCGGCAGCCGACGATCAGCGACAGCAGGTTGATGCAGTTGCCCGCGCCGGAGGACTGCATCAGCAACACCGCCCGTTCCCCGCCCAGATCGGCGCCGGCGGCGAGCGCCACGCCCTCTTCCTCGGTCGTCAGCGGGATGGAATGCACATCGGGGTCCGCCAGGGAGCGGTTAATCAGCACCTTGTGGCCGGCGTCGGGCACATAGGCGAATTGGGTCACTTTGGCGGATTTCAGCAGATCGTACAGCTGATCCGGCCAATCGTTGTCGTCGCTCATCGGTTTGATTCCTTATCGTGTCACAAGTTCGCAGCCGCCCTGATCCAGCGGGCGGAAAGCCTCGGCGGCCGGGATCGTCGCGATCTGCTCGTAGACGTCCCAACGGCTTTTGGATTTATCGGGGGATTTCACCCGGAAGACATGCATGTCGTGAATGGCGCGCCCATCCGGCCGCACCGTGATCGTGCCGAATAATTTATCCGCGATCGGCGCTCGGCGGAATTCGGCGACGATTTTCTCGCCCTCGATGGTCTTCGCGGCTTTCACAGCCTGCAAATACGCCAGCACCTGAGAATAAACGCCGGCTTGGTTGCTGGTCGGCATCTTCCCACCGAAACGGTCCGCGAACCGTTTCCCGAACGCGCGCGTGTTGTCGTTCAGGTCCCAATAAAACGCTTCGGTCACGATCAGGCCTTGCGCGGCCTTCAAGCCGATGGCGTCCACGTCGACGATCAGCGCGAACAGGGACGCGAGTTTCTGTTTCGGCGTAATGCCGAACTCCGCCGCCTGCTTCACCGCGTTGACCAGATCGGTGCCGGTATCGGCCAGCCCGATGACCTTCGCCCCGGAGGACTGCGCCTGCAACAAATAGGACGAGAAATCCGTGGTCCCCAGCGGATGTTTCACCGATCCCACGGCCTTGCCGCCCAGCTTCTCCAGCATCGCGGTGGCGTCGCGTTGCAGCGCCGCGCCGAAGGCGTAGTCGAAGGAGATGAAATACCAGGAATCCAGCCCCGCCTTCATGGTAGCCCGAGCGGCGCTGCTGCCCATGGCCCAACTGTCCATGGTCCATTGGATGGTTGTCGGTGCGCAGAACTTGCCGGTCAGATCGGAGGACCCGACATTGGTCGCCAGGAAGGTGCGGTGCTTGTCCCGCAGCACCTGATTGACCGCCAGCGCCACGCCGGAATTGACCGAGTCCGCGACCGCCGTCACTCCGTCCTCATCGACCCAATGCCGCACGATCTGCGATCCGACATCGGGCTTGTTCTGATGATCGGCGGAGACGATTTCCACCTTGAACCCGGCGGGACCGCGGGCTGCGAAATCCTCGGCCGCCATTTGCGCGGCGAGCACCGACCCGCGCCCGGACTGGTCGGCGAAGGGGCCGTTCATGTCGTTCAGCACGCCGATCTTCACGATGGCCGGGACCTGCGCTTGGGCCGGCAGAACGGCGAGTGCGAGTAGGGCAAACAGGATTGAAATTCGGCGCGACACGGCATGGCCTCCCCTTGGTTATCTTATGGCGGCAAGATGCGGCGAATGGCGGGCGGAGACAATCGGGGTCAGCGCGGATCGGCGAAGGCCGCGATCGTGGCGCCCAGTTGTTCGTCGAACGCGGGTTCGTAGACGCCGATATGCCCAACCGGATTCGGCGGCAGGTAGACGGATTTCAGCCGCACTTTCCCGCGTTTGGCGACACCCAGCCGCCATTTTGGGTCGGGATCGTAGGGATCGTCCGCCAACTGCACCAGTACCACCCGCGTCGCCGGCGCCCGAGCAGCATGCCACAACGCCTGCCAAGATGCTCGGGCTTCGGGTTGACGCTCGGGTTTGGTGCCGAACGCGCCCGCGGAAACGACGACAAGGGCATCGGCCAGACCCGGATGCGCCATGGCGGACAATGCAATCCAGGCACCGCGCGAGTGCCCCGCCACCACGATCCGCCGGTATCCGCGCTGCCGCAGTTCGGCCAAGCCGCGGGCGAGGGTTTCCGCGCCGCCGGCCAAAGGGTCGTGTTCGCGCGGGCGGATGAACTGGAACACGTCCAAGCGCCGTTCGGCGAAGCGGTTCACGATGTCGGGCGGATCGGGCGGGCCGGATTGATCCCGACCGTACATACCCGGCAGCCAAACCACCGCCCCGCGCGCGGCATGCGGTCCGGCTTGAGGAAACAGCCCGCTCGGCGTAAACGGCAAATCCGCGCCGAGAGCCGGCGCGGCGAGCAAAAACAGGCAGAAAATCAGCCGAAACAAGAGGCCAAAACCTGCGCGAACGCCCGTGCTCGGTGGCTGATGGCGTGTTTCGCATCCGGGTCCATCTCCCCGAACGTCACTGCCGATCCCGCCGGCAGGAACATCGGATCGTAACCGAACCCATGTTCGCCGCGCGGCGGCCACACGACGGTGCCATCGACGCGACCGAGGAACGTCTCGGTATGCCCGTCCGGCCAAGCCACACACAAAGCCGCGACGAACCAGGCGCGCTTGTCCGCGGCATCGCCCATGCGTTCGTGCACCAGCGCCATGGCGGCGCCGAAATCCTTGGACTCGCCGGCCCAGCGCGCCGACAGCACGCCGGGGGCGCCGTCCAGCGCGGCGACGCAAAACCCGGAATCGTCGGACAATGCCGGCAGCCCGGTCGCGGTCGCCGCGGCCAACGCTTTGATCCGCGCATTTCCCGCGAAATCGGGCGCGTCCTCCACGGGTTCGGGCAGGCCCAGCGCGCCAGCGGAAACGACCTCGATCCCGTGGGGAACGAGCAACGCCTCGATCTCCCGCAGCTTGCCCTTGTTGTGGCTGGCGAGGACCAGCTTGCCGCCGCGCGCGAGTTGGCGTGCCATTCAGTCCCCCAAAGCTTGAAGCTGCGCCTCGAACAACGCCGCCGTCCCGGTGCGGGCGAGGCCCATCAACTGGAAAAACTGCGCGTCGGAGAAGCTGGTTTTCTCGGCCGTCGCCTGGATTTCCACGAGGCCGCCATCGCTGGTCATGACGAAGTTGGAGTCCGCCTCGGCGTTGGAGTCCTCATCGTAGTCCAGATCCAGCACGGCGGTGCCTTCGAAGATGCCGCAGGACACGGCCGCGACCTGCCCGATCAGCGGAATGCTGGACAGGACGTTCATCTTCACCAGATGCCGGAAGGCCAGCGACAGCGCGACCCAGGACCCGGTGATGGCGGCGCAGCGGGTGCCGCCGTCGGCGTTCAGCACGTCGCAGTCCAGGGTAATGGACATCTCGCCCATGGCCTTGCGGTCCACCACGGCGCGTAGGGAACGGCCGATCAGGCGCTGAATCTCCTGGGTGCGGCCGGATTGCTTGCCGCGCGCGGCCTCGCGGTCGCCGCGGGTGTGCGTGGCGCGCGGCAGCATGCCGTATTCCGCCGTCACCCAGCCGAGGCCGGAGTTGCGCATGAACGGCGGCACCCGGGATTCGACGCTGGCGGCGCACAGCACCTCGGTATTGCCCATGCGGATCAGGCACGATCCTTCCGCGTGGCGGGAGAACCCCGTGGTCATGGAGACGTTACGCAGAGCGTCGGCGGCGCGGCCGGATGGGCGCATGGGTTTGGTTCCTTGGTCAGGGTCGGGCGGGTTCATACAGGGTGCGGCGGCGTTGGGCCACCGCCCTGTCAGGCGCGCAACGACGCCAGCATCCCCCGCATCTCCGCCAACGCGGCCTCGTCCCCGAAACGCCGCAGCAGCCCGAACATGATCCCGGTCCGGTTATGCAGTGCCGGCGCCGCCAGACCGCGGAATTTGCGGTCCATATCGTCCCAGTCCATCGGATTGCCGGGATGGCCTTTCGCCACCGGCACATGCGCGGCCCGTGTGCCGGCCCCGGTGTCGATGGCCATGGTGGCGGAGGCAAACGCCATCTCGGGGTGATTATGCACCGACACTTTGGACGCGGTGTCGGCGATCTCGGGTTCGAGCGTCCAAGGCTCCCGGAAATCCGCCGCCGAAACGTCATGCCCGTGCAGGGCCAGCGCGATGCAGTACCGCAGGTCGAACTTGCCGGCCAACGGCGTGGCGGGATGTCCGTCGCCCCCGCCGGTCACCTTGACCGCCAGAGCGCCCACGTCGGCACGGACAGTCTTGATCGCCCCCAGGTCGATCCCGCGCAACGACAGCGCTGCGTCGATCGACGGGTGGATCAGATGGCAGGCGGCGTAGGGCTTGAAGCTGTTACGCAGGATGCGCCAGTCCTCGAACGCGATGGGCGCGATGGACAGCGATCCGTCCTGGATTACCGCGTTGTCCAGCCCCGCCCCAGGCTCGAAGACCCCGACAGCGCCGGTAAACCCGCCGAACGCGAGCTGCGCCGACAGGATGCCGTCCATCGCCGCCTTCCCCGCATGAAACGGCTTGGCCATGGTGCCGAACGACGCCGTCAGTCCGCTGGTCTGCGTTGCCGCCAAAGCCACCGCGTGCAGCGCCTTCGCGGCGTCCAGACCCAGCAGAGCTGCCGCCGCGGCCGCCGCGCCGATCCGCCCGAAGACACCGGTTCCATGCCACCCCCGCGCGGTCGCCCCCTGTCCCAGGCCGTGGCCGACACGCGCCGCGACCTCGAACCCCGTAATGAACGCGCGCAGCATGGCGGATTCGGAGGCACCGGTTTCCTCGCCCAGCGCCAAAGTCGCGGCCCAGACCGGAGCACTGGTGTGGGTCACCGCGTCCACGTAGGTGTCGTCGAAATCGAGGCAATGCGCCAACGTCCCGTTCGCCAGCGCCGCGAACGGCGCCGCCGCGGTGCCGCCGAATAACAGGCTCGATCCACCCGTGCTGCGCCAGCCGGCGACGGTGTCGCGCATAATGCGCCCGGCCGGTTCGTCCGCCGCGCCGAGCGCGACGCCCATCCAGTCTGCCAAGCAGAGCCGGGCGGCGTCGAGCACGTGTTCGGGGATGTCGCGTTGTTGGGCGGCTGCGATGAATGTGCCGATGGCTGCGCCGTTGCTGCTCATGGGGGACTTCCTTGGTTATTCGGTCATGGTCATGACAGCGGCGGCGGTTTCCGGCTAGTGTCCCGCGCCATGGAGGACAACATGATCCCACGACCTTTGGTAACCGGCCCATCCGCCTGGATCGGCGCCGAACTGGCGAAGCGGCCGGAAGAATGGACCTATGTCCTGTCCGCCACGGAAATCGCCGAAATCGAGTCCGCCGTCGCCGGCGTGCGCGGCCGCGACATCGCGTCGGTGCGGCAAGACGATTTCCCGCTGCCGTCGCTCGGGCCGGTGCTGGATGGGCTGCGGAACGAAATCCTCAATGGCCGAGGCTTCGTGCTGCTGCGCGGGCTGCCGGTGACGGACCGTCCCATCGCCGATTCCGCGATGGCTTACTGGGGCATCGGCCTATGGTTCGGCAGCGCGCGTTCGCAGAACGCCAAGGGACATGTTCTGGGCCATGTGCGCGACATGGGGCTGGCGACGACCGATCCCAATGTGCGCATCTACCAGACAACCGAACGCCAGAATTTCCACACCGATTCCTGCGACATCGTCGGTCTGTTGTGCCTGAAGACGGCGCAATCCGGCGGGCTGTCGTCGCTGACCAGCTCCATGTCCGTCTACAACGCGATGGCCGAACACCATCCGGACTTGGTGGGAAGGTTGTTCAAACCGATGCCGACCGACCGGCGCGGCGAAGTGCCGGTGGGCAAAAAGCCCTGGTTCGAACTGCCGATCTACAACGATTACCAGGGCTGGTTGTCCGCTCTGTACGCGCCGCACTACGTCCGGTCCTCGCAACGTTTCCCCGAAGCGCCACGGCTGACCGAACAAGACATCGCCGCGCTGGATTGCTTCGACCGTCTGGCCGAGGACACAACCTTGCGCCTGGATATGGAACTGCAGCCCGGCGACATCCAGCTGGTGCACAACCACACCACGCTGCACGACCGCACCGCTTTCGTCGATTGGCCGGAACCCGAGCGCAAACGTCATCTGCTGCGCCTGTGGCTCGCGTCCCCAGGCGCTCGGCCGCTGCCCGACGGTTACGCCGAACGCTGGGGGAGTACGACGATCGGGGATCGCGGCGGCATTATCTGCGAGGGCACGCGCTTGCACGCGCCGCTGGAGGCCGTCTGAGCGCAGACGGGCGGTGTCCTGACAACCGCCATTGCGAACGAAACGAAGCAGCCCAGAAGTCCGCGACGACCGATACTGGTGCACTGGCTTGCTTCGCTTCGCTCGCAATGACGAGCTATGGCGAGGCCTAAGGCAACCCCAACGGCTGGCCAGCAGTAGTTCTCATTTTGCCATTTTGTTCCGCATACCCGTCATGGTCGGGCTTGACCCGACCAACTCAGACCAATGGGGTGCCGCCAAAAAAATTCGCAATTTCAACGCGCCTCAAATCGCCAGAGTTGGTCGGGTCA
>CAITUP010000006.1 GCA_903895595.1 uncultured Acetobacteraceae bacterium | reverse complement strand
TTCGTCCTTGCAGAAGGCAAACGCCGGAAGGTCGTTCCCAGGATGTGTGAACCCGGTAGAGCTTGTCCCGGGGACCAATACGGGCAGGGAATTGCGAGTTTGTGCTTGTCCTGGTCCCCGGGACAAGCCCGGGATGACGGGTTGGGTAGGCCAATGCCACAATGCAGTGGTCCGGGGACCTTCAAGCGATTGCCCTGAAGGCAAATCGCCGGCTTGCAAAGCGCGGCGCCGCGAACCATGACGCGCACGACGGTCGCCAACGCCCAGGAGTCTCATGATAACCGCACGCCTGACCCCGCTGTTGTTCGTTTCGCTGTGGCTGAGCGGGTGCGGATCGCCGCCCCCGCCCCCCGAACCGGCCAAGCCCACGTTTCCGCCGGCCACCGGGGTCTGGCGCGGCTCGTCCACCCGGTTTCAGGCCGATCTGCGCAACTGCCCACATCCGGGCCTGATCACGCTGCGGGTGCTGGACGAACGGTTCCAATACCGCTGGGACGCCAACACCTGGATCGATGTCACGATCGACCGCGACGGGAGCCTGCATGGCGCAGGCCCCGGAATCACGTTGATCGGCAAACGGGACGCCAAGCGCATAGAGGGCGACGTGACCAACGGCCCGTGCGGCTTGCACTTTACCGCCGTAAAACAGGACACTTGATCCGACCAAAGGGAGAAACGCACATGGAAACCGTCGGGCTGGGCATGTACTACGAGGATCTGCCGGTCGGCCGCACCTTCAAAACCATCGGCCGCACCGTCACCGAGGCCGATATCACCAATTTCGTGAACGCCACCGGCATGGTGGAGGTGCTGTTCACCAATATCGAATTCCTGAAGGAGGAATCCGACATCAAGCAGCGCATCGCCCCCGGCGCGCTGGGCTACACCTTCGCGGAAGGGCTGTTGGTCCAAGCGACGATGCAGCATACCGGTTTCGCCTTCCTGCACATGGAGCTGAACATCCAGGCCCCGGTCTTCGCCGGCGACACCATCCATGTGGAGGTCGAGGTCATCGAGGCTCGGCTGTCGAAAAACCGCCCCGGTCGCGGCCTCGTGCGCACGCGGAACAAAGTGGTGAAACAGGATGGGACGGTGGCGCTGACCTACACGCCGCTGCGGATGATCAAATGCCGGGGCTGAGTTTTCCGGCACGCCGCTTTAACGCCGCGGATCAGGAACGGTTCGCTCGTTTATCGGGTGACTGGAACCCAATGCACATGGACCCGGTCGCGGCGCGGCGAACGCAGCCGGGCGCGCCGGTCGTGCACGGCGTGCATTTGGCGCTGTGGACGCTGGATACGCTGATCGGCACGGGCGTGGTGCGCGGGCCGGTCGCGTCGGTGGCGGCGGTGTTCAACAAGTTCGTTTACCTGGACACGCCCGCTGTCATCCGGGTGATTCAGGCGTCGAACGATACGGTGGAGGCCGTGGTGTCCGCTGCCGGCGTCGACACCACGACCATTACCATCGGTCTGGGGCCAGAAGGTGCACCGGCGGACAGCGCGTTCGATCAGCCGCCTGTCGTCACGCAAGGCACGGCGCCGAATGTCCCCGACCTCGCCGCCATGTCGAAACAATCCGGCTGGATCGAGCCCGAGGGCGACGACGCGATGTTCCCGCATGCCGCCGCCGTCCTGGGCGCGCGCCGGGTTGACGCCATCGCGCTGTCGTCCCGTCTGGTGGGCATGCTCTACCCGGGCCTGCACTCGGTCTTCGGCTCGCTGGAGGTCGCGGTCGTGCCCGAGCACGATCGTCCCGGATTGGGATTCCAGGTGGCGATGGCGAACGTCCGCACCCGTCTGTTGCGCATGCCCATCGCCGGCTCCGGCATCGCCGGCACCGTCATCGCCTTCGCTCGGCGGGAAGCCGTCCGCCAACCCGATATCTCGGACATTGTCGCCTTGGTCGCGCCGGATGCCTTCGCGGGGGCCTGTGCGCTGGTCACGGGTGGATCGCGCGGCCTGGGTGCTCTGACCGCCAAAATTCTGGCCGCTGGCGGCGCCAACGTGGTCGTCTCCTACGCCATGGGCCGCGAGGACGCCGATACTGTCGCGGCGGAAATCAACGCGTTCGTCGGCCGCGAAGCTTGCACGACGCTGCGTTACGACATGATGGCCGACGCGACGGGGCAGCTTGCCGGCGTCGAGGGTGTGACGCACCTGTATCATTTCGCCTCGCCACGCATTTACCGGCAGAAGGCCGCTTTGTTCGATGCCACGGTGTTCGGCGAATTTACGCGCGCGTATCTGGGGTCTTTTTACGAGTTGTGCGTGGCGCTACGTCTGGACGTGGCGTTTTATCCGTCGTCGGTGTTCGTGGAACCCGGCCGTCCCCGCGACATGACGGAATACGCCATGATCAAAGCCGCCGGAGAAATCCTGTGCGAGGAAATGAGCCAGACCGAGGGGTTCCCACGCGTGATCTCCCGCCGGCTGCCGCGCATGTTGACGGATCAGACCGCGACCTTGGCGCGCGTGGCGACGGACGATGCGCTGGCGACCATGGTGCCGGTGGTCAAGGACGTGCAGGGGACGGCGGCTTAACGATAAAACGCGGCCCCGGTCCACAGTGTCGCCCATTGTTCCGCATCGTGCCCGAACAGCACCGTGGCGCCGTCCCGCTGCAACGCCGCGATTTCCAGGATCGAAGCGACCGCTCGATCGATATCCCAGGTATTTTTAGGCGCCCGCCGCTCATCCAAATGCGCCCGCACCGCCACCGCGTCCGATCCCAAAACGAAGGCGCCGTCGTGGTCGAGCACCACATGCGCCGCCATCATCCCCGGCGTGTGACCGGGCATATGGAGCAGCGTCACGCGCCCGTCGCCGAACAGATCGCGCGTGCCCTCGATCGTTTCCAGGCGGTTGGGCAGTTCCCACTCCACCGCGCGATAGCCCCAGGCGTCGGCGTCATCGGCGCGCGCCGCCGCGACCTCGGCGGCTTGGGCGATGACGGTGGCGCGCGGGAAAAAAGCATTGCAGCCGCAATGGTCGGGGTGCAGGTGGGAACAGATGACGATATCGATATCGTTCGGCTGCGCACCGGCCAGAGGTAGTTGCGCGAGCAACGATTCCGGTTCGGCGAAGACCGGCGTCATAAAGCGCGACAGGGAACCCCAGCGTTCCTCGGCACCCGTCACGATCGACGGATGGCAGCCGGTATCGAACAGCGCCAACCCCTGCGGATGACGCAACAGCGCACAGGACACCGGCATGTCCATCGTCTCGTCCCACGGCGCATCCGGGTAGTAAACGCCGCGCCGCATGCGCAGACGCCCGCCCGAGAGCATGTGCATCGTCATCATGGGTGTTCTACCCGCGAACGGCGCGGTGATATTCCTTGTTCGGCATCATATCCGTTGCCGAGGCCATCCGGTTCGACAGGTTGAAGAACGCCACGGTCTCCGAGAGATCGAACATATCCTCGTTCGTCAGCCCGACTGCCCGCAGCCCGTCGCGATCCGCGTCATCGATCAGGTTCGGTGTCGTGGTCAGCTTCCACGCGAAATCCAGCATCGCCCGCTGCCGAGCATCCAGCTTCGCGACGCGGTAGTTCAGCGCCATCATCTCCCCGAGTTCCGGGTCCCCCGACAGTTGCCTCACCGCCGCGCCGTGTGCCACCAGACAATAATAGCAACGATTGGCCGAGGACACGACGACGGCCACCATCTCCCGCTCCAGCTTCGACAGGCCGGAGTCCGACAGCATGACGTCGTTATACATCGCCATGAAGTTGCGCAGGCGCTTGGGTTTCAGGCTGTAGGTGCTGAACACGTTCGGCACGAACCCCAGCTTTTCCACGCATTTGCGCCAGAGGACCTGCAGGTCCTCGTCCAGCGTGGCCGGATCGGGGACTCCGAGGGCGGAGATGTGGTCGGGCTGGGGCATGGCGCGTTACCCGAACACTTCAGGGTTAACCGCGTTTTCCTTCATCGGCGTGCCGTCCAGCACGCTGAGAATGTTACGCGCGGTCATCACCGCCATCGCCGCCACGGCCTCGGTCGTGATGCCGGCCATGTGCGGGGAGGCGATGACGTTGTCCAGGGTCAGCAGCTTGTTGTCGTTCGGTGTCGGTTCGGACTCGAACACATCCAAGCCTGCGCCGGCGATGTGGCCGGATTTCAGTGCGTCGTACAGCGGTGCCTCGGCGATGATGCCGCCGCGCGCGGTGCTGACGCAGTAGGCGCCCTTTTTCAGCAACGCCAAACGGCGTGCATCGAACATGCCCACCGTCTCCGGATTTTTCGGGCAATGAATGCACAGGAAATCCACGCTCGGCAGCGCCGCATCCAGATCCATAACCGGCGTGAACCCGGCGGCCGAGATCACGGCGGGATCGACGTACGGATCGTAGATCAGCACGTTCATATCGAACGCCTTGCAACGCGGCGCGGTGCGCGTGCCGATGCGGCCGAAGCCGACAATCAGAACAGTCTTGCCCGAAATTTCCATCGGCAGAATCTGGTGCCGGTCGTTCCACTTGCCGCCCTTCACCAGCCCGTCCATATGGTGATTCAGCTTGGCCAGCGAAATCATCATGTGGAACGCCTGTTCGGCGACAGAGGTCGAATTCGCGATCCCCACCACCATCAGCGGCACGCCGCGTGCGGTCAGGGCCGGAACCTCAACCGCGTCGAAGCCCACGCCGATACGTGCCACGACCTGCATGGCCGGCGCAGCGTTCATTTCCGTCTGCTTGAACGGCGTCGCCGACAGCGCGATGCCCGCGCAATCCACCAACTGCGGCAGCAGATCGGCCTGGGCGATGCCCGCTTGATAGATCACCAGTTCGATATCTTCGCGCGCCTGGACGATCGCGACGCCTTGCTTGCCCATGGTGTGGGGCAGCATCACCTTGCGTTTGTTGGAGGCCATGGTTCCGGGTCCTTAGAGTGTGCGTGCGAGGCTCGCGAGATAGCCGCGATTATGCGTCGGTGCCAGATGCACCTCATTCATCGTCAGGTGCCTGGGCAGACAGGCGATGTAGCGGATCAGATCGCCGCAATCTTCCGGCTGCACCATGCGGGCACGCACCTCGGGCGGGACCGGATTGGGGCGCTGATCGAGGATCGGCGTCGCGACCTCCCCCGGCAGGAACACGGTGGAGCGGATGCCGTTGATGCATTCCTGCATGTTCAGCCCGTGGCTCATCGCGACGATGCCATGCTTGGCGGTGACGTAGATGGGGCCGGAGACGCCGCCGATGAAGCGCCCGGCCATCGAGGCGGTGTGAATGATCACCCCATCCTGCTGGGCCCGCATGAACGGCAGCGCGACGGTGACGCAGTAGAGCGCGCCGACCAGATTGCCCTGGATCAGCGTGTCGATGCCGGCGGGGGTGAGCTTGTCCCAGTGCCGGTCGACGATGTTCACGCCGGCGTTGTTCACCAGAATATCCAGCCGATTGAATTTCTCCCGTATGTATTCGCCGACCTTCGCGACCTGCGCCTTGTCGGTCAGGTCCGCGGTCGCGACATGCGCCACACCGGTCTGGTTGATCCGCTGCGCCACGCTTTCCAGCTTGGACGCGGTGCGCCCGGTCAGGATGACGGTGGCGCCCTCGTCGGCCAGCGCCAGCGCGGCGGCCTCGCCGATGCCCGAACCGGCCCCGGTGACCCAAGCGATCTTTCCCGCGAGTCGCGGCATGTGCGTTTCCCCGATTGTTGGATGTCGGGGTCATTCAAATGGGTTGGGCCACCAAGGGCAAGGGCCGCGAAATTCTTCGTCCGCGTCAATCGAATTTTTACCAATTCATGCGCAGGATCGGCAGGAGACGCTTCCCGCAGGAACGGCCATGACCGTTAACCGCCACCCCGCGCCCGGTACCATCGTGCGGATCGACCTGTCCGAAGGGTTCAGGCCGCCCGCAAATGTGCACGATCGTCCCTTTGTGTACGACGCCGCCCAGCCCCGTGCTGCCGCACCACATGCAAATCTGCTTCGACCCACCGCTGCCTCCACCGTATTCCAATCCGGTCGCATGGCTGAAGGGCGACATCGTGCTGACCGTCGCGTTCCGCCGGCTGCGCTATCTGTTCGCCGGTCACGGCAAGGGGTCCTCGACCGGGAGACATTCGCCCGTGTGCAGCGCTGCGTACGGTTCGGCCTTGGATTCAGTAGTTCTCATTTTGCCATTGCGTTCCGCATACCCGTCATGGTCGGGCCTGACCCGACCAACTCAGGCCAATGGGGTACCGCCAAAAAAACCTCGCAATGTCAACGCGCCTCAAATCGCCAGAGTTGGTCGGGTCAAGCCCGACCATGACGATGAAGAGGTGACGACCGCCATAATGAGAACTGCTGGCCTTGGATTATAGACTTGCTTTTGCGCGGCCAATCAGACATCGGATGCAGAGTAGCCGGCTCGGCCGGCATTTAAATCCACGGCCGCCGCGGCGCGGTGATCGCAAACTGCCGCGACGTCAGAAAGCCCCGCTCTGGCGGGGTTTTCCATTTCAAGCCTTGGCGATCAACCGCTCGTAGATCGCCAGATACTTCTCCGCCATCGCCTTGGACGAGAAATTGCGCTCCACGTGCAGATGCGTCTCCCGCCGGTCGATCTCCCCGATACGCGGGATGTAGCTGACCATCTCCGCCACATCGTTCACCAAAAAACCCGTCTTTCCGTGCACGATCAGCTCCGGCACCACACCGCGCGCGAACCCGATGACGGGGCAGCCGAGCGCCATGGCTTCCAGGACGACTGTGGCGCCGGGTTCTTCCCAGGTGATGGGGTTCAGGAAGCCTCGGGCGTGGCTGAGCAGTTTGACCTTTTGTTCCATATTGGCGGGGCCGATGTATTGTATCTGCTCGCCGTCCAGGTGCGGTTCGATCTCGTCGCGGAAGTAATCCGACGATTCCTTGTTGCCGTGCTCGATGATCCCCGCCAGCACCAGCTTCACGCCAGCCTGTTTCGCGGCCGCGATGGCGAGATGCGGCCCCTTCGGAGGAGAAAACCGTCCAAGCCAAGTGAAGTACGGCTCGGGTTGCACTCCGTTGAACCGGTAGTCCGCCATCGGCACGCCCAGATGCACCACACCGGCGACATTCAAATCGTACGGAATATTCTCGCGCGCGCGATGGCTGACGGTGACCAACGGCGCAGGTTTGATCCAGTCGAGGAAATATTTATCTGCGTCGCCGATCCAGTCGCTGACGCGATCGAACGGAAAGTTCGAATGCATCGTCGTGACATGCGGCGTTTTCATCTCCGCCATCAGCGGAAACATGAACATATCGGCAGTGGACGAAAGATGCGTGTGCACGATATCGAATTCGTGTGCCCGTTCCAGCGACTTGTGCAGGTGGTAATAGGGTTTCAGCGCTGCCTGCCAAGGCACGCCTTCGGCGATCAGGGATTGCGGAAAGAACGACACGAGCTTGCCCGAGGTCACGGAATCGCCCAGCGCGAACAGCGTGACGTCATGGCCCAGCTTGACGAGTTCATCGACGATGAAGGCGATAATCGATTCTGTGCCACCGTAGGTTTTCGGCGGAGTCGCGAACCAGGGCGGGGCGATCTGGGCAATTTTCACGCTGTCGAACTTTCGTGGCGATGGGCCTGAGTGTCGTAAAGCCGAAAATTGCGGCAGGAGTCAGGCAGCCGCCTCCAGCGCTTCCTCGGCCTCCAGCCAGAGGGCTTCGGCCGTTTCCGCTTCGCGCCGGATCGCGGCCAATCGGGCATTCGCGGCCGTCACTTCCGCGACACGGCCGGGAGCGTACAGCGCGGGGTCGGCCAACTTGGCCTCGATCCTGGCGCGTTCGGCATTCAGCTTTGTCAGGAGTGCTTCGGCGTCCTTGGCCTGCTTGCGTAACGGCGCGACGGCGGCGCGGGCTTCGGCTCGTTCGCGGCGATCGTCCTTGCGGGTGACGCTCTCGGCCTTCGCCACGGGGCGGGCCCGTTCGACCAACAGCGCGCGATAGTCGTCCATGTCGCCATCGTACGGCTTGACCGTCCCGTCGCCGACCAACCACAACCGGTCGGCGACCAATTCGACAAGATGCGGATCGTGGGTGATCAGCAGCACCGCGCCCTCGAAATCGCCGAGCGCCTTGACCAGCGCATCGCGGGCGTCGATGTCCAAATGGTTGGTGGGTTCGTCGAGGATCAGCAGCTGCGGCGCGTCGCGGGTGGCCAAAGCCAGCAGCAAGCGCGCTTTTTCTCCGCCCGACAGGTTCGCAATCGGCGTTTCCGCGCGATTGGCATCCAACCCGAACCGCGCCAACTGCGCCCGCACCTGCGGCGGTGTCGCGCGCGGGAGTGCTCGGGTCATGTGATCGATCGGGTTTTCGTCCATCACCAGCTCTTCGGTCTGGTGCTGCGCGAAGTAGCCGACTTTCAGCTTCGGGCCCCGGCGGATTTCGCCGGACATCGGCTCCATCCGCCCGGCCAGCAGTTTGGCCAGGGTCGATTTGCCGTTGCCGTTGGCGCCGAGCAGGGCGATCCGGTCGTCCATATCGACGGTGAGCGAGAGGTTTCGCAGGACGGGATTGCCGTCGTAGCCGATGGTGACGCGGTCCAGCGCCAGGATCGGCGGCGCGATGCGGGCGGGCTGCGGGAAGTTGAAGCGGGTGGGCGCGTCCTCGATGACGGATTCGATCTGCGGCAACCGCTCCAGCGCCTTGATGCGGGCCTGCGCCTGCCGGGCCTTGGACGCCTTGTAGCGGAACCGGTCCACGAACGATTGGATATGCGCCCGTTCCCGGGCGATCTGCGCGGCGGCGGCGTTCTGCTGCATCGCCTTTTCCGTGCGGATGCGGACGAACTCGTCGAACCCGCCGGGCGTCAGCGAAATTTTGCCCTTGTCGAGGTGTGCGATGGCCTCCACCGCGCGATCCAGCAGGCCGCGGTCGTGCGATACGACAACGGCCGCGCCGGGGAAGCGGGCGAGCCATGTCTCCAGCCATAGGGTCGCTTCCAGGTCCAGATGGTTTGTCGGTTCGTCCAGCAGCAGCAGATCGGGGTTGGCGAACAACGCTGTGGCCAGCGCCACGCGCATGCGCCAGCCGCCGGAGAATTCGCGCACCGGCCGCGCCTGCGCCGCTTCGTCGAAGCCAAGGCCGGCGAGGATCGTCGCCGCCCGCGCCGGGGCGGAATCCGCGCCGATGGCGATCAGGCGTTCGTGGATCTCGCCCAGGCGGTGCGGTTCGGCGGTGTCGGCTTCCTTCAGCAGCTTGAGGCGTTCCGGATCGCCTTCGAGCACGGTTTCCAGCAGCGACGCCGGCCCCTCCGGCGCTTCCTGCCGCACGGTGGCCATGCGGGCGCGGTTTGCCAGACGAATGTCGCCGCCATCCAGCGGCACTTCGCCCGCGATGGCGCGCAGCAACGTGGACTTGCCGGCGCCGTTGCGCCCGACCAAGCCTATGCGCTTGCCGGGATCGACCGTCAGGTCGGCCCCGTTCATGAGGACGCGTCCGCCCATACGGATGGTGACGCCGGAGATGACAAGGAGGCTCATGGCGGGGGTTTAGCCTGGGGGACGGCGGAATGGGAGGGGTGGTCTGTCGGGGATGTCGCCTATGGCAGGACGCTGCTTCCTGTTCTTCATCCGCGCGGCATGGCCCGAGGATCGCCAACGGCACATTACCGCGCCGTTTTCAGAGTGGTTCCACGAGGCGGCCGGCTTATGCTAAACGCGCCAGTAGCGAAGGGAATGCCGCGATAAACCATATCGTCCTCGATGTGCCGGCCGGACAGGTTTCTGCTGGATTAAGCCGGCGCGGTGTCGCCAGCCATGTCCGTGTGCATGTCGAGGTCGAATTCGCGGACGCTCCGGACCTGCCCATGGGGGCGATTGCCCAGGCTGGCGGAGGAGCCGGAGCTTTATTCGGATGCTGACCTGATGCCGGACGTATCGTAGGTGTTTGCTTTCGGTAGCATCGTCCTCGCGCGCTTTCCTTTTACCGATCTATCTGGCGAAAAACGTAGACCATCGCGCGTCGTGTCCCGGGACAGGCTGCAAGGTTCTGTCCGCGGTCAGATTCGACAAGCTGGCAACGCTCGATCGGTCGGTGATCGCAGGGAAGTTGGGAGAGGCGCCAGCGGATTGGCTTGCAGGCCAACGTTCCCGGTTTTTCAACGTGTTCGGGTTCGGCGGGATTTGAAGCGACAGGCGTGGGAAGACATGGATCCGGATCAGAACGTGCTGACCAGCCTGACCGAGGACTATGCGGAGGGCGCCAGCGCGTTCCGGGAGAAGCGGGCGCCGAAATCTCGAGGGCGATAAGACTACCCCAAAGTCGCCCGCGCCTGCATCGCGATCCCTCCGCTCGGGCCCACCGCGAACAACTCCGCCTCATTCTCCCCGACCAACCGCCCCATCACGGTAAACGGTGCTGTATCGAACAACGGCGCCCGCGCACGCATCTCAAACCGCAGCAGCGGCCGGGCACAATTGTCCCGCAACAAATCCAGCAGGCACTGCTGCGAGAACGGCCCGTGCACCACCAGCCCCGGAAACCCCTCCGTCTCCATCGCATAGGGCCGATCGTAATGGATACGATGCGGATTGAACGTCAGCGCCGAATACCGAAACAGCGACACCGGGTCCGGTTTCCATTCCCGGACCCACGTCATGCCGGTGGGCGGCGGTTCGGTCGCCGGAATGCCCGACTTCGTGCCCGGCGGCACCGCCTCGCGGAACACGCCGACCTGATCTTCCGTCAGCGCCAGCCCGCGCGGCGTGTAAAACCGTTTGGTCTGCGTCGCGATAATCAGCGTCCCCGTGCCGCCTTTGCGCAGTTGGACATCGGAAAACTCCGTCTCCCGCCGCAGCGCATCGCCCACCAGGATCGGCGCATGAAACGTCAGCGTCGCCCCCGCATACATCCGCCGAGGCAGTGGCATTTCCGGCAGCACCCCGCCGGTCAGCGGCAGCCCATCGGCGCCCAGCCCGGACAACCGGCTGGCGGCGGGAAAATACGCCCAGTGCCAGCCCGGCGCGATCGGCTCCCCCCGCACCGGCGGTTTTTCGCTCCGGTCGAACGTGACGACCATACCGCGCAGCGGGGCGGCAGTGGCCTCATCCTCCTCGACGATCGTGGTGCCGAGTTTCGCGCGTATGGCCTCGATATCGATCTCAGGCATGGGTCAACCATCCTTGCAAAATCGCCGCTTCCTCCCGGCACCGTTCCGGGTTGCCGAGTATCTGGCGGTTGAAGCCGATGCGCTTGAACCAGTAGTGCAGGCCGAGCAGATCGGTGAATCCCATGCCGCCATGGGTTTCGGTGGTCATGCGGGCGACATCGCGGGCGACGTCGGCGACATGCGCTTTCGCGTGGCAGGCCGTCAGGCGCGCTTCGTCGGGCAGAGCATCCTGCGCGTAGGCGGCATACCAAACCATGCCGCGGCAAGGCTCAAGCGCGGTCACGCAATCCGCCAGCGGGTATTTCACCCCCTGAAAACTGCCGATCACCCGGTTGAACTGCGTTCTTTCGCGCGCGAACGCCACGGCGCGATCCAGCATCGTTTGTGCCGCACCCAGCGTATCGGCCGCCAGAACCACGCGGCCGGCGTCCAGAACCGAACGCGCGGCGGCAAGCTTGTCGTTCGCCGCGTCCAGATGTTCCGCCGGTGCATTGTCGAACACCGCGTCGATCAGCGGCCGCGTGCGATCGATACTGCGCCGCAGCGTCGCGCCGACATCGGCCGCATCCACCACGGCAGCAGTGCCGTCCCGCCCGAACACCAGATAATGCGTGGCGCCGGAGGCATCCATGACGCCATCGATCCGACCCGACACCGAACCGCCGGAGAACGTCACCGCCGATGCCCCGGTCTGCCCCGCCAGACCGCCAAACGCGACGGCGATCCGGACTTCCCCGGCGGCGATGCGCGGCAACCACTCATCCTGTTGCGCCTGCGTGCCGCAATGCACGAAAGCCAGAGGCGCCATGGCCATCGCGCCCGTAAACGGCAACGGCGCGGCGGCATAGCCCAGAGCCTCGGCCGCGACCGCGGCATCCAGCACCCCCAGCCCCGCGCCCCCGAACCGTTCCGGCACCAGCAGGCTCGGCAGCCCCAGCTCGACCGAACCGTTCCAAAGATCGTCGTCGAAACCGTTGGCGGTTTCAGACAGATGCCGCAGCCGGTCCATCGGCAGGCGATCGGTCAAAAACGATCGCAGCGAGTCATCGAATTGGCGTTGTTCCAGTGTGAGAGCGAATTCCATCTCAGGCTCTCCCGGCCGCTTTGGGTTCGCGCGGCAGATCGAGACCGCGCTCGCCGATGATGTTTTTCTGGATGTTGCTCGATCCGCCGCCGATCATCAGGCCGACATCGTACATGTAATCGATGTTCCAGGTGGTGGCGTCGTCGTCCTCCGCGTCCTCGCCCAGGGATTCATAGGGCAGCCCGGCCGATCCCAGGGCGTCCACGGCCAGCGAGGACAGGCGGAACCCCAGCATGGTGCCGCCGTATTTGATAATCATGCGTTTGACGCCGGATTCCTGCCCGGCCGCCGCTTCGGTCAACAGGCGGAGGTTATGCGCTTTCCACGCCATCACCTCCCCCTGCAAGCGCAACAACCGATCGCGGTATTCGGGCATGTGGATCAGCTTGACGCCGTCGATTTCATGGGTGCTGAGCAGTTTGATCAGTTGCTCCAATCGCGCGGTCATTTTGCCGGCGTCGCCAAGCATGAGGCGTTCGTGCTTCAGCGTGACATTCGCCACATACCAGCCCTTGCCGCGCCCGAGCACGATTTGGGTTTCGGGGACTTTGACGTCGGTGAAGAAGACTTCGTTGAATTCGCTGCGGCCGGTCATCGTTTTCAGCGACCGAGCGTCCAGGCCTTCGGATTTCATCGACAGCAAGAGATATGAAAGCCCCTCATGCTTGGACGCCTGGGGTTCGGTGCGGCACAGCAGGAACATCATGTCGGCGTAATGGGCGGAGCTGGTCCAGATTTTCTGGCCGTTCACGATCCAGAACCCATCGCGAAGTTCGGCTTTGGTCTGCGCGTTCGCCAGATCGCTCCCGTTGCCGGGTTCCGAATATCCCTGGCACCAGATGATATCGCCGCGGATGGTGGGGCCGACGTAAGCGCGCTTCTGCTCGTCGGTGCCGACTTCCAGCAGCGTCGGCACCAGCATGGAGATGCCCTGGTTGGTCAGCCCGGCATACACCTGCGCGCGCCCAAACTCACCGGCGATCACCGCCGCCTCCATCACGTCCGGTTCCCGACCGGCGCCGCCGTATTCGACGGGGATGGTGCGCCCGACATAGCCATGCTCCAGGAGCCGCTTTTGCCAGTCCAGCGTCTTCTGGTCCGGCCGCTTGCGCCCGCCGCCGACCTTCGGCGACAGATGCCCGTATTTGGCGACAAATGCGCGGATTTCCGCCTGCAACGCCTGGTAGGGCGGGGACAACGTCAGGTCCATGGTTTCCTCCGGATCGTGTTGCGTGGCAGTCTAAACCCAGACACGCAGACAGAGGAAACCCCGATGGAACTCAGCGCCTTCTTCCCCACCCGCCATATCGGCAGCGACCCCGCGAAAATCCGCGACTGGGCGCAGGCGGCGGAGGATCTGGGCTACGCACACGTGGAGGTGCCCGATCATGTGCTGGGCGCGACCGCGCGCGGCGACTGGAAACCGACCTACGACGAAACCGACGCCTTCCACGAGACCTTCACCACCATGGCCTTCATCGCCGCGGTGACCAAAAAGGTAAAAATCGCCAGCGGCGTGCTGATCCTGCCGCAACGCCAGACCGCGTTGGTGGCCAAGCAAGCCGCCGAGGTCGACGTCCTCAGCGGCGGCCGTCTGCGTCTTGGCATCGGCGTGGGCTGGAACCACGTGGAATACGAATCGCTGAACGCCACCTGGAACACCCGCGGCGCCATGCAGGCCGAACAGATCGAGGTCCTGCGCCGGTTCTGGAGCGGCGAGCTGGTCACCTTCAAAGGCAAATTTCACACGTTCGAGAGCGTCAACATCGTCCCTCCGCCGGTGCAGCGCTCGATCCCGATCTGGTTCGGCGGGTCCTCGGACGCCGTCATCCGCCGCTGCGCCCGTCTGGGCGACGGGTGGATGCCGATCCTGACGCCGGACGCGGCCGGGGAGGCGAAGCTGGCGCAGCTGCATGGCTATCTGAAGGAATACGGCCGTGATCCCGCGACCTTCGGTTTGGAAGCCTGGATCAGGGCGCCGAGCGCCGATCCGGATGGGTGGGCGAAGGATTTGGCGGCGTGGCGGCGGCTGGGGGCGCAGATCGCGATGCTCTATCCGACCTATGCACTGGACGGGTTCGACGCGCAGATCGATTTGCTGCGCCAGTTCAAGGAACTGGCCGAGGGGGCGGCCTAACCGGCCCTGTCGAACGTCACCCAGCAACCCGCGTCGTAGTCATACAATTTGCAGCGCCTGCAGACGCGCCGGAACGCTCGTAACGAAAAATCCCAGGCGACGATATTATGCCGGGCCGCGATCGCGGCCTGGAAGTGCCGCACACGATAAAGCGGCACGCCGGACGCCAAATGATGCGCGTTGTGTTCCATGATGTTCAAGGTGAACAAACCGAACGGCATCGGGAAAACAAGGTGGACGGTGCCTTGAATCGCTGGCGATCCGGCGTCGCGGGCCACCTTGTCGGCGTACCACGGGATCGCCGGATGGGTATGATGCAGGAAAATCGCCACCGACATCGCCATGTTCCAGATCAGGAATGGAATCGCCACCCCCGTCAACACGCTGACCCATGGATCGTGTCCGAATGCGCCGCCAATGGCGATCGCCCCGGCGATTTGCGCCGCCAAACCGATCAGAACCAGCGCCGAGTCGAACCAATAAACCGGCCGAGTCGGCCCGACGATCGAGGGCAGGGGCACCACGAGTCGTCGCGCCCAAAGCTCCGGCAGGTAGTACAGCATCACACCCCCTGGCGACCGGTAAAGCCTGTACAACGCTCGGCGCAACGGGGAACTGTTTCGATAGTCGGCGGGACTCATAGGCTCCCAGCCATGATCGAGCCCGCGCAGGTTGCTGAACATATGATGGTTGCGGTTGTGCGACAGGTCCCACAGGGAAAACGCATGCAGCGACGGCAGGAACGCAATTCGTCCGATGACCCGATTGAGCCAGCGGTGCCGGGTAAAGCTGTTGTGGGCCGCATCGTGCCCGATGACGAACAGCATGGCGATCGCCAATCCCGTCAGCACCGACAGCGGCACCGCCAACCAGACCGGCATGGCCAGCACCGCGAGTTCCAACACGCCGTAAAGGATCGCGACACCCAGAAACAGTGCCAGTGGCAGCAACAGCCCGCGCTGTGAATACGATTGTCGCTCTTGAAGGGTGAGCGGCGGCGCGAGCGCGCGGCCGGTGCTCGTAGGATTCATCATACACGGCGTCCACGCGGTGAGACGTAACCCTATGCGCCGGCGACGCGGTTGACGCCACCCCGGTCGGGGCTGAAACTGGGGCATCAAAAATCGAAGACCCCCGAGGGAACCGCACGCATGGAATTCGGCATCTATCATGAGTTCACGTCCAAAGCCGGACGTTCGGATGCGCATGCGTTCGATCTGGCGATGGACATCGTCGATGCTGCCGAGGAATACGGCCTGGACGTGATGTGGCTGGCGGAGCTGCATTTCGATCCGCATCGCGCGCTGCTGTCGTCCCCGATGGTGGTCGGTGCCGCCATCGCCGGACGCACCAAGCGGATGAAAATCGGCACCAGCGTGCAGGTGCTGCCGCTGAGCAACCCGCTGCGTCTGGCCGAGGAGGCCGCGACCCTGGATCAGGTTAGCCACGGCCGCCTGATTTTCGGCGCCGGCCGCAGCGGTGTGGCGAAAACCTACGAAAATTACAACATTCCCTACGCGGAAAGTAAGGAGCGCTTCAACGAGGCGCTGGAAATCATCGAACGCGCGTGGCGGGAAACCGATTTCTCCCACAAGGGCAAATACTACCAGTTCGAGGACGTGACGGTCGCGCCGCGCCCATACCAAACCCCCGGACCGGAAGTGCGTGTCGCCGCCGCCAGCATCGATACGTTCCCGACCTTGGGGCAGGAGGGACGCGGGATGTTCCTGTCTGTGCGTCACGAAGATACGCGCATGTTCCTGCCGAACATTAACATCTACCAGGACGAATGGAAGAAAGCCGGCCACCCCGGCCGTGGGCGTGTGTATCTGCGGGCGCCGGGTTTCGTCGCCGCGACCGCCGCTAAGGCGCGGGAGGCTTACGAGCCGACCCTGATGCACCATTTCCGCGCCCAAGCGGCGTTGCTGGCCGATTCCTGCAAGCGTTTGGGCCTGTCGGCGGATAATCCCCGCTGGAAGACCGTCCGGCGTCTGGAGGAAATAACCTACGACGAGGCCGCACGCGGTACCGTCCTCGTCGGCACGCCGGATCAGGTGACCGAGCACCTCAAGGCGCTGGAGAAGGATATCGGGCTGGACGGCATCCAGTTGGAATTCAACTGCGGCGGTCTGGCGAAGCACGAGGACGAACGGGAATCGATGCGCCTGCTGTGCCAGGAAGTGAAGCCGGCCTTCGCATAACCGGATGAACCGGGAGATTCGGTCGCTCACCGGTTTACGAGGCATCGCCGCGCTCTGGGTCGTTGCCTGTCATTGGTCCGGGCCGGAGTTATCGGGGACCTCGCGGGATATCGCGCTGCACGGCTATGTGGCGGTCGATCTTTTCATGATCCTCAGCGGGTTCGTTCTGGCACTGACATATCGGCCGGACCGTTCGTACGGGCGGTTCGTGCTGCACCGGCTGTGCCGCCTCTACCCGCTTTATGCGCTGGCCACGCTGGTCTGCATGATCGAGCTTTGGTGGGCGGGGGTTGGGGTCTTCGCACCCGGCGGCGGCGCGGTCGTGCCGGCGATTTTGTCCAATTTTCTGCTGACCACCACCAATCTGTGGGAGGTCGATGCCTTCGACGGTCCGAGCTGGGTGGTGACGGTCGAATTCGGGCTGAATTTGGCGGTGCCGATCTTCGTTGCGGTGTGCCTCCGGTCGTCGCGATCCGCGGCCGTTGTCGTCGCGATCGTGTGCGGCGTCGTTTTAGCGGGGGTCAGCGTGCTGAACTGGCGGCTCGACGGCGGGGTGCTGGGGGAGGTCGGCACGCTCGATACGCGGCTGATGTATTTCCGCTGCGGAACGGCGTTCGCCTTGGGCATGCTTTGCTGGCGCTTCTGGCGGCAATACGGCGGAACGGTTCCGTTGCTGCCGGTCGTCCTGGCGATGCTGGCGATGACGCCGTTCAAGGCGCTGGACCTGCCCTTTGTCGCCGCGACCTGCGTGCTGATCGTCGGGTTGGCATCGGACAATGGCTGGATCGCCGCCGCGCTCGGGTCCCCGGTGCCGCGCTGGCTGGGGACGATTTCGTATTCGCTCTATCTCTGGCACATCGCGTTTTTGCCGTTGCGGCCGGTGCTGATCGGCTGGCTGCCGGCCACCGGGGCGGTTCAGGCGGTGAACACGATCAACCTTGTGCTCGTCCTTGCGTTCAGCACGGCATCGTTTCGCTGGTTCGAAGCGCCGCTCGGCCGCTATCTGCGCCGTGTATTCCCCTGATTCAGGCCGGGGCGCGCAGTTTCTCCACCGCCTGACGCACGATCGGATCGAGCTTCACCTGATCCAAATGCGCCAGCAGATCCCGCCGCATGCGCGGGTCCCAGAATTTGGAGATATGGTCGGCGACCGAGGCAACCCCGTCCTCGCTGGTTTGCGTGACGAAGAATTTGCCGATTTGGTTGGCCATGTAGGCAAGTTTGTCAGGCGACATTTTGGGCCATTTCCCGAAAGATGCGGTGGGGGTGGGTGAAGATTTCGAACCCGTCCTGGCGCGCGATGCCGATCAGGGTGATACCCGCTTGCTCCGCCACACGCACCGCCAAAGCGGTGGGGGCGGAAACGGCGACGATGACGGGGGCGCCGAGCGTGGCGGCTTTTTGGACCATTTCGACAGAGACGCGGCTGGTGAGGAGCAGCAGTCCGGTTGACGCCGGAATGCCCTGGCGGGCCAAAGCGCCGGCGAGCTTGTCCAACGCGTTGTGGCGTCCGACGTCTTCGCGTAACGCGACCAAGCCCGCAGCCGGGGTCCAGAAGGCTGCCGCGTGAATCGCGCGGGTCTGCTGGTTCAGGCGTTGCGCGATGGGCATGGACGCCATCGCGTCGCCAATGGTTTCCGGGCTGAAAATACCGCCGGGAGGAACGGCCGGCGCCGGGCGGACGGCGCTGGCGAGACTGTCCAGCCCGCATAACCCGCAACCGCTGGGACCCGCCAGCCGCCGCTGGCGCTGGGTCAGCGCATCCAGGCGTTCGCTGGCCAACGTCATCCGCAGCTCGATCCCGTCGGGGACGGTGACGACGTCGAGTTCCCCGATGTCGGCGGCGCTGTGGACGATCCCTTCCGACAGGCTGAACCCGACGGCGAAATCTTCGAGGTCCGTTGGCGAGGCCAGCATGACCGCATGGGTGGACCGGTTATAGGTCAATGCGACCGGCGTTTCCTCGGGTATGATACGCGGGCCTTCGCTGGGGCGTCCGTCGCGCCAGGCGATACGGGTGACTGTCGCCACCCCGTCAAGCCCGACCATGACGGGAGTGGACAAAATCATTCCGCCGGCACCGCCTCTATCCGCCGGGCATTCTCCGACAGCGCCTGATATTCAACCTGCCAGTGGCTGATACCGTTGGACGGAGAAACCTGTACCGCGGTCACCTTGTATTCCGGGCAGTTTGTCGCCCAATCGGAATAGTCCGTGGTGATTACGTTCGCCTGCGTCACCGGATGGTGGAACGTGGTGTAAACCACCCCCGGCGCCACGCGTTCGGTCAGCACCGCTCGCAACGTCGTATCCCCGGCGCGGGAGGCCAGCCGCACCCAGTCGCCATCGCGAATGCCGCGATCTTCCGCGTCCTGCGGATGGATTTCCAGCACATCCTCCGCATGCCACACGACATTGGCGGTGCGCCGCGTCTGCGCGCCGACATTGTATTGCGACAAAATGCGGCCGGTGGTCAGCAACAGCGGGAAACGCGGCCCGACTTTTTCGTCGGTCGGCACGTATTCGGTGATCACGAAATGCCCCATGCCGCGCACGAACCCGTTCACGTGCATGATCGGCGAGCCCTCGGGCGCCGCTTCGTTGCACGGCCACTGGATCGATTCGCGCGCCAATCGTTCGTAGGTCACCCCGGCGAAGGTCGGTGTCGTACGAGCGATTTCCGCCATGATCTCCGACGGATGGGTGTAGTTCATCGGATAACCCATGGCGTTGGAAATCGCCATGGTCGTTTCCCAATCGGCCTTGCCGGCCTTGGGCGCCATCACGCGGCGCACCATGTTGATGCGGCGTTCGGCGTTGGTGAACGTGCCGTCCTTCTCCAGGAAGGTCGAACCCGGCAGGAACACATGCGCGTAATTCGCCGTTTCGTTCAGGAACAGGTCGTGCACGACGACGCATTCCATCGCCGCCAGACCTTTGGACACATGATGCGTGTCCGGATCGGACTGCAGAATGTCCTCGCCCTGCACGTACAGCCCCAGGAAGGAACCGTCGATCGCGGCATCGAACATGTTGGGAATGCGCAAACCCGGCTCCGGGTTCAGCGTCACGCCCCATTCCTTTTCGAAAATGCCGCGCACCGCGTCGCCGGACACGTGCCGGTAGCCGGGCAGTTCGTGCGGGAAGCTGCCCATGTCGCAGCTGCCTTGTACATTGTTCTGGCCGCGCAGCGGGTTCACGCCCACACCCTCGCGCCCGATATTGCCGGTGGCCATCGCGAGGTTGGCGATCGCCATGACCGTCGTGCTGCCCTGGCTGTGTTCGGTGACACCGAGCCCGTAATAAATCGCGCCGTTGCCGGCGGTTGCGTACAAACGCGCCGCGCCGCGCACCAGTTCGGCAGGCACGCCGGTGGTGGCTTCCAAAGCCTCCGGGCTGTGGCGGGGTTCAGCGACGAAGCGTGCCCAGTCGGAGAACGCATCCAGCTCGCACCGCTCCCGCACGAAATCTTCGTCGATCAGATTTTCCGTGACGATCACATGCGCCAGGGAAGTCATGACCGCGACGTTGGTGCCGGGCCGCAGCGGCAGATGGTAGGCCGCTTCCACATGCGGCATCCGCACCAAATCGATCCGGCGGGGATCGATGACGATCAGTTTGGCGCCTTCGCGCAGCCGCTTTTTCATCCGCGACGCGAACACCGGGTGTCCATCGGTCGGATTGGCCCCGATCACCACGATCACATCGGCTTTCTCGACAGAGTCGAAATTCTGCGTGCCGGCGGAGGTCCCGAACGTCTTGCCCAGCCCGTACCCGGTGGGCGAATGGCAGACACGGGCGCAGGTATCGGTGTTGTTGTTGCCAAACGCAGCGCGCGCCAATTTCTGCACCAGGAACGTTTCCTCATTGGTGCAGCGGGAGGAAGTGATCACGCCAATCGAATCTTTACCCGCCTTCGCCTGGATGCGTTTGAACTCCGCAGCGACATGGGCAATCGCCTCATCCCAGCTCACTTCTTTCCACGGATCGGACGTTTTCGCGCGGATCATCGGATTGAGGATGCGGTCCGGGTGACTGGCGTACCCCCAGGCGAAACGGCCCTTGACGCAGGAGTGCCCGTGATTGGCCTTGCCGTCTTTCCACGGCACCATCCGCACCACGGTATCGCCGCGCATTTCCGCCTTGAAGCTGCAGCCGACGCCGCAATAGGCGCAGGTCGTGACGACGGAATGTTCCGGCTGCCCCAGATCGACCACTGATTTTTCCATCAAGGTCGCCGTCGGGCAGGCCTGCACGCAGGCGCCGCAGGACACGCATTCGCTTGTCAGGAAAGGCTCGTTCATCCCCGCCGCGATTTTCGACGCGAAACCGCGCCCTTCCACGGTCAGCGCGAAGGTGCCTTGCACTTCCTCGCACGCGCGCACGCAGCGGGAGCAGACGATACACTTCGACGCGTCGAAATTGAAATAAGGGTTCGAATAATCGGTCGGTGCCTCCAGATGGTTTTGTCCATTCTGCCCATACCGCACTTCCCGCAGCCCGACCTCGCCGGCAGTATCCTGCAATTCGCAATTGCCGTTGGCGGAGCAAGTCAGACAATCCAGCGGATGGTCGGAGATATACAGCTCCATCACCCCGCGCCGCAGCTTGCGCACGTTGTCGGAGGAAGTATGCACCTTCATCCCCGGCGCGACCGGCGTGGTGCAGGATGCCGGGGTGCCGTTACGCCCCTCTATTTCCACCAGACACATCCGGCAGCTGCCGAAACTGTTCAGCGTATCCGTCGCGCAGAGCTTGGGGATTTTAATTCCTGCCAGCATCGACGCGCGCATGATCGACGTGCCCTCGGGCACCGTCACCTCATGACCGTCCACCTGAAGCGTCACCAACTGCGTGGCGTTGGCGGCCTGCGTGCCGTAGTCGATTTCGTGGATCAGGGTCATGGCCGAAAATCCTCTGGGAAGTGGTCGAGCGCCGATAAAACTGGATACGGAATGAACCCGCCCAAGGCGCAGAGGGAGCCGAATTTCAACGTGTGGCAGAGATCGCGCAGCAGCTCGGTGTTCTTCTCCACCGACGTGCCGGCGATGATTTTATCCATCGTTTCCATGCCGCGGGTGGAGCCGATGCGGCACGGCGTGCATTTGCCGCAGGATTCCGCGGCACAGAATTCCATCGCGAAACGCGCCTGCTTCGCCAGATCGACAGTGTCGTCGAACACCACGATCCCGCCATGGCCGATCAGCCCGTCTTTCGCGGCGAAGGCCTCGTAATCGAACGGCGTGGCGAACAGCGCTTCCGGGAAATAGGCACCCAACGGCCCGCCGACCTGGACGGCGCGGATCGGTCGGCCGGACAACGTGCCGCCGCCGATATCGTTGACGATTTCGCCCAGAGTCAGCCCGAACCCGGCCTCGAACAAGCCGCCGAACTTCACGTTGCCCGCCAGTTGCAACGGCATCGTGCCGCGCGAACGGCCCATGCCGATGGCCTGATACGCCTCCGGCCCGTCGCGCAGGATGCACGGCACTGTGGCCAGAGTGATGACGTTGTTCACCACCGTCGGGCACCCGAACAGGCCTTTATGCGCCGGCAGAGGCGGCTTGGCGCGCACTTGGCCGCGACGGCCTTCCAGGCTTTCCAGCAGCGCGGTTTCCTCGCCGCACACGTAAGCCCCGGCGCCGACGCGCTGTTCGATGTCGAACGAGCGCCCCGAACCCAGAACGTCCGCACCCAGCACCCCAGCGCGACGTGCCACCGCCAGCGCCGCGTCGAACGTCGCAACGGCGTGCGGGTATTCGGACCGCGTGTAGACGTAGCCCTTGGTCGCGCCGGTCGACAGGCCGGCGATCGCCATCCCCTCGATCAGGCTGAACGGATCGCCTTCCATCAGCATACGATCGGCGAAAGTGCCGGAGTCGCCCTCATCGGCGTTGCAGACGATGTATTTGCGGTCGCCCTCGGCGTCGGCGGTGGTTTTCCACTTGATGCCGGTGGGGAACCCGGCGCCGCCGCGTCCGCGCAGGCCGGATTTCAGGACGATGTCCATCGTCGCGGCGGGGCCGGCGGCGATGGCTTTGCGCAGCCCGTCCAGGCCGCCATGCGCTTCGTAATCGGCCAAAGTCAAAGGATCGATCACGCCGCAGCGCGCGAAGGTCAGACGCGTTTGGCGTTTCATGTAGGGGATTGCGTCGGTCGGGCCTTGCCGCAACCGGTGCGCCCCGCCTTCCAGCATCCCCGCCGCCAGCAATCCGGCGACATCGGCCGCTTCCACCGGCCCATACGCGATGCGACCGGCGGCGGTTTCGACCTCCACCAGCGGCTCCAACCACATCATGCCGCGCGATCCCGTCCGCACCACCGTCGCATGCGGCGCCAAAGCCACCGCCACCGCGTCGGCGCCGAGCGCCAGAGACGCCGCGTCTTTCGATATGAAAACGCGGGTCATGGCGCGGCCTCCAAAGCCGAGGCCACCTTGGCGCCGTCGAGCCGCGCCAGCGGCGCCCCGTCCAGCAGCGCCGCCGGACCGATGGCGCAGAGGCCCAGGCAGAAAACCGGTTCCAGCGTCACCGCCCCATTTTCCGTCGTGCCGTGCCAATCGACGCCGAGCCGGTGCTTCACATCCGCGGCCACCTTGTCCGCCCCGACCGCTTGGCACGCTTCCGCTCGGCACAGTTGCAGCACGTGCTTGCCGGGCGGAGTCCGCCGGAACTCATGATAGAAGGTGACGATCCCATGCACTTCCGCTCGGCTGAGGTTCAACGCCTTGGCGACCATGGGCACGGCATCGGTGGGAACACAGCCGAACGCATGCTGAATGGCGTGCAGGATCGGCAGGCACGCGCCTTCGCGCTGCGCCTCAGCGGCGATGATGGCGGCTGCCCGTTCCTGGTTCCATGGTTCGTATTCTGGCAAGCGGCTTCTCCCGGGGCGCGATTTCAGGGTATTGATGCCTGGGATTGGGGGGCGAATGCAAGAAAACAGGGGTATGTGTTGATAGATTTTTTCTATCGTCGGCGATGCCGGAACGGAGAAGCGCCGCCAGGATCGCCAATCCCGCGACCGGCCGGTAGAGTGCACGCAACAGCACCGAAAAGGAAACGCCCAATGCCCCGCATTCTATTGGCCCTACTCGGCTTCCTTGTAGCCGCGACCAGCCAGGCTGCAGCCGCGCCCAACTGGGTCGTCGCCTGGACAGGTTCGACGCAAGGCCCCTACCCCATCGGCAACGCCACCGCGCAGCCGGAGCTGAAATTCGCGTTCCCCGCCCCGGAAAAAGGCGCCACCGATCAAACATTCCGACTGATCGTCCACCCCGACATCTGGGGAAAGGAGGCCCGTATCCGCCTGTCCAACGCTTTCGGCACCCAGCCCGTCACCTTCGCCGGCGCCCATGTCGGGCTACAACTGTCGGGGGCGGCAGTGCTTCGCGGCAGCAACGCGGCGATAAAATTCGGCGGCAAGGACAGCGTTACCGTCGCACCGGGCGCCTCGGTCCTCAGCGACCCCGTCGCGTTGTCGTTCGTGAAAGACCCCAACGACACGATGCTGGCCGGCCGCAAACTCGCCGTCAGCTTCCATGTCGTGGGCGGCAGCGGCCCGATGACGTGGCACGCGAAGGCGCTGCAAACGTCCTACATCGGTGCATCCGGCGCCAACCACGCGGCCGAGGACGCGGAAACCGCGTTCCCCTTCTCCACCACCTCCTGGTATTTCCTCGACGCCGTCGTCATGGCCGCGCCCGCCGGAACCAAAGCCATTGTCGCGTTCGGCGATTCCATCACCGACGGCACCGCCTCCACCATTAACGGCGACGACCGTTGGCCCGACGTATTCGGCCGCCGCATCCACGCCGCGCACGGCAACAAATACGCCGTGGTGAATCAGGGTATCGGCGGCAACCAGGTCGTCGGCCCGGCGTCCTACACACCGGAAAAGCCGATCTCCGGCGGCCCGTCCGCCATCAGCCGCCTGGACCGAGACATCGTCAGCCTGCCCGGCGTCGCGGCTGTCGTGTGGCTGGAGGGGATCAACGATTTCGGCACCGCCTCCGCCTCGGCTGAAGCCGTCATGCAAGGCTACCGCGACGGCGTCGCCCATCTCCGCGCCAAGATCCCCGGCGTCAAAATATACATCGCCACCCTCACCACCGCGCTCGGCAGTACCCCCACGCACGGCACGCCGGAGGTGGACGCCAAGCGCAAAACCGTCAACGCGTGGTTCCGAAGCGAGAAAATCTTCGACGGCGTGGCCGATTTCGATGCGGCGACGCTCGATGCAACGACCGGCAAACTGCGTCCCGACTACGTTCCGGGTTCATCCGTCGGCGGCCCGGGAGATGGTTTGCATCCAAACCGAGCGGGGTATGCCGCGATGGGACGCGCCGTGGATACGAAATGGTTCGGGGGGAAGTAGGCGCTTACTTCCCCCAGACCGGAGGCTCCACGGCGCCCACCTGATCGGTGATCCGCCCGTAAGCCTCCGGCCGCCGGTGCTTGTCGAACGCGAAGATCGTTGTCCGCCCCAGCGTGCACAAATCCAAATTGCAATCGGCCGCGATCAGTTCGTCGTCCCAGGTCGCCGCCATCGCGACGATCTCCCCCTGCGGGTTCACAATGATCGAGTGTCCGAACAATTCGCAGCCGTCCTCGATCCCCGCCTTGGCCGTCGCGACCGCGAAACAGGCGTTCTGATACGCCCCCGCCTGGATCGATAAATGCGAGTGAAACACCCGCAGATGATGCGCCTCGAAACCCCCGGCCTCCTGATTGATGCTCGGCGTGTTGTATCCGAGCATCACCAACTCGACGGATTGCAGTCCGAGGACGCGCCAAGCTTCCGGCCAGCGGCGGTCGTTGCAGATCATCATTCCCATATTGATCCCGTCCAATCCGCCCATCGGCGCGCGGATCACGGGGAAGCCGAGGTTCCCGACCTCGAAATACCGTTTTTCCAAATGCTGCACGACACGGCGCGGATCGTATTCGGCGTGGCCGGGCAGATGCACCTTGCGGTATTTAAGCAGGATATCGCCGGCTGGGCTGACAAGAACGGACGTGTTGAAGCGGCGTTTCCGTAGGATGCCCGTCTCGTCCGCCTCATGCGCGATTTCGGCGTAGCCCAAATGGAAACCGATCCCGTATTTCCGCGCCGCCGCGAACAGCGGGGCCGTTTCGTTCGACGGCAGGGAGGTTTCGAACCAGCGATCGGCTTCCGCGATGTCGTCGTGGTAGTGCCGGGGGAAGAACGTGGTCAGCGCCAGTTCGGGAAATACCACCAACTCCACACCGCGTTTGTGGGCGCGTTCCATCAGCCGGACCATGCGCTCCACCGCGACCGATCTTGGTTCCGCCTTCTGGATCGGCCCGAGTTGCGCGGCGGCGACGGTGATGACGCGGGACATGGGATACTCCTGTCAGTGCAAGCCGCGCCGGATGGACCGGCGCAGGAAATCGGCGGCGACCAGGCCGGTGCCGGCGGCGGTGGCGGCGAAGCCCAGGGGGAAACTGCCGCTGACCTCGATCAGCCCGGCGATGGCCGAGGGGATGAATACCATTCCCATGCAGGTCAGACACACGATTCCGCCCGCGGCCTCGGCGGCGCGGCCCGGGGGAGACTGGCGCGCGACCTCGGCGAACAGCACGCCGTTCCAGCCGAGCACGAGGCCCCCAAACACCGCGCTGACGGCGTGGATGGCCAGCAGCGGCCAGGACGGGGTGAACTGCGCGGCGGCGATGGCGCAGACCGACACGCCGGCCGCGATGCCGGCCATGGTCAAAATCGGCCGACCGGAGCGGTCGGCGACGATGCCCCAGACGATGCGTCCGACAATGCCGGCGACCTGCGCGGTGGCCAGCGCGCCGCCCGCCACGGTCAGCGACAGGCCGATGGCCTGATGCAGATAGGTCACGTAGATCGCCAGCAGCCCCATTTGCGCCCCGGACATCATGCCGGAGGCGATGCCGATGGCGCGCAAGTCCTTGTGCCGCCAGACCAGCAGAAACGGCGACAGTGCCGTGTGCCAACCGATGCGGCGGGTGCGGTCGCGGTCGGCATCCATTTCCGTCCGCCATATCTGCAAGATCGTGCAGGTGAGCAACGACAGGACGATCATGGCAGCGACGGCGCCGCGCCAGCCGAACGCGGCGGCCAGAGTTGGCAGAATCGCGCCCGCCAGTCCGCCGCCGAGCGGCACGCCGGCCTGCTTGATGGAGAACACCAAATTGACCCATCGCTTGGGCGTCGCTCGTAGAAGGACGTGGGAACTCGCGGCGGTCGGTGGGGCATTGCCCAGGCCAGCGAGGACGCCGCACACGGCGAACCCGGCGAGCGATCCTGGCAACCCGCACAGAAACGCTCCGGCCATCAGCACCAGGCACCCCTGGCACACCCGCAGCGCGCCGAACCGCGGCACCATGCCGCCGCCCAGCAGCGCCGAGAAAATGCAAACGCTGTAAACAACCGAGGTGTAGACGCCGATCATCGTCGCCGGCACGCCCATATCCTTAGCGATCTCCGGCGCCAGCACGGGCAGAGTGTAGCTGCCCATGGTGATCACGCTCTGCACCGCCATCATGGCAGTGAGCTGGGTAATGAAGTCCCGGCGCGTGGCACCGGGTTCGGGGGCCCCGTTGGAAGTCGTCACTTTTTTGGCCACCCTGTTCCGGCAAAAGTACTGCGTGCGCTTGCGGGCCGGGCGGCGCGACTTTACGAAGCACGCCACGGCCTGATCGCAGGCTAACCCCGCCCGCCCCGGCGGTCCACGAGTTTCGGTTGGAGGAAATGTATGATTACCCACGACATCAAGGTTTACCCCTCGAAGGCCAACCTGAAACGCGAGGACCAGTTCGCGTGGAAAATCGCCGGCGTCGCCGCCGACAAAGTCGCGGTCAAAAAAGAGGTCGCCGACATGATCGTCAACCGCATCATCGACAATGCGTCGGTGGCGGTGGCCTCGGTCAACCGGCATGCCCCGATGTCGGCGCGCGACATGGCGCTGGCGCGTCCGAACAAGAACGGTGCGACGGTGTTCGGCGTGGCCGCCGGCAAGCGGGTCTCCCCGGAATGGGCCGCCTGGGCGAACGGCACGGCGGTGCGCGAGCTGGACATGCACGACACGTTCCTGGCCGCCGATTACTCGCATCCCGGCGACAACATTCCGCCGATCCTGGCGGTGGCGCAGACCGTCGGCAAATCCGGCAAGGACCTGATCCGCGGTATCGCCACGGGCTACGAAATCCATGTCGAGCTGTGCCGCACGATCTGCCTGCATGAGCACAAGATCGACCACATCGCCCATCTCTGCCCCGCCCAGGCCGCCGGTATCGGCACGCTGCTGGGTCTGAAGCAGGACGTGATCTACCAAGCCGTGCAGCAGGCCGTGCATGTCAGCTTCACCACGCGTCAGTCGCGCAAAGGCGAAATCTCGTCGTGGAAGGCGTACGCCCCCGCGCATGCCGGCAAGCTGGCGGTGGAAGCCGTCGATCGCACGATGCGCGGCGAAGGCGCGCCGAGCCCGATTTACGAGGGCGAGGACAGCGTGGTGGCGTGGATCCTGAATGGGCCGCAGGCGCATTATCAGGTGGCTCTGCCGGCCCCCGGCGAAGCGAAGCGCGCGATTCTCGATACCTACACCAAGGAACATTCCGCCGAGTATCAGTCGCAGGCGCTGATCGATCTGGCGTTCCGCATGCGCGAGAAAATCGCGGACCTCGACGCGATCGAGAAAATCGTGATCCACACCAGCCATCACACCCATTACGTGATCGGCACCGGTGCCAACGATCCGCAGAAGATGGACCCGAAGGCCAGCCGCGAAACGCTGGACCATTCGATCATGTACATCTTCGCCGTCGCGTTGCAGGACGGTAGCTGGCACCATGTCGACAGCTACGCGCCGAAGCGCGCGAACCGCGCCGATACGATCCGGCTGTGGCATAAGATCGAAACGACGGAGGATCCAGAGTGGACCCGCCGTTACCTGACCCGCGATCCGAACGAGCTGTCGTTCGGCGGCAAGGTCGAAATCTTCATGCGCGACGGATCGAAGATCGTCGATGAAATGGCGGTCGCCAACGCGCATCCGCTGGGTGCGAAACCGTTCGGCCGCGCGGACTACATCCGCAAGTTCCAGACTCTGACGAACGGCATCATTTCGACCCGCGAGTCCAACCGCTTCCTGGAAGCGGTGCAGGATCTGGCGCGTCTGCCGGCCGGGGAACTGCATCAGTTGAACGTGGCGCTGCCCGCCGGCACGCTGCTCGCCGGCAAGCCCGGCATTCTCTAACAGGAGATAAATCCATGAGCGAAACCGCCACCAACACGCCGGTCCGCGCCAAGCGCGGCGTCGGCCTGTCCGGCATTACCGCTGGCAACACCGCGCTATGCACGGTCGGGCGTTCGGGCAACGACCTGAACTATCGCGGCTACGACATCCTCGACATCGCCAATATTTGCGAGTTCGAGGAAATCGCCTTCCTGCTGGTGCACGGCGCGCTGCCGACGAAGTCCGAGCTCAAGGGCTACAAGGCGAAGCTGAAATCGTTGCGCGGCCTGCCGCTGGCGGTGAAAGCGGCGCTGGAGGCTCTGCCCGCCGCGTCGCATCCGATGGATGTGATGCGCACCGGCGTGTCGGCCCTGGGCTGCGCGCTGCCGGAAAAGGACGATCAGAACGTGGCCGGCGCCCGCGACATCATCGACCGGCTGATGGCGTCCCTGGGTTCGATGCTGCTGTACTGGTTCCATTACGCGCATAACGGCAAACGCATCGACGTCGAAACCGACGACGATTCGATCGGTGGGCATTTCCTGCACCTGCTGCATGGCGAGAAACCGTCCGACGCGTTCGTGCGCGCGATGCACACGTCGCTTATTCTCTATGCGGAACACGAGTTCAACGCGTCGACGTTTACCTGCCGCGTCGTGGCGGGGACTGGTTCGGACATGCATTCCTGCATCACCGCCGGTATCGGCGCGCTGCGCGGGCCGAAGCATGGCGGCGCCAACGAAGTCGCGTTCGAAACCATGAAGCGTTACGACTCGCCGGACGCGGCGGAAGCCGATATCCGCAAGCGCGTCGCCAACCGCGAAGTGGTGATCGGGTTCGGCCACGCGGTTTACACGATCGCCGATCCGCGCAACGCCATCATCAAGGAAGTGTCTCGCGATCTTTCAGCGGCGGCCGGCGATATGCGGATGTTCGAAATCGCCGACCGGATCGAGGCGACGATGGCAGACGCGAAGAACATGTTCGCCAACCTCGATTGGTTCAGCGCCATCAGCTACCACATGCTGGGCATTCCGACGTCGATGTTCACGCCGATTTTCGTGATCGCCCGGACATCGGGCTGGGGTGCGCATGTCATGGAACAGCGTGTCGACAACAAGCTGATTCGTCCGACGGCCAATTACATCGGGCCGGAGCCGCGCGACTACACGCCGATCGAAAAGCGCGGGTGAACCGCGTAACGATCTGTTACGGAAGCCGCCGCGGCAGCAATGCCGCGGCGGTTTTTTTTGTAAAACGTGTGGCAAAACGGTTACTTTAGTTTGACACAAAGCGACTGGACGCGGAATAGTGATTCCAGACATACGCGTGTCGATTCGCACATCGGGCGAGAACACGGCGCATGTGCCGACAAGAACCGAACAACGGTCGGTGTCCCGCGGCCTTGTACACGACAGGCAACGGTCGCGATCGGAACGCTACAGGCCATGACAAGGAGTTCACCTGGTGAGTACTGAAGAGACAACCACCGAAAAACCGGCCGTGCAGGCGATGGCCGTGCGTGCTGCTGCGCGTAAAACCGCGAAGAAGGCGGCTGCCAAGAAGTCCACCGGCAAAAAGGCGGCCGCGAAAACCGCCACCGCCAAAAAAGCTCCTGCCAAAAACGCCGCTGGGAAAAAAGCTGCCGCCAAAAAGACGGCTGCACCCGCGAAACGCGGTCCGGGTCGTCCGAAGAAGGCCGCCGCGAAATCCGCGGCCGCGCCGGCAAAACGCGGTCCTGGTCGTCCGAAAAAGGCTGCTGCCAAGGCCGCCGCGCCGAAGAAGACTGCTGGCAAAAAGGCCGCCGCGAAGAAATCCGCCGCTCCCCCCGCCAAGCGCGGTCCCGGCCGTCCGAAAAAGGCCGCCGCCAAAGCCGCCGCGCCGAAGAAGGCCGCTGGCAAGAAGGCTGCCGCGAAGAAATCCACTGCTTCTCCCGCCAAGCGCGGTCCCGGCCGTCCGAAGAAAGCTGCCGTTGCCGTGGCCGCTGCTCCAGTCAAGCGGGGACGCGGTCGTCCGCGTAAGGTGCCGGTCGTTCCCGCGCCGGGGACCTCGTCTGGCAGCAGTGCGGAGTAATACCAACCGAACTAACCATTGACGTACCGGAATTCGCCACATCGTCATGCCGACGCAGGTCGGCATGACGATTTGCCACGCGCCGATGTGTCAATGGTTAGGTCCGCTGGTATAATATGGGCGCTGCAATTCGCGGCAGATCTATTACTGAAACAGCGCCAGGGATCACACGCGTCGCCGAGCCTCCCGGCGCGCGATCCAAGTGGTGGCGGCGACGATGACGAGGCCGCCGATGACGGTCGAAATCGTCGGAATATCGCCGAACACCAGAAACCCGAGCGAAGACATCCAGATCAGATCGAGGAATTTTACGCTCTGCGTTGCCGTGGCGTCGGCCGCTCGGAGGGCGCTGGTGATGCAGTAATGGCCGATGCTGCCCAGGATGCCGCTGGCCAGGAACAGCAGCCATTGAATCAAGGTCGGCCATTCCCATCCGGGGATCGCCAGCGGAAGCGTGAAAAAGCCGATGGTGATGCACTGCCAGACGACAATGACCTCGGTTTTGTCGCGCTTCGTCAGCGCTTTGGTGATCAGGGCCGAAACGGCGAACAATGGCGACGAAGCCAGCATGATCAGATCGTAATATCCGCCGCTCGCGGTCATTTTGGGACCGACGACGATCAACACGCCCAGGAAACCGATTGCGGCGGACACCCAGCGTTCCCACATCATTTTTTCTTTAAATGCGATGACGGCGCCGATCATGATGAAGATTGGGCCGGTGAAGCCGATGGCGGTGGTGTCGGCCAAAGTCAGATGCGGCAAAGCGATGTACCACAGCACCATGCCAGCGGTGTGGAACGCGCCGCGCCAAAGCTGGCCGATCAGGCCTTTCGGGTGATAGGCGCGCAGGCCGACGCGCAGGATGAACGGCGCCATCGCGATCAGGCCGGCGAAATAGCGCAGGAACTGCACCTCCAGCGGCTTCATTTGCAGTGCCAGCACACGCAACATCACATTCAACAGCGCGAACACCACGCCGCCGACGATCATCCAGGCGATCCCGTGCAAAGCGTTGGACTCCCCTGGGGGCATTGCGCGAAACAGCACGAACCGCCTTAATTCCCGCGACAGCGTAGTGGAAGGAAACACGTATGGGACCCCTGGAAGGCGTAAAGATCGTCGAGTTCGCGGGCATCGGCCCGGCGCCGCTGGCGGCGATGATACTGGCGGACATGGGCGCGACGGTGGTGCGGATCGATCGTGTCACCCCCGGCGACGCCGCCGTGACAATGGACGAGCGGTTCGAATTCACCAAACGCAGCCGAGCGGCGGTGTCGGTTGATTTGAAGAAGCCGGAGAATGTGGCGCTGGTGCTGAAGATGATCGAAGGCTCCGACGCGTTGATCGAGGGGTTTCGTCCCGGCGTGATGGAACGATTGGGTCTGGGGCCGGATGTGTGTCTGGCGCGTAACCCGCGCTTGGCGTACGGCCGGGTGACGGGCTGGGGCCAGACGGGGCCGCTGGCGCATGCGGCCGGACACGATCTGAATTACATCGCGCTGACCGGGGCGCTGCATGCGATCGGGCGCGCGGGGCAGAAGCCGACGCCGCCTTTGAACCTTGTCGGCGATTACGGCGGCGGGTCGATGTATCTGATCACCGGGCTGCTGTCCGCGATCATCTGCGCGCGCGCTACCGGCAAAGGACAGGTGGTCGATGCGGCGATGGTGGACGGCGCGCTGTCGCTGATGACTCCGATTTACGCCATGAAGGCGGGCGGGCGGCTGCCGGGGCCGCGCGGGCACAACCAGCTCGATTCCGGCTCGTATTACTATGAGACGTATGAGTGTTCGGTGCCCGGCACATATATCTCCATCGCCTCGATCGAGGCGAAATTCCACGCGGAGCTGCTGCAACGGTTGGAGATCGATCCGGCGTCGATGCCACCGCAGCGCGATCCGAAGACGTGGCAGGCGGTGAAAGACCGGCTGACAGCGCTGTTCCGCACCCGCACCCGCGAGCAATGGTGCGAGGTGCTGGAGGGCACCGATGTCTGCTTCGCGCCCGTTCTGTCGATGGACGAGGCCGCGGACTATCCGGCCAACACTGCCCGCAACGCCTTCATCGACGTCGGGGGCATGCGTCAGCCGGCGCCGGCGCCTCGGTTCCAGGGCACGCCGTTGGGGCATCCCACGCCTCCTGGCGCGACGGACCCTCGGGAGGCGTTGAAGGCTTGGGGGTTGTCCGAAGCGGAAATCGGGTCGATCGCGGGTTAAATCCCGTCAGTGTCCGTGCCGATGGTGCATGTCCGGGAAATGGGCGTGACGGTGCACCATCGGCCGGTGGCGGTGCCAGTGGCTGTGCGGCTCGCCCTCGGGGTCGTTGGGGTCATGCGTGTGACCGTGATGGTCGTCGTGGGTGTGCCGGTGTTCGTGTTCCAGCGGTTGGTGGGCGTGTTCGTGCTCGTGCCGTTCCGTCAGATGCAGCCATAGGCCGATGCCCATCAGGGTGCCGGCGGCGAGCAGGCGGATCGTCATTGGCTCGTGCAACAGGACGACCGACAGCAAGGCCCCGATGAACGGCGCCAGGGAGAAGTATGCGCCCGTGCGCGCGGTGCCGAGGTGGCGCAACCCGAGGACGAACAGCACCAAGCTGACGCCGTAGCCCAAGAACCCGACGACGCATGCCGCCAGGATCGTACCCGCGGCGGGGAAGGCGGCACCCTGCGCCCAGGCAAGGAGGATGTTTACGCTGCCCGCGCACAGACCCTTCAACATGGCAATCTGCACCGGATCGGCGGCGGACAGTTTGCGCGTCAGGTTATTGTCGATCCCCCAGGCGAGGCAGGCCGCGGCGATCAGGATGGCGCCCCAGTCCAGCGCCGCTCCGCCTTGCCACGACAGCAGTGCGGCCCCCGCAAGAATGGCGGAGGCTCCCGCCAGCAGGCGGCGGTCGACGTTTTCCCGGAAAGCCAGCCAGGCGATGCCCATGGTGGCGAGGCCCTCCAGATTCAGGAGCAGCGACGCGTTGGTCGCATCGGTGCGGGTGAGGCCGAACATCAGAAACACCGGTCCGGCCACCCCGCCCGCCGCAATGACCGCCGCCAGCCAGCCGATATCCGCTCGGCGCAAGGGGGCTTCGGCGGCGGGAAGCCGTAGAATGCGACGGGAGATGTAGACGATGGCCAGGCCGGCCCCGGAGCCGAGGTACAGCAACCCGGCCACCGTCCAGGGACTGGCATCCCCGAGCAGGATTTTCGCCAATGGGGTGCTGGCCCCGAACAGGACGGCCGACAACAGGGCCAGGGGAATGCCGATTTTCATGCGGCCCTCTCTAATGCCAGCAGACATAACCATTGACACATCGGCGCGTGGCAAATCGTCATGCTGACGAAGGTCAGCATCCACGACTTCCTCGGTAGTGGCCAGCAAGTCGTGGATGCCGACCTGCGTCGGCATGACGATTTGGCGAATTCCAGTGCGTCAGTGGTTAGTTCGGTTGGTATAACGCGATGGTCGCATCGGCGTCAGCATCGGCTGCCCTTCCCTACCCCTCGAAAAACCGGTTCCCCGGCCGCGGCAACCCCAAATTCTCCCGCAACGTCGTCCCCTCGTATTCCTTCCTGAACAACCCCCGCCGCTGCAACTCCGGCACCACGCGGTCGACGAAATCGTCCAGCCCCTCCGGCAGATACGGAAACATGATGTTGAACCCGTCGGAGGCCCCGGTTTCCAGCCATTCCTCCATCTGGTCGGCGATCGTCTTGGGCGTCCCCACCATCGACAGCCCGCCGTACCCGCCGATGCGTTGCGCGAGTTGGCGCACCGTCAGGCCTTCGCGCTTTGCCATCGCGATGGTGCGATCCCGCCCGCTCTGGCTGGCATTGGTCGGCGGCACCTCCGGCAACGGCGCATCCGGGTCGAACAAGGAGGCATCGCAGCCCAGGTTAATCGACAACTGGGCGATGGCGCTGTCGTAGTGCACCAGACTATCGAGTTTCAGGCGCTTCTCGCGCGCTTCCTCGTCCGTTTCGCCGACCACCACGAAGCAGCCCGGCAGTATCTTCATGTGCTCGGGATTACGCCCGAACCGTTCCATCCGCGACCGAATGTCGGAGGAAAACGCGCGGCCTTCCTCGATCGTGCGCTGGCTGGCGAAAATGACCTCGGCCGTTTCGGCGGCGACCTGACGGCCGGCTTCGGAGGCACCGGCCTGCACGATCACCGGGTGGCCCTGCACGGGGCGCGCGATGTTCAGCGGGCCGCGGACGGACAGATGTTCGCCTTTATGGTTCAGCACATGCATGCGATCCGGGTCGAAATACTGGCCGGTCTCGACGTTCCGCACGAACGCATCTTCCGCGAAACTGTCCCATAGGCCTTTGACCACATCGATGAACTCACGCGCGCGCCAGTAGCGTTCGTCGTGATCGACGTGATCCTCCAGCCCGAAATTCAGCGCCGAATCCGGGTTCGACGTCGTCACCACGTTCCAAGCCGCGCGACCGTTGCTGATGTGATCCAAGGACGCGAACCGGCGCGCGATGTGGAACGGCTGGTCGAAGGTGGTGGAGGCGGTGGCGATCAGCCCCAGATGCTCCGTCACCATCGCCAGGGCCGGCAGAAGCGTCAGCGGCTCGAACGAGGTGACCGTCGCACTGCGTTTCAGCGCCTGGATCGGCATGTTCAGCACGGCCAGATGGTCGGCCATGAAGAAGGCGTCGAACTTCCCGCGCTCCAGCGTTTGGGCGAAGCGCACCATGTGCTTCAGGTTGAAGTTCGCGTCCGAAAACGCGCCGGGATAGCGCCAGGCGGCGGCGTGGATGGACGCAGGGCGCATGAACGCACCCAGGCGGAGTTGGCGTTTCGGCTTCATGGCGGTACCTGTCCTTCCGCAGCAGGATACCAGCGTAGGCCCCATCATGACCACCCGGTTCGGTTGGGTGAGTCGCAAAATGCGAAATGGTGCGCGGCAATATGCGGCGCTTTCCCATTTTGGGTGACAATTCGATGTCACCGCGCGAAATATTATATTATATATCAATATATTAGAAATCCGCCATCGCGGTATCGCGGTTGCAACTCTTCGTTCGGTTCCACTGAACGGAAGGTTTCCCCGCGATGCGCGTCCGGTTCGATCGGCTCTTCGCCATTTTGGCTATCGTGCTCCTGTCGCTCCCTATCGCGTCAGGCCGAGCGAACGCGACCGAGGCAATGGCGCTCGGCGGATCGGTCCTTATGCCGGAAGGTCTCACCGACACGGTGAAACGGGCGGAAGCGCTCGACCAGACGCCGGACGCCTCCGCGACCACGGCGGGATTTTCCTTCGCGGTCGAGCGGACCCTGGTGTCGGAGGTGCCGCCGGCCCTCCGCCTGACCGCGGTCGGGCCGTTCTACGATCCACGCGCCGCGGCCTGGGTATCGTTGTCGTTTTTGACCCACCGCGTGGAAGCGCTGGCCCGCGACCAGATCGCCTTCGAGAACCGCGGATCCTATTGAGAGTTGGCGGCCGCCCGAACACACGGTACCTGTCATCCCGCGACACGACAGCAGGGAAGGCACCGTCATGACAACCCGTTCCATCATGGGCGAAACGCCACTACGGCGTGAGGACGCTCGGTTTGTCACCGGCAGCGGCGGCTACCTGGACGATCTGCGGTTCGACGGCCTGACGCACGCGGTTTTCGTGCGGTCGCCGCATCCGCACGCCGCGATCGACGGCATCGACAAGACAGCGGCGTTGGCCGCGGCCGGCGTGCTGGCGGTGCTGACCATCGACGATGCCGACTCCGACGGGCTGCAGCCGATGCGCCCGACCGTGGAAGCCAATGCCCAGACCGGCGAACCATTCGCCTTCCTGCCGCAGCCGCTGCTCGCGCGCGGCAAAGTAAGGTTCGTGGGCGAACCGGTGGTGCTGGTCGTGGCGGAGACCAAGGCGCAGGCATTGGACGCGGCAGAGCTGGTTCATATCGCCTATACGCCCCTGCCCGCTGTCACGACGCCCGAGGCCGCGCTCGCCCCTGGGGCACCGCAAATCGCCGAACCGGTGCCGGGCAATCTGGCGGTGGACTGGCGGCATGGGGATGCCGCTGCCGTGGATGCCGCCTTCGCCTCGGCGGCGCACCGCGTGTCCATGCGGTTCGAAAACCACCGCATCGTCACCAATCCGATGGAGCCGCGCGGGGTTGTCGGCGCGTACGAGGACAACCGTTACGTCGCCCATGTCTCCAGCCAGTCGCTGCACGCGAACCGGGATTTCGCGGCGCGGTGGCTGGGCACCACGCCGGACAAGGTGCGGTTTATCGCGCCCGATGTGGGCGGCGGCTTCGGTGCGAAGAATTTCTCCTATCCCGAGCACGCGCTGATTCCTTGGGCGGCGCGGCGGGTGGGACGGCCGGTGAAATGGATCGCGACGCGGAGCGAGGGCTTTCTCACGGACCATCAGGCGCGCGACCATCACGCGGAGGCGACACTGGCGCTCGACGCCCACGGCAAGTTCCTGGGGTTACGCGTCGCCAGCACCGCCTGCATCGGCGGCTACATGGCCGGCGGCGCGGGCGGGCTGCAAACGTTCCAGTACGTCCATCTGCAAGGCACGATCTACGACATTCCCAGCATCGAAATCCTGGTCAAGGTCGCTCTCACCAACACCACCCCGCTCGGCGTTACACGCGGGCCGGGCTTCGCGGAGACCGTCAACATTCTCGAACGCCTGATCGATCGCGCGGCGGCGGAATGCGGGTTCGACCGAGCGGCGCTGCGGCGGCGGAATATGGTGCGGGCGATGCCGATGACGAACGCGTTCGGGTTCGTGGTCGATAGCGGCACGTTCGTCGAAACGTTCGATCAGGCTTTGGCCAACGCCGATCTGCCGGGGTTCGCCGCGCGGCGGGCGGCGTCCGAAGCGGGCGGAAAACTGCGCGGCCTCGGGTTCGCGTGCCATATCAAGGGCACCGGGGGCGCGCCGTCGGAGAATGTGGATATCCGGTTCGAAGCCGACGGGTCCGTGTCGCTGATCACCGGCACGCAGACCATCGGCCAGGGGCATGAGACGACGTTTCCGCAAATTCTCGCGCATCGGTTGGGCATTCCCAACGCGCAAATCCATCTGAAACAGGGGGATACCGACCTGATCCCGATGGGCGGCGGGCATGGAAGTTCGCGCGCCACTTATATGGGCGGAACGGCGATCTGGCGGGCGTCGGATACCATCATCCAAAAAGGCACCGTCATCGCCGCCAAGGCGCTGGACGCCGCGCCCGAGGATATCGTGTTCGAGGACGGGCTTTTCCTCCGAACCGGCACGAACCAATCGATCGGGATCATGGACGTCGCGGTTCTCGCGCGCACCGCCAACACGCCGTTGGACACGTACCATTTTTGGACTCGGGAGGCGATGACCTTCCCCAACGGCACCCATGTCGTGGAAGTCGAGATCGAACGCGACACCGGCCGAGTCACGCTCGACCGCTACACCGCCGTGGACGATTACGGCGTGCTGGTGAACCCGATGGTCGCCTCCGGCCAAGCGCACGGGTCGATCGCGCAGGGCAGCGGGCAGGCGCTCATGGAGCAGGCCGTTTACGACCCCGACAGCGGCCAGCCGGTCACTGGGTCGTTCATGGATTACGCTTTGCCGCGCGCGAGCGACATGCCGTCCTTCGCCCTGTCCTTCAACGGAACCCCCTGCACGACCAATCCGCTCGGCGTCAAAGGCGCGGGCGAGGCCGGCGCGGTGGGGGCGTTTCCCGCGATCGCGAACGCCATCGTGGACGCGCTGGCCCCGTTCGGAGTCACGGGGTTCGAGGGTCCGGCGACGCCGTTCCGAATCTGGCGGGCGATGCACGAAGGGGGGCGTCAGGGGTAAGGCAAGCGTTCCCCGAATCCCCCACGGAAAAGAAAAAACCCACCGCACCGCCACTCAAGGAGAATAATTATTCTTTTTCTGGGCTGTCTATTGCATACTGTAGAAAAATATCCTTCTAAAGGGTCTCATTCCGGTCGCTAACGACCTCCCGAGGCCCACGCGTATGCTCCCTTCCCGCCTGATTCCGCCGCCTTTCGACCCTGGGTCGGTATGGCTTGTCGGCGCCGGCCCCGGCGACCCCGGGCTGCTGACGCTGCACGCGGCGCATGCGCTGGCGCAGGCCGATATCGTGCTGCACGACGCGCTGGTGTCGGAGGAAATTCTTTCCCTCGCGCCCCAGGCGGTCCTTGAATCGGTTGGCAAGCGCGCCGGCGGCGAACGCACCCCGCAGCTACGGATCAACCAGCGGCTGATCCAGTTGGCGCGGCAGGGTTTGAAGGTCGTGCGGCTGAAGGGCGGCGATCCCTTGGTGTTCGGACGCGGCGGCGAGGAAGCCCTGGCGCTCGTCGCCGCCGGCGTGCCCTTCCGCATAGTCCCCGGCATCAGCGCCGGTATCGGTGGCACCGCCAGCGCCGGCATTCCCGTCACGCATCGCGGTTTGTCGCGGTCCGTCGCCTTCGCGACAGGCCACGATTCCAGCGGCGATCTGTCCGACATCGACTGGGCGTCGCTGTCGCGCGGGGTCGAGGTGCTGGTTCTGTATATGGCACAGCGCCAGACCGGCGCGATCGCCGAACGCCTGATGGCGGCGGGACGCGCGCCGGATGAGGCCGTCGCTTTGATCTCCGACGCCACCACACCGCGCCAATCCGTCGCGATCACCACGCTGGCCGAGGCCGCTCGGGCCGTGACCACCGCCGGTGCGCCGCTGCTGATCGTGATCGGCCCCGTGGTCGCACTGCGGGCGATGCTGGTCGGTCTGCAACAAACCGAACCCATGACACTGCGCGCCGAAGCGCGCCATCAATCGAGGAACTCTTAATGCTCGGCTCACCTTTGCTGCCGAAAACCGCGCCCTTCGCGGAAGACCAGCTCGCGGCGCTGAACAGCGTCATGTCGGCCACGACCGCGGATCAGCGGCAATGGCTGTCTGGATTCCTGGCCGGGTTCGCGGCTGCCAACGATCCGCGCCAGGTCGCCGCACCCGCCGCGCCGGCTGCCAAGCGCACGCCGTTGACCATCCTGTTCGGCACAGAATCCGGCAACTCCGAGGCCTTGGCCGCGCAAACCCGCAAGGTCGCGACCAAGCTGGGGTTCGCGCCGAAGGTCGTCGATATGGCCGACATCGACATGGCGCAGCTCGCGGCGCTGGAGAATGTCGTCATCATCGCAGCCACCTGGGGCGAGGGCGATCCACCGCAACGCGCGGTCGATTTCCAGGAAGCGCTGATGGCGGACGATGCGCCGCGCATGGACAAGCTCCGCTACTCGGTTTTGGCACTGGGCGACCGCGCCTACGCGCAGTTCTGCGAAGTCGGCAAGCGGTTCGATGCGCGTTTGGCGGCCTTGGGCGCGACACGGGTCGCCGACCGGGTGGATTGCGACCTGGATTTCGAAGCGCCGGCGAACGCCTGGATCGACTCCACGTTGGCCCTGCTGAAGCCGGCCGATGCGGCGGCGGCCGACGAACATGCCGTCATCCACGTCGATTTCGCGCGCGGCGCCGCCGAGGGGCCGACACGCGCGAAACCTTTCGCGGCGGAAGCGACGGAACATGTTCGGCTGACCGGCAGCCGTTCGTCCTCCGACACGCATCACATCGAGATTTCGTTGGAAGGCTCAGGCATCGCCTACGAGCCCGGCGACGCGCTGGGCGTGGTGCCGACCAACGATCCAGCTCTGGCGGACGAGGTGCTGACGGCCGCCGGTTTGGCGGGTAATGCGGACCTTCGGACCGCGCTGATCGAGCGGCTGGACATCACCACGCTGACCGGCAAGCAGGTCGAAGATTTCGGCAAGCTGACCGGCTTCGCCCCCGAAGCCGGCTGGGCGACGGGCCGGCAGATTATCGATCTGTTGGAAGCCGGTTCGTCGAAGCTGACGCCGGAACAGCTGACTGGGCTGCTGCGACCTCTGCCGCCGCGGTATTACTCCATCGCGTCGTCGCGCAAGGCGGTGGGCGAGGAAGCGCATCTTCTGGTCGCCGCGCTGCGGTATGACTCGTTCGGGCGTGCGCGTCAGGGCGTGGCGTCGATCGACATGACGGTGCGGCACCGCGGCTCGATGAACGTGTTCCTCCGAGCGAACCAGCACTTTCGACTGCCGTCCGATCCGGCGCGTCCGATCGTCATGGTTGGGCCGGGGACGGGCGTGGCGCCGTTCCGTGGGTTTATGCAGGAGCGTGAGGCATCCGGCGCCACCGGCAAGAACTGGTTGTTCTTTGGCCACCGCAACTACATGCACGATTTTCTGTATCAGCTGGAATGGCAGGATTGGCTGGCGAACGGGACGCTGAACCGGATGGATGTCGCGTTCTCCCGCGATCAACCGGACAAGCGCTACGTGCAGGACGTTATGTGGGAGCAGCGCCGCGATTTGGCGGGCTGGCTGCGGGACGGCGCCGCTTTGTATGTCTGCGGCGACATGAACGCGATGGCGAAGGACGTCCACGCCGTTCTGCTGCGCATCCTGGCCGACCAGGGTTCGCCCGACGCAAAGGCCGAACTGGACGCGATCCGTCGCGACGGCCGCTATCTGCGCGATGTTTACTGAGAAAGACGGGATCATGGATATTCTCGAACGGCCTTTGTCGGCCAACGAAGGCATCAAGGCCCGCAGCAATTTCCTGCGCGGCACGATCGTGGAAAGCCTGGGTGTCGTTTCGACCGGCTCGCTCGCCGACGACGACACGCAGCTGACGAAATTCCACGGATTTTATCAGCAGGACGACCGCGATCTGCGGGCCGAACGCGGCAAGCAGCGGATGGAGAAAGCGTTCAGCTTCATGGTGCGTATGCGCATCCCGGCCGGCATTCTGACGCCGGCGCAATGGCTGGCGGCGGAAAAGGTCGCGGTGCAGCGGGCCAACGGCACGCTGCGGCTGACGACGCGTCAGACCATCCAGTTCCACGGTATCATCAAGTCCAACCTGCGGCCGGCGTTCCAGGAAATGTATACGGAAATGCTGGACAGCATCGCCGCCTGCGGCGACGTGAACCGTAACGTTGTCGCCTCGGTCCATCCCTGGGCGGGCAAGCTGCACGAAGCCGTTGCCCAAACCGCCGACGGCATCGCCACGCATCTGCTGCCGCACAGCAGGGCTTGGCATGAGATCTGGATCGGCGAGGATAAAATCGCGGGCGGGGTGGAGGAAGCCGAACCGATTTACGGCAAGACCTATTTGCCGCGGAAATTCAAAATCGCCGTGGCGTTGCCGCCATACAACGATGTGGATGCGCTGGCGCAGGATTTGGCCTTTATCGCCATCGTCGAGAACGGTTCCGTTGTCGGCTATAATGTCGCGGCGGGCGGCGGCATGGGGATGACTCATGGCGAGCCGGATACCTATCCGCGGCCCGGCGACATTATCGGGTTCTGCACGCCGGATCAGGTGAACGACGTCGCCGAGAAGATCGTGACGGTGCAGCGCGATAATGGCGACCGGTCGGATCGCAAGCATGCGCGTTTGAAATACACCATGGACCGGATGGGCGTGGGTGCGTTCGTTGCCGCGGTAAACGAGCGTTTGAACGTGAAGCTGCAGCCGGCGCGGGATTTCGCGTTCGTTTCCACCGGCGACCGGTTCGGTTGGGTGGAAGGCGTGGATGGAAAATCGTATTTCGGCATGTATATCGAAAGCGGGCGCGTGGCCGGACGGGCGATGGCGGGGCTGCACAAGATCGCCGAACTCGGGGTCGGGCGGTTCATGATCACCGCGAACCAAAATCTGGCGATCGCGGATATTCCGGCGGCTTCCCGCAATGCGGTCGCGGCGTTGGTCGCGGAATACGGGCTGGACCAGAAGGCCGGCGGGCTGCGCCGCAACGCGATTGCCTGCGTGGCGCTGCCGACTTGCGGTTTGGCGCTGGCGGAAAGCGAACGGTATCTGCCGCATCTGATTACGCGGCTGGAAGCGGTGCTGGACGGTCTCGGGCTGGCGAAGGAAGAAATCACGATCCGCATGACCGGCTGTCCGAACGGGTGCGGGCGTCCTTACATGTCCGAAATCGGTTTGGTTGGGCGGACGCCGGGCGTTTACAACCTGTATCTCGGTGCGTCCCACACCAGCATGCGAATGAACAAGCTGTTCAAGCGCGATGTCGGCGAGGAAGCGATCGTTGCCGCTTTGACACCGGTGTTCGAGGCTTTCGCCCGCGACCGGCAGAAGGGCGAACATTTCGGCGATTTCGTTGTGCGTACCGGGGTGGTGGCGGAAACGATCACCGGCCTCGATTTCCATGAAAACCTGTCCCCCGCGCTGAGGAGCTGATCCGATGGCTACGTTGATTCAGAATGTTGGTGTTTCGTCCGATGCCGGCGACCGTTCGTGGTTGCTGGGGTTGGCGCATGTGGTGGCGGTGTTCGCGGTGGCGCCGTTCTTCGGTGTCGGAGCGTGCGTCGCCGGGTTGCTGGTGGCGACGCTGGTTGGGTTCGTTGTTTATGTGCCGATGACGGTGATCGCGCTGAACGGCGGGGCGGCTTTGGGAGAAGACGAGGAGGCTCCGGCTTTGCCGGCTGGCGTGCGGCTGGGGTTGCTGGCGGCTTGGACGATTACGGCTTGGGGCGTCGCAGTTCTCGGGGCCTGAGCGGGTTGAGGGTTTGCTGGTTTCGCGCGGAGTTCGCGGAGGAAGAGTAAGCCGCGAAGGGCACGGAGGGTACCGAGTCCTCGGCGTCCTCCGCGTGAAACCAAAACGGCACGCAGCCGCACGGACGCCGGGACGAGCCCCTGCTCCGCCGCGTCGCGAACGCAGATTTCGATTTCGGGGCGCTTGGCGTGCCGCCCTGCACAAATTATCTCTTTGGGGGCTGCACGCTGGAAGGCTGGTTCGGTACCGATGTCGGTGGACTGGAAGGCCCAGAGCCGGTTGTCGGTTGGTAGCCACCCTGAGGTTTGGAAAGGCTACCCGATACACGCGGGGTATATCCATCGTACGCCAGTTGACCATGAACCTTCGAAGGCTGCGATGGCCGCTGATTTTCGCTCATGTCGCTACTCCTAAACTGACGGGATGAACTCGATTATGCGCACTTCGCCCCCGGCGATATAGATGCCTTTGCCGGGCGTTTGCATGTTCCAGTTTCCATGCTCATCGACATTATACACCTGAACGAGATAAATATCCCTATCCTTGGGATCGGACCCGATAAAAGATCCCCGCCCGCACCAGCCATAAACCCGGCTGCCGTCTTTCAACGTAAGGGTCACCAGACTTTCCGGGAAATTCTGAAATTTCCAATCCCATGCGGAATCCAGAGCATGTGGCAAGTGCAAGCCACACTGCCTCAACACCCACCGTGTGAAACCCAAAGAGGCATTCAGGCCGGCCAGTACCCCGAAGACTGTTGCTCCACCCAAAAGGATCGGCAACCAATAACGGGTCTGCTCAAACAGCGGTGCGCTGCTGCCGGTGATCAGAGAGGTCCCGGCGTTCATCGCGGTCAAATAGAAAATCGACAACGTGAAGTAGCTCAGGAGCGCATCCTTGTGCGGCCCGACCCGGCCAGTCAAAAATTGTGCCCGAATGTAAACGATGATTAGCCCAGGCACGATGTACCCCAGGATAATCGACAGCTGCTCGAGCGATTTGACTTCGGTCATAGGCGTGAAGGTCACCCTTTCAGGCGACCGCCCCCTTCGATCACAGCCGCTTGATATGCGACCCGCCACGGCTGCCGCAAGCCCAATCCGCCATGGTTCCGCTCCGTCACAGCGCCGCGAACAGCGCCTCCGCCGGATATGGTTCGGGCACCAGCCCCTGCTCCGCCGCGTAGCGGACGCAGATTTCGATGCCGGGGCGGTTGGCTTCCAGGCCGTAGGGCAACGGGTCGCCGCCGATCAACGGACGAAACCGTTCTTCGGTGCTGGGTTCGGTGGCAGCGGCTTTGGCGGCGACGAACATGCGGAACAGTTCCTCGGCCAGCCAGGGGTTCGCTTCCAGCAGCGCGGTTTTCACGCAGATGACGTGGTTCACCGGGTAGGCGCCGGCTTTACGGTACCAGGCAGCGGCGGCGGCCTCGGGGCCGGGGAACACCGAGCGGATTTTCGACTCATCGATGCCGACCAGGGCGACACCGGCGTCGATTTCGCCGTTCAGCAGCATCGCGCGCAGGTCCTGATCGGGACGGATGCGGACGACGTTCGGGGGATCGGGGTATTCCAGCAGATGCGCGTCTTCGGCCGTGACCCAGGTGATGTCGCGGTGATCGACATTATGCTCATCCAGCAGGATGCCGCGCAGCCAGACGCCCGTAGTTTGGGAGAAGGCGCGGACGCCGATGCGCTTGCCCGCCAAATCCTCCGGCCCGCGCAATGGCGAGCCGGTCGGGCACATCAGGGCGTGATGGTGAAAGCCGCGGAAGACCACGACAGGCAGCGCGGTCAGACCCTTGTTATAGAAATGCGCCTGCGCCAGGGTGGTGACCGCGATCTCGCACATGTCGAAATCGCCGGTCCGCACCATGCGCCGGAACGCTCGGGTCACTGGCTCGACTTCCTCGAAGTCCAGCCGGACGCGATCGGAGCCGACGCGGCCGTCCTTCAACGCGACGGTGTGCGGGTAGGAGGCGAAGGCGGTTTTCAAAACAAGGGTCATGGCGCCTTCACCGTCGGGTAGATGTCCGCGCCGTAGTATTTCCGGAATTGCTCGATCTGATCGGGCGGCGGCGGGGCGTAGACGTTCTTCTTCGACGTGAAGCGCCCGCCCATGATGCGGTTCATCTTCACCGCGGCCTCCCCCAGTTTCACGAGGTTGGTGATGCCGTTCAGGATGGGCACGCCGTCGGCGGTTTCGTGGATGCCGGCGGCGGCCAGCAGCGCCATCACCACGCCGCCGGCCGCGATCACGACTTCGGCGCCGGCGTCGGTGTTCTTTTTCGCGGCGGCGTTGAACTGGGCGACGACGCGGTCCTGCGCCTCCCCGGGTTCGAAGGCAGCACCGAGGTCGGTCAGGCGGTCCACCTGCATGCGGTTCACGGCGGCGAAGCGGTCGCGCAAGCCGTAGCGGTAGACATTCTCCACGATGCGGGGGGTGAATTTCTCGTTGATGGTCACGAGGGAAAAGTTGGCGCCCATCATGCACGCCATGTGCAGCGCGGATTCGCACAAGCCGAGGACCGGGATGTTCGTGATCTCGCGGGCTTCCCGCAGGCCGGGATCGGCGATGTTGCCGATGAGGAAGGCGTCGTAGCCCTCCCGCGTGGCTTTGTGCACGTTTTCAAGGACCTCGCCGGTTTCCAGGTATTCCAGATAGCGGTACTGATCGCCCGTGCCGCCGATCTTGGTGATGCCGGCGGCGTGGATTTCGGTGCCCTCATCCTTCACCTTGTCCAGGATGGACCGCAACACGGCGGGGTAGCCGCCCCATTCGGTCTGGCGGGACATGCTCTGGTACCACAGCTTCATCGGATGCTCCTTCTTTGCCGCCAGAGTAGCGGAGGTCCGGGCGGTTCGGCTATAAGCGCGCCAGAAGAAACCGGGGGCTGATTATGGTACTGGGATTCCGGGCGTTTGCCTGGGCGACGACGATTCTGGCCGTGTCCACGCTGCATGTTCAGGCGCAAAGCCTGACGATCGCGTCGGCCGCACCCGTGACCAGCATGGACCCGCATTACCATACGCTGACGCCCAACATCTCGGCGCACGGGCACATCTACGAAAAACTGATCGACCTGGATGCCGGCGGACACATGATCCCCGGTCTGGCGCTCAGTTGGAAGCTGCGCGACGACAAGACCTGGGAATTCAAATTGCGGGATGCCAAATTCCACGATGGCACCCCGTTCACCGCCGAGGATGTCGCCTACTCCCTGTCGCGCGTGCCGACGGTGAAGAACAGCCCGGCGTCCTTCCAAATCTACACCCGCGCGGTCGTGGGGACCGAGATCGTCGATCCGCACACCATCCTGCTGAAGACCGCCGCGCCCTACCCGCTGCTGCCGGCCGACATGATCCAGGTCTACATGATCTCCCACAAACTCGGCGCGGAACCCGCGACCGAGGATTTCAACAACGGCAAGAACGCCATCGGCACCGGCCCTTTCCGGTTCGTGTCCTACCAGCCCGGCAACCGGATCGAGATGGACCGCAACGACGCCTACTGGGGCCCGAAGCCGCATTGGGCGCATGTCGATTACCGGATGATCAGCAACGATGCCGCCCGCACGGCGTCTCTGCTCGCCGGCGATGTCGGGATCATCGAGTTCGTGCCGCCGGCCGACCTCGCCAAGCTGCGCGGCGATGCTCGGGTGGCGCTGTCGGAGGTTGTCAGCAACCGGTCGATCTATCTATGGCTCGATCACTCCCACACCGGCACCATGCCGGAGGTGACCGGCCCGAACGGCGAAGTGCTGGACAAGAACCCGTTGAAGGATTTGCGGGTGCGGCAGGCGCTGTCGCTGGCGATCAATCGCGCCGGGATCGTGGAACGGGTGATGGAGGGCGCGGCGCTGCCGACAAAGCAGTACCTGCCGCCCGGCAACAGCAACCACGTGAACGATCTGCGGCCCGACCCCTTTGAACCGGATCGCGCCAAGGCGCTGCTGAAGGAGGCCGGCTACCCGAACGGGTTCCGCATCGTGCTGCACGGACCGAACGACCGCTACGTCAACGATGCCAAAATCGTGCAGGCCGTCGCCCAGATGTGGCAACGCATCGGCGTGCAGACCACCGTCGATACTATTCCCTGGAGCAGCTACGCCACCCGCGCCGGCAAGCAGGAATTCGCGGCCTTCCTGCTGGGCTGGGGCGTGAACAGCGGTGAGGGCACCAACCCGCTGCGCGCGCAGATCGCCACCTGGAACCCGGAACGCGGCCTCGGCACAGCCAACCGCGGGCGGTATTCGAACCCCGCTGTGGATGCGCTGCTGGATCAGGCGATGGGCACGATGGACCTCGCGGCGCGGGACAAGATCGTGCTGCAAACCATGAAGCTGGCGATGGACGACGTGCCGGCGATCATGCTGCATCTGCAAAAGAATATCTGGGCGACCCGCAAGGGCCTGACATACGCGGCTCGTGTGGATGAAGAAACGCGGGCAACCGGCGTGGTGGAGGCCGGAAAATAGTGTTCACCTGGCTGCTCCGCCGCCTGTTCCAGGCCTGCTTCGTCGTGCTGGCGATGACGGTGATCGTCTTCGTCGGCGTGCACGTGATCGGCAACCCCGTAGATATTCTCATATCCCCCGAGGCCGATCAGGCGGAGCGGGCGCGCGTCATCGCCGCCTTCGGGTTGGATCAGCCGTTATGGAAGCAATACGCGCTGTTCTTGAACGGATTGCTGCACGGGGACCTCGGCCGCAGTTTCGTGTTCAATGAACCGGCGCTCCGGCTGATCGGCGGGCGGATGCCGGCGACTTTGGAACTCGCGGTGACGGCGGTGCTGATGTCGGTGGGTTTCGGGGTGCCGCTGGGGCTTTACGCGGGGTTGAAGCCGAACGGATTTATCGGCCGTTCGATCATGGCGGGCAGCATTCTGGGGTTCTCGCTGCCGACGTTCTGGGTCGGGCTGATGCTGATCATGGTGTTCGCGGTCACGCTGGGCTGGCTGCCGAGCACGGGGCGGGGCGAGACGGGGGAGCTGTTCGGACTGCGGTGGTCGTTCCTGACTTGGGACGGCTTGCGGCATATGGCCATGCCGGCTTTGAACCTGTCGCTGTACAATATCTCGCTGGTGCTGCGGCTGACCCGCGCGGGGGTGCGGGAGACGTTGTTGATGGACTACATCAAGTTCGCTCGTGCCAAAGGTTTGTCTCCGGCGCGGGTGATTTTCGTGCATGTGCTGAAGAACATCATGATCCCGATCACGACCGTGGTGGGGCTGGAGCTTGGCTCGACCATCGCGTTCGCCGTGGTGACGGAAAGCGTGTTCGCTTGGCCGGGGATGGGGAAGCTGATTATCGACAGCATTAACGTCTTGGACCGGCCGGTGATCGTGGCGTACCTGATGATGATCGTGGTTATTTTCATTACGATCAATCTGGTGGTGGATATTTTGTATACGGTGCTGGACCCGCGCGTGCGGCTGGAGACGAAGGCGTGAGCGACATCGCCGAAGAATCCCCCTTCCGCCGCTTCCTGTCGGAATTCGCGGCATCCAAAATCGCGCTCGGCGGGCTGATCGTGTTCACGATCATCGCGCTGGCGGCGATTTTCGCGAATTGGATCGGGCCGCAGAACCCTTACGATCTGGCACAGCTCGACATCATGGACGGGCGGTTGCCGCCGGGTTCCAAATCCGGCGCCGGTTACACGTATTTGCTGGGGACGGACGACCAGGGGCGCGACATGTTCTCCGGCATGTTGTTCGGGCTGCGGATCAGCCTCGCGGTGGGTGTCGGGTCGGCGATCTTTGCCGCGTGTGTCGGCACCACTTTGGGGTTACTGGCGGCGTTTTTCGGGCGGCGCACGGATGCCATCATCATGCGGGTGGTGGACCTGCAATTGTCGTTTCCGTCGATCCTCGTCGCGCTGATGATCCTCGCGGTGCTGGGCAAGAGCGTGATGAACGTCGTGCTGGCGCTGGTGATCGTCGATTGGGCCGGCTACGCCCGCAACGTCCGCGGCATCGCGATGGTGGAACGAAAGCGGGAATATATCGAGGCCGCGGCCTGCCTCGCTTTGCCATGGCGGCGCATCATGTTCGGGCATTTGTTGCCGAACTGCCTGCCGCCGCTGATCGTCATCGCCACCCAACAGGTCGCCCGCGCCATCGCGCTGGAGGCGACACTTTCGTTCCTCGGGTTGGGCGTTCCGATTACGTCGCCGTCGCTGGGGCTGCTGATCGCCAACGGATATCAGTACATGCTGTCCGGGAAATATTGGATCAGCTTTTACCCCGGAATCGCGCTGCTGGTGACGATCGTGTCCATCAATCTGGTGGGCGATCATCTGCGCGACGTCCTGAACCCGCGGCTGAAGCGATGAGCGCGACGCTGGAAGTGCGCAACCTGCGCACGCATTTTCACACCCGAGCGGGCGTGGTGAAAGCGGTCGACGACGTGTCGTTCAGCGTCGATGCCGGCCAAGTGCTCGGGTTGGTGGGCGAGTCCGGGTCGGGCAAATCCGTCACCGGATTTTCCATCATCGGCCTGATCGACCCGCCGGGACGGCTGGCCGGGGGATCGATTTTCTACCGGGGCCAGGACCTCGCGAAAATATCGGAACGGGAGATGCGGTCGCTACGCGGCAACCGTATCGCGATGATCTTCCAGGACCCGATGATGACGCTGAACCCGGTTCTGCGCATCGATACGCAAATGATCGAAACCGTGCAGGCGCATGTCAACGTGTCCAAAGCCGAGGCGCGCGCCCGTGCCCGCGATGCGCTGGGCATGGTGGGGATTCCCAGCCCGGAGGAGCGGCTGAACGCCTATCCGCATCAGTTCTCCGGCGGCATGCGCCAGCGCGTCGCGATCGCCATCGCACTGCTGCACAACCCCGATCTGCTGATCGCCGACGAGCCGACCACGGCGCTGGATATGACCATCCAGGCGCAGATTTTGGCGGAAGTGCAGAAGCTCACCGCCGAACACGGCACGGCTTTGATCTGGATTACGCACGATCTGTCGGTGATCGCGGGTCTCGCGGACCGGATTGCGGTGATGTACGCGGGGCGTGTGGTGGAAACCGGGGAGGCAGCGGACGTGCTGGACCACCCCGTGCATCCCTACACGCACGGACTGATCGGCAGTGTGCCGAGCCGGAACCATCGCGGGGAACGGTTGCGGCAAATTCCGGGGATGACCCCCAGCCTGTTGTCGCTGGCGCCGGGCTGCGCGTTTCGGTCTCGGTGCGCCCACGCGACCGACGCCTGCGCGCAGGAGCCGCCGGTAACCGAGACATCGCCGGGACATACGGCGCGTTGTTTTCATCCGGTGTCGTCATGATCGAACTGCGCGGCGTTTCCAAACGATTCGGCCCCACCTACGACGCCGCCGCTCGGGTAACGCGCGGCATCGCGGCCCGTTTCGGACGCCCGCAAAAAAGCGAAACCGTCCATGCCGTGGACAATGTCAGTCTGACGGTCGCGCGAGGCGAAGTTGTCGGCCTTGTCGGCGAATCCGGCTGCGGCAAGTCCACGCTCGGGCGCATGGTCGCCGGTATCATGCCGCCTTCATCGGGCGAGATTCTGTTCAAGGGCCGCAACATCGCGACTCTGCCGCCAGACGCGGCAAAAGATGCCAAACTGAAAGTACAGATGATCTTTCAGGACCCGTATGCGTCGTTGAATCCTCGTTTGCGCGTCGCCGATATCGTGGGCGAGGCGCCGCGTATCCACGGCATGATTCCGCCGGGTCAGTTCGATACGTACTTGGACGAACAGCTGCGGCGCGCGGGGTTGGACCCGGCGTTCAAGCGACGTTATCCGCATCAGTTTTCGGGCGGGCAACGGCAGCGGATCGGAATCGCCAGGGCGTTGGCGGTGCAGCCCGAATTTCTGGTGTGCGATGAGGCCGTTGCGGCGCTGGATGTTTCGATTCAGGCGCAAATCCTGAACCTGTTCATGGATCTGCGGCGCGATTTGAACCTGACCTATTTGTTCATCAGCCACGATCTGGGCGTAGTGGAGCATCTTTCCGACCGCGTGCTGATTATGTATCTGGGCCGGATCGTCGAGTCCGGGGCGACCGAGGATATTTTCGGCCGTGCGAACCATCCGTATACGCAGGCGCTGCTGGCCGAGGTGCCGCGGATCGATGCGCGGAAGCGGCATTTTACCGCGATCAAGGGCGAAATCCCCTCCCCCATCGCACCGCCCAGCGGATGCCATTTTCACCCGCGCTGCCCGCATGCGATGCCGCGTTGTTCGGAGGAAGCGCCGGTGTCTCGGGAAATCGCGCCGGGGCATCACAGCGCGTGTCATTTGAACGACCGAAGATAAAGTAGCGTACCGACCGCCTGGACGTGCCAGTATCCTTTGGCCGCAACCAGGAATGGAAAAGTACAAATGGCCAAAGGACAGAAAAAATCGAACCGTGAGGCCAAGAAACCCAAGAAAACCGACTCCGACCGGGCGAAAGAAGCCGCGGGCGCAGGGTTGAACATCCCGATGCCGGGACAGCGGGCTTTGCCAAAGAAGGGGGCTTAGGCTTCTTCTCTCGTCATGGTCGGGCTTGACCCGACCATCTTTATCCCATTGGCTTGGGATGGTCGGGTCAAGCC
>CAITUP010000005.1 GCA_903895595.1 uncultured Acetobacteraceae bacterium | reverse complement strand
TAGAGCTTGTCCCCGGGACCAATACGGGCAGGGAATCGCGAGTTTGTGCTTGTCCTGGTCCCCGGGACAAGCCCGGGATGACGGGTTGGGTAGGCCAATGCCCCAATGCAGTGGTCCGGGGACCTTCAAGCGATTGCCCTGCACCGGTTTTCCCTTCTTTCCGTCCACACCGGGCGCTTCCCGGGGACCGATGCCGGCAGAAAAGCGCACAATCGTCCGAATCTTAATGCTGGAGATAAGCCCACGAACGACGAAACGAACACACCGCAAACAGAGGCACCCAGACCAACCCCCCTCTCTATCCCCCAGGTGGCCCCGCACCTCCCGCCGAGGGCCGCGCCGCCAGCAAAGCCCGCACCATCGCCTCATCCGGCGGCCCGAAACTCGCCTCCCTCGGCACCCCGCCACACGCCCGAATCAAAGCCGCCCGCTCGGGATACACCGCCTCGTACCATGCCGGATCGGGTTGATCCTCGACCTCGTTTTCAGGGACGGGGTCCGAGTTCGGCGTTGGGATCGGGTCCCGCGCACGGTCCGGGCTTGCCCGCCCGAGGACAGGCTCCGGCGGACCACCCACGACGTCCGCTTCGGCGTCGGGCGTGGGGGTCGCTCGCGGCGCCGCATGCACCACCTCCTCCTCCCCAAAAACCTTCTCAAACGGCCGGGTCATCGTGGAATATGCGATATGCTCCGCCCATTCCGCCGTCTGCGCCGTCTGCGGCACCGCATCGCGCTTCTCGCGCCGGGCCATCATCCGCTCCAGCGTTCGCTGCGCCCCCAACGCTTGGCGCAGCATGCTCGCCATTTGCGCCCGCACCTGCATCCGCTGCTGGAAGGTCAACGCCGGGTCACGCAGTTCCTGCATACAGCCCGCCATATGCGCGAGCATGCCCACATGCGCCGACGCCACTTCGTATTCCGCGGGCGTGACCGGGCACAAACTTGCGAGCTTGGTCTTCGCCGCGTCGATCTCCCGCGCCATGTCCTCCGCCGAATCCCTGACCGGCAGCGACTGCGACAACGTATGCCCCACCCAGTAATAGGCGCGGGGGAGGCGGCGGAGGCCTGGGTCTTGTTCGGCGATCTCTATCATGACTAACTAAATAAGTTATCAATGGTCGCGTTCAAGGGGCAATAGGAAAAATTCCTGGCCGGACGGTAGAGGCCGGCGCACAGCCAAGATGAATGCATGGGACTGGAAGCCACCCCTTTCCATCATCCCCGGGGCACCGACCCGAGGATCGCCAACGGCACGCTTTCGCGCTGTTCGGCCGCCCGGGGTGCTGGCCCCGAGCCCATACCGGTAAAGCTGGAAAGCCGCGCCGTCCCGCACTACCATGGCGTCAGAACGCATAAGGAGGCGCACGGCGTGGATCGAGAGGAGTTGGGCCTTTTATCGCGCTGTCCGGCCACGCCCCGCCGGCTGCTGACCGTCGACGAATACCACCGCATGGGTGAGGTGGGCATCCTGACTGACGATGACCGCGTCGAGTTGATCGAAGGCGAACTCGTCGCCATGGCACCGATCGGCAGCGAACACGTCGCCACAACCAACGCGCTGAACCGCCTGCTGGTGATGGCGGTGGGGGATCGCGGCATCGTATCCGTGGGGAACCCGGTGCGGCTGGACCGCCGCAGCGAGCCGCAGCCGGATTTTTCGGTACTGCGGCTGCGGGAGGGGTACCGGACGACGCTGCCCGCGCCGGAGGATACTGTTTTGGCCGTGGAGGTCGCGAATACCAGCCTGGATTTCGATCGTAAGGTGAAGCTGCCGCTTTATGCGCGGAGTGGGATTCCCGAGGTGTGGATTGTGAATTTGGCGGCGGGCGAGGTCGAGGTTTATCGCGCGCCGGTTGACGGGGTGTATACCTCGGTTCGGCGGGCTGGAGGGACGGAGACGGTGTCGATTGAGGGGATGCCGGGGGTGGTTGTTTCGGTGGCGGGGGTGTTTGCTGGGTAGGGGGTGAAGGCCGGCGGCGTACGGAATATGTTGCCGATAAACAGTAATATCCGCCTGACGGCGACTGTTAGGTTGTGATTGCCTTATACCAGCGGACCCAACCATTGACACATCGGCGCGTGGTAAATCGTCATGCCGACCTTCGTCAGCATGACGATGTAGCGAATTCCGGTACGTCAGTGGTTAGTTCGTGTTGTATCAGTTCCAGATAGGCCATCCTGGCAACCGCTCTATCCATCTTTCGTAAGCCCTCTATGGCGTTATTAACTTAAGCATTGCAGGACAGCAGGGTGGTCGGAGATAGACGCTCAATAGCCCATCGCAGCGCGCCCGATTTGCGTCTGCCTTTCACTAACCTGCATAGATGCAAGGGCCCGCCCCGGAGAGATTCCCCCATGAGCGCCGTCGTAGCCCGCCTCGCCGAATTTTTCACACCGCAGGAGATCCGCATCTGGCTCTTCGCCAAGCATCCCCTCCTAAATGGCGCTCGAGCCACCGACCTCATCGATGCGGGAGAAGCGCACCGCGTGCTGGAGGTGATCGAAAGCCTATCCGAAGGTGTCTACGTGTAGGCGCCCCGTCGCCACGTCAGCCCCACCCCGCTGTCCATCCGCGCGAGACTTTCGTGCAGCTCGCGCTTGATCTCATCGCCGGACACGAACAGCCCAGCCTCGGCCTCGGCTTCACTCTCCGCGAGGATCGCGGCCCACGCTGCCGCCGTGGCGTCGCTATTTTGCGGTGTATCGGTTATGGACCGACGGTCGGTGCGACCTGCATCGCATATCACCCCAACAACCGCCGAGCCTCCTCGGCATCCGCGGCGATCTGCGCCTTCAACGCATCCAGCCCCGGAAACTTCACCTCTGGCCGGATAAACGCGTGCAACGCCACGGTGATTTCCGTCCCGTAGATATCGCCGGAGAAATCGAACAGATTCACCTCCAGCCGGCTTTCCGGCCCGGCGTTCACCGTCGGCCGCCGCCCGATATTGGCCACGCCCTTGTAAACCGACCCGTCCGCGGTCCGGATCGTCACCGCGTAAACGCCCCGCGCCGGCTCCAGATGCTGCCCCAGCGCCACGTTCGCCGTCGGAAACCCGATCGTCCGCCCGAGCCGGGCACCATGCGCGACCTCCCCCCGTATTGCCCAAGGCCGGCCCAATTCCGCCGTCGCCCGCTCGGGGTACCCATCCTGCAGCGCGCGGCGGATGCGGGTGGACGACAGCGGCCCCTGCGCGTCCGAAACCGGCGGCACGAGCGTCAGCCCCATGCCCAACGCCTCGGCCCGAGCAGCCATGAACCCGACATTGCCGCCGCGCCGGTGCCCGAAGGCGAAGTCCTCGCCGGACGCCAAATGCTTGGCGCCGAGGCCGCGATGCAGCACGCTGGCGACAAAGAACTCCGCCGTCATCAGGCTGAATTCGTGATTGAACGGCAGCTCGTACAGGATCTCGACCCCCTGCGCTGCCAGCGCGTCGGCGCGTTCGGCGGATAGGGTCAGCCGGAACGGCGGGTCCTCGGGGCGGAAGATTTCGCGCGGATGCGGCTCGAACGTCAAAACGGCCAACGGCGTGTCGGGGCGAGCGGCATGCGCGGCGCGCAGCAAAGCGGCATGGCCTCGGTGTACCCCGTCGAAATTACCCAGTGCGACGGTGGCGCCACGAGCTTCCTCGGGCAGGCCTTGCCAGTGGTGATAGATGCGCATCAGCGGCTTGGTCCGATCCGGTTGCGAATGCGGCTTTCTTGCGGGAAGCGGGCGGGCAAATCAACCTTGAGGGGGTGACCGAAAATCACATTGACCTCGGATAGGCCGCCGCACTACATTGCTGGGGCGGTTGAGAGGGCTGTTTAGCGGTCCGTTGGGGCATATGGTCCCACTCGGCCGCATTTTTATTGGTTGGATGGCATGCATATTTTATATGTCGATGATTCCGGTTCTGCCGACAATCCCAACGACCGTTTCTTCGTTCTGGGCGGAATCAGCGTTTTCGAGCGCGGCCTGTATCACCTCATCAAGGCGGCGGACGACCTCGTGGCGTCGTTCCAACTGGGCGATCAGGAGCAAATCGAATTGCATGGCAGTCCAATGTATTCAGGACGTAGCGGCGTTTGGCGATCTGTCAAGGATCGGGGCCAGCGCGAACGGATGATCCAGCAGGCGCTAGCGCTCCTGAGTGCCAATCGAGGCGCGATTCGGTTATTCGCGGTGGCAGTGGATCGCGCCGCGGTTTCCCCGCGTGACCCCATCGAGTTGTCCTTCGAGGAGGTTTGCAATCGGTTCAATTTGTACCTGGCTCGCCGGAACAACGAGAACCCGAATGATAGTCAGCGCGGCCTGATCGTAATGGATGAAAGCAAGCACGAACAGCCGCTCCAGGGATTGGCTCGGCAATACCGTCTGCGTGGCAGCCGGTGGGGGCAGTTCCGAAATCTAACCGAAGTTCCATTTTTCGTCGACTCACGGGCGTCACGATTGGTGCAACTCGCGGACTTGGTCGCTTATGCGACATGGCGCAAATACGAGCATCAGGATGGCCGGTTCTTCGATCAGTTGGTGCCACTGTTCGACATGCAGGGTGGGACAATTCACGGCCTTTTCCATTACCGATCGATGGCGGACGACTGCTATTGCCACGCGTGCCTGTCCCGGAATCTGCGCCGCTCGGGGGGCTGAAACCGCCAGCCAAAGCAACCTTGCATCCCATCCGCCGACCCCGCATACCGGCCCCATCATGATCCAAACCGACGTTGGCACCTCGGAAGACCTGCTGCGCGAACTGTCCGCCTGGGTGCGGATGGAAACGCCCACGACCGACGCCCACGCGGTGAACCGCCTGATGGACGTGGCCGAAGGCGAGCTGTCTCGCGCCGGCGCTGCCATCCAGCGCATCGAAGGTCGCCAAGGCTTCGGCGATAATCTCATCGCCCGAACGCCCGGCGAAGGCGCCCCGATCCTGATCGCCGGCCACCTCGACACCGTCTGGTCTCACGGCACCCTGGACGGCATGCCGTACGAGGTGAACGGCGACAAAGCCCACGGTCCCGGCATCTACGACATGAAAGCCGGCAGCTTCCTCGCCTTCCACGCCGTGCGCAGCATCTTGGCGCAGAAAATTCCCACCAAGCGCCCCATCGTCCTGTTGCTGACCCCGGACGAGGAAGTCGGCAGCCCGTCCTCCCGCGACATCGTCGAACGGGAGGCCGCGCAGGCCGCCTTCGCCCTGATCCCCGAACCCGCCGGCCAGGGCGGCGCCTGCGTCACCGCCCGCAAAGGCGTCGGCCGCTTCACCCTCACCGTCGAAGGCCGAGGCGCCCACGCCGGCACCGCCTTCCAGGACGGCGCCTCCGCCACCGTCGAACTGTCGCACCAGATCCTCGCGATCCACGCCATGGTGGACTACGAATCCGGCATCACCCTGAACGCCGCGCCGATCTGGGGCGGCTCCCGCCCCAACGTCGTGTCCTCCGCCGCCGGCTGCGAGATCGACCTGCGCGTGAATACGCCCGCCGAGGGTGCGCTGATGGAGCAACGCCTGCTCGCTTTGACCGCCCGCACCGCCGGCTGCCGCGTCACCGTCCAGGGCGGCATGAACCGCCCGCCCTACACCGAAAACCCCGGTATCGTGGCGCTGTACAACCACGCAAGAGGCATCGCCGACCACATCGGCATCAAGCTCCCCCGCCAATCCCGCGGCGGTGGCTCCGACGGCAATTTCACCGCCGCGCTCGGCATTCCGACGCTGGACGGTCTCGGCTGCCCCGGCGCCGGCGCGCATGTGAAAACCGAGCACATATTGTGGCGAAACCTCGCCCCCCGAGCGGCGTTTTTGGCGGGGCTGCTGGAGACATTGGGTTAGGCCGTGCTGTTCAACTCCCAATTCTTCATCTGTATCTTCCTGCCGGTCGTCCTCGGCCTCTACTACGCGGCTGCCGCCAACCGCGTCGCGCGGCAAACGGTCGTGGTGGTGGCCTCGCTGGGCTTCTACGGCTGGTGGGACATCCGCTTCGTGCCGCTGCTGATGGGCCTGACCCTCGCCAACTGGCTTTTTGCCGGCTGGTTCGGCCGCACACGAGCGCAATGGGTGCCGCTGGTCGGCGTCGCCCTGAATCTGGCCGTGCTGGGATTATTCAAATACGCCGACTTTCTGCGCGGCACTGCCTTCGGCCTGACCGGCGCCGACTGGCAGCCCTGGCATCTGATCCTGCCGCTCGGCATCAGCTTCTTCGTGTTCCAGAAAATCTCCTATTTGATGGACCTGCGCCGAGGCGACCGCCATATTTACGGCTTCCTCGATTTCTGCATGTTCGTCTCGTTCTTCCCCCAGCTCATCGCCGGCCCGCTGGTGCGGCATGACGAGATCATCCACCAGTTCCGCGAAGACCCGCGCGGCCCCGCGATGTGGGAGAATCTGGGCCGAGGCTTCATCCTGTTCGCACTCGGCGTGGCCAAAAAAGTGCTGCTGGCAGACACCCTGGCGCTGCTGGCCGATCCGCTGTTCGCCAAAGCCACGGGATCGTCGCTGTCATTGACGGAATCCTGGACCGCCGCCGGTGCCTACACGCTGCAAATCTACTTCGATTTCTCCGGCTATTCCGACATGGCGATCGGCCTCGGCATGATGTTCGGCCTGCGCCTGCCCATCAACTTCGATGCCCCCTATCGGTCCCTGTCGGTGCGGGATTTCTGGCGCCGCTGGCACATGACGCTCAGCCGCTTCCTGAGGGATTACCTTTACATCCCCTTGGGCGGTAGCCGCTGCGGCCCGATCCGCCAAGCCGCCAATGTCGTGCTGACCATGCTCCTGGGCGGCCTGTGGCACGGCGCCAACTGGACCTTCGTCGTCTGGGGCGGGCTGCACGGCGTGGCGCTGGCGGTGAACCATGTGTGGGAGCAACGCGGTCCCCGCCTGCCCCGGCCCATCGCCTGGGCACTGACAATGGTCTTCGTCATGGCCTGCTGGGTGCTGTTTCGGGCCCCGGATTTCACCACAGCCGGAGGCGTACTGGCGTCGATGGTCGGAGGCCACGGCATCGGCCACATCGCACTGGACCGCGATTCCCAACGGGCTTTGATCCTCGGCGCGCTGATCGCGGTAGCCGGCCCCACCAGCCACGCCTTCGCGCTGACCCGCCTGCGTCCCTCTCCCTGGCTCGCGGTGCCCTCCGGCATCGGGCTGGCCTACCTCGTTTTGCTGATTGGCGGGCGGTTGCCCAATGTCTTCATCTACTTCCAGTTCTGATCCCTGGCGCCGCTTCTTTCGGCTGGCGGCCGTGACGGCCGCCGTCGTGTTGGGGTTGGTGTATGCCTTCGTCGTGCTGATCGACCCGTACGACACGCTGCCGCTGTCGCCCCCGGCGCATCGAGTCCCCGTCGCCGGCAACCAACGCTTCGCCTACCCGAGTTTGGCGCGTTCCCCCCGGTTCGACAGCGCCCTGATCGGCACATCGTCCAGCCGTCTGCTCCGCCCCGACGTCCTGAACCCGCTGTTCGGTGCCCGCTTCGTCAACCTCGCGATGAACGACGCCACGGTCTACGAGCAAGCGACACTGTTCGGCGTCTTCGCGCGCGCCCACCCGGCCGCGAAGACCATGATCGTCGGGCTGGACTACCGCTGGTGCGTCACCGGCCCCGACTATCAAAAACTGACATTCCGCACCTTCCCGGAGTGGATGTACCAAGACAATCTCTGGGTCGGCTATCGGGAGATGTTCAACCTCTATGCCATCCAGTCCGCCGGCCAGTTGTTCGGCGTCCTGATCGGCGTGAAAAAGCCCGACCAGGGCCTCGACGGCTACACCAGTTTCGTCCCCCCCGACGCCACCTACGACGCTCCTCGGGCTTTGACCCATCTGCAAGACACCGGCCCGGCGATCCCCGTGGGGGAGCGTTCAGGCCCGCCCGAGACGTGGACGTATCCCACGATGCCGGTGCTGCGGGACATGCTGCGCACCATGCCGGCGGGATCGCGCAAAATACTGTTCTTCATCCCCTATAACCACCGCCTGCTCACGCAAGCCGGCAGCCCCGGCGCCGAGGTATGGGACGAATGCCGCCGCCGGGTGGTCGCTGAGGCCAAGCCCATGCCCAACACGCTGGTAATCGATTTCATGCGGCTCAGTCCCATCACCAACCAGGACGAGAATTACTGGGACGGCATCCACTACCGCACCGGTATTGCCGACCGCCTCGCCCAGGACATGGCCGCGGCCAGCCGGGGTGAGGCATCGGACGATTACCGCGTGCTGTGGCCGGAGTGAAACCTACCCGTTCACCTGCCGGATAATCTCCGCCCACCGATCCAAAATCGGCAGAATCGTATCCGCCTTTTCCGACATCAGACTGACGGAAACCCGGTTCACGCCCAGATCGTCGTAGCGCTTGATCAGATCGGCATCCGGCCCCTGCCCACCAATGGAGATATCCATCGCGGCCGGATCGCGCCCCGCCTCGGCGGCCAATTGCCGGAAACGCGGAATGAGATCGATCAGCGGTGCCTTCGCATATTCCGTCACCTGCGGCATCCAGCCGTCGCCGTAACGGATCGCACGCCGCGCCGAGTAAGGAAACGCACCGCCGACCAGGATCGGCGGATGCGGCCTTTGCACTGGTTTCGGCCAGGTCATCATCGGATCGAAATTCACGAACTCCCCGTGATATTCCGCCTTCGACTTGGTCCAGATTTCCTTCATCGCCTCGATATTCTCGCGGGCACGCTTGTGCCGGGACGCGAATGCCGTCCCGTGATTCTCCATCTCGTCCTGGTTCCAGCCGTTGCCGACACCGAACACGAAGCGCCCGCCGGAGATCTGATCGATCGACGCCACAAGCTTCGCGGTCTGGATTGGGTCGCGTTGCGCGATCAGGCAGACGCCCGTGCCGATTTTCAGGGTTTTCGTCGCCATCGCCGCCGCCGTCAGCGTCACGAACGGGTCCATCACGTCGTAGTACCGCTTCGGCAGGTCGCCGCCCATGATGAACGGGGTCTTGCGGGTCATCGGAATGTGGGAGTGTTCGGGCGCCCACACGATATCGAACCCCCGCTCTTCCAAGGCCACGGCCAGCTCCGCCGGTCCCATGGAATAGTCGGTAAAGAACATCGATCCGCCGAATTTCATCCTCGCCTCCCGCATATTTCCGAGGCCGGAGAGTGGGGCCGCTCAAGCGGATATGCAAGCTTTCCAGGCGAACCGCAGCGCCGCCGCCAGATTCGTCCCGAACCGCGGCGCATCCGTCAGAGGACTGGCCTTCACCTGTGCCCGCAACCTCGCCCGTAACGCCGCCAAAGCCGCCATGCCGGACGCCTTCGCGACGGCCAGCGCGGTATATGTTTCCGTATCGTACGCCACCCAATCCGCCAGTCCGGCATTGCACATATGGCTGAGCGAATGCCGCGCCGCGAAGATTTCCCCGGCGTAAACGACGGTAGGGACGCCCATCCACAGCGCCTCGCACGTCGTCAAGCCGCTGGAATAGGGAAATGGGTCGAGTGCTATGTCGATATCGTTATATTCTGCCATGAAATCCCGGTGGCGGGACGATCCGCGCAGCGCGATCCGCTCCGGGTCGATTCCGGCGGCGGCGAAGCGCCCGCGCACCCTCGCGGCGGTGTCCGCATCGCTGAATTGGTGCGTCTTCAACACCAATCGAGCGTCCGGGATGCGATGGAGAATATCGGCCCAGACCTGAATGACACGTAGCGTGATCTTCGCTAAATTATTAAAACATCCGAACGTAATGAAACCGTTGGACAGCGCCGGCAGCGGGGCAACGTCCGGCGCATAGGGCGGTGGGCTGTAGCAGACATAGCCGTCCGGCAGGCACAGCAGGCGTTCAGAATACAGGTGCGCGAATTCGGGCGGGGTTTCCCACCGGTCGCCGATGAAAAAATCCATTTCGGCAAGGCCGGTGCTGTGGTTCTGCATACCGACCCATTTGATCTGTACCGGCGCCATCCGGTAGGCGCAGGCCAGCATGCGACTGGAATCCCCGTAGCCGCCCAGGTCGATCAGGATATCGACCCCGATCTCCCGCGCGCGTGCCGCCAGCGCCGCGTCGCTTAGTCCGTCTGTGTCGATCCATTGTCGCGCGATGGCGCGAAACCGGGCGGCGATGGGGTCGCCACCGCCGGCGTCGCGGCCGAAACAGATCAGGCGGAATTCGTCGGGGTCCAACGCCTCGAACCCCGCGACTGTCAGCCACCCCACCGGATGGCTGCGGAGCGAGCCGGACAGGAGGCCGATCTTCAACGTCATGGTCGGGCTTGACCCGACCACCTTCATCCCATTGGCCCGAGGTGGTCGGGTCAGGCCCGACCATGACGGGTGGAGGGCACGCGGCAACCGTTCCGCGCAACCGCGCGCCGCCGCCAGCAGCCGCTCTCCGCTCGCCCCGTCCAGATACGGCAGACTGCTGCACAAGGTTCGCCACGGCAGCACCGCGTCCGGGTCCAGCCGGATCGCTTCCTCGGCCAGTGCCACGGCTTCCTCCTGCAAACCCACACAGGTCGTGGCGGTCGCGAGGTTGCACAGCACCGTCACGGATTCCCGCGACCGTTCCAGCAAACGCAGCAGGATGGCCCTGGCCTCGGCATGCCGATGCATCCGCATCAGCACGGTGGCGAGGTCGTTCGCGATATCCGCATTATCCGGCTCCAACCCATGCGCGTGCCGCAAGGCCGCTTCTGCCTCGCGCAGCCGGTTGGACCGCGCCATCACCCCGCCGAGCAGTCGGGCCGGCAATGGCGCGTCCGGGGCGAGCGCGGAGGCGACTTCGAACGCATCCAGCGCTTCGTCATGGCGGCCCAGCCGCTGCAGCACGACACCGCGCGCCGTATGGGCGGCGACGTTGAACGGGTCCGCAGCGCAACGGTCGGCGAGCCGAACCAGGGTGTCCGGCAACGTCCCGGCGGTGGTGGCGACCTCGACTGCGAGCAAGGCGATGTCCAGCGCTTGGGGGACCAAGGCGGAAGCTTCGGCGAAAGCGGCCCCGGCCAGGCAAAGCTCCTCCGATGCCAGCAGGATCCGACCCAGGCGATTCCACGCGGCTGGGTCGGCCGGTGCCACCCCGCAACGGCGCAGTGCGCCGTGGCGGGACATAGCGATGGCGTTCATCGGCCTAGTTTACCAGTGCGGCCGGCTCCGCCACGATCAGAAATCCCGGTACCGGTGCGCCAGCCTCGTGCCGGATGACCTGCGGACGCAGCGCATGCACCGCGAACCCGGCGGCCCCCAACGCGTCTTCCAGATAATCCCGCGAATGCGCATACCGGCCCTGGCGAAGCAGCGCCCAGCCCGACTCACCGTCCACGTGTTCTTCCACCGAGAAAACGAACCATCCGTCGCCGGCCAAACGTTCGCGCACGGATCGCAGCAGCGCCTCCAACGCGCCAAAATAACAGACAACGTCGCCCGCCAGGATCAGGCCCCATTGGCTGTTTTCCGCGTCAAGCCAGTCCTGCACGTCGGCTTCCTCCAAGGTGGCGTAGATCCCTTTCGCCCCAGCTTCCGCCAGCATGCGCGCCGAGACATCCACCCCGGTCAGCGGCCCGACCGGAAGATCGCCGATGGCCACCCCCACCAGACCGGTGCCGCACCCGAGATCGAGCACCGGACGGCCCGGATGTCGATCCAGATACGCCATCGCGATCCGCCGGATCGCCCCCGGAATTTGGTATCCCAACGCGATCAGATGCGAATCGAACCGGTCCGCGTACCCATCGAACACAGTGCGCAGATAATCCGGCGGCGCCCGCTTGGCACCGGGCAGTAAACCGCTCGCCTGCACGAGGTGCCGGACATACGGATCGTCAGGCCCCAGCTTCAACGCCTCCGCGTACGAATCCGCGGCCTCGGTATGCAGACCCAGGCTGGACTGAGCGTGACCTTTCAACCCGAACAAACACGCATCGACCGTGCCCGCGATCCGCCCGTCTTCGGCCAAGGCCACGGCTTTCTGGAAAGCGCGATGCCGGATGCAAAACAGGATCGCGGCATTGCGCAAATTCAACGCGCCCCCCTTGGGCGAAAGACCCTCCATCAACGTCCCGAGGGCCGCCTCGGGGTCGCCATTGGCTTCGGTCGCGATCGCCAGCGCTTCCCGAAAAGCGGCGTTGGTGGGCACAGCGGCGCAGGCCTCCGCCAGACACGCCCACGCCTCGGCCGGGCGCCCCAGGCTGAGCATCGCGCTGCCCAACAGCGCCTTGGCATCGGGATCGGCGGGATCGAGGCACACGGCTTCCGCTGCGTCGCGCGCCGCCCGGTCGAAATCGCCGAGGCGCTGGCACAACGCGGCCCGCTGCTTCCACAATCCCGCATGATCCGGTGCCGCCTCGATGGCCACATCCAGCTCGGCGCGCGCCAACCCCGGATCCCCTTGGCTTTCCGCGAGCCGAGCGGCGAGGAGACTGAGTTCGGGGGACGGCGCGACGATTTGGCGCGCGGCGGCAAGCAACGGGCCCGCCGCGCCGGCACGTCCGGCGTCGATCAGGGCGCTGACGCGCTGCACCAGCGCCAGCGGTGTGGCGGTCGCATGTACGACTTCCATGGGATGCTCCTTTTGAGCGTAACCGGAACGGTTTTCAGTTCGTGTCGGACAGGCCGGCGGCGATATTCTCGTTGATGGTTATGAGGTAGTCGAAATTCGGCTCCTCGTTGTCCATCTCCCGTTGCACCGCCAGACCGACCGAGACGATCTGGGCACGCAACGCCACCGGCAACGTACTGAGCGGATCGCGCATCAGGTCGTTTACCGTGGTCCAAAGCCGCCGGTTGTCCGCCAGCGCCCGAACGCGCGCGATCGGGGTCCCGTCGCGCGCCAGCCGCAAAGCCCCGGTCGCACGACGGAACACATCGGCTTCCTGCGCGCGTTGGGTTCGTTGCACGGACGCAGCTTCATACGCGCGTGTGGCGCGGGTCATGGTTTTCATGATGATCCTTGCTTCTGGTTGCGGGAATGGGTCCGTTCCAAGCCGTTTTGGCCGGATCGGTGTCATTGGTTCGCCCGAGCGCGGCGTCTTCGTGCTGGATCACACGGCCCGTGAGTTTCAACGCCCGATAGCAATCGTCGGCCTCCGCCGCGTCCATCGCTCGGTCGAGTATGTCGCGGGCCACGGCGGATGTCGTCGCGTCCTTGAAGTCCTCGATCAATGCCCGCGCGGCGGTCAGACCGCGGGGGCGTTCGTCGTCGTCGCCGATGTAGGCGGATTGCAAGGCGAAATAGATGCGCCGCGCCGGGCTGTCCGCCTGATCGGGAGCCATGATCTGCTTGCCGAACAAAAACCGGGCATGAGCGGTCAGTTCGACGCGCGACCGGGTGCGAAACCGGATCGGCGCGCCGTTGATGATCATCACCTCTCCCTGGCGAAGCTCCAGTACCAGATTGGACATAAAGCGCCTCCCGCGTAGCGGCCGCCCGCACCGTCGCCGGCGCGGACGGCCGGTAGGCTTTACTTGAAGAGGCTCAACAGGGTCTGCGGCGCCTGATTGGCGAGCGACAGTGCCTGCGTGCCCAGCTGCTGACGGATTTGCAACGACTGCAACTGCGCCGATTCCTGCGCCAGATTGGCATCGACCAAGGCGCCGAGGCCGCTGTTCAGCGAGCTTACCTTGTCGCTGTTGTAGCTGATCTGGTTGCTGACATAGTTGGTCTCGGAACCGACCGTATTCAGCGCCTGCCCGACCGCGTTCAACTGGTTGATGAACGTGCCGCTGGCAGTGATCAGCGCCGCGACCGTCGATGCGCCGTTCAGCGATGTACTGGTGAAGGCGATCGAGCCGTAAAGCGCCGATCCGCTGTACGTTGTGATGCCGTAGGACGACCCGACTTCGTTACGGGCCACGGCGACACGGCCGAAGGTGCCGTTGCTGCCGGTCAGATCGCCAATCAACGTCTTGCCGTTGTAGCTGGCGTCCTGCACGAAGGTCTGCACGTTGGCGAGCAGCGACTTGTACTGTTGCTCGTAATTCGTCCGGTCGTTGCCCTGGACGTTGCCGTCGGACAATTTCACCAGCACGTCGCGCATGCTGTGCATCGTGGTGGTGATGTTGTTCAGGCCGGACTGCGTCGTCGAAAGCAGGCCTTGCACGCCGCCCAGCTGCTGATTGGCGCTGGTCAACGCGCCGACGGTCGAGCGCACGTTCTGCGCGATTGCGTAGGCGGCGCCATCGTCGGTGGCATCCGCGACGCGAAAGCCGGTCGATACCTGCTTCTGCACCGCGCCAAGCTGCGTGTTGGTCATATTCAACGATTGCAGCGCGATCATCGCGCCGATGTTGGTGTTCACTGAGTTCAGGGACATGGTGTCTTACCTTCATTGCCTGTGGTTGCACTTGCCCCACGTTTTGCGGGATCGAGAGAATGATGACCGATAAAGGTTAACGAAAAGTAAACGCCGCATACATTTGTCACCCCGCCGGTAAATATTTTATCAGCGACAGCTGGCTCAGCATGCCGATCAGCTGGTACGATGACTGCAACTGCGTTTGCGTCTGTGTCAGGCTCGACAAAGTCGCGGCCATATCGACGTTTTGGGCATCGCCGACCTGCGCGGTCAGGGTGGTTTGGGTGTCGTTCAGATTGGTTTGCAGCGTCGTCAGGCTCGCCTGCGTATCGCCGAGCACACCGACATCGGCGCCCATGGCGCCGATCGCGCCGGTCAGGCTTGCGCGGGTGTCCTGGATCAACGGCGCGAAATTCGGATCGCTCATCTGCGCGCTGGTCAGCGACCCCAGCGTCGCCAACGCGCGCATCAGGTCTCTCATATAAGAGCCAGTGGTGGAGGTACCGGTGGACGCCACATAGGAATTGGCGCTGGCCAGCAGTCCCACCTGCTGGATCTGCCCTGGGCCGACGTGCAGCGACTGGGTTTGCGGGGTGCCGGCCGACAGGTAAGCCGAAAATGGCGAGGTCGCCGGATCGTTGGCACTTGCGATGCTGAGGGTCGAAGCCGCTGTCGCGTCGGCGCCGTTCGCCGAAAGTCCAGCGACCGCGGCGGCGATCTGCGTCGCGAAACCCGACGAACCGATGGCGCTGGGATTGGGCACCGGCGGGTTCGCCGTATCCTGGCCGGCAAACACGTAGACATTGCCATCCCGGGTATCCAGCAGGTTGGCGGTCTGGTTCAGGGCTTGCCGCGCGTTCGCGGCGACGCTGTCCATCTCCGACGGGTTCAGCCCGTTCAGGTTGTTCAGATCGGCCAGAAAGGTCGCGGCGGTCTGCTGAATCTGAGTCATCGCGTTTTGCGTGACCCCCAAACGCGCGGTCGCGGCGTCGATATTTTTCTGTTGGGTCTGAAGGGCGGCGATCTGCGGCTGCACGTTCAGCGCCACTGTCGCACCTGACCCCAGCCCGGCGTAGGTATCCCCGATCAACCCGCTGCTCGCCTGTTCGGTCAGCGTCGTCAGGTTCTTCCGGATTGACACGTTGCCCGCCAACAGCTGGCTGAGCAGACCGTATTCGGTGGGACCGATCATCGTCAGCCTCCGACCGCGCTTAGCAGCTGGTTCCACATGGTTTGGACGACCGAGACGATGCGGGCGTTCATGCTGTAGGCGTTCTGCAACGCCACCACCGAGGCCATTTCATGGTCCATGTTCACCCCTGTTTCCGAGGACAGTTTGGCGGTCAGGCTGGTCTGCACCGCGGTCTCGGTTTGCAGTTGGTTGGTGACATTGGCGCTGTCCTGCGCCTGCGATCCGATCAGTGCGCTGGCGAAATCCGCCAATGCCGCCGGGGCGCCGAACGGGGCCTGTAGCGTGCCGGCCGGGCCCAGACCGGTCGTGTTCGGCGCCGGCTGCGGCACGCCGTCCTGGACGTTCGGTCCCATCGCGTAGTTTAGAATGCGGGAGATCAGGGTGCTGAACCCCGCCGGTCCGCCCGCCGGATTGGGCGTAAACGCCGAGGCGCCGGCCGGATCGCCCGCCACCGCCTGCGTGCCGTCACGCACCAGCGACGGGTTGGCTGTCACGGCGGGATTGACCTGAATTGTCGCCGCGAACCCGACATAGCCGGACTGCGCCGGTGGGCCGCTGCTGCTCGGGATCGCGCCGGTCGGGTCGGTGAACAAGGTCAGCCCCTGGCCCGAGAACCGGCTCGCCAGCGTCTGGGAAAACTCATCCAGTTCGGCCTGATACGTCGGCAGGGCGGTGTCGCGGAGGGAAATATTCGCGCCGATCTGCCCGCCCTGAAGTTGGCCGGTCACGTCCTGACCGTTCAGCGTCACGCCGGGCGCGATACCGTTGGCGATGGTCAACGGCTCGCTGCCGCCGCGGGTCGGCAAGCTCAGTCCGGAATTGGTCATGACCATCATGTCGCCGGTCGAACCGACCATGGTCTTGACGTCCAGCAACCCGGACAAGGTGTTTACCGCCGCGTTGCGCAGATTCTCCAGATCGGCGGTGGACTGACCCGCCGCCTTCATCGCCATGATCCGATCGTTGAGGCTGCCGATCTGGCTCAGCGTCTGGTTCGCCTGCCCGACTTCGCCGGTCAGATTGCTCTGCGCCGTGGCGCGTTGCGTCGCGTAGGCGTTGCTCAACGTATGGATCGCGCTCGTCAGCGTCCCCGCCGCCCCGACCACGGCGCTTTGCGCGGTCTGATTGTCCGGCTGATTGAGCAGCGTGGAAAACCGGTTGTTCAGCGCCCCCAACAGACTGCCAAGATCGTTGCCCTGGCCGGGCGTGCCCTGCACCGAATCCAGGTTTTGCAGCGCGGTCTGCTGCGTCGTCAGCCCGGCCACCGTCGCGGCCTGCGTGCGCGTTTGTGCCTCCAGCGCAGCATCGGTCATCAGGACGGTCGGCCCCGTCCGCACCCCCATGCCGATGCCGCCAACGGTCAGCGCCTCCTGCGTGCCGACCTCGGCCGCGTAGCCCGGCGTGCTGGCATTGGCGACGTTCTGCGACACCACGCCGAGCAGGCTTTCGATATTCGCCACGCCTCCGCTGGCGATGGACAGAACGCTGCCGAGGCTCATGACGTTACTGCTTCATGTCAATCGTGGTTGTCAGCAACTGGTTGGCGGCCGTGATCATTTTCGCGTTCGCCGAATAGGCCTGCTGCGCCACGATCAATTGCGAGAATTCGGTGGCGATATCGACGTTCGATCCTTCGACCGAACTGGTCACGATGGTGCCGGCGCCGTTGGTGTTCGCGGCCTCCGCCGTTGGCGTGCCGGACAGCAACGTTGCCGTGAACGCCTGGCCGTTTTGGCTTTGCAGTTTGTCGGGGGCGCTGAAGGTCGTGATGGGAATTTGCGCGATCGTGCGGCTTTGGCCGTTGTTGTAGTTCACCACCACGCTGCCATCCGCCTGCGTGACGACCGACGAAAAATTGCCCGGCGGTACCCCGTTCTGCGTCAGCCCGCCCAGGCTGTAAGTCGCGCCGGCATATTGCGTCACGCCGTTGGTCAACCCGTATGTGCCCATGTTCAGGCTGATGGTTTGCGGGCCCGATCCGAAATTGGCGGTGAAATTCAGTGCCGCGGGTTGGCCGGCGGTGTAGCCGGCGGCGGTGACGGTGCCGGTGACGTTGGCGATCTGGCCGATCGTGCCTTCCGGCACCGCACTGCCGCTGGTGGCGCCGAACGTGACCTCCGCCGATCCCAGGTTCGAGGGGGTCAGCGACGGCGCGACAACTGAAACGGTCCAGTCGTTCGCGGCATTCTGCACCCAATTCAGCGCGACGGTGTGCACCGTGCCCAGGGAATCGTAAAGGTTGATATCGGAAGAAATCGGGGCGGTGGTCGTGGCCGTTCCCGCCGCCGGCGTGGCCGGCAGATTGGCCGAGAGTTGCACGGATGTCGTCGCGACCGGGTTGAACACGGTTTGAGACACCTGCACCGGTGCCAGCGCGTTCTGATTAACCAGCCCCGACGTCTGATCGACCGGCCAGCCGTTCAGATAAAGCCCGGCGCTGTTCACCAGGTAGCCTGTGCTGTTCACCTGAAAATCCCCAGCGCGCGTATAGTATTGCTGCGGCGAAAAAGTGGTGACTCCGTTCACCGTTCCGGTCGGCTGCGACACGGGGAAGAACCCCTGGCCGGCGATCGCCATGTTCAACGGGTTCTGCGTCTGCGTGACCGTGCCTTGCACGTTATTCGCATAATCCGGCCGCGCCACGACCGCGCCCGGTTCGTTGACGGAATTGTTCGATGTCGTCAGATAATCGACGAAGCTGGTATTGACCTCCTTGTATCCAACGGTCTGCGCGTTCGCGACGTTTTCGCTGATGTTGGAGAATGACGTGGATTGGGCGGTCAATCCGCTGATGGAGCTGTTCAGGGCGCCGAGCAGGGACATGGTGGAGGGTCTCCCGGAGGGGTGGTCGGGAGACGTTCAGCAGGAAGCGTGCCAGCCGGCGCGCCCGTCATGGTCGGGCCTGACCCGACCTACTCAGGGGCCAGCGGCACCGGAAACGACCCCGCGGCACGACCATTCGCACCCCCATGGCACTGTCGCCCCCACCCCGTCATCCCCGGGCTTGACCCGAGGGTCCGGCGCGGCACAAACGCTGGAATTTCGGCGAGTTCGGAGCGTTGGGACCATCGTTCCGTTACGCTGCAACGAAGTGATTCCTACACAGATGAACACCGATAAGAAAGGATAAGGCCGGATGGTCCGGGCGGTGCGACTCCCCTCGCCCGTGCTCCGAGCGTCAGAACCGATCGGGGCAAGCAGAACCAACCTCCCGGCAAAACCTGCCGGTCCCGTCCGGGCTGGCCACCGCGACCGGACATGTTACCATCCCGCTTATGCCGAACCTGCTGCCCCCAACCGGATTCTGGAGCTACTCGCGTGATGACCACCGTCGTGCGCGGGGCGTTCCGCTACGGGGGCGACCCGTGGGTCCGGCGCGGCTACTGGGAGTTTTGCTGCGTCCGGGTTCCAGCGTGAGTCAGCGATAGCGTAACGCAGGCGGAGTGGAGCCCCCGGTCGAATCCGCTGCGTTCCAACCGGTGAAACCATAGACACACGACCGACCCCTATCGGTTGGGCACCGTAACCCCCACCATATCCCCTTCCCGAACGATCCCCGCCAGCCGTTCCTCCGACCAACCGCCCGTCCCCGCCGGCCGCATCGGCAGCACCATCCACCGGTAATCCGCCGTGGAATCCACCACCCGCACTCGCACATCCGGGGACAAAACCGTCTTCCACTCCGCCAACAACCCCCTGGGATCCCGCACCGCCCGAGACCGGTACGCCGCCGATTTGTACCAAAACGGCGGATACCCCAGCACCGCCCGAGGGTAACAACTGCACAACGTGCAAACGACCAGATTATGCACCTCCGGCGTATTCTCCAGCACGCCCAGCGGCGGCGTCCCGCGCATCGGGATATCCAGCGCCTCGGCCGCTTTTCCGCCGTCCTCCAGCATCAGCGCCTTGAACGCCGGATCGGTCCACGCCTTCGCCACCATCCGCGCGCCCTGCCCGGGGCTCGCCGCGTCGGTGATCGCGATGCGCTCGGCGATCTCCGCCGGGGACACCAGACCCTTCCGCGCCAACAGCCCGCGCACGGCGTCGAGCAGGCGCTCGCTTTCGGTTTCCAGGATGTTCATGGTGAGGTCGACTCCTTCCACACCGTCATGGTCGGGCTTGACCCGACCAACTCAGGCCCATGGGATAAAGGTGATTGGGTCAAGCCCGACCATGACGAGGCCAACATCATGCCGCCTCCAGCCAATGCTCGTACAGTTCCACCATCAGCTCATCCGAACCGCCGGCATCGTCCCAAAGATCGCCCAACCCGAACGCCACATGGTACAGCGCGCGTGCCTCGGCCGGCCGCGCGAACGCCAGATCCTCCGGGTTCGGAAACGCCCCCAGCAGCCGCACCACTGTCCCCCGCCGTCCCCGCAAATAATGCGGCGTGCGGATGTGCACCGGCCCCCGAGCCTCTGGCCAATCGCCCTTCACTCGCACGGCGGCGCCCGGCGCGAACATCACGCTTCCTCCAGCGCGGCCAGCAGCTCGGCCTCGGTGATGACGCCGCGGGCCATGAGGTTATCCGCGATGGAGCGGATCCATTTCCGATAGTAGCTCAGGCGGTGGTACTGATCCTCGGGGATCGCCTCGATCCCGCGCCGCAGCTCGTCCACCGACATCAGACCCTTCGCGCTGAGGATCTGGCGCATCGCGTCCACCTCCCGGTCGAAGTCGGTCAGCGCGTGCGGCTCGATATCCACCGCCTCGCACATGAATTTGGGCACGCCCCCCATGTCATGGTGGGCTCGGTGTGATTCCTGTTCCATGCGGGGCAGGGTAGCGCGATCCGCTGCCGCGCTAAAGCGGGAAGTGCGCGCTTTCTGTTGCGGGCACCCCGCGCGGGGCTTAATGGTGCGCCGCATCACGACCGGCCGGAATGGAAGATGACCCCCAGTTTTCAGGACCTCATCCTGCGCTTGCACAATTTCTGGTCCCGCCAGGGTTGCGTCATCCTGCAGCCCTACGACGTGGAGATGGGCGCCGGCACCTTCCACCCCGCCACGACCCTCCGCGCGCTCGGCCCCAAACCCTGGCGCGCCGCCTATGTCCAGCCCAGCCGGCGCCCGACCGATGGGCGGTATGGGGAGAATCCGAACCGCCTACAGCACTACTACCAGTATCAGGTCATCATGAAGCCCAGCCCCGCCGATGCGCAGGAGCTGCTGCTGGCGTCCTACCGCGACATCGGCCTCGACCCGCTGAAACACGACTTCCGCTTCGTGGAAGACGATTGGGAAAGCCCGACCCTTGGCGCCTGGGGCTTGGGGTGGGAGGTCTGGTGCGACGGCATGGAAGTCGGCCAGTTCACCTATTTCCAACAGGTCGGCGGCATCCCGGTGACATTCCCGAGCTTCGAGATGACGTACGGGCTGGAACGTCTGGCGATGTATGTGCAGGATAAGGAGAACGTCTACGACCTGGACTTCAACGGTCAGGGCGTGACGTACGGCGACGTATTCCTGCGGGCGGAGAGGGAATACAGCGCGCACAACTTCGAATATTCCAACCCGGCGATGCTGTCCCAACACTTCGCCGACGCGGAAGCCGAGTGCGCATCCCTTCTGAAGCACAATCTGGCGTTGCCGGCGTACGACCAGTGCATCAAGGCGAGCCATCTGTTCAACCTGTTGGACGCGCGTGGCGTCATCAGCGTGACCGAACGCGCCAGCTACATCGGCCGCGTCCGCGCGCTGGCGAAGGGTTGCTGCGAGGCCTGGGTGGCGGGGGATTCGGCGTGAGCGGCCCCCCCCCCATCGTCATGGCGGGAAACAACGGTCGCCCCACCCCGTCATGGTCGGGCCTGACCCGACCATCCCAGGCCATTGAGGCACGGTTAAGCCGCTGTGAAACCTCGATGCACCCCTGGTCGCAGGAGATGGTCGGGTCAAGCCCGACCATGACGGGATATGAGTCATCCGTTCGGATCTCTAGTATAAGGTATTCGGCTCCCGCGTTTCCCAAGCACCCCGAACGCGAACCCCTGCTGTTCAAGGGCAACGACTGTATCCACACCGATATCGAACCGGCGTTGAAGGACCGATAATGCCCGCGTTTTTCCTGGAACTCTTCAGCGAGGAAATCCCGGCGCGCATGCAGGCTCGCGCGGCGGACGACCTCGCGCGTCTGCTGACCGAGGCCTTCGCGCCGCTGGCGCCCTCCGGCGTCCAAACCTTCTACGGGCCCCGCCGCATCGCGCTTTCGGCAACGGTCGAAGCCGGTGTCGCCGCCGTCAGCACCACCGAACGCGGGCCTCGGTCCAACGCACCCGAACAGGCGCTGGCCGGCTTCCTCCGCAAGCACGGCGCGTCGCGGGAGCAACTGCGCCAAGACGGCGACTACTGGGTGCTGGAGAAACAGGCCGAGGCCGTCTCCGCCGCGTCCCTGATCGCGGACGCGGTCCCGGCGCTCCTGAAACGCTTCCCCTGGCCGAAATCGATGCGTTGGGGCGGCACGTCGAATTTCACCTGGGTCCGCCCGCTGCGCCGGATCGTATGCCTGCTCGATGGCACCGTCGTGCCGTTCGCCTTGAAAGACGGCACCGATGACGGCCACGGCCTGACCAGCGGCAACCAAACCGAGGGCCACCGCTTCCACGCTCCCGGCGCTTTCGAAGTCTCCGGCGTCGAGGACTGGCGCACCAAACTCGCCGAACGCCACGTCATGGTCGACGCTGCCGACCGCCGGAAAACCATCGCGACCGGCGTCGCCGCGCTCGCCACCGCGCAAAACTGCACCGTCGTCGACGACCCCGGCCTGCTCGACGAAGTTGCCGGCCTCGTCGAACGCCCCGTCCCCCTGCTCGGGCGCATCGCCGCCGAACACATGGACCTGCCGCCCGAGGTCATGCAGGTCTCCATGCGCGTCAACCAGCGCTATTTCGCGCTGCGTACAACGGACAACAAAGCCGCCCCCTGGTTCGCGTTCGTGTCCAACATCGCCGCGGACGACGACGGCGCGACGATTATCGCCGGCAACGAACGCGTCCTGCGCGCCCGCTTCTCCGACGCGCGGCACTTTTGGGACCTCGACCGCAAAGCCCGGCTGGAATCCCGCGTGCCCTCCTTGGCGCACGTCACCTTCCAAGCGAAGCTCGGCACCCAGGGCGACCGCGTCATCCGCCTCAAGCGCCTCGCCGACATCGTCGCCCCCCATGTTGGCGCGCCCCAGGCGATGGCCGAACGCGCGGCGGAGCTGATGAAGGCCGACCTCGTGTCCGGCATGGTCGGCGAATTCCCCGAACTCCAGGGCGTCATGGGCAGCTACTACGCCCTGCACGACGGCGAACCCATCGAAGTCGCCAACGCCATCCGCGAGCACTACGCCCCCCGAGGTCCCAACGAAGCCGCCCCCAGCGCCCCGGTCTCGGTCGCGGTCGCGCTGGCCGACAAGCTGGACCAACTGGTCGGCTTCTTCGCCATCGACGAAAAACCCACCGGCGCCGGCGACCCCTACGCCCTGCGCCGCGCCGCGCTCGGCATCATCCGCATCATCCGCGAAAACGGCCTGCGGGTGTCGCTGCTGAGCCTGATCGACGCCGCCGGACACGGGTTCCACCGCCACGGCGTCCACCCGGTGCCGCCCAAGGAAATCCTGGAATTCCTCGCCGACCGCCTGCGCGTGCAGCTCCGCACCGAGGGCGCGCGGCACGACGTGTTGACCGCGGTCTTCGCGACCGGTGCCGACGACGACATCGTCCGACTGCTGGCCCGCGCATCCGCCGTCGCCGAATTGCTCGGCACCGAGGACGGCACCAACCTGCTGACAGCCTACCGTCGCGCCGCGAACATACTGCGGATCGAAGACCGCAAGGACGGGCCCCACACCGGCCCCACCGACCCGGCATTGTCCCGCGAACCGGCGGAAGCCGGGTTGGAACAGGCGCTCATCGCTCTGCACGATCTGGACGCCAAGCTGGCGGCGGAAGACTACGCGGGCGCCATGACCGCCATGGCCGGCCTGCGGGCACCTTTGGATACGTTCTTCAAAGATGTCACCGTTAACGCACCCGATCCCGATTTACGCCGCAATCGTCTGCGACTGCTGCACCGGGTTCGTGCTACCATGGACCGCGTCGCCGACTTTTCCCGCATCGAAGGCTAATACGATCATGGCAAAATGGGTCTATTCTTTCGGAGCCGGCCTCAACGAAGGCCGGTCGGACATGCGCAACCTGCTGGGCGGGAAGGGCGCCAACCTCGCGGAAATGGCCAGCATCGGACTGCCCGTGCCGCCCGGCTTTACGATTACCACCGACCTCTGCACAGAATTTTACAAGAACGGCCGCCGCTACCCGGATGAGTTGACCGGTCAGGTCAACGACGCGCTCAAACGGGTCGAGGAAGCCGTCGGGCTCACCTTCGGCGATTCCACCAAGCCGCTGCTGGTCTCCGTCCGCTCCGGCGCCCGCGTGTCGATGCCGGGCATGATGGATACGGTCCTGAACCTCGGCCTGAACGACGCCACCGTCGCCGGCTTGGCCGCATCCGCCAACGACGACCGGTTCGCCTGGGACTCCTACCGCCGTTTCATCCAGATGTTCGGCTCCGTCGTGCTCGGCGTCGATCATCACCGGTTCGAGGAAATCATCGAACAGGCCAAAATCGAAGCCGCCGTCGTGGAAGACACTGATCTGACCGCCGCCGACTGGCAGAACGTGGTCGAGGGCTACAAGGACCTGGTGGCCGAGGAAACTGGCAAGCCGTTCCCGCAGGACCCGCGCGAGCAGCTTTGGGCCGCTGTGGGCGCCGTGTTCGGATCGTGGGAAAACCCGCGCGCCAACACCTATCGCCGTCTGCACGACATCCCCGCCGACTGGGGCACCGCCGTCAACGTGCAGGCGATGGTGTTTGGCAACATGGGCCACGACTGCGCCACGGGCGTTTGCTTCACCCGCGACCCCTCGACCGGCGAGAACATTTTCTACGGCGAGTATCTGGTGAACGCGCAGGGTGAGGACGTCGTCGCCGGCATCCGCACGCCGCAGCCGCTGTCCAACCTGCGCGCCAAGCCGGGCGAAGTGCCGTTGGAAACCGCGATGCCCAACGCCTACGCCGAGCTGATGGAAGTCCGCGAAACGCTGGAACGCCATTACAAGGACATGCAGGACATCGAGTTCACGGTCCAGCGCAACAAGCTGTACATGCTGCAAACCCGCAACGGCAAACGCACCGCCGCGGCGTCGCTCCGCATGGCGGTCGAAATGGCCAATGCCGGCCTGATCGACCGGGCCGAGGCCGTCCGCCGCGTCAATCCTTCGTCGCTGGACCAACTCCTGCACCCGACTCTGGACCCGAAGGCGCCGCGCGTGTTGCTCGCCAAGGGCCTGCCCGCCAGCCCCGGTGCCGCCGTCGGCGCCGTGGTGTTCAATGCCGATGAGGCCGAAAGCCGCGCATTGAAGGGCGAGGCGGTTATCCTGGTGCGGATCGAAACCAGCCCCGAAGATATCCATGGCATGCACGCCGCCCGCGGCATTCTGACCACTCGCGGCGGCATGACCTCCCACGCCGCCGTGGTCGCGCGCGGCATGGGCCGGCCCTGCGTCGCGGGTGCCGGCGGCATCGCGGTGGACTACAACGGGCAAACGCTGACGACCGGCGGCAAGACCGTGCGGGCCGGCGAGACCATCACCCTGGATGGCGCGACCGGCGAGGTCTTCCAAGGTTCCGTCGCGATGATCGAACCCGCCATGTCCGGCGATTTCGGCACGCTGATGACCTGGGCGGACTCCTTCCGCCGCATGGGTGTCCGCACCAACGCGGAAACCCCGCTGGACGCCGAAACCGCCGTGAAATTCGGCGCCGAGGGCATCGGTCTCTGCCGTACCGAACACATGTTCTTCGACCCGGAACGCATCGGCGCCGTCCGCCAGATGATCGTCGCCGGCACCGAAGCCGGCCGCCGCGCCGCCCTGGAGCGCCTGCTGCCCTTCCAGCGGGAGGATTTCCGCCGCCTGTTCACCATCATGGCGCCGTTGCCGGTGACGATCCGCCTGCTCGATCCGCCGCTGCACGAATTCCTGCCGCACGCCGACGCGGAAATCGCGGAAGTGGCCGAGTCCCTCGGCACCGATTTCGACACCATGAAGCGCCGCGTCGAAGAACTCTCCGAAGCCAACCCCATGCTCGGGCATCGCGGCTGCCGCCTCGGGATCACCTACCCAGAAATCTACGAGATGCAGGCCCGCGCAATCTTCGAGGGCGCAATCCTGGTCGCCAAGGAAACCGGCAAAGCGCCAGTGCCGGAGATCATGATCCCGCTGATCGCCACTCGCAAAGAACTGGAAATCACCCGCGCCCAGGTGGAGAAAGTGGCCGCCGAGGTGTTCGCCGAAGCCGGCCGCTCCATCGAATACAGTGTCGGGACGATGATCGAACTCCCCCGCGCCGCGATGCTGGCCGGCCAGATCGCGGAAGTCGCCGATTTCTTCAGCTTCGGCACCAACGACCTGACCCAGACCGTGTTCGGCCTGTCGCGCGACGACGCCGGCAAGTTCCTGCCCGCCTATATCGACGCCGGCATCCTGGCGAAGGACCCGTTCGTGTCCATCGACGTGGAAGGCGTGGGCGAAATGGTCCGCATCGCCGCCGAGAAAGGCCGCAAAACCAAAAACGGCCTGAAGCTCGGCATCTGCGGGGAGCATGGCGGCGACCCGGCCTCCATCGCGTTCTGCGAGAGCGTCGGGCTGGATTACGTGTCCTGCAGCCCCTACCGCGTGCCGGTGGCGCGTCTGGCAGCGGCGCAGGCGGCGTTGGGGGTTGGTGGCGACCGGACGGCTTGATCCGGTAGCGGGTCGCCGCCCCTATTCCATCTCCTGCTCGATCGCCGCGATCTCCGCGTCCGTGAAGCCGAAGTGGTGCGCGATTTCGTGCACCACCACGTTGCGGACGAGGCTGTACAGATCGACCCCGGTCTCGATCCATTCCAGCAGGATCGGCTCCCGGTACAGGAAAATCAGATCGGGATCACGCGCGTTGTCCATCACGCTGCGTTCCGTCAGCGGTGTGCCGCGGTAAAGGCCGGTCAGTTCCCACCCGGACTCGATATCCAGATCGTCGAGGGTGTCGTCGTCGGGCATATCCTCGACGCTGATGCCGACGCCGCGGACGTGTTTGGACAGGCGGCGCGGCATGGTGGCCAGCGCACGCTCCGCCATGTCGGCGATATCGTCGATGCTGGGCGGGTGGCCGAAGATGGGGACGGGATTACGGAGGTCGCTCATGCCCCATTCGGTGCCCGGTGACGGGCGCCTGGTCAAGCCGGCATGGGTGGATCGTTCGGATGCACGGTCTATGGTGGCCGCTCCACCGACCAAGGATGCCCCGCCATGACCGATCGCCCCCTTACCGGCCAAGTCGCCCTCGTCACCGGAGCTGGCCGCGGCCTGGGGCGCGCCTTCGCCGAAACGCTGGCGTCCCTCGGCTGCGACATCGCGGTGCACGGCATGCGGGAGAACGGGCCATCGGAATACGGCGAGGGCACCACCCTCACCGACACCGCCGCCCAGATCGCCGCCGAACACAACGTCCGCACCACCCCGGTACTCGGCGACCTGACGCAGATGGATCAGGTGGAGCGGGTCGTCGCGCAGGCCGAGAGCCTGGGAACCTTGCATATCCTCGTGCACAATGCGGGCGGCGACATCGCGGCGGCGGGCGGCAAGCCCGATCCGAACGACGCCATCATGGTAAAGCAGGAAGACGTCAGATCGGTGATCGACCGGAATTTGATCAGCACCATCTTTGTCTGTCAGGTGGTCGCGCGGGGGATGATGGAGCGCCGATCCGGCCGGATCGTCACGATCGGCTCCATCGCCGCTTACGGCGGACGCACCAATGGCGCGATCTACGCGACGGCCAAGGCCGGGGCGATTCACTACACCCGTTGCCTCGCCGCGCAATTGCGGCCCTTCAACGTCACCGCCAACAGCATCGCGCCGGGCGACACACGAACGGGGCGGTTCCTGAACACGCGCGCGGTCGATCCCACCCGCTTGGCGACCGAGGGCACGCTCGAACGCATCGCCCTGGTGGATGAGGTTGCTCGGGCCGTCGCGCTGTTCGCGGGGCCGATGGGCGAATTCGTCACTGGCCAGGTGCTGCGGGTGGATGGCGGAACGCAGCTGATGCCGGCATAAATACCCCTCATGAACACATACGATATGATTGTCGTCGGCGGCGGGATCGCCGGCATCGTCGCCGCCACCCGAGCAGCCGAGAAAGGCCTGCGCGTCGTCGTCCTCGAAAAGGGGGAGGTGCCGGACTACAAGTGCAACACGCGCTGGTCCGGCGGCATCGTCCATGTCGGCTACGTCGACCCCAAGGAGCCGGCGGCCAACATCCAGGCCGGCATCGCCCTGAACACGCGCGGCTACACCGATCCGGCGCTGGCGCAGGTGCTGGTGGAACAATGCGGCAAGGTCATCGACTGGCTGCGGGTGCAGGGCGTGCGGTTCATCCGCTCCGGTTCGCAATCCTATCTGGCCTGGACCATGGCACCGCCGCGCGCGCTGGTGGCCGGCATCGACTGGAAGGGCCGCGGCCCGGACGTAATGCTGCGCACGCTGACCGACCGGCTGCGCAAGCTGGGCGGCACGCTGTTGCTGGGGGCGAAGGCCGAGCGGCTGATCCTGGAAAACGGCCGCGTCATGGGGCTGGAGGCGACGGTTGCCGGCGTCGCGACCCGCTTTACCGCATCGGCGGTCGTCATCGCCGACGGCGGCTTCCAATCCAACATCCACCTGATCCGCCAGCACATTATGCCCAACCCGGAAGCCGTAAAGCAGCGCGGCGGCGCCACCGGCATGGGCGACGGGATGCGCATGGCGCGGGAGGCCGGCGCGGCGATCACCGACCTCGATTGCTTCTACGGCCACCTGCTGCACCGCGAGTCCATGGTGAACGACAAGGTCTGGCCGTATCCGGAACTCGACGGCATCGCGACCGCTGCCATCGTCGTGAACCACGCCGGCCAGCGCTTTGTGAACGAAGGCGCGGGCGGCGTGAACATGGCCAACATGATCGCTCGCGGCGCCGACCCCCTCTGCGCCACGCTGGTGCTGGACACCCCGATTTGGGAGGGTCCGGGCCGCTCTGCCCGCATCCCCGCCAACCCGGCGCTGGAGCGGGCCGGCGGCACCATTTTCCGGGGTAGCACGTTGCGGGAGCTTGCGGGCGTCGCCGGGTTGGACCCGGACGGGCTGGAAGCCACGGTGGCCGCCTACAACAAAGCCTGCGCGTCCGGCGATTTCGGCGGCCTCACCCCGCCGCGCACCACCGACCGGTTCAAGCCGATGCCGATCCTGAAAGCGCCCTTCGTTGCCATCCCGGCCTGCGCCGGCATCACCTACACGATGGGCGGCATTCGTATCGATGCCGATGCGCGGGTGCTGTCCGAAGCGGGCGAGGCGATCCCCGGCCTGTATGCCGCCGGTGCCGCGACGGGCGGGATCGAAGGCGGGCCCGCGATCGGGTATACGGGCGGCCTCAGTAAAGCGGCGGTGTTCGGATTCCGAGCGGCCGAACACGTGGCGAAGGGTGCGAAACAATGATTTATATGGTGGAAATGGCGCTGATCGCGACCGACCGGCGGGTGGAATGGGACGCTTGGTACCTTTCCCACATGCACAAGCTGATCTCCATTCCGGGGATCCGCGCGACGCAACGTTTTGAATCGCTCAGCCAATCCGCCTCCCCCTTCGTCGCCCTGCATCAGGTGGACGGGCCCGAGGTGTTCGCCTCCGCCGCCTACACCGCCAAAGCCGGCCCGGGCGGCACCGGGGAATGGCGGGAGCTGATGAACAACTGGTACCGCAACGTCTTCGACGGCGTGCCGGAAACCCCCGACGTGCCCATGGACGGCGCCCTGATCGTGGTGGAGGACGGCGCCGACGCGGGTGACGTGCCGCTGCGCTGGATGCAGTCGGTCGGCCTCGATCAGAGCTCCGAACGCCGCGCCATCGGCGTGGTCGCGCGCCTGGACGATGCGATGGCGTTGATCGGCCGCAAGGGCGTGCGCGTCTGCAAGCCACTGACGCCGCGTCTGGTGGAGGCGAAGTAGGCCCGTGTCCGACGAATATGGCGCGTTGCCGGACCCGGATAAAATGTATCCGGTCGTCCGGCTCTTGGTGCGATACGGCAACGCGATGGCCATTGGCGTGGGGGCCGTCATCGCGATAGCCGGGATTTGGGCCGCCATCGCCGGTTTTGGCTGGGGCTGGGCCGTGGCCGGTGTGCTCGGCGGGGTGTTCGGCGGGTTCATCATGCGGAGCTATGTGGAGGTTGTGCGGATCATTACAGATCTGTTGCTGCCGCGTTAACACCCTCGGCCACGAATTTCTTTTGTGCCCATCCTTCGCGTGCTTTACGGTACGGTCATCTGGAGGCTGTCATGATCGACTGGAGCCGCTGCCCCGACGTTGAGCGCATTCCCGGCAAGGTCTCGGGCGCGTGGCTGGTTAAAGGCACGCGTCTGCCGGTATGGGCTGGTCCACGCTGACGAACGGCGATCTTTTGGCTGCGGCGGAAGCGGCCGGTTTCGATGCCATGATTACCGCCGACCGGAACATTCGGTATCAGCAAAACCTAACGGGACGCCGGATCGCATCGATCGAGCTGACAACCTCGCATTGGGAAACGATCCGGGGCAATTTCGCCGATATCTTGGCTGCCCTGGAAGCGGCAACGCTGGGCAGCTACACGACGCTGACGTTGCCTCGTCCGCCGAAGCGGCGGCGGGCCTTTGTGGGCGTTCGACAACAACGTTGCCGCCACTCCGCTAACGCAACCCGAGCCGCCGGAGCAGCGGCTGCATCGTGACCCCCTGGGCAATGACGGAGAAGGCCACCACTCCAAACGTCGCGATGACGATCTGATCGTGCAACGGCGTCGCCTCCGGCACCGTCAGCGCCAAAGCCGACCCGAGCGCCCCGCGCAGCCCGCCCCACCAGAGGATGTGTTGTTCGGCAGCCGGGATCGCCCAGCACGACCACCGGAACGCGGCGCAGAACGGATAGACCGTCAAAGCGCGGCCGAGCAGCACGATCAGGATGGTCGCCGCCATTGCAACACCGCCGAACGTGGCGAAGGGAATGCGAGCAACGGTGACGCCGATCAGGACGAAGACCAGCGAGTTGGCGATGAAGGCCGCGAACGTCCAGAATTCCAGAACGAAGGGTCGCTCATCCCTGGTCAACGTGCCCACATTCCCCATCAACAACCCCGCCGCGACGGTCGCCAGGACGCCGGACATGTGCAGTTGTTCGGCGGCCATGAACGATCCATAAGCGGCAGCGACGGTGACGGCGGTTTCGACCATGCGGTCGGTGGTGCGGCCGGCGACCAGGATGGCGACCCCGCCGCACAGCAAGCCGGTCAGCACGCCGCCGCCCGCCGTTTTCGCCAACGCCAGCGCGATGCCCGCCGGAGTGACCGCATCCCCGCCCAGCCAAACCAGCACCAGCGCGAACAGCACCGCCGCGACGCCGTCGTTCAGCAGGCTCTCGCTTTCCACCAGCAGGCGCAGGCGGCCCTCGATCCCGGTGTCCTTGAACAGCGCGATCACCGCCACCGGATCGGTCGCGGCGATCAGCACCCCGAACGTCACCGCCGCCGCCATCGGCCAGTGCAGCGCCCAAACCATGCCCGCTGTCACTGCCACTGCCGAGACGACCGTGCCCAGCACCGCCAGAGTCAAAATCGGCACCGCATCCGGCCGCAACTCGGGCCAGGGGATGAACAACGCGGCCTCGAACAGCAGCGGCGGCAGCGCGATGGCGTAGATGAACTCGTGCGTCAGCCCGATCCCGACATCGGCATGCAGCGCCGCCAACCCGGCCCCCGTCACCACCAGCCCCACCGTGTACGGCAGCCGCATCCGGCGAGCCAAAATCGCGACCACGATCGCGACCACCAGCAAAGCGACAGTGTGGGAGATGGTTTGCATGCGCGCGGCCGCCGTTCTATCGGGAGACATCATACAAGAACCGAGGGAGCAATCCATGGACCTGCATCTCCGGGGCAAAACAGCCCTGATCACCGGCGCCTCCAAAGGCATCGGCCTCGCCAGCGCGGAATGCCTGGCGGAGGAAGGCGTCAACGTCATCCTCGTCTCCCGCACGCTGGCGGATCTGGAAGGCGCCCGGCAGAAAATCGCAGCCCGTCATAACGTGAACGTGCAGGTCCACGCCTACGACCTGTCCGACAGCCGCAACATCGACAAGCTGGTCGCCGAACACGCCGGGATCGACATCCTTGTTAACAACGCCGGCGCCATCCCGGCCGGCGACCTCCAGGCCATTACCGAGGACCGGTGGCGCGCCGCCTGGGACCTGAAAGTGTTCGGCTACATCAACATGTGCCGCCGTTTCTATGCCGAGATGAAATCCCGCGGCCGCGGCGTGATCGTCAACGTGCTCGGCGTCGCCGGGGAGAAGATGGATCGCACCTACATCGCCGGCTCCACCGGCAACGCCGCATTGATGGCCTTCACCAAGGCGCTCGGCGGGTCGGCCGGGGACGACAAGCTGCGGGTGGTCGGGATCAACCCGGGCGCCATCGCGACGGATCGGCTGGTCACGATCATGAAAACACGAGCGCAAGACCGGCTGGGCGACGCGGAGCGTTGGGAGGAGCTGATGAAGCCCCTGCCCATGGGCCGCGCCGGCACGCCGGAGGAAATCGGATCGATGGTCGCCTTCCTGGCGTCGGATAAGTCGGCCTACACGACGGGCACGATTATCACGATTGACGGCGGCGCCGCGAACCGGGGGCCGATGTTCTGAGCCTCAAGGGACGAAGCGGCTCAATCTTATACCAGCGGACCTAACCATTGACACATCGGCGCGTGGTAAATCGTCATGCCGACGCAGGTCGGCATCCACGACTTGCTGGCCGCTACCAAGAAAATCGTGGATGCTGACCTTCGTCAGCATGACGGGGGAGCGCCGCCGACCATGGGTCAAGGGTGCGGACGCCTGGTATTAGCCACCGCAAGGTCGAAGGCAGACATCAGTCTTCCCCCGATTCGACCACGCGCATCCGCATCAACGGGTCACCGTCAGGCAGTGCATGACCGGCGCCCGTAGCGCCAAGTGGTTGCGGAACGCGTTCATCATGCAGACATGGTAGCATGCTTGCATGTCCGCCCCCAAGAACAACGCCCTTCCCCTAAACCCGAGGCCGATCCCCCTCCGTCGCCTCGATCACCCCCCGCCACAGCTTCCGCGCGTGCGGAAAATAATCCGAAACCGGATAATGCAGCGTGTGGCTGTTCTCCCACACCACAACCGTGTTCACCCGCCAATTCAGCCGCAAATGAAACTCCGGCCGTTGCACATGCCGATACAGCTTACGCAGCAACGCATCCCCCTCCGGCGTCTGCATTTCCACGATGCTCCGGCAATAAATCGGCACATTCACGAACAAATACCGCCGCCCGTTCCCGGGGTCCCGAGGCGCCAGCGGATGGATCACCGGCGGCGCATGCTCCATCGCCTCCGCTTCCTCCTCCGTATACCGGCGCCTGGTATTCTGCGTGCGCGTCACACGGTGGTAGCAGTGCAACCCGTCGATCTGCGCTTTCATTTCGTCCGAAAGCGCATCGTAAGCAGCCGATAACCCGGCGAACAACGTATCCCCCCCAACCGGCGGCAGAACCTTCGCATACAGCGACAAAACCCGCGTCGGCAGTTCCCGGAACGAGTGATCCATGTGCCAGAAATTGATCTGCTGCTGCTCGTTCGGCTGCGTATGGATGGCGCCGACTTCTGGCGGATGGTGCGGGTCCACCACCATGTCTTCCTTCACCGGCGAGCCGAAAATCCGCAGGAAATCGGCATACTGATGCGGCGTCAGGTCCTGATCGCGAAACACCAGCACCTTCCGCTCCGCCAGCAGGTCCCGCAGCTCCCCTTGCGCCTCCGGGCTCGGCTCCCGCAGATCGACCCCGGAAACTTCCGAACCGACCGCGGGCACGATCGGCCGCGCATCGATAAAGGACAACAGGCGGATCGGCGGAATGCCCACCGGCCGAAGAACCTCGTATCCGCGATGCATCTGTGCGCCGGTGTGTGACATTCCCGCCTCCTGTTTGCCGGCACGCTACACCCGCGTAAGGGAACGCCCAAGCCCATAACCGCCCACTTCCCCAAATCCGCCCGCCGTTCCATACGATCCTCCCACCACGCAACCCAAGAGGAACCGTCCATGGACCTGAAAAACAAAGTCGCCGTCGTCACCGGCGGCAGCGGCGCCATCGGTGCCGCCACTGCCCTCCGCCTGGCCGAGGCCGGCGCGCGCGTCATCGTCGGCTACAACGGCAACGCCGCCCAAGCGGACAAGGTTGTCGCCTCCCTCCCCGGCACCGGCCACCGAGCGATCCGGATTCCGGTGACGGATTCGGCGGTGATCGCGGAAGTCGCGGCGACGGTGGAAAAAGATTTCGGCCGCTGCGACGTGCTGATCAACTCCGCCGGCTTCACCCGCATGATCCCGCACAACGACCTGGACGCACTGACGGACGAGCTGATCGACTCCATCTTCGCCGCCAATGTGCGCGGCCCCTTCGCGATGGTGCGCGCCTTCGCCCCGCTGATGAAAAAGTCGGGCGACGCGGTGATCGTGAACATTTCGTCCATCGCGGCGATCACCGGCACCGGCAGCAACATCGCTTACGGCGGCTCCAAAGCCGCAGCCGACACCATGGCGCTGTCCCTCGCACGCGTGCTCGGCCCCGAAATCCGCGTGCTGACGGTGTCCCCGGCGGCGGTGGACACGGCGTTCGTCCCCGGCCGCACCACCGCGATGGTGGAACGCGTCGCCGCCAGCACGCCCTTGAAGCGCGTCGTGACGGCGGATGAGGTCGCGATGGCCGCGATGGCCGCGATCACTCACCTGACGTCGTCCACCGGCTGGGTCATTCCTGTCGATGGAGGCAAGCTGGTCGGCTGAACCAGCGTTCCTTCAAACGCCCGAACAAGGACGGCGCCGGCTTCGGCGCGTCCAACATCGCGCAAACCTGGGCGAACAGCGCGGAGCCATCCAGGCCCCGCGCTTCCTCCCACACCTTCAACCGGTCCACGATGTCGTAAACCCCCCGCAGCAGCGCAACGGCCGCGGGGTAGCCATCGGGCGACGTGTCGCCGGATCGCGACAGCCAGTAATCGATCCGGTCATGCGCGAACCTGACCAGATCGTCCCCGTCGAACGCAACCCGAGTCCGGTCAGGCCGCGACGTGTAACGGTTCGTCCGCTCGATCCAGCTCGATACATCCGCATGCGACAAATGATGGATGCACGCCCCGGTCTCGGGCGGAATATTCATGACGCGGCCGGAGTGGATATGAATCCCCCCATGCACCGTATCCCCGAACGTCACCGCCCCCCGCCGGAACAGCCGCACATGGTGCTCGGGCCAGTAATACGCAGCCTCGTCATGAACCCCCAGAATGTAATGTCGCAACGGCAGCGCGAACACATCGGCCGTTGACCCGGCAACCTGCGCCCGCAGGAACGGCCCAGCCTCCGCGCTGAGGCATTCGTCATCGTCCAGAAACAGAATCCAGTCGTGCGAACACAGCGCCAACGCCGCCGCCCGAGTCTCCTCCACCGTGGGGGACCACGGCACCGTCACGACCCGCGTCGCCAGCGCTTCCGCCACCGCCCGCGTGCCGTCGGTAGACGATTTGTCCATCACAACGATTTCATCCGCGAACGCCAGCGCTCGCAAGCACGTGCCCAAAATCGCCGCGCGGTTATATGCCACCACGAAGGCGCTGATCTTCGGTGCCGCCTCGCCCTGTCCCATCCAGTCCCGATCTCGGTACATCGCATCGACCCCGCTGCATGGGGCGAATGTACCGGCGATTGGTTAATAAAAGGTTAACGGCGCAGCAGATAACGCCGCAAAGCCGGCAAATAATGACGCAGGAAGGTGCGCAGCGACCCGCGAGTCCGGTTCAGCTCCCCGGTTAAAGCATCGACCTGCCCGGCCAGCGTCATCACCTGCTGAGATAGCGTCGTCTCCCGCTCCGTCGCGTGAGCACGAACCTGCTCGGCCTCCCGCGTCGCCGTCTCCAAACTGGCCGCCGCCGCCGCCCGAGCGCGTTCCGTCGCCTGCGCGGCCATTGTCGCCTGGGTCGCGGCGCCATAGGTCTCGGTCAGCACAGCATGGGTTTGCCGCAGTTCGGACTGCGCCGCTTCGAACATCGCGCGGGCGGCATCGAACTGCTTGGTCCGTTCCGCCAGCGCGATTTTATCGGAGTCCAAGTCGCTGCGTTCGATAAACAGGCTGACGGGCAAGGACGGGATCGGCCGGTTGGCTGCAACCGCCACGATAAACGGCGCCCGAGGCAACACCGCGCAAGCCTCGAAATGCGTGCCCCCCCGGCGATCGAACACCAGCGGATCGGCCGAGGTGGCCCCCTCCGGCATCAGCGCCGACCCGATCATCGGCCGCTGCAACAGCAGCTCCACATGACTGAAATAACGCCGCAACAACGCCACGAACTCGACCCGGCTGAGTTCCCGCACATGGTATTCGTTCGGTGGCGCACTGGATGGGGAGTAGATGTCGCGGTCCGGCGTGCTGACGATGACCATCCCATCTGGCCTCAGCACGCGGCGGATTTCCGACAAAAAGGCTTCCTGCCCGTCGAAATGCTCAATCGTTTCGAACGAAACCACAGCATCGACACCGGCGTCGGCCAACGGCAACGCCCGCGCATCGCCCTGTAGAAACCGCAAATTATGACTCCGGAAATTACTGGCGGCACTGCGAGCGGTCGATTCCGAATATTCGACCCCGATGACGGATCGCGCGACCTGAGCGATCTGTGCCGATCCATATCCTTCGCCGCTCGCCACATCCAGCACGTCCAGTCCGGCGCACAGCGAACGCGCAAACAAATAGCGGTGGTAATGTTCGATCTGCGTCTGCCCGTCCAAGGCCGACGTCAGTCTCTCCCCGGTGAAAGGTTCGGGATGGGCGGCCGCTTCGCGCTTGAAGATGTCGCCCATGCGCCGGTCAGTTCAAACGAGACCGCAGGGTGCCGACAAGACCGCGAATCTCGGCCGCGGTCTCCCCATCCGGCACCAGCTTCAGAAACCGGTCGTAGCAGCGCAAAGCCGCGCCAACGCGGTCCAGCCGCTGATTCATTGCCGCGGCCTGCCGCCAGAGTTCGGCGTGATCGGGCGCGACCCGCAACATGTCCTCGGCGCAAACCAACGCGCCCTCGACATCGTCGGCCTGCAGGCGACGGGTCATAATGTTGTTTTGCAGCCGAAGCAGCACGCGACGGGCGCTCATCGGACGCAGCAGACCTGGGCGGAGTTCGGCCTTTTCGCCCTCCACCCGCCGCAGCAAAGCACGCAGGTCGCGGACACTCAGCGGCGTGCCGCCGTTAAACACATCCAAAATGGATTGCGTCTTTTCGCCGGACAGCGACACCAGGAAATGCGCGGGAAAATCGACGCCGTGTGCATCCCAGCCCGCCGCGCGAGCAGCGTGCAGCCAGATGGTGCCGAGCGCGACGGGCAGGCCGCGGCGACGCTGGATCACGCTGATCAGATTGGCGTTTTTCAGGTCGTCGTAGTTTTCCGAATCGCCCTTATAGCCGAAGCGCCCGCCCAAAAGCCCCGACAAGGCAATAGCCCGTGTCGGCAGATCGGCATCGGTCAGCGTATCCGCCAAAGCCGCGACCGCGCGGGCGACTTCCGAAAGATGGTCGCGCGCCGCCAGCCAATCGGCATCCGGCGCGTCCACACGCGCGAGCTGCAAGGCCGCGTCGGCGATGTCGATCTCCGTGTCCGGGAGCTGGCCAATGGCGTCCAGCGCGGCACGAGGGTTCGACATCGCCGTACCGCTTATTCGGCGGCGATTTCGGGCAGGTAGATCTCCTTGCCCTTTTGCGCGAATTCTTTCGCCTTCTCTTCCATGCCGACCATCCGCTCCGCCTCGACCCGCAGATCCTGCGTGATCTTCATGGAGCAGAACTTCGGCCCGCACATGGAACAGAAATGCGCGACCTTGTGCGCTTCCTTCGGCAGCGTCTCATCGTGGAAAGACCGCGCGGTATCGGGGTCCAACGCCAGATTGAACTGATCCTCCCACCGGAACTCGAACCGTGCTCGGCTGACGGCATCGTCCCGCAGCTTGGCGGCCGGATGACCCTTGGCGAGGTCGGCGGCATGCGCGGCAATGCGGTAGGTGATGACGCCGGTCTTCACGTCGTCGCGGTTCGGCAGGCCCAGATGCTCCTTGGGCGTGACGTAGCAGAGCATCGCGGTGCCGTACCAGCCGATCATCGCGGCGCCGATGGCGGAGGTGATGTGGTCGTAACCCGGCGCGATGTCGGTGGTCAGTGGCCCGAGCGTGTAGAACGGGGCCTCGCCGCATTCGCGCAGCTGCTTGTCCATGTTCTCTTTGATCTTGTGCATCGGCACGTGGCCGGGGCCTTCGATCATGACCTGGCAACCCTTCTTCCAGGCAACCTGCGTCAGCTCGCCCAGGGTTTCCAGTTCGCCGAACTGCGCCGCGTCGTTGGCGTCGGCGTTGGAACCGGGGCGCAGCCCGTCGCCAAGCGAGAACGACACGTCGTATTTGCGCATAATGTCGCAGATTTCGTCGAAGCGTTCGTACAAGAACGACTCACGATGCTTCGACAGGCACCACTTCGCCATGATCGATCCGCCACGGGACACGATGCCGGTGACGCGCTTGGCGGTCAGCGGCACGTATTGCAGGCGTACGCCGGCGTGGATGGTGAAGTAGTCGACGCCCTGTTCCGCCTGCTCGATCAGCGTGTCCTTGAACACTTCCCAATCCAGCTTGGTCGGGTCGCCATCGACCTTCTCCAGCGCCTGATAGATGGGGACGGTGCCGATCGGAACCGGCGAATTACGCAGGATCCAGCCGCGGATGTTGTGGATATTGCGGCCGGTCGATAGGTCCATCACGGTGTCGGAGCCCCAGCGAATGGCCCACACCAGTTTCTCGACTTCTTCCGCCGCGCCCGACGTGACCGCCGAGTTGCCGATGTTGCCGTTGATCTTCACCAGGAAGTTGCGGCCGATGATGACCGGTTCGAGTTCCGGGTGGTTGATGTTCGCCGGGATGATGGCGCGGCCGCGCGCGATTTCCGAACGGACGAATTCCGGGGTGATGAACGCGGGGATGGCGGCGCCGAAGCTCTCGCCATCCGCGACGCGGGCTTCCGCGCCTTCGATCATCTTGGTGCGGCCCATGTTTTCGCGATGGGCGACGTAGATCATCTCTTCGGTGACGATGCCGGCCTTGGCGTATTCGTACTGGGTGACGAGCTGGCCGGGCTTGGCGCCGTAGATGGGGATTTCCGCCGGGCAGCCGGGGACGATCTTGTCGGCGCCGACATTGCCGTTGTCTTCCGGCTTCACCGCCCGCGGCTCGATCTTATCGAACCCGCGCTTGGCGATCCATTCCGACCGGATCGGCGGCAGGCCGGCTTCCAGGTCGATGGTCACGCCGGTGTCGGTATAAATCCCCGAACAATCGTAGGCGCGATAGGGTTCTTCCTTGGCGGAGGGATCCAGGGCGATCTCACGGAACGGCACCCGGATGTCGGGCCGGCCTTCCGGGCTGGTGTAGACTTTGCGCGAGCCGATGATCGGGCCGGTAGTGACCGAACTCGGGCGGGCGGCGGACTTCGACTGGACCGTCATGGACCTCTCCTTGCGACGTCTGCGGGTTCGCGGCGCGCGGACGGGGGGTTTCGATGCGATCCCCGTCCCTACGCCGGCATGACCCGGTTCAGGTTCAAGGGTCACCGTGCCGCCGGTTTGTCCGGTCGTGACGGTCTCTCAGCCCCTTGCGGCGGGGCTCCCCTCGGTGGACGTGGATTGTGCGGCGGTTTGGCGGGCTGTGTCAAATGGCTGGTTCGGTACGGTAGAAATCTGGGCACATAAAAGCAACTAATAGTTGTATAGCGATGTTGGATATCTGTCGGTTGTCCATTGACAACTCATACCTGACGATCTAAACGAAAGGACAGACGCTATGGCCAACCGGCCAAGACACCCGAACAAGGAGATCGAGGCTGCGGTCGAATATGCCACGCGATGTGGGTGGCGCCACGCGAAGGCAACGCGCCATGCCTGGGGCCGGCTGCAATGCCCCGGAACGACAAGGACTGCCGATGCGGGACGTCCTGCCAAATCTCCCTCTGGAGCACCCCCAAAAGTCCGGAAAACCACGCGCGGCAGATCGTTCGGCTCATCGATGGGTGCGCTCGCCTGACGGAAGCCCGTTCTAAGAAATAGGAGCTTACGATGGATGACTTCGATTTCGTGCTGAATTTCACCCTGCCGCCGGGGTTCGACAGCCCGGATGCCTTCGTCGATGCCCTGTTCGAGGCCGACTGCGACGATGCCACCGTCGGGGTTGGCCAGCTCGGCATGATCGGGCTGGATTTCACGCGGGCAGCCGCGTCGGCCGATGACGCGCTGCGGTCCGCCATCCAGGATGTCGGCCGGGCCATTCCCGGCGCTGTTCTCGTCCAAGCCGGCCCCGATCTGGTGGGCCTGACCGATATGGCCGAGATTTTCGGCTTCAGCCGCCAGAACATGCGGAAATATGCGATTGGCGGCAAAGGGACGTTCCCTCAGCCCACGTATTTGGGGGAAACCAGCCTGTGGCATCTGGCCGAAATCGTCGTCTGGATGCGCGAAAACACGACCGTCCGGCCCCGGGACGATATTTTCGAGGTGTCGAAGGCCGCGGCGAAGATCAATTTCGAAACCGAACAGCAGCGAGTCGGGCGTATCCTGGCATTGGTCTAAGCCCGCCGCTGCTCACGCGCGTCAGGTCTTGATGAAGGCGCACTCCGATTCCGCGAGCGGGCGGAACCCGCCTTCCGCCGGGATGTCGCGCAGCTTTTCCAGCAAATCCCACTCGCCTTTCGATTCTGCCGGGGTTTTCGCTCGGAACAGATAGCGGTCGAAGACCATCTTGCCGTCGACGCGGATCTTCCCCTTCTTGGCGAAGACGTCGTTGACCTCCGTCGCGTGCATCGCCTTCATGACGGTCTGCGACTCATCGGTGCCGGCGGCCGCGACAGCGCGTCGTTCGGGATCGTCCCGGCCTGTTCCTTGAAGCGTTTCGACCAAGTGCGAGTCTCGTCGCTTTGGTCCCAATACCAGGAATTGGTGAACTGCAAGCCGCCGGCCACCGCCGCACCCAGACTGTGTATATCGCTCAGGAACATCAACGGCGTGACGAAAATCTGCTTGGCCGGCATCCCGAACTCGATGGCCTGCTTGTAGGCGTTGGTCGCGTCGGTGCCGGCGTTGCACATCACCACAACTTCCGCCCCCGGCTTTCACAGCCGCCAGCGCGTCGCCGGCCAGAATATCGCCGAAGGTGTAGTCGGCGACCATGAAGAAGAAGGACGTCTTGCCCTGCGCCAACATCGCCCGCACCACGTCAAGGAAATGTTAAAAAATCGGGCGTTGCGGTCATGTACGCGATGCACGACGCGCTGGTGAAGCCGATGCCGGGTCAGCGATCGGCACCCAGCCTCGCGGAATCGTGGACCGTCAGCAAAGACCAGCGCGTCTACGAATTTACCCTGC
>CAITUP010000004.1 GCA_903895595.1 uncultured Acetobacteraceae bacterium | reverse complement strand
GGTCGGCATCCACGACTTGCTTTACACCTTGTCGAGCAGTCGTGGATGCCGACCTGCGTCGGCATGACGGGTTGTACGCCTGACGCCGGGGGGGGCCGCCCATGACCCGCGTTGCGGTCCTGTATGGCGGCATCTCCGCCGAACGCGAGGTCAGCTTGGCCAGCGGTACCAAGGTGATCGAGGCGCTGCGCCAGGGCGGCTTCGACGTGACCCCGATCGAGGTGACCGAAGACCTGGGCGCCCTGATCGCCGCGCTGACGCCCCGGCCAGACGCGGTGTTCAACGCGCTGCACGGACGTTTCGGCGAAGACGGCGCCATTCAGGGCGTGCTGGACCTGTTGGGCATTCCTTACACGCATTCCGGCGTGCGGGCGTCGGCTGTCGCGATGGATAAAGTCGCGGCCAAGGCCCTGTTCGCTGCCGCCGGGCTGCCGGTGGCAGCCGGCCGGACCGTGGGTATCGACGAGTTGGAAGCCGCCGATCCGATCCCACTGCCTTACGTGGTGAAGCCGATCAACGAAGGGTCGTCCGTCGGCGTCGAGATCATCAAAGCCGGCGACAACCGCCGCGCCGCCGTCGCTCGTGCCTGGAAGTTCGGGCGGGAAGCTTTGGTGGAGGAATACATCCCGGGGCGGGAGCTGACCGTCGCGGTGATGGGCGAAAAGGCTCTGGCGGTGACGGAAATCCTGGCCGATGCCGGGGTGTTCTACGATTACGAGTCGAAATACGCCGACGGCGGATCGCGCCATGTCATTCCGGCCGAAGTGCATCCCGATATCTACGCGCAGGCGCTGGATGTCGCCGTGGCCGCGCATCGTGCCTTGGGCTGCCGCGGCGCCACCCGGTGCGACTTCCGTTACGACGACACGGCGGGCGAACCCGGCCGGTTGGTGCTGTTGGAGATCAACACCCAGCCGGGGCTGACCCCGACCTCGTTGCTGCCCGAACAGGCGGCGCATTTGGGGATGAGTTTTCCGAAGCTGTGTGCCTGGATGGTGGAGAACGCCGCATGCCGGGTTTAGTGCCATGAGCCGCGCCCCATCTCCGCGCGGGACGCCGCGTACGTCCGTGAAGGACCGCATCAGCAAGCGGACCATGCTGCTGCGGAAAGCGAAGAAATGGGTACGGCCCATCTGTTGGGGGCTGTTCGCGGTGACGGTTGTCGGAACCGTCGGCCTCGCGGTGCGCACGGTCGCGCCGGGCGGGACGATTGCGAGTCTGCGCGAACGGTTGGGCGGCTCCACGGGTTTTACCGGCCTGCGTGTCGCGCATGTGACGATCGAAGGCCGGGCCAACACGCCCGAGCCGCTGCTGCGGGCCGCGATCGGGGTCACCATTGGCGATCCGATCCTGGGATTCTCGGTCGAAGCCGCGCGGGCGCGGATCGAAACGCTGACCTGGGTCGAACAGGCCACGGTGGAGCGCCGGCTGCCCGACACCGTCGTGGTCGCGATCGTCGAGCGGCGCCCGTTCGCGATCTGGCAGAATGAGAAAAAATTCCATTTGATCGACCGCGCAGGTCAGATCGTCGCGAACCAGGATGTGGCGCTGTTCAAGGACAAGCTGCCGATGGTCGTTGGCGCCGCCGCGCCGGCCGGTGCGGCGGACCTGCTGAAGCAGCTCGACAAATACCCGGCGCTGAGCGCGCGCATCCTCGCGTCCGTGCGGGTCGGCGAACGCCGCTGGAACCTGCATTTGAAGAACGGCATCGACGTCATGCTGCCGGAAGGGCACGAGACCGAGGCGCTGGAACGCCTGATGCAGCTGCAACAGGAGCACGCGTTGATGGATCGTCCGCTGACGAACATCGATCTGCGTCTGCCGGACCGGCTGGTCGTCCGCCCTCGCGTCGAGACCGCAGCGGCCAAGCCGGGCGCGGCAACCGCCTTGCCGCCTCCACCGCCGCCGGCCCCGCCCGCGGTCATCCCCACCGTCGCGAAACGGCCCACATGAGGAGCGCCAGACGATGAACGAAATGGCTCGCCGTCCCACGCCGCTGCCGCCAGCGATGCCGGAGGAACAGGAACGCCCGCGGCATCACCGCGCCGGCCCGTTCGGGGTGCTGGATATCGGCACCACCAAGATCGTTTGCCTGATCGGACGCACCGAGAGCGACGGCACGCTGCGGGTGCTGGGCTTCGGCTGGCACAAGGCCGCCGGGGTGCGCGGCGGCAGCATCGTCGATCTGGATGAAGCCGTGCGCGCCATCCGCACCTGCGTCGGACAGGCCGAGGACATGGCCGATATCCGCCTGCGGTCGGTGACCGTGAACCTGACCTGCGGGCAGCCGGAATCCAAGTTGTACAACGTGCAATGGGCGGTCGGGGGCCGGCAGGTCTCGGATCGCGACATTCGTGGCGTGGTGAACGAAGGCCGCATGCGCACCGCCGCCGAGGGGCGGGACGCGGTTCACACCATGCCGCAGCATTTCGCCGTCGATGCCACCGATCAGGTCGCCGACCCGCGCGGCCTGTTCTGCACGACGCTGAACGCCCGCCTGCACGTGATCGACGCCGCCGCGACTGCCGTCCGCACCCTGAAAAACTGCATCGGCCTGTGCGATCTGGAAATCGACGAGGTGGTGTCGGCCCCCATGGCGGCGGGCCTGTCCACCCTGGTGGACGATGAGCGCGAACTCGGCACCACCGTCATCGACATGGGCGGCGGGACCACCGGGATGGCGGTGTTCGCCGACGGCCAACTTCTGCACACCGCGCAGTTGCCGATCGGCGGGCTGCATGTGACCAAGGATCTGGCGACCGGCCTGTCCACCACGCTGATCCACGCCGAACGTATGAAGACCCTGTACGGCAACGTCCAAAGCAGCCCGGACGACGACCGGGAAATGTTGATGGTGCCGATCGTGGGCGAGGAAGACCATCAGCTCGCCCGGGTGCCGCGCAGTCAGGTCGTGCACATCATCCGGCCCCGGATCGAGGAAACCTTCGAATATATCAAGGACCGACTGGACAGCGCCGGCCTGACCCGCGCCGCTGGCAACCGCGTGGTGCTGACCGGCGGCGCCTGCCAACTCGCCGGAGTCCGCGACCTCGCCGCCCATATGCTCGGGCGCCAGGTCCGCATCGGCCGCCCGGTTTCGTTGCGCGGTCTGCCGGAAATGGCGACCGGCCCGGCCTTCGCGACGGCGGGCGGCCTGCTGTCCTGGGCCGCCGGAGCCGGCCGCGGCTTCCAGGATGTGGATATGGAAGAGGAGCGGCAGGCCGGCTGGCTCCGCCGTATCGTCAATTATCTGCGGGATCGGGTGTGAAATGTTCGACCGAAGCCCCGCGGCCTCTCTTCCGAATCGGACGTTCTGTCGTAACCAGCAACATGACTGTCATCCCGTCATGACGGGGGGAGTAAACCCATGACCCTGAACCTGATCATCCCGCCGCAGGCCCATACCGACTTCACGCCACGGATCACCGTGATCGGCGTTGGAGGCGGCGGCACCAACGCTGTCGACAACATGATCGCGGCGAACCTGCAGGGCGTCGAATTCGTCGTCGCCAACACCGACGCGCAGCAGCTGATGCACAGCCGAGCGGATCGGCGCATTCAGCTCGGGCCGCATCTGACGCAGGGCCTCGGGGCCGGCGCCAAGCCGGAAATCGGCAAGGCCGCCGCCGAGGAAGCCGCCGACGAGCTGTTCCGGCATCTGGACGGCGCGCACATGGTGTTCATCACCGCCGGCATGGGTGGCGGCACCGGTACTGGCGCGGCGCCCGTGATCGCGCGCATGGCCCGCGAACGCGGTATTTTGACGGTTGGCGTGGTGACCAAGCCTTTCGGCTTCGAAGGTCAGCGTCGTGCTCGCTCCGCGGATGAGGGCATCGAGGAACTGCAGCAGTACGTCGATACGCTGATCGTGATCCCGAACCAGAACCTGTTCAGGATGGCCAACGAACGCACCACCTGGAAGGATGCGTTCAAGATGGCCGATCAGGTCCTTTATATGGGCGTGCGCGGCGTCACCGATCTGATGATGGTGCACGGGCTGATCAACCTCGACTTCGCCGATATCCGCGCCGTCATGGCCGAGATGGGCAAGGCGATGATGGGCACGGGCGAAGCCGACGGCGACAACCGCGCCATCCGCGCGGCCGAGGCGGCGATCAACAATCCGCTGCTGGAAGACACCAGCATGGGCGGCGCCAAAGGCCTGCTGATCAACATCACCGGCGGCGAGGACCTGACCCTGTTCGAAGTCGATCAGGCCGTCACGCGCATCCGCGACGAAGTGGACGAAGAAGCGAACGTTATCTTCGGTTCTGCCATCGACGAATCGCTGAATGGGCGGATTCGCGTCTCCGTCGTCGCCACCGGCATCGATTCGCCACGCGGCGCCGAGGCCAAAGGGCCGCGACTCGTGTCCGTGGGCGGTGCGACTCCGGAGCCGCAACCGATTCCCGTGCCGGCGCCGGCCGTGCAAACGCCGGTGCCGCAGCTGCGGCAAACGTCCGCTTTGCGGGAAGTGCCGGCCGAAGCGGCGCAGGCGGTTGCCTTGCAGCGCCCGGACGTGCCGCGTGTGACGCCCGCCGTCGTTGCGCAGGCGCAGCCACACGCCGCCCCCCCGACCCGCCAAATTGTTCCGCCCATCGCTCGGCCGGAACCGGCGCCGCGTCCGACCGGGCTGTTCGCCCCGGCCGGCCGGCCTCAGCAGGCCGCACCGGTCGCGGTGCCGCCACCGCCTGCTGCCTACGCTGCGCCTCCGGCTGCCGCTTACGCGCCGCCGACCGGTGGGGCGCCGAGCATTTTCAGCCGGGTGACGGGGGCGTTCCGCCGCCGTTCGGGACCCGCGCAGGACGTCGCTCCGCCCCGGCGGGAGATCGAGCATCACGTGGAAACGCGGGTGACCGCGGTGCATCCGGCGGAGCATACCGGGGAGGAGCCGTCGGAACTCGACGTCCCGACCTTCCTGCGTCGGCAGATTTCCACGCCGTGATTGGGATGCCGCGCTGCGTCAAATAATGGCAAAACAATGGCTTGTGCCGAAACAGTCGGCAATAATCATTGACTCGCCACGCGGTGCGGAGGGGTCGTAAGGAAGAGTCGGAGCGGGACGATCTGGTCCTGCCACCGGCTTGGAAGACGATTTCATGGACGGGCTGCCCACGATCCTGTTCGACGATACCAGCTTGCTCGGGGATGCCCCCTGGAGCCAACGGACGCTCAAGGCGCCGATCGGTTGTGTCGGCGTGGGCGTGCATTCCGGCCGTAAAGCCAATCTGACGCTGCATCCGGCCGCACCCGATCATGGCGTGGTGTTCCGGCGCACCGATCTTGGCGTCGATGTCCCGGCCCGCTTCGATCGGGTTTGCGACACCCGCCTGTGCACGGTGATTGGCAGCGGGGAAGCCCGCATCGGCACGGTCGAGCATCTGATGGCCGCATTGTCCGCCAACGGCATCGACAATGTTCTGGTCGAAATAGACGGGCCGGAAGTGCCGATCCTGGACGGGTCCTCGGCGCCGTTCCTGTTCCTGCTGGAATGCGCTGGGATCGTCGACCAATACGTGCCGCGGCAGACTATCGAGATCCTCCGCACCGTCCGCGTGACGGATGGCGATGCCTTCGCCGAATTGCGGCCGTTCCCCCGCGCATCCCGCGTCGAACCACCGATGCTGGACATGGAATTGACCATCGACTTCGCTGCGCCAGCCATCGGCAAGCAGGGCTGTTCCCTGCGGCTGACGCCCAACAGTTTCCGCGATGAGCTGTCCCGCGCCCGCACCTTCGCGATGGCCGAGGAAGTGGCCCAGTTGCAAAAGGCCGGCCTGGCCCGTGGCGGCAGCCTGGACAACGCGGTTGTCGTGGACCAGGACAAAGTGCTGAACCCCGGCGGCCTGCGCATGCCGCGGGAATTCGCTCGCCACAAGCTTCTGGACGCCGTGGGCGATCTGGCGCTCGCCGGTGGACCTTTGCATGGGCGGTTTATCGCGCACCGGACCGGTCATGCGCTGAACAACAAGCTTCTGCGGGCACTGTTCGCCGAGGCCGCCAATTGGCGGACGATCATGGACGACTCGCTGGCGGCCGCTGCGGACTGATCTCAATGACATCCCCGGACCACGCGCTGGTCCTGTTCTCCGGCGGGCAGGATTCCACCGTTTGCCTCGCCTGGGCCTTGGCACGTTACCCGCACGTCGAAACGCTCGGCTTCCGCTACGGCCAGCGGCATGCCATCGAGCTGACCTGCCGCGAACCGATCCGTCAGGCTTTGGCTTGCCCCGCCTTGGGGGAGGATCACATGGTGGACCTGCAAACCACCATCGCGGGGCTGGGACAGACGGCGATGACGGCGGATATCGCCATTGCCATGACCGAGGAAGGTCTGCCCAACACCTTCGTCCCCGGCCGGAACCTGCTGTTCATGACCTGCGCGGCGGCGCTGGCGTGGCGGCGCGGGCTGCGGCGGATCGTGCTGGGCGTGTGCGAGACGGATTACTCCGGCTACCCCGACTGCCGTGACGATACGGTGAAAGCGATGCAGCTCGCGCTGAATTTGGGCATGCAGCGGCGTTTCGTGCTGGAGACCCCCTTGATGTGGCGCGACAAGGCCGCCACTTGGGAACTGACGGCCTCGCTCGGCGGGGACGCCTTGGTCGAAACCGTGCGGACATTGAGCCATAGCTGCTATCTTGGCGACCGGACACAGTTGCACGACTGGGGCTACGGTTGCGGCACTTGCCCGGCGTGCGACTTGCGCGCGGGCGGCTGGCGTCGCTGGCGGGAACAAACGGGTGGAGAGCGCGTATGAAAAAGTTGGTTTTGGCGGCGGCGTTGCTGGTTTCGGTGTCCGCGTCGGCCTGGGCGGCCGGGGCGATCAACATCCGGGTCGAAAACGCGGGCGATCTGGCGGAACTGTGCGGCGCCGATCCGAAATCCTCGGCGGCGGATGCGAAGATCAACTTCTGCCACGGCTTCGCGCAGGGCGCGTTGGATGTGGAGCGCAAATACGCCGGCGACAAGAAGAAATTCTGTTTCCCGCCCGCGGTGAAGCGCACGGAAACGATGATGGAATTCGTGAACTGGGTCCGCGCACTGCCAGCCCACCGGACGCTCGGCCCGGTGGACGGGTTCTTCCAGTTCCTCGGCGAGCGGTTCCCCTGCAAATAGGGGATAATTCATCGGCGCGTTGACGACGGGCGCTTGCCGCTGAATACCAATTTTTGGTATCCAGCGGCCAGGAGGCATTGCCGATGAGCAAAAATACATCCTTTAGTCTCGGCCCGCATTTCAGCGGCTTCGTGGAGGCGCAGGTTGGCCAGGGCCGTTATGGCAGTGCAAGCGATGTCGTGCGCGCCGGGTTGCGGCTGCTGGAAGAACAGGAAATCCGTCTGCAAGCCCTGCGTGCCGCGCTGATCGAAGGAGAGAGCAGCGGTCCATCCACCGCATTCGATTTCGAGGCTTTTATCGCAGGGAAACGCGCATCCCGGCCGTCGGGCACGTGACTGACCGCTACAAACTTTCGCCGCGTGCCCAAACCGATCTTGAGGAAATTTGGGCCTATACGGAACGAGGTTGGGGCTTCGACCAAGCCACGTTTTATACCCGCCAGATCGCCCACGACATCGCCACGATCGCGGCTCGGCCGGCGATGGGGCGAGCATGTCCCGAGATACGGGCGGGGTATTACAAATATCCGACCGGTTCCCATGTGTTGTTCTACCGTTCGATCGCGGATGGGATCGACATCGTCCGCATTCTGCACGAACGCATGGATTTCGGGCGGCATTTGTGATGCCGCCCGTCCATCAATCCTCCAACAAAATCGCCAAGGCCTGGCGGTATGCGACCTCGGCCCGAGCCTGGAGTTCGGGAATGCTGCAACTGCCGATCGGGTGCTGCACCTTCGTGAACGGGTAGGCCGGAAGCCCCATGATCTTGGCGATGTTCTTCGCCGTGACCTCGAACGGTTCGGTGGTCAGAACGACTGCCCGCTTGCCCAGTTGTTCGAAGCTGATGCCGTCATGCAAACTGCACGTCGAGCACGAGCCTCAATCGCCCAGGCCGGTGATCAGGAAATCGACTTCGGCGGCGGCTTTGGCGAGGGTCTCGGCCGGCGCGGGGGCCGAGGCGTTCGACTTGTGGTAGACCGCCCGGATTTCGCAGCCGTGCCGCTGTTGGAACAGAACCGCGACTTCGCGCAGCATTTCCACCGCGTTCAGCTTGCCGTTTTCCAGGATGCCGATGGTTTTGCCCTCCAGGCTCGCCAAAACGGCTGCCCTGGACAGGGACTTTTCGGCACCCGAGGACGTCGGGTCGTATAATCGCATTTTCGCCTCCTCTATTCGCAATCGATGCACACACCGATCGGTTTGTGTTGCATGATGGAACCGCGGCCGCGGCTCCAGGACGGAATGAAACAGGAATGGCCGCCGGCGTCGCCGCCGCCCAAGGTGATCAGAATATCGTCCGGCGTCAGGCCGCGATGCACGAAGTCGGGTTCGGTCAGCGCGTGATCCTGCTTGTTGTATTCGCTGTCGCGGTATTTGCCGACGGATTTCATGCCACCGACGGATCGCTTCGCTGTTTTGAACAGGAAATTCTGCGCGTCTTGGCGGCTCCATCCGGCTTCCGCGACGATTTTCATGTGTTCCGGGGCAAGTACGACGACGCTCTGCCCCAGGGTGATGCAGCCGTAATTGGCCATGGCATCGGCGACAGCGCCAAAAATTTGTTCCGGTGTGTTGCCGCCGTGGTTTTCCACGTTGCAGAAGCCGCCGCCGGCGAAGACGGTGACGCTGGACACGCCCTCCGGGTAGCCCTGCTCCTGGCACAGCAGCGGCCACGGATTGCCACGGGATCGTTCCGCGATGCAGAAGCTGTATTTGCCCGGGTTGCCTTGGGTGGATTTGTCGGAAATGCCGGGGATCATCTGGAACACATTCCGCAAAATCAACCGCGTCGCCCGTCCGATCGTCGCGTTCGCGCGATTGCCGGGGCCGAACAGATTCACATCCGCATTCATGCCGATGCTCTCGGCATAGTCGCCGCTGACGATCAGCAGCGGGGCCGACCCCCCTGTGCTTGCGGTGGAGCCGTGGAAATTGAAATCGGGCTTGTCCATCGCCTCGAACGCCGCGACCACGACGGGGAAATATTCCGGCAGGCAGCCGGCCATGACGGCGTTGACGGCGGCGGCGTGGACGGTGAGTTGCAGGCCGGTGGCGGGGTGGGTGGCGATCACGGCTTCCGGCGGGCGACCTTCATACAGAAGTGTGGCTTCCACGCGTTCGACCACGGGCGGGACGACGGGCAGGCCATCGGTCCAGCCTTGCTCATAACAATAGTCGATGGCGGCGAGCAGGTCGTCGGGGACATCGTGGATGCGGTGGGAGTCGAAGGGCATGGCAGCAGATTCCTGGATGGAGATTGGTATTCGGTCCAGCAGATTCAGCCCACTTCCCGCACCCGGCGCATCGCTTTTTCGTCCGGACCTAGCCGCCGAGCGGGGCCGGCGTTGGAGAGACTGGCGGCCGGCATAGGGGTAGGTAGGGTTTCGTCCGTGTAAAACGATAATCCTGTTGCCAACAAATCCTCGGCCCGCGCCAAGGCATCGGCTTCGGTCGCGCCGAACGTCGCGCCCGGCAGATCGTCGAACGTGACGGTTACGGCGCTGCCATCCGGTTCCCATTCCAGGTTGGTGGGGTAGGCGTGGCGCATGGGCTAAACCTCCAGGTCCGAAGCGGTCAGGTCGAGGTCCTTCAAAATCTTCCCGAAAGTACCCAACGGAATCGCGTTCGGATGCGACCCCGCCGTGTCGCGAGACGAGTGCGGCGAGGGCGGAGATCGGCCGATTTCATATCGCCAGGGTTGGGTTATGTGCCTCGTGTGTCAAGATAACCATATCGTTGAAATCCATCTCCACCTTTCCCGCATAAGAGCCTACCCGATCGCCCCACCCGGACAAACGGCCCGATGCGGCTGACGAGCATGAACGATTGCGGCGGGCTGCCGACTCCCATACATCGGTTGGACCCTTTCAGCGATGTTCGAGGCGGCTGCCCCCATGACGCAATGGCAATTCTGGATCGATCGCGGCGGCACGTTCACGGATATCGTGGCGCGCGATCCCAACGGCCGGCTGTCGACGCATAAGCTGCTGTCGGAGAACCCGGGCCGCTACCGCGATGCTGCCGTGGCGGGGATCAAGACCATTCTGGGGGTAGCGTTGGATGCGCCGATCCCGGCCGGGTCGATCGACGCGGTGAAGATGGGCACGACCGTCGCCACCAATGCGCTGCTCGAGCGCAAGGGCGAGCGGACCCTGCTGATCGTCAACCCCGGCTTCGCCGACAGCCTCCGCATCGGCAACCAGGCTCGGCCGCGGCTGTTCGACCTCCAAATCGTGCTGCCGACGATGCTGTACGAGCGGGTGGTGGAAGTGCCGGGGCGGGTGGGCGTCGATGGGACCGAAATCCAGCCACTGGATGAGGACGCAGCGCGGGCGGCGTTCGCGGCGGCCAAGGCGGACGGCATCGATGCCTGCGCCATCGTGCTGATGTACTCCTGGAAGTATCCCGATCATGAGCGGCGGCTGGCGGCGCTGGCGCGGGCGGCCGGGTTCTCCCAGGTCTCCGCCAGCCACGAAGTCAGCCCGCTGCTGCGGATCGTGCCGCGCGGGGATACGACGGTGGTGGACGCGTATTTGTCGCCGATCCTGCGCCGGTATGTCGATCAGGTGGCGGCGGAGCTGGGTGGCACGCGCCTGTACTTCATGCAGTCGAGCGGCGGGCTGGCCGAGGCGGGCGCGTTCCAGGGCAAGGACGCCATTCTGTCGGGGCCGGCCGGCGGAATCGTCGGCGCGGCTCGAACGGCCGAGATGGCGGGGCTGCGGGAGATCATCGGTTTCGATATGGGCGGGACCTCCACCGACGTGGCGCTGTACGCCGGGTCGTTCGAGCGCGCATTCGAAACCGCGATTGCCGGCGTGCGGATGCGGGCGCCGATGATGGCGATCAACACCGTCGCGGCCGGCGGCGGATCGATCCTGCACTTCGACGGCGCGCGTATGCGGGTCGGGCCGGATTCGGCGGGGGCCGATCCGGGGCCGGCGTGCTACCGGCGCGGCGGGCCGCTGACGGTGACGGATGCGAATGTGTGCGTGGGCAAGATCCAGCCGGCGCATTTCCCGGCGATCTTCGGACCGAACGGGGATCAGGCGCTGGACGCGGCGGTGGTGCGGGAGAAATTCGCGGCGCTGGCCGCGGACATCTCGGCCGCGACGGGTGAAACCCGCTCGGCGGAACAGGTGGCGGAAGGGTTCCTGGAGATCGCGGTGGCCAACATGGCGAACGCAATCAAGCAGGTATCGGTGCAGAAGGGCCACGACGTCACACGCTTCGCACTGCAATGCTTCGGCGGCGCGGGCGGGCAGCACGCGTGCCTCGTGGCCGATGCGCTGGGGATGGAGGCGGTGTTTATTCATCCCTACGCCGGTGTTCTGTCCGCCTACGGGATGGGACTGGCGGATCAGACGGCGATGCGGGAACAGGCGGTTGAAACGCTGCTGAGCGCCGCTGTTCTGCCGTCGCTGAATGCTCTGGCCGATCGGTTGGGCGCGGATGCACAAGCGGCTCTGGTCGCTCAGGGTGCCGATCCCGCGCGTATCTCCACGACGCGGCAATTGCATATCCGCTACGCCGGCACGGAAGCCGCGCTGATCGTGCCGTTGCGCTCTGTCGATGCCATCTCCGCCGACTTTACCGCCGCGCATCGCGCTCGGTTTGGGTTCGTGACACCGGAGCGGCCGCTGATGGTCGAAACCGTGGCGGTGGAAGCGGTCGCGCCGGGCGAACCCGTGCGGGAAGAGGCTTTGCCAGTCCGGTCCGGGGCGGCGTTGGCGGCCCGGGACTATGTGACCATCTTCACCGGTGGTGGCGCGCGCAAGGCGCCGGTCTACGAGCGTACCGATCTGCGCGCCGGGGACCGTATCGCCGGGCCGGCCCTGGTCCGCGAAGCGAACGCAACAACCTTGGTCGAACCCGGCTGGGCGGCCGAAGTGACTGCGCTGGATCACATGCTGCTGCGGCGAGTCGAGGCGCTGCCCAGCCGCGTGCCGCCCGGCAGCGACCGGCCCGATCCGGTGTTGCTGGAACTGTTCAACAACCTGTTCATGAACGTCGCGGAGCAGACCGGCGCGGTGCTGCAGAACACGTCGATGAGCGTGAATATTAAAGAACGCCTGGATTTCTCCTGCGCCATTTTCGACGCCACGGGCCGGCTGGTGGCCAATGCGCCGCACGTGCCGGTGCATCTGGGCGCGATGGGCGAAAGCGTGCGGACGGTGCTGCGCAATCGCGGCGGGACGCTGAAACCCGGCGATGTCGTCGCGCTGAACAACCCGTTCAACGGCGGCACGCATCTGCCGGACGTGACAGTCATTACGCCGGTGTTCGATACCGCCGGCCGGGAGATATTGTTCTTCCTCGGCAGCCGCGGGCATCACGCGGATATCGGGGGGATCACGCCGGGATCGACTCCGCCGCTGTCGCGCACGCTGGAGGAAGAGGGCGTCGTCATCGACGATTTTCTGCTGGTGGATGGCGGATCGTTCCGGGAGCCGGAATTCCGGGCGGTGCTGGCGGGTGCGCGGTACCCGGCGCGCAGCCCGGATGTGAACGTCGCCGATATCAAGGCGCAGGTGGCGGCCAACGAGAAGGGCGTGCAGGAATTGCAGCGCGTGGTGGCTCAGTTCGGCTGGGCGACTGTCAGCGCTTATATGCGGCATGTCATGGACAACGCCGAGGAAAGCGTTCGCCGCGTCATCGACCGGCTGGGCAGCGGCAGTTTCCATTACACGATGGATAACGGCAAGTCGCTGTGCGTGTCTGTCAGCGTGGACCGCGCCAATCGTTCCGCGACCGTGGATTTCACGGGGACGGGGCCGCAGGATGCGGGGAATTTTAACTCACCGCCGGCGGTGACTCAGGCGGCGGTGCTGTATGTGTTCCGGTGTCTGGTCGGCGACGATATTCCGCTGAACGACGGCTGCCTGAAGCCGCTGAAAATTATCATTCCGCCGGGAACGTTTCTGTCGCCGATGCCGGGGGCGGCGGTTGTCGCGGGGAATACCGAGGTTTCGCAGGCGACCTGCAATGCGTTGTTCGGAGCGTTGGGGTCGCTGGCCTGTTCGCAGGCGACGATGAACAATTTCTTGTTCGGCGATGCGACTCGCCAATATTACGAAACGATCTGCGGCGGCACCGGGGCGGGTCCGGGGTTCGACGGGGTGTCTGCGATCCAGACCCATATGACCAATACGCGCATGACGGACCCGGAGGTGCTGGAGCTTCGCTATCCCGTGCGGCTGGAGCAATTCGCGATCCGCCGAGGCTCCGGCGGTGCGGGCAAATGGCGCGGCGGCGACGGTTCGGTGCGGCGTATTCGGTTCCTGGAGCCGATGACGGCGGTGATCGTTTCGTCCCGCCGGAAGGTGGCGCCGTTCGGGTTGCAGGGCGGGTCCGACGGAGCGGCCGGGCTGCAATGGGTTGATCGGGCGGACGGGTCGCGGGAGGTTCTGACGGGGACCGACAGCGCGGAACTGAAGCCGAACGATGTGTTCGTCATCGAGACGCCGGGCGGGGGCGGGTACGGGGCGGCTTAAACCCGGTAGGGCACGCGCACGCCGGGATCGTCCTCCGGGAAGCCTTTGGTGTCCCGCGTCACCAACAGCATGTCGTGCACCTGTGCGCAGGCCCAGACGATGGCGTCCGGCAGTTTCAGCCGGTGCCGCTGCCGCAGTACGATGGCGCGTTCGGCGGCGGCCTGATCGAGCTGGATCAGCGCGAACCCGTCCAGGAAGCCGCGTGTTGCCTGTTCCACCGCCGGGGTGGCGCCGGCAAGAACCTCCATCCACGTCACGATGCTGATGGCCTTGTCCGGGAAGCGCCCGAGTTCCTCATGGGCTGCTGGGATGCCGCGCAGGTAGTCGATCAGGATGTTGGTGTCGAAGAGCGCTTTCACCATTCGGCGCGCAGTTCGCGCTGGTACTCCAGCCCGTCCGGCGCGGCGAGGCCCCACAGGCCGAACGCTTCGCCATCGGCGGGGCGTTGCTGCCGCGCGAGGAATTCGGCGATGGCGGTCCGCACGATGGCGGCGCGCGGCTGCTTCAAGCGTTCGCAGACGGCGCCGAGTTCGGCGATTTGGGCGTCGGGGATGTCTATCAGGGTTCTCATGGGGTCATGATATACGATATCGGCGACAGATATCAACATCTGTTTGGCTCCTGCCGGGGGTGAACACCGGGGGAGCGTGACACCGAAAGGTTAAGAAAAGGTTTACGCGGGCGAAAAAAACAAAAAAATCGTGCCGATCGCCAGCCAGCCAAACAGCAGGGCGGTCGCGGTGTAGACTCCGTTCCATCGGGTGCAGATGGTCCAGGGGGAAACTCCGGCCCAGCGGGCGGTGGTGATGGCGGAGGCGGACATGGGCGTCATGCCGACTCCCAGGCCCCAGCCGAGCATGCAGGCGAAGGCGAAGGCAGCGGGGGGCACGCCGAGGCGGACGGGGTCGGGCAGGGCGGCTCCCAGAAGCGCGACGACGGCGATGGGGTTCAGGCCGATCTGGCCGGTCGCGATCAGGAGTACCGGGACCAGCATCGGGATGGCGATCGGCGGGAGGTGGCCGAGCAGCGGGGCCAGGCTGTCGGTTGGGAGGATGCCGCCGATGGTGACGCCGATGAAGCCGGAGCTGGCGAGGACGGTTGCCTCCCCGCGGAAACCCGGCACGCGGGGGAGGTAGCGGGCGCCTCGGCGGCGGAGGACGGCGGCGGCTCGTTGCAGCGATCCCGGACGGGCGATGAACGGCCAAGCCTGCACCAGCATCCAGCCGACGCCGACCAATGGCACGCAGAGCGTTACCGCGGCGACCAGCGACACGCCCAACAATCCGCTTCCGAGTTCCGACAGCAGCATCACCAGCCCGACGAGGGCGACGATCCGCAGATGGATCGACCAGCTTTCCCGCGTGTCCGGGGGTGCTCCGCCGCCGGCGGACGCGGTCATCCGGTCCTCCAACCAGCCCAGCGCCATGAAGCCAACCGAGGCCACGAATGCCAGCGGCAACAGCAACCGCATCGGGGCGCCGGGTACCGCGGTGGACACGACGGCAGTCATTATGTTCAGCGGGCTCCAGCAGTTCATCACGCAGAAGCCGCGGTTGATCGCCATCAGCATCCGCCTTCCCCTCACCGCCCGCTCCACCGCCGATCCCGCTCGGTTGGCCCGGCCGACCATGGCCGCCAGCAGATCGATGGCGCCGTAGGACAGGATGATCCCAAACAGATGCCCGCCGCCGGTCAGCGCCGCGTAACGGCGGCCGGCGGGCTGAGCGACCAGATGCTGGCCGCAGCGGCGCACGAGGCGGCTGGTCTCCGCCGCGTCGCGCAAGGCGGTCAAAGCCAGGAAGAAGGACGCATACGCCGCGCCACGCCGCCATCCGGCCAGGAACAGCGCCATCGGATCGTGCGATGCCGCCACCCCCGCCATGCCGGTCCCCGCCATCGCCAGAAACAGCACCTGCGCGTAGCGCCGCTGCCGGGGGAATTGGATCAGCAGGAACGCCAGCAACGCCAACCCCGCCACATCGCCGACCATCGGCAACCCGCCGAACTGGTCCAGCAGGGTCGCGGCCCAGGCGGCGATGTAGAGCCAAGCGGACAAGTGCCTTCTTTTCCCGTCGAATGAAATCAGGACTCGCTTGTGCCGCGAACCCGGTTAACATCCAATCCCAGAAGGGCGCACCGGGCGCCCCAACGCTGGGTCTCCGCCCGGTAAGCGCCTTCAATAAACGAAGGAGGCGCGACCATGTCAGGAACCAAAAACGGCAGAAGTCCCCGTTCGGTGGCTCTGGTGGGACCCTACAGCAGCGGCAAATCGACCCTGTTCGACGCACTCATGGAGGCCGCCGGCTCGCCTCCCAAGCGCCCGGCCGATCCGCGCAACCGCCCGATGACGACCGAGGTCCGGCTGGGGCACTGCGCATACCTCGGCGACAAATGGGCCATTCTGGACTGCCCCGGCTCCATCGAATTCGCGCATGAGACCGAGGCCGCTTTGGCCATGGCCGATATCGCCATCGTGGTGTGCGAACCGGTGCCCGCCAAAGCGTTGACCCTCGCGCCGTTGCTGAAGAAGCTGGCGGATGAGGGCGTGCCGCATATGATCTTCATCAACAAGATCGACACGCTGGACGGCAGCGTCTCCGACACGCTCGCCGCGCTGCAATCGCACGCCCGCTCCCCGCTGGTGTTGCGGCAGATGCCGATCATCGAGGGCAACGGCGTCACCGGCTACGTCGATCTGGTCAGCGAACGCGCCTACCGCTACCGCAAGGGCCAAGCCTCCGAACTCATGCGCATCCCGCCCGCTTTGATGGAGGAAGAGCACGAGGCGCTCGGGCGGCTGGTCGAGGTTCTGGCCGACCACGACGACGCGCTGCTGGAAAAAGTGCTGGAGGACATGAAGCCGACGCCGGACGAACTGTATCGCGACATGCGCAAGGACCTGCTGGCCGGGTCGGTGATCGAGGTGCTGCTGGGGTCGGCCGAAAACGCCAACGGCGTGCGGCGTTTGTGGAAGGCTCTGCGGCACGACACGCCGGAAGCCGCGGAAACCGCCGACCGCAAAGCCATTGAGGCGACCGGTGCCCCGTTGGCTCAGGTGTTCAAAACTGCCTACGCCGGCCACACGGGCAAACTGTCCTATGCTCGCGTCTGGCGCGGGGAGATCAGGGACGGCGCCATGCTGAACGGCACGCGGTTGGGCGGCATCTACCGGATGAATAATGGCGCCGATCTGACGAAAGTGCCGGACGCCGTGGCCGGGGACGTGGTGGCGTTCGGGCGGTTGGATGGGGTGGCGACCGGCGCCTCGATCGGTGCGGCGGAGGCACTGCCGTTCCCATCGCCCCCGCCGCCGGTCTACGCGATGGCGGTGCACACGACCGATCGGAAGGACGACGTGAAACTGTTCGGTGCGTTGCAGAAATTGACTGAGGAAGACAGCACTCTGACGGTTACCCACGACACCGACACCGGCGAAATGGTACTGCGTGGGCAGGGGGAGATGCATCTGCTGACCACTGTCGATCATATGGCGAAGAGTTTCGGGTTAAAACTTCGGACCGATAAACCGCAGATCGCGTATAAGGAAACGATCCGAGCGGCGGTGCACGAACATGGCCGGCTGAAACGCCAGACCGGGGGGCATGGCCAGTTCGCCGACGTGAAAATCGATATCGCGCCCCGCCCGCGTGGGGCTGGGTTCGCATTCGTCGATAAGGTGGTGGGCGGCGCCGTCCCCCGCAACTTCATCCCCGCCGTCGGCGAAGCGGCCGAGGAAGCCGCGCGGAAAGGTCCGTTCGGCTACCCCGTGGTGGATATTTCCGTGACGCTGACCGATGGCGGATTTCATGCGGTGGACAGTTCCGACATGGCGTTCAAAACCGCGACGCATCAGGCGATGCGCGACGGGTTGGCAAAGGCCGATCCGGTGCTGCTGGAGCCTGTCGATCGCGTCACGGTCAGCGTCCCCAACGAGTTTACCGCCCGCGCGCAGCGGCTGCTGACCGGACGGCGCGGCCAAATTCTGGGGTTCGCCGAACGGCCGGGCTGGCCGGGGTGGGACGATGTGGAGGCGCTGGTGCCGGAGGCGGAGATGCACGATCTGATTATCGAGCTTCGGTCTCAGACGCTGGGGTTGGGGACGTACACGCAACGGTTCGATCATCTGGCGGAATCGCGGGGTGGGGAGCAGAGGCGCGGCGCCGCGTAAGGCATGCTATCCACCCCGCATGGGGCGGACATCCACACTCGGCATCGCGCTTGGCCTGGCGGCCTATGGCCTGTTTTGCGTTCACGACGCGGCGATCAAATGGCTCGTCGTCACGACGCCGGTCTGGCAGATTTTGTTTTTCCGCAGCGCCACCGTTCTGGTGGGCACCATCGCGATCGGCGGCCGCCCGCTGCTGCGCCGCTCCGTTACCACCCCCTTGAAGCGGGCGATGGCGGGCCGAGCGGCGATGATGCTGACGGCTTGGCTGTGCTTTTACACGGCTTCGCGCAGCCTGCCGCTCGGGCAATTGCTGACGCTGTATTTCGTGGCGCCTTTGGTTATTACCGTGATGGCGGCACGGCTTTTGAAGGAGCAGGTCACCAGGGCGCGGTGGATCGCGGTGACGATCGGTTTCGTGGGCGTATTGTGCGCGTCGGACCCGTTCGGCGTCACCGCGTCGTTGCCCACGCTGTTGGTTTTGGCGGCGGCGGTCATGTGGGGTTACGGCATCGTTCTGATGCGGCGGATCGCGCGGCAGGAATCCTCCTTGCTGCAAATGCTCTTCAGTAACGCGATTTTCATGGTTGCTACCGGGGTTGCGACCGCGTTCACGTGGCACACGCCCAGCGGAATCGAGCTGCCGTTGTTGCTGGCGGTCGGCGTCTTCGGCGGTCTGGCGCAGTTTTCGGTGTTCGAGGCTGCGCGGCTGGTGCCGGCCTCGGTTCTGGCGACGGTGGAGTATTCCGCGCTGCTGTGGGCGTTTCTGCTGGGCTACGCCGTATGGCACGATATTCCGGTTCCGGCGGTATTGGTTGGGGCCGGGCTGATTGTCGCGGCCGGGGTGCTGTTGGTGGTGTCGGAACGGCGGCGGAGTTTTTAGGCACGATTCGTCGAACTTCCGCATCGTCGCCGTGCCGATCGCACCGACCGCGTGCAGGCTTCGCTGTCCCACCCTCATGACCTGGAAGCCGGGGAGGCGGTATCAGCCGATGTGCTGACTCCACCGCGTCCCGCCCACTTCGACATCCAACGGACATAGCGTGTCGTCCCAAACGACGGCACCCTCCGCCAGTCCGCCCCCCGAGACCAGCAACGCCGCCGGATGCGTCGATGCCATCGCGACGGCGTCCGCGAATGACGCGAGCCCCCAGGCGACGACATTCCGCACCGCCTGATCCAGGCACAACGCCGACCCCGCCAGAACCGGACTGCCCGGCTCCCGCACCGACCCATCCGCGGCACGCTCGATCCGCATACCGGCGAACCCGTAAGTCCCAGGGGGCGCGGCGGCCCCAGCGGTGGCGTCGGTGATCAGGATGCTCCGATCCAGGCCTTTGGCACGCAGCAGCACCTTCAGCGCGTCGGGTGGAATGTGGATGCCATCGGCGATGAAGCTGGCGTGCAGGCGGTCCTCGGCCAGTTGTGCCATGAGCGGGTTCAGGAACTTGGGCTGCGGCTGCGGCAGGGCGTTGCCGAGGTGGGTGCTCAGACGCAGGCCGGCTTCGGCGGCGCGGGCGACGTCGTCGGCCGTGGCGGCGGTGTGGCCCATCGCGGTTACGATGCCGGCGGACCGCGCCCATGCGATCAAAGCGGGGGCGCCGAGCAGTTCGGGCGCGAGGGTCAGTAGCAGAATGGGGCGGCGCAGGCCGGCTGCGAGCCGCTGGATCATCGTCCGGTCGGGGGGCACCATCGTGGCGGCGGGATGGCACCCGGCATAGCCCGGCGTTGGGTTCAAGAACGGGCCTTCCAGGTGGTACCCCGGCACCATGACCGGCCCCAGCCGGCTGCGCGCCACTGCCGCGTCCAGCGCGGCAAACCGAGCGGCCAGGACGTCCTCGGGCGCGGTGATCAGGGTCGGCAGACACGCGGTCACCCCCGAACGCAGCATCGCATGCAGCGCGTGGTCGAGCGCATCCGGCGTCAGGGCGGCATCGTTGAAATCCACCGCGGCGTAGCCGTTGATCTGAAGGTCGAACAGGCCTCTGGTTCGCATGGCATCTTTATGCCCCAACCCGGCCCGGAGGTGCTATTGCCAACCTGCGTCCACGGGAGAATGCAGTGCCGGCAGCCGCCCCCAAACCGAAAATATCCCCCACCATCTGGATGATCCTGCTCGGGTTGGCGATGATGGCGGGTGTCTCCTTCATGTCCGGCGTCGGCGATGTCGCCCCGATCCCCTACAGCCAGTTTCAGGCCTATCTGGACGCGGGCAAGGTCAAATCCGTCGTCGTCAACGGCGATTCCATCCGCGGCACGTTGAATGAGGCGATGGCGGACGGGAAAACCCAGTTCACCACTGTCTCCGTCCCGCGCGATCTGGCTGCGGCTTTGTCGGACCACAAGGTGGAGTTCAGCGCCACGGCCGGCGGCGGCGCCTTCGCGACCGTGCTGTCCTGGATCATCCCGCCGATCCTGTTCGTTGGCATCTGGATGTTCGCCTCCCGCGGGATGGGCGGCGCCGGCGGGATGGCGGGCGGGCTGTTCTCCATGGGCCGCAGCAAGGCCAAGCTGGTGGCGCCGGAAACCGACATCAAAGTGGCGTTCGACGACGTGGCCGGCGTCGATGAGGCCAAAGCCGAACTGCATGAAATCGTCGATTTCCTGAAACGGCCGGACGAATTCGGGCGGTTGGGCGCCCACATCCCGCGCGGCATTTTGCTCGTCGGGCCGCCCGGTACCGGGAAGACGCTGCTGGCCCGCGCGGTGGCGGGGGAGGCGGGGGTGCCGTTCTTCTCCACCAACGGCGCGGAATTCGTGGAGATGTTCGTGGGTGTCGGTGCCTCCCGCGTGCGGGATTTGTTCGAGCATGCCAGGACCTCCGCCCCCTGCATCATCTTCATCGATGAGCTGGATGCGTTGGGACGCGCGCGCGGCGCGTCGGCCATGGGCGGGCAGGACGAGAAGGAGCAGACGCTGAACCAGTTACTGGCGGAGATGGACGGGTTCGACCGCTCCGCCGCCATCGTGGTGCTGGCGGCGACCAACCGGCCGGAGATTTTGGACCCGGCGCTGCTGCGGGCCGGCCGTTTCGACCGGCAGGTGCTGGTGGACCGGCCGGACAAGATCGGGCGGGTGCAGATTCTGGGCATTCACACGAAGAAACTGTCGCTGGCTTCCGATGTGAAGCTGGAGGATATCGCGGCGTTGACCCCCGGCTTTACCGGCGCCGATCTCGCGAACCTCGCCAATGAGGCAGCCGTGGTCGCGACCCGGCGCGGCGGGGTGGACATCGGCATGGCCGATTTCACCGCGGCGGTGGAGCGCATCGTCGCCGGCCTGGAGAAGAAATCCCGCATCCTGATCCCCCGGGAACGCCGGATCGTCGCGTATCACGAGATGGGGCACACGCTGGTGGCGCTGGCCATTCCGGGCAGCGATCCGATCCAGAAAGTGTCGATCATCCCGCGCGGTATCGGTGCATTGGGATACACGATGCAGCGCCCCACCGACGACCGGTTCCTGATGGGGCTGCATGAGCTGGAAGACAAAATGACCGTCCTGATGGGCGGCCGCGCGGCCGAGACGTTACTCGGGAGCGACATTTCCACCGGTGCGTCGGACGATCTGGCCAAGGCCACCGACATCGCGCGCGGTATGGTGATGCGGTTCGGGATGGATAAGGCGCTGGGGCCGGTGGCGCTGGATACCGAACAAGGGCAGTTCCTGGGGCAGCCGGGGGCGTTCTGGCAGCCTCGGCGGTTCAGCGAACAGACCGCGCGGGAAATCGACCAAGCCGTCCGCACGCGTCTGGAGGCCGCCTTGGCTCGGGCCATCGGGATTTTGGCGGATAATCGCGCGGCGCTGGATGCGGGGGCGGAGTTGCTTCTAACGCGGGAGACGCTGGGAGCCGAGGATTTGCCGAAGGTGAAGATGGTGGGGTGAGATTTCGGTTGCGGGCTTTGGGAGACGCAGCATAGTGGTTTCACCGCCACCCACGACCTCGCCTGCACGGCCTCACTCTTGCTGGCTCCGAACGAAGCCCTCGCCATCGCGCGAGGAACCCCCGCACCTTGCCCCAATCCCCACCCCCACGCTAAACCTTCCCCCCAGCAAACACCCCCTGGAGGGAACCCAAAGCATGATCGACAAGACCGTCCAGTCCATGGCCGACGCCATGGCGGGCATCAAGGACGGATCGACCGTCCTGCTGGCCGGCTTCGGCTCCGTCGGCCAGCCGAACGCGCTGATCGACGGATTGATCGAGCAAGGCGCCAAGGACCTGACCGTCGCCGCCAACAATGCCGGTTCCGGCCATGTCGGCCTCGCGCGCCTGATGGAACTCGGGCGCGTGCGGAAGATCGTCTGCTCCTTCCCGCGTTCGTCGGATCCGGTGGTGTTCGAAACCCTGTATCGCGCGGGCAAGATCGAGCTGGAAATTGTCCCGCAGGGCACCATCGCCGAGCGTATCCGAGCGGCCGGGGCTGGCGTGCCGGCGTTTTTCACGGCGACGGGTGTCGGCACCAAGATGGCGGTCGGCAAGGAACACCGCGAAATCGACGGCCGCACCTACATTCTGGAAAACGCGCTGTACGGCGACGTCGGCTTGGTGGAAGCGTGGGAGGCCGATCGCTGGGGCAACCTGACCTACAAGCTCGCCGGCCGGAATTTCAATCCGATCGTCGCGATGGCATCCAAGCTGACGATCGTGCAGACGCAGCATGTCGTGGGCCTCGGCGATATCCATCCCGACCACGTCCATACGCCCGGCATCTTCGTCGATCGCGTCCTGCACATCCCCTACGGCGACCCCGGCGGCTTCTAACAGAAAGACAGAGACCCATGTCCGACTCCGCTTTCACCCCCTTCAACCGCGTGCAGATGGCGCAGCGCGCCGCCGCGGACATCCCCGAGGGCTGGTACGTCAATCTCGGCATCGGCATTCCGACGCTGGTCGCCGATCATGTGCCGCTGGATCGGGAAGTCATTTTCCACTCGGAAAACGGCATTCTGGGCATGGGCCCAGCGCCTGCGAAGGACGCCATCGAGCCATGGCTCATCAACGCCGGCAAGCAGTACATCACGCTGCGCCAGGGCGGCAGCATCTGCCACCACGCCGACAGCTTCGCGATGATCCGCGGCGGGCATCTGGATTTGTGTGTCCTCGGCGCGTTCCAGGTGGCCGATAACGGCGACATCGCCAACTGGGCGACGTCGGAGAACGATACGGCTCCGGCGGTCGGCGGCGCGATGGACCTCGCGGCCGGCGCCAAGCGGCTTTGGGTCATCATGGACCACACCACCAAGGACGGCACGTCCAAGCTGGTCAACAAGTGCTCGTATCCGCTGACGGCGGAGTCCTGCGTGAAGCGCGTCTACACCAATCTCGCGACGCTGGACGTCACCGACCGCGGGTTCGTGGTGCTGGGCATGGCGCCCGGCTTGACGCTGGAGAATCTGCAGGCCCGCACCGACGCCAAGCTGCATCTGCCGGCATAAGAAAGGGTACCGCCATGGCCACAACCGCCGAGGACCGCGAAGAAAGCCTGCGCATGATCCGCGACAGCGCCGCCGGAATCGCGCCGCGCACCAGCGACCTGAAACGCGTCCGAGCGCTTCGCTTCACCGAACCCGGCTTCGACCGCTCCGTCTGGCGCGAAATGTGCGAGATGGGGTGGCTGGGGTTGCTGGTGTCCGAAGATCAGGGCGGCTCCGGCTTGGGCGTGCAGGAGTTCTGCGCGCTGACCGAGGAACTCGGTGCGGCGCTGATTCCCGAACCGCTGATCCCGGCCGCCATGGCGGCGCGGGCGTTGCCGGCCGATCATATGGCCGCGGTCCTGTCCGGAGAACGCATCGTCCTGCCGGCGTGGCAGGAAAAGCCGTTGAGCATCGATCTGGCGGCGGGCGGCACGACGTTCGCGAACGGTCGCGTCAGCGGCAAAAAAGTGTTCGTGCCGATGGCGGCCGGTGCCGACGCGTTTTTGGTCACAGTGCCCGGCGGGTCGGTGCTGGTGGATCGCGGGGCCACGGGCGTGCATCTGGAATGCCAAACCACGCAGGACGGCGGCAACGCGGGCACGCTGACGCTGGATAACGCACCCGGCGAGTTCATCGCGGGCGATCTTTCGGATGCTTTCGAGACCGCGACGATGGCCACCAGCGCCTATCTGCTCGGCGCGATGGACCGCGTCTTCGGCATCACCATGGAATATCTGAAAACCCGCGAGCAGTTCGGGCGGAAAATCGGATCGTTTCAGGCGTTGCAGCATCGCTCGGCCGATTTAAAAATCCAGGTTTCCCTGGCACGAGCGACCGTTAACGCGGCGGCGCGTACGCAGGATACGTCCTTGGACGCGGCCGAACGGAAGGCGGCGGTGTCGCGGGCGAAAGCGCGGGCGTCCGACGCGGCATCTGCTGTAACGCGCGGTTGCATCCAGCTGCATGGCGGCATCGGCTACACCGACGCGGCCGATCCCGGCCTGTTCCTGCGCAAGATGATGGTACTGGCGCCAGCTTATGGCTCCGCCGCGTTGCACCGCGCCCGCTTCCGCGATCTGGCACCGGCCGGCGACGAGGATTGATCCGGTGGATTTGAATGCCCTTTCGGACGAGGCATTTCGTCTGGTCGTCCGTGAATGGGTAGAAGCCAACTACCCGCCGGAAATCCGCAACCCCTTGAAACGGCTGCACTGGGAAGAGTGCAAATCCTGGTATTTCAAGCTGGCGGAGAAAGGTTGGCTTTGCCCCGGCTGGCCGGCCGAACACGGCGGCATGGGTCTGTCGCCCGGCAAGCAGCTGATCATGCTGGATGAGTTCGAGCGTCACGGCTGCGCCCGCACCATCGATCAGGGCGTGCTGATGGTCGGGCCGCTGCTGATCGCGCACGGAACGCAGGCGCAACGGGAGTTTTTCCTGCCGAAAGTGCTGTCCGGCGAGCACATCTGGTGCCAGGGCTACAGCGAACCGAATGCCGGCTCCGATCTGGCATCGTTGCGGACGGTGGCGGAGCGCGATGGCGACGATTATGTCATCAACGGCCAGAAAATCTGGACGTCGATGGCGATGGACGCCAACTGGATTTATGTCCTCGCGCGCACCGACCGGAAGGCGAAAAAGCAGGAGGGTATCGGCTTCTTCCTGGTGCCCATGGATACGCCGGGCATTACCGTCCGCCCGCTGATGACGCTGGATTTGAATGAGGAATTCGCCGAGACGTTCTTCGATAACGTCCGCGTTCCGGCCTCGGCTTTGGTCGGGCAGCCCAACAAGGGCTGGAGCATGGCAAAGGCGCTGCTGGGATTCGAGCGGATTTTCGTCGGATCGCCCAAGCAATCCGCTTACGCTCTGGCGCGTTTGCGCGGGCTGGCGGAACGGATGGGCGTTTGGGACGATGCGGGTTTCCAGGAAACGTTCATCCGGCACCGGCTGGATGTCGAGGATTTGACGGACCTTTACGAAACCTACGTCGAACAGGTCCGCCGCGGCGAAGTGCCGGGGCCGGATGTGTCGATGTTGAAGGTGTATCAGACGGAGCTGTATCAGCGGATCGCCGAAACGATGCTAGATATCGCCGGGGAACACGGCGGGATGCTGGAACCGATGGAAGGCAATCGCGCGCTGAACCCGGCCGGGCTGTTTCTGCAGTCCCGGCCATCGACGATTTACAGCGGCACGAATGAGATTCAGCGGAACATTCTGTCGAAGAATGTGTTGGAGCTGCCGGGTTAGTCCACCGGCTCATTCAAAAACCGCTCCACCAGCCGCATCGCCTGCGTGCGGTCGGCGTTGGCTTGCGCCCGCTGTTGATTCCGTTGGCCGGAGGTCAGGTAGAACCGCTCGTACAATTCCACCCGGGACGCCAATGCCGTGCCGGCGTAATCCCACGCCAAGCGGAACAACCGTATCCGCCGTTCGGCATCCATCCCGTGTGCGCCGTGCAGATATTTATCGATGTATGGCCGCAGTTCCGGATTCCGCATCATCGCCCAGGTCGGCGTCGCCAACAGATTATGCGACCCCAGCAGTTTGATGATTTCGTTCGCCCGCGGCATCCAGAACGGCATGGTGGCGCGCAGGGCAGATAGAGGCGCAGCGTCGGGGAACCAGCAACCGTTGGACCATTCCATCGGGTGATCCTCGGCCGTCTGCACGGCGGCGCGGGCGAGTTCCGCGTAGCTCCAAAGTTCCCCAAGCAGTTGTTGTGCATTGGGGCTTTTGTCGCCGATGGCTTCGGTCATCGCGGTGGCGAGGCCCCAGGCGAATTCCAGCTTGGTCGCGGCCCGCACCATGGTCTGCTGCATGACGTTGCTGTTCCAACTGCGCGTCATGACCTGATTGTAGACTTTGGTGTTGGCGTCGATGAACAGGCGGTCGCGCGGGATTTCCACGTCGTCGAACACCACGAAGGCGTCCTGTTCGTCGAAGCGGGACGACAATGGCGAATCGAAGCGGTTATCGGTGCCGGCCACGCTGTCGCGGCAGATGAATTTCAGGCCGGGCGTCGCCATCGGAATGCAAAACGAAACTGCGAATTTATCGCTGTCCGGTGGCAAAGGGCGACCGGGATAAACAGCGATTTCGTCCGAGAACGGCGCCAGAGTTGCCAGGATGCGCGCGCCCCGCACAACGATGCCGTGTTCGGTATCGGCGATCTTACGCAGGATAACGTCGTTTTCCTGGCCCGGCATTTCGTCTCGGGCTTTGTCGATGGTCGGGTGGATCAGGGTGTGCGTCAGCGAGATATCGCCGCGGCGGAGGAATTTCTGATATTCCACCTGCCGTTCCGCCCCGGCTTCGTTGCCGTGTTCCGCCCATTCGTCCCAGCAGCCGGCGAAACCGGCATAGGTGACGTTCATATAATCGGGCGTGCGGCCCATCACCCCTACGGTATGTTCCGCGATCCGGCGTAAACCCCGGTGCCGGCGTTTGATGTCCTCCGGCGATTTCGGGATCATGTGGCTGACGTTGATCGCTTCGCCGGTTTCCGGGTCGGGGAACAGGCAGTCCTCGGCGGCTTCGTGCTGGAGGTCGAAGACCGCGGCCATGCCGTGGGCGGCACCGCTGAGCGCGGGGTGCGACACGGCGTCGGTGACTTTGTCGCCGCCGATCCAGACTTCCCGGTCGTCTTTCAGGCCTTTGAGGAATTCCGCCCCTGTTCTTGCCGCCATCTTATCGTCTCCTTTATCGGTGCGGGATGCCTAACACATCGGCGGCGGAGCGCACCACATGGCGGTGCTCGCCGATGCGTTGGGTGACGCCGATTTTGTCCAGGTATTCCAGCACCTGAATGGTCAGGTTGCGGCCGATGCCGCTGCGTTGGTTGAACATGGCGGCGGTGAAGGTGCCGTCCTCGGCGTTTTGTGCTGTTTCGGTGGCGATCTCGCTCAGGGCGACGACGCCGGATGGAGCGTAGAAGCGGTTGGGGGCAACGCGCAGTAGCAGGCCAAAACGTTCCAGGCGGGATAATAGAGGTTCGGTTTCCTCGCGCGGCAGCCCAAGCAGCGCCGCGATTTCCAGGACTCGCGGGGGTCGTAACGGTTCGGCGTTCACGGCCGGTTCGATCCGGGTCCAGAGGGCGGCGTCGGCTGGGGCCAAGCGGGCTTGATGGCCGGGGAGGTGGAAGATGGCGTCGCGCTGGGCGATGTCGCTGCGTTTGATGCGGTCGAGCAGTACGGCCTCGGCGATTTCCTCGGGCCAGGCGCGCAGGCTGGATAACAGCGCGGCCTTGCCGGGGCCGGGGAGGGATGGGTTTTTCTCGTGCCAGGACGCCAGCGTCCGCAACAGGGCCTGGCCGAGGGATTCATTGGTTTCATTAGAAACCAAAATGGGATGCGCAAGACGGCCGATACGGATGCCGCCGTCCAGGCCGTTCAGCGAGTCCAGATTGCGCGCTGAACCGAAACGAGCCAGATCCACCCAGCCCTCGGCCCGCAGCAGGCCGGCCAAGGCGGTGGGGGCTTCCGGTTCCGCCATGGCGGTTAACGACGCGGCCCGTTGCTCGCGCGGGACACGGCGAGCCGGGGGGAATGGATCGATCACGCGGCCGCCGGCGACGACGCGGCCGGTGGCTTCGTCGCGGAGGATGATACGGTCTCCAAACAAAGCCGCTGTCGGTCGGTGCAAAGCGAGATGCACGAACCCTTCCGCTTTCAGATCGGTCGCGCCCAGCACCATCGCGCGGCCTCGGATACTGGCGGAGCCGATATGCACATGCACGGGGGAGGCGTGTTTCAGCACTCGGCCCTCGGTTGGGCGCACTTGCACGTCCAATTTGGAAACGGGGGCATGGAGCTGTGGGGCCAGGAGCCAATCGCCGCGGTGGACCGTGGCTTTTTCGATGCGGGCGCCAGCGATCGCCAAAGCGCAACGGTCGCCGGCCGAGGCGAACGCGGCGGCGGCGTGGTGCACCTGAATGCCGCGAACGCGGGCGGCCAGATGCGATGGGGACAGTAGCAGACGGTCGCCGACCGCGACGGTGCCGGACGCGACCGTTCCGGTTACGACCAAACCGGTGCCGGGGACGAGGAAGCCGCGATCGATGGCCAGCCGGAACCCGCCGGCGGCGCTCCGGCGTTGCCAGGATGCGGCTTTGGCGGCGACCCAGGCTTGTAATCTTTCCATGCCGGCCCCGGTTATCGCCGATACCGGCATGATGTCCGGGGAAATATGCGCCAGTTGGGCGCAGACTTCCGCGACTCGGGCCGCATCCACGCGGTCGATTTTCGTGACCGCGATGGCGATGTCGGTGACGCCGGTCAGGCGTAGGACGGCCAGATGCTCCTGCGTCTGCGGCATCGGGCCGTCGTCGGCGGCGACGACCAACAGCACGCTGTCGATCGACAGCACGCCGGCGAGCATGTTGGTCAGGAAACGTTCGTGCCCGGGCACGTCGACGAAGCCGACCGTACTGCCATCGGGCAGCACGGTGTGCGCGAACCCGAGGTCGATGGTCATGCCTCGGGCTTTTTCGTCCGGCAGGCGGTCGGGGTCGATGCCGGTCAGGGCGCGAACGAGCGCGGTTTTGCCGTGGTCGACGTGGCCGGCCAGGGCGACGATCATCTTTTCGGCCTTGTCATGGTCGGGTCAGGCCCGACCATGACGGGGAAGTGGCGAGGGTGGTCACCCCACTTCGATCACAGCATCCACCGCGAAGGCGCCCTCGCCTTCCGGCATCGCGAAGACGGGGTTGAGGTCGATCGACGCCAGCTTCGGGCCGGCCGCGACGGCGAAGGCGGACAGGCGGGACAACGTGTCGGCCAGGGCTTTAATATCGGCTTTCCTGCGGCCTCGGGCGCCGAGCAGCAGGGGGGCGCCCTTGATGGAGCGGATCATTTCCTCGGCGACGTCCGGTCCGAACGGGCAACGGTGGAACACCACGTCTTTCAGAATTTCCACGAAAATACCGCCGAGGCCGAACATCGCCATTGGGCCGAAGACGGGATCGCGGGTGATGCCCATGATGCATTCGACGCCGCCTTTCAGCTGCTTGGCGACCAATACGCCTTCGATACGGGCGGTCGGTGCGGCGGCTTTGGCGCGTTCCAGCAGCAGGGCGAAACCTTCCCGAACCCCGGCCGCGTCGGAGACATCCAGCAGCACGCCGCCGATTTCGGATTTGTGCAGAATATCCGGCGACAGGATTTTCATCACGACCGGATAACCGAATTTCTCGGCCGCCGCGACGGCGGAATCGGCGTCGGTGCATTCGGCTTCGGGGGCGGAAGCGATGCCGGCGGTCGCCAGCAACCGTTTCGCCTCGGCTTCCGTGGGCGTCACCGCCGGCAGCGTCACGGGCGGAACGACCGGGGCCGGCAGGCCCGGCGGCTTGGCGAAGGCGGCGCCGAAGCGGCCCATCGCATCGACGGCGACGACGGCGCGCGTGGGGTCTTCATGCACGACCCAGCCGTCGGCTTCCAGGGAGTCGCGGCCCTCGGGCGGGACGATGACCGACAACACATACAGACGGTCGGGGTTTTCGTCTTTGACCGCCGTTAATTGCTCGCGGATCGCGGGCCAGCGGCGGGACGACGCGGTCATGCTGAAGAAACCCAGGACCGATGTGTATCCGCCGTCGCGGACCATGGATTCGGTGAAGGTTTTCACCAAGCTAACGTCGTTGGATACTTGCGCAGTGGCATCGACGGGGTTGCGGGGGGCGCAGAATGGCACGAGTTCGCGCAGGCGCTTTTGCGCCTCGATGGGCATTTCCGGCATCGCCAGACCGACGCTTTCGGCCACGTCGCTCATCAACACGCCGGCGCCGCCGGACACCGTGATCACGCCGAAGGTGTTTTTCACCGGGTAGATTTTGCGGGTTGCGGTGTGGGCGATATCCAGCATTTCCTCGGAATTGCGGGCGCGGTAGACGCCGAATTCGTTCATGATTGCTTCCGTGACCGCATCGTCGCCGGCGATGGAAGCGGTATGGGATTTCGCCGCTTTCGTTCCGAGTTCCGAGCGTCCGACTTTCTGCATGACGACGGGTTTCTTGGCGGCGCGGGCGGCTTCCAGGGCGGCGATCAGGCCGGAGGCCTCGCGGATGCCTTCCGCGTAGACGGCGATGACATCCACTTCCGGATTTTCCGCGAGCCAGCCGATGCACTCGCCGACCGTGACGTCGCCTTCGTTGCCGGTCATCACGCACAAGGATGCGCCGATGCCGCGGTTGCGAGCCAGGGTATACAGATGTGTCCCATACGCGCCCGATTGGCTGGCGATTCCGATACGGCCCGGCACCGGCCATCCGCTGTCGAACGACGAGGAGAACGTTGCGTAATAGGCGCGTCTTGCATCGAACACGCCCAGGCAGTTCGGCCCGAGGATGCGCATGCCGTAGGACCGTGCGGTGGCAACCATTTTATCCTGCGCGACAGCGCCGGCATCGTCCATTTCCGCGAAGCCGGCGGTGAACATTACCACGGCCTTGACGCCTTTTTTCGCCAAATCCTCGATGGCGGCGGCGGCGACTTCGCTGGCCACCGCGACGATCGCGACATCCGGCACTTCCGGCACATCGTTAATCGATGCGTACGCCTTCAACCCCTGAACTTCCGCTCGGTTTGGGTTGATGGGGTAAAGTCCGCCCTGGAAGCCTTGGGATTTCATGTAGGCGATGGGCCGGCCGCTGATGCGGGTTGGGTCGCTCGACGCGCCGAGCACGGCGACGGAGCGGGGGGCGAGCAGCGGGGTCAGGCCGGCGAAGCGTGAAGACATGGTGACGTTCCCAAGTTGATTGCGTGGAGTGTGGCGCTGGATGCGTGGGCTGGCAACTACCACCCGGGATCGCCCGGTTTCAGGCCGAGCAGGACTTTGCCGGCGGATTCGAAATACAACGGCAGGGCGGCGCCGTGTTGGATGGCGACGTGGACATCGCGGAAGGCACGTTCCAGCGGCAGTCTGGTGTAAATTGCGTTGGTGCCGGCGGCGTGGAAGACCTTGTCCACAGCGCGGGCGGATTCGTGCATCGCGTGGACCAGGGCCAAGCGTCCCTGCGCGACCTGCCGATCGGTCGGTTCCTCGCCGGCGGTCAGTGTTGCCCACAGGCTGCCCACGGCGTCGAAGACATAGGCGCGGGCAGCGTTCACGATGGCCTCGGCCTCTCCCAGCTTTGTCTGTACGGCGGATCGGTCGCGCAAAAGGTTGGGGTTCAAGGTGGATGCCTCGGTCGTGGCGATTTCCGTCAGCGCATCGATAGCGCCTCGGGCGACGCCCAAGGCGTTGGCGGCGGAGGGGGTCCAGAGGAACACGAACCTCGTACGGGGATGGTACAGCGGGGTTTTCTGGGTCGGTGGCGCGTCGGAGGCCACGCTGCGGTGTTCCGGCACGAAAACGTCGTCGACGGTGAAATCCTGGCTGCCGGTGCCGCGCATGCCCATGGTTTGCCATGTATCGACGATTGCGACCTGCTCGCGCGGCACCCACACCGCGCGCAGGGTGGGTTTTTCGGTGTCGGCCATCACGCAGGTGGCATACAGCCAGCGGGCATTCATGATGCCGCTGGCGAAGTTCCAGCGGCCTTTGACCCGGTAGCCGCCGGGCACTTTCCACGCCTTGCCGCCAGGGCGAGCCGATCCGGCGCCGCGATAATCGGCGGGGGTGCCGGCGAGTTCGCGCCCGACCTCCACCGGCAAGAGGGAGACGTTCATCGACAGCGCCGTCGCGATCATCGCGCACCAGCCGATGGAGCCGTCGATGCGGGATATTTCCTCCACCACGCGGAACGCGGTCAGGGGCGGGGTTTCCGGGCCGCCCATCGAGGCCGGGAAATACATCTGGTAGATCCCGGTTTTGGTGATTTCGGCCGCCAGCTCCGGCGGGGTTTGCCGCATCCGTTCCGCGTCGTCCCGCGCCGCGCGTATCGCGGGGGCGAGGGCGATGGCGGCTTGAATCAGGGGCGATGAGTCATCGGGCGGCATGGGCGGTCTCCTTCGGTGGGACACAGCCTGACCCAAAGCGGCGGAAACGGCCAGAGGCGCGGCCGTGCGGCATTTTGTCGCTTGCCAGGGAACCGCGACTCAAGGAAGTGATGGGGTCACGGAACCGAGAGCGGCCGATACGTCCGTCCGGAATTCCGATTGGGAGCACGTAAGTCCATGACGACCTCGACGATCACCGCCGCCGGCAGCACCCGCTCGACCACCTATACCTTGTCGTCCAGCGCGACGACGGCGTTCAATCTTGGGACCGTCACCACTTCCGTCGCCGTGCGCATGACCGGCAGCAACGATACGCTGGACAATCTCGGGGTCATCATCGGCGGGGCGGGCTCGGCCGGCGCCTTGGGGGCAATTTACGTCAAAACCGGCACTGCCGACGTTGTGCTCAACGAGGTTGGCGGCGTCATACGGAGCACCCGCTCGAACACATCGGGCATTGTATTCGTCGGCCGCGCCGGCACGGTCGTCAACTACGGTTCCATTGGCGTCGCCGGGCTGGGCGCGGAAAATGGGGTCCAGTTGTCGGCGGGTGGCCTCGTCAGCAACAAAAGCAGCGGAACGATAACCGGCGGAGTCGATATTTTTAACGCGACGGGGACGGTCGTCAATGCTGGCACACTCCTCGGCGATGCCAACTATGGCGGCGTATATTTGTCGGCTGGCGGCGCGGTCACCAATCTGGCCGGCGGCGTCATTTCCAATGGCGGAGGCGCCTACGGGATCAAAGTCCTGACGGGCGGCACGGTCACCAATTCGGGGACGATTACCGCCGGCACTTCCACCGGCGCAGCCATTATTTTTCAGGGGAGCTTCACGAACCGCCTGATTCTCGATCCTGGCGAGGTTATCATTGGCACGGTCGACGGCGGTACCCCCAGCCAGTCGACGCTGGAACTCGGGTCCGGTGCGGCCAGCGGGACGATTTCCAACCTCGGGAGTTTCGGCAATTTCGGCACGCTCGCCTTCGACAGCGGTGCGGCCTGGAACGTGTATGGCAGCCCGACGCGGTTCCATTCATCCGTTATCAACGGATTTGTCTCCGGCGATACGATCCGGCTGCAGGGTAACGAGACGATTTCCAGCTTCGGGGTCAGCAGCGGCGTGACGAACGTGACGCTGACCGGTGCCACCCCTGCGATCCTGTATTTCGCCGGCACGATCACGAATTTCCAGACCGTCGCATCGGGCGGCGTGACCAGTCTGACGACCATCTGCTTCTGCAAAGGCACGCAAATCCTGACGCCGGAGGGCGAGGTCGGGGTGGAAACGCTCGCTGTCGGCGATCTGGTGGTTACCAAAGGCGGCAAGCACCGGCCGGTGGTGTGGATCGGCAAGGGCAAGGTGCTCGCGACGCGCGGGCAGCGCGGGCCGGCGACTCCGGTGATTGTGCGTAAAGGCGCGCTCGGGCCGAACGTGCCCAATCGCGATCTGCATGTGACCAAGGCACACTCGCTGTATTTCGACGGTGTGTTCGTTCCGGTGGAATTTCTGGTTAATCACCGATCCATCGTGTGGGACGACCGAGCGCAGGAAGTGGAGATTTATCACGTCGAGCTGGAAAGCCGCGATGTGCTGATCGCCAACGGCGCCCCGGCGGAATCCTATCGCGACGACGGGAACCGCTGGATGTTCCAGAATGTCAACGGCGGCTGGAACGGGGCGCCGCAAGAACCTTACGCGCCCGTGCTGACCGGCGGGTTGGTGGTGGATTTGATTTGGGAACGGATTCTCGATCGGGCCGGGCCGCGCCAGCCGGTGCCGATGACGGACGATGCGGATTTGCATCTTGTCGTCGATGGTATCAGGCTTGGCATTTCGGAAATCGCCGGGGATTCGCACGTGTTTTTCATTCCGGGTGTGCCGAGCGTGGTGACGATTGCGTCGCGGGATGTGGTGCCGGTGGAATGGGGGATCGCGCGGGACTCCCGGGCGCTCGGCGTCGCGGTGCGGAAGATCGAGCTGCATCGCGGGGACGCTTATGTCGCTGTCGCGGCGGACGATCCTCGGTTGGCCGACGGGTTCCACGATTACGAGGCGGAGGAAGGCATCCGCTGGACCAACGGCCGTGCGACGCTGTCGCCCGAGGTGCTGGCGGTGCCGGGGCGGGGGGCGCTGAAGTTGGTGCTGACGCTGGGCGGGGCGACGCGGTATCCGGATTTGGGGGCGGTTGTGGCGGCGGCGTAGGGAAGGGCTTGGCGCCTTTCGCCGCTTCTTTACCGCGATCCGATCGATTGCGGGAACGCGTCAAAGCAGCATAACCTGGATCCGGCGGTTGCGAAGGAGGCCGTACCATGGCGGTGATCGAGATCAGCCTGCCCGAGGACCTGGCCCTTTCGGCCAAGGATGCGGGGCTGTTATCGGATCGCGCCATTCAGGGCTCCTGCGGGACGCGATCCGGCGGCGGGCAAGGCAAAGCTTGTTGGAGGCTGCTCTGGATATACAGGCTGCCGCGATAGCGCCGATCGATGGCACGGCGCAGGAATAAGCGAAACGGTTGGTCGCGCGACACAGACTGCCGACGTCATGCCGATGAACCCAAACCCGTATAGATTCTGCCTCTTTCCGCGCCACGCGGATCGGGGTCTCTCGGTCTTCGGTCATGAGGCGGATGCTCCGGCTGGCGTTACTCTGAACGAGGACGCAGCAGAGGGCCAGAGCGTGGGGCAGCGGCCGGTTAAATTCCCGATTCGGCGCAAAAAACGCATTGTCTCACGAATATGCCCTTCCAATTGTCAAATCTTCGGATAAGCTCGGTTTCGCAAAATCCGGCGCGCGGCCATTGGCTTGGTTTGGGTGGGCCTTTCCACAGGCGGCGTGTGCGTCAACGGGCAATATGACGAACCACGGGAAATGGGCCGATGACGACCACGATTACGAGTGCCAGTACCTTCAACGGGACCGGCGCGTACTACGCCACGGGAAGTTTCACGGGGCCCGCTTCGATAGGGTCTGCCATCTGGTTCAAGGGCAGTACCGCCACGCTCACCAATCATGCCACGATCGCCTCGCCGTCGGCTGGTGGCGGTGAAGCAGTCTACTTCCTCAACGCGGGTATACTCACCAACCTTTCGGCGGGATACATTCACGGACAGAGCGGTGGGGTCAATGCCGTACGCTTCCACAACAGCGCTGGCACGCTTGTCAATTACGGGAAGGTTGTTGCCGCTGTCGCGGCCAACTCCGGCGCGATCGCTCTTCAAAATGGCGGCGTCGTCACCAACAAATCGAGCGGCCTGATATCCGGCCAGTTGTTCGCCACGAACCTTGCGCCTGTGTCGGTTTACAACTACGGCACTATCCAAGGCGCCAGCGGCGGCGGCCTGAATTACGGCGCGATCCTGCTCGCGGGTGGCGGGACGGTCACGAATTTCACGGGCGGCCATATCAACGCCAACACCACGGGCGCTTACGGTATTAAAATCTACGGCGGCGCAGGCACCGTCACCAACGCGGGGACAATCGACGGCGGCGGCGGGAACGCCATCGACCTGTATGGTGCCGGCACCAACAAGCTGATCGTCGATGCAGGCGCAAGTTTCGTTGGAAATGTTGTTAATACCGCTGGAAGCACCGGCATCATCCTGCTCGCGTCCGGTGCCAGCACGGGCACGCTGAGCGGCGGGCTGGGGACGGAATACCTCAATTTCCAGACCGTGTCGTTTGCGTCCGGCGCGAAATGGGTGGTGACGGCGCCGGCGGCTCACGCCGCATCGTACACTTTTAGCGGCTTCAATGCCAATGACACCATCGACGTGACCGGTTTCACCGCCACGTCGCTGTCGACGCTGTCCGGCGGCCTTGGCGTGGTGCTGAACAGCGGCGCCAGCCATACCACGCTGCATTTCGGCGCCTCGGTCAGCAGTTTCGGCTTCACGACCGGCGCCTTCGGGACCGACATTACCACCGTCTGCTTCTGCAAGGGCACGCAAATCCTGACGCCGGCCGGCGAAGTCGGAGTCGAATCGCTCGCCGTCGGCGATGTGGTGGTGACCAAAGGCAGCGCCGAGCCGCGGAAGATTACCTGGATCGGCAAGGGTCAGGTGCTCGCGACGCGCGGCCAGCGCGGGCCGGCTACGCCGGTGATCGTGCGCAAGGGCGCGCTGGGGCCGAACGTTCCCAATCGCGATCTGCATGTGACCAAGGCGCATTCGCTTTACTTCGACGGTGTGTTCGTTCCGGTGGAATTTCTGGTCAATCACCGGTCCATCGTGTGGGACGACCGAGCGCAGGAAGTGGAGATCTATCATGTCGAGCTGGAAAGCCACGATATCCTGATCGCCAACGGCGCCCCGGCGGAATCCTATCGCGACGACGGGAACCGGTGGCTGTTCCAGAATGCCAACGATGGCTGGAACGGGGCGCCCCAGGAACCCTGCGCACCCGTGCTGACCGGCGGGTTGGTGGTGGATTTGATTTGGGAGCGGTTACTCAACCGAGCGGGACCGCGCCAGCCGGTGCCGATGACGGACGATGCGGATTTGCATCTTGTTGTCGATGGCGTGCGGCTGGGGGCCTCGGAAATCGCCGGGGACTCGCATGTGTTTTTCATCCCCGGCACGCCCGCTACGGTGGAGATCGCCTCCCGCGACGTGGTACCGGTGGAACTGGGCATCGCGCGCGATTCTCGGGCACTCGGCGTCGCGGTGCGAAAGATCGAGCTGCATCGCGGGTGGAACTATACCAGCGTGGCGATGGACGACCCCCGGTTGACGGACGGGTTCCACGATTACGAACCCGAGGAAGGCATTCGCTGGACCAACGGCCGCGCGACGCTGTCGCCCGAGGTGCTGGCGATGGCCGGGCACGGGGCGCTGAAGCTGGTGCTGACGCTCGGCGGCGCGACGCGGTATCCGGATTTCGGGGACGCGCTGGCGGTGGCTTAGGGGCGGTTAAAAGTTGGGCCGGATCGGCTGATCCGGTACCCAACCGTTATTGGCAGATATAGGACGCGCGGTCCTTGCCGTCGGTTCGCGGATTGACGCTTTCCAGCACGGCGCTGGATTTGCCGAACAAAGTGCAGCGGTTGACCGCGAGCGTGTGGGCGGCATCGAGTTCCTGATCGGACCCATGGGCATAGTCGACCAGCACGCCGCTGGAGTTGCCGGCGATGAATTCGATGCTGTAGCCGGGGCTGTGGTTGAAGGGGTTCTTCATCCCGCAGCCGGCGCTTGCCAGCACTATCGTCGCCACGGCCAACGTCCCGATCGCTCGGCGCATACTCGGTATCCTTCATCGTTCGCCGGCGATGCGATCTCACCGGACACAGACCGGGAGCGGCATCCCTCGGCCGAGGCGGGCCCTACTCCGCGGCCCCCGGCGGGGTCAAACGATCCGAGCTTGGCGTTTTGGGTGGGTTGGGGTTACGATTCGGCGTCACCGGATTGCAAACAAGCTTCGTGTCCAAGGAAGCCCGGTCCGGCGGTGCGCAAGACGAAACAACAATTGCCCTGGGAGGGCCGTTCGCATGAGCACACAGTACCGCATCCTTATCATGGGTGCGTCCTACGGCTCGCTGCTGGCAACCAAGCTGGTACTGGCCGGGCATTCCGCGCATTTGATCTGCCTGCCGGCCGAGGCCGATCTGATCAATACCGAAGGCGCCGTCATCCGCATGCCCGTGCGCGGCCGAAAGGATCTGGTGGAGGTCAACTCCAAGACCTTGCCGGGCAAGATGACCGCTGGCGGCACGGCGGGTGTGAACCCCCGGGACTACGACCTGGTGGTTCTGGCAATGCAGGAGCCGCAGTACCGCTCCCCCGGCGTGCGGGAGCTGACGCAGGCGGTGGCGGCCTCGCGGGTGCCGTGCATGTCGATCATGAACATGCCGCCGCTGCCGTTCCTGAAGCGCATCCCGGAGATCGACGCCACGGCGATTCGCGGCTGCTTCGCCGATGCCACGGTGTGGGACGCGTTCGACCCGGCCTGCATGACCCTGTGCAGCCCCGACCCGCAGGCGTTCCGTCCGCCCGAGGACAAGGTGAACGTGCTGCAGGTCCGCCTGCCGACGAACTTCAAGTCGGCGCGTTTTGCCTCCGACGCCCACACCGCGATCCTGCGGCAGCTGGAAGCCGATGTGGAGGCCGCTCGGTTTCAGGTGGGCGATGAGAGCATCGAGCTGCCGGTGAAGCTGAAGGTGCATGATTCGGTGTTCGTGCCGCTGGCGAAGTGGGCGATGCTGCTCGCCGGCAATTACCGCTGCGTGCAAGCGGATGGGATGCGCCCGATCAAGGATGCCGTGCACGCCGATCCAGAGGCCACGCGCGGGGTCTATGAGTGGGTGAAGGCGCTGTGCGTGTCTTTGGGGGCCGATCCGCGCGATCTGGTGCCGTTCGAGAAATACGCCAACGCGGCGCAGTCGCTGATCACGCCGTCCTCGGCCGCTCGGGCTTTGGCGGCGGGTGCGCCGAACATCGAACGGGTGGACCGGTTGGTGCAGCTCATCGCCGCGGGGCGTGGGCAGCATCTGGCGGAGATCGACCGGACGGTGGCGCTGGTGGACGGCTGGCTGGAGAAGAACCGCGCCAAAGCCGCCTGATCGTCCTGGCAAATTCCGTGGTCGCCTTTATAATGCGCGCGCCACGGACAGGAGCCGTACCCATGGAAGGCGCCGTCGATCTGGATGCGCTGGAGGCCTATTTATCCTCCGACGAGTCCCCCGAAGAATGCATGGATTTATCGGAATTGGACGGGTTTCTCGCGGGGCTGATCGTGGGGCCGGAGCCGGTGCCGCCCAGCGAATGGCTGCCGGTGATCTGGGATAACGAGGAACCGGCCTTCGCCGATGAGGCACAGGCGAACGTGATTCTTGGCTCGATCCTCGGCCGCTACAACGAAATCGCCGACAGTCTGGATGCGGAACCGGTCGAATACGCGCCGGTGTTCTGGCAGGACTTTGGCGGGGACACGATCGTCGAGGACTGGGCGATCGGGTTCATGCAGGCAGTATCCATGCGCCAAGCGCAGTGGGAGCCGGTGCTGGCCGACGACGACACGGCGATGCTGCTGATCCCCATTGCCGCTATCGCGGGACTTTCCATGCCCGACGCGGCCGAGGACGAACTGGCTCTGCCGGAAGAGGTCATGGACAAGCTGGTCGAGGAAGCACCGGACGTGCTGCCGTCCTGCGTGCTCGGGTTGCGGCTGTTCTGGCGCGATCGGCTGATGCCGCCGGGGTCTCGGTCCCGGCACCACTAGGGCTGTTCGGTGGCGTATCTGCTGTCCTGCCACGGTACGGTGGTGTGCCACGATCCGGCGACGGGTGCCCTGACTCACTGCGCTTTGGCCGAGGCGGGGGCGCTGCTGGATGTCGGGGATTTGGATGAGCGGTTGCAGGTCGGCGTTGGGAACTTCCTGCGGAACGATATTTTCGGCCTGACGCTGATGTTGGACAGCGGGCCTCTGGCTGGATGGACCGTTACGCGGTCGGCGGAGGTGCAGGCGCTGTTCGTGGTGCGGGACGGGCAATACATGACCGCGCTGGCGGACCGAGCGGACCTGGTTGTGGCGCCGGACCGGCCGGTGTTCGAGTCCGCGTTTGTCGCGATTGGGGACGGCGATCTGGCGGTGTTGCGCGGGTTGCTGGCGGGGCTGTGGCTGACCGAGGCCGATGAGGCTCCGGTTGCCGCCGCGATGGCCCCGGCGTTCGGGGTGCGGATCGGTGGGCTGCCGGTCGATCTGCGGTTCAATCTGCCGTTCGACCGGACGGATTGGCCGAACCGGCTGACGGTTCATACGGATGTGTGGCGGGTGCGGCAGATCCACCGCTACCGGCCGCTGGTCTATTTTGTGGTGTTCGGCGATGCGCGTGTCATGCGGCAGTTCGCGTTGAGCGTGGCGTTTCTGGTGACGGCCGGGGGTTACGACGGCGAAATCCTGGTTATTACGGATAAGACACCGGAGGGCATCCAGGCCTTGCTGCCTGCGGGGGTCGCGGTGACGCTGCTGCCGGCGCGGGCGGTGGACCGGGTCGCCTACATTGCCGCCCGGTATGCGATCGCCGAGTGGCGCGGGGCAGGGGATTACCAGCCGCTGCTGTATGCGGATGCGGATATCGTCTTCGACCGGCCCATCGCGCCGATGCTGCGGGAGATCGCTCTGTCCGACCGGGTCTGCGCCGCGGCGGAGCCCTATCGTGTGGCGGACTCGCCCCTGGTCGGCAGCGATCTGCTGGCGGACGACCATTGTCCGGTTGCTGCCGATCGGTTCGGGTTCAACGCCGGCACGCTCGGCATTCCCAACATGGTGCGGCATGGGCAGACGATGGCGCTGATCGCGCGGACCCTGCGCAACAGGCGGGAGGTCGTGGAGCGGGACTCGGCTGGGCTGGTGGATCAGCCGATCGCCAATTACGTGGCGGTGCGGTCGGGCGGGTTCGATACGACGGTACTCAGCCGCTACGTGCGGCTGTCCGCGGCGGCGGCCGATCCGGCTGGGCGCCGCGGGTTGGTGCATTTCTGCTGGGTGCCGGACGCGGATGCTCGTATCGCGGCGATGACGGGGTATCTGGCGGCGCTGTCAGGTCATCGCGCGTAGGCGGTCGAGGCCGAGCTTCAGCGCCGATTGAAACAGCAGGTGATCCAGGCCGTAGGCGATCATGCGGAACCCGTGGCGCCAGTATTCCTGTGCCCAGGCCTCATTCATCGCCATGAAGCCGGCGATTTTGTTGGCGGCCTTGGTGGCGGTTACGACGCGGCGGACGGCGGCGAGGTAGTCCGGGTGCTGGAACTGGCCGGGGATGCCCATGAAGTTGGTCAGGTCGAAATGGCCGAGCCAGACGACGTCGATGCCGGGGGTGGCGGCGATGGCTTCGACGTCGTTCAGGCCGTCGACCGTTTCTATTTGCGCGATGACCAGGGTGCGGGCGGCGGCTTTGGCCATGGCGGCGGCGGGGGAGGCGGCCTTGTAGTCGTCGTGGGCGACGCCGAACGCGGCGCCGCGTTGTCCGGTGGGCGGGTAGTGGGCGCAGGAGGCGATGTGGGCGGCTTCTTTGGCGCTGTTCACCATGGGGACCATGATGCCGTGGGCGCCTATATCCAGCGCTCGGGCGATGAAATGGTATTCGCCTCGGGGGACGCGGACGATTGGGGCGAGCGGGAGGCCTCGGGATGCCGCGATGAGGGTCTTCATGGTTTCGAGGCTGGCGCCGGTGTGTTCCATGTCGAACAAGGCGAAGTCGGCGCCGGTGGCGGCGATGATGGCGGGGAGGCCGGGGGTTAGGAATTCCATGGCCATGGAGCCGAAGGCTTGGCCGGTGGTTTGGAGTTGGGTTTTCAGCATGGGTGGGGGTTCCTGGGGGGTGTTTTGGGGCGTTTGGGTGGTCGATAGCATTTCTGGACTGAGGCCTGAAATGACGAGCGATCTGCCTCTCGATGTTCGATTGCCGATTCATCGGGTTCCGCAACTTTGTGCTTCGCGGCATAGTCCGAGCGTTCGACGTGTCGAATGGCGGCGCCGTGCAGTAGGCGGTTAGCAAGACGCCGTTGGGCTGTGGGCCGTCCGTCAGGGGGGCGGCGATCAGGGAAGCAATGGTGACCCGAATCGTAACCCGGCGGACGATCCCGCGGCTGGTGTCTGAAACAAGCGGATCGGCGGTCGTGCACGAGTGCGTCAGTTCGAATACCCGGATCAGCCGGAATGGGAGCCGCCGCGGACGATCGTGAACGTCAGTGGCGAAAAAGCGGTGGTGCGGGTGCCGCGGTCACGAATGTCTCACGAACGATACAGGCGTTATCATGCGTGAGATTCCAGCCAAGAGGACGAGCCTATCAGGAATTCTTTGTGATCGGCCTGTTGCACATTCTTCGTCTATTCCACTCTGAAGCGTTCGCCGAATAGGCTGGCGAACCGGGTCCTCGCCGCGGTCCATTCTCGTTGCGGTATTTTCCAGTCTCGGCTGACGCGGCGCAAGACCAAATAGAGCAGCTTGATCGCGGCTTCACCGGTCGGGAAGTGTCCGCGGCACCGGACATGTCGCGCACTCTGCGCAGTTCCACACTGCCACCAACGGGTTCATCCCGATGTGTACGGAGTTCAATGGAGCCATAGTCGAGGTTCTCGGCATCTCTGACCATATCCTTCATGGCCTCACTGAGGAACATCGAAACCGGCATCCAGTTTGGAGAAACTGAAAAATCGCCACTGCGCACTACGAGGTCGTCTCGTTCGACGCGCCCGTCCTTATCCAAAAGGACGATCCGGAACCCCGGTGGAAAATCGTTATCGTTACAAATCCCGTCACTCGTTCGTTACCAGATCCTGCGTATGAAGCGTTGCCTTATGGATTTCGGAAAGTCTGACATATCCTGATCTTAAAATGATGTTTCCAAGCACATTGGCACTGGGGCGAAGATTTAACAGGACCGTTGCGCTGCAATGACGCCGGCGAGTTGGTACGCTGGGGATGGCTGGCCCCGAATGGCAGCGAGGTCCAGCCCGCCCGCTCGTGCACTTCGGGAGCGTGCGGCGATGTGATTCTACCAAGCGCGGAATTGGACAAGCGGCCGGATCGGCCTCACCCATGATGCCGCTCGACATACTCCCTCAAAGCGGCATTGATCCGGGTCTGATACCCCGCGCCGGCACGCTTGAACCACTCCAACAGGTCCGCGTCTAACCGCAGCGACGTGAGCCGCTTCACCGGCCGATAGAGCCCGCCGCGGACGGCGCCGCTCCAATCCGTGACTTCCGGCATGTCGGAGGTGTCGATCTCGCTGTCCGGCATGGCGGCGAGCGCATCCAGCGCGGACTGTTCCTCGGCTGTCAGCTTCCTAATGTTCGCCATCTTCGTATGTCCTCCGCTCGTGTCGGGTTGCCTTCCGTGCGCTGACGATCCTGCCCCGCGTGCCGTCATCGTCCGGCCATGTGTGGACGATGAACAGCAGCACGCCCCCGGCCTGACAAATCGTATCCCACCGGTCACCGTCCGGGTGCGGATCGGGCCGCGAAAGCGCCAATGGATCGGCGAGTGCGATCTCTCCAATGCTCAGCGGCAGCTTATGGCTGCGACGGTTGATCGCATCCTTGTCCGGGTCCCAGGTCCAGCGCATAGCCGCCCCTTTGTAGCTATGTAACGGTAGATACGGCGGCGTTGTGCGTCAAGGATGCGATGCGCGCGCCGAGCGGAGTTGAGAGAGCGCCGCTCGATCGTGGCCTCCAGCATATCCGCCGACGGCGATCCCGGCGAGGTAGAGCTTCGCATGCTCCGATCACCCGGCGCGGACCAGTTCCTCCGCCGCCTCAACGCCAAATCCTGGCGCCGCTCCGGCTAACCGACTGTTGCGCCCGGCCGCGTCCCCCCGTAATCACCCCCGGACCAGCGCCGGGAGTGTCAGATGGACCAGCAGATCGCCGCCGACCCGCATACCGAAATCCGCCAGGAAGTGGCCAAGCTTTGCGCCAAATTCCCGGGCGAATATTGGCGGAAACTGGACGCCGAGCGCGCGTACCCCACCGAGTTCGTCCGCGCCTTGACGGAAGGCGGCTACCTCGCCGCCCTGATCCCCGAGGAATACGGCGGCGCCGGCCTGTCTTTGTCTGCCGCCGCGGCGATCCTGGAAACCGTCCAGGCCGAGGGCTGCAACGGCGCCGCCTGCCATGCGCAGATGTACATCATGGGTACGATCCTGCGGCACGGCTCCCCGGCGCAGAAGACGCAGTATCTGCCGAAGATCGCGACCGGTGAGCTGCGGCTGCAGGCGTTCGGCGTCACCGAACCCACCAGCGGCACCGACACCACCAGCCTCCGCACCTTCGCCCGCAAGGAAGGCGATCACTACGTCGTCAACGGCCAGAAGGTCTGGACCAGCCGAGCGGAGCATTCCGATCTGATGCTGCTGCTGGCGCGGACGACGCAGCGGGATCAGGTGGGGAAGCGGACGGAGGGGCTTTCGACGTTTATCGTCGATATGCGCGCCAGCCTCGGCAAGGGCCTGACCATCCGGCCGATCCGCACGATGATGAACCACAACTCCACGGAAGTGTTCTTCGATAACATGATTGTCCCGGCGGAGAACCTGCTGGGCGTCGAGGGGCGGGGCTTCCGCTACATTCTGGACGGCATGAACGCCGAACGGCTGCTGATCGCGGCGGAGTGCATCGGCGACGCGAAGTGGTTTCTGAAAAAGGCCTCCGACTACGCCAGGGAACGGCAGGTGTTCGGGCGGCCCATCGGCCAGAACCAGGGTATCCAGTTCCCGCTGGCGCGCGCCTATGCGCAGATGCGGGCGGCGGAGCTGATGGTGCAGGCCGGCTGCGCCAAGTTCGAGGCCGGCCAGACCCCAGGCGAGGAAGCCAACATGGCGAAGATGCTCGCCGCCGAGGCCTCCTGGGCCGCCGGCGAGGCCTGCATCCAGACCCATGGCGGCTTCGGCTTCGCCGAGGAATACGACATCGAGCGGAAGTTCCGCGAGACGCGGCTGTACCAAGTGGCGCCGATCAGCACGAACCTGATCCTGTCCTACATCGCGGAGCATGTGCTGGGGCTGCCGCGGAGCTACTAACCACCACCCGTCATGGTCGGGCCTGACCCGACCATCTCAGGCCGATGAGGCGCTGACATACCGTGATCTTCCGAGGTGCCACAATGGCGAGAGGCGGTCGGGTCAAGCCCGACCATGACGGTTTGCGAGAATGCTGAAACACCTCCTCGTCCGTCTGGTCGATGCCAGCCGTCGGAACGCCATCGCCGTGGTGTTCGGCGGGCTTCTGCTGGCCGCGTTCTCCGCCTGGTTCGGGTCAAACCACCTCGGCGTCAGCACCGATACTGACCTGATGTTCTCCCCCTCGCTCCCCTGGCGGCAGCGGGCGGAGGCGATGGACAAGGCCTTTCCGCAGTTCCGCGACCTTCTGGTTGCCGTCGTCGATGGTGCGTCGCCCGAGGAGGCCGATGCGACGGCCGAGGCGCTGGCGGCGAAACTCGCCACCGACACGGCGCATTTCACCAATGTCCGCCGGCCGGACTCGCTGGCGTTCTTTCGGAAGGAAGGCTTCCTGTTCCTGGAGCCCAAGCAGCTGACGGCGCTGATGGACCAGACGATCGACGCCCAGCCCTTCCTGGGCCAACTTGCCGCCGATCCCTCGGCCCGCGGGTTGTTCGCCGCGTTGTCGCTCCTGGGCATGGGCGCGGCTCGGGGGGAGGCCGATCTGACCCCGTATCTGCCGGCCATTTCCAGCTTCCATACCGCCATGGACAACGTGCTGGCGGGCCATCCGCGCCCCTTATCATGGCAGCTGCTGCTGGGCGGAGGGCTCAGCGATCTCGCCGGTCCCTATCGCTTCGTGCTGGCCCAGCCCCGGCAGGATTTCGGTGCCCTGCAACCCGGCGGCGACGCGACCGAGGCGATGCGCGCCGTCATCGCCCAGCTGGAGTTCGTGAAAACCGGCAGCGCGCATGTCCGCATTACTGGCCAGGTCGCCCTGGCGGACGAGGAATTCGCCACCGTCGCGCAAGGCGCGGTAGAGGGGCTGATCGGCTCCGTCGTGCTGATCACCCTCTGGCTGCTGCTGGCCGTGCGATCATGGCGGCTGATCGTGCCGATCCTGATGACGCTGGGCCTCGGCCTGCTGCTGACGGTGCTGTTCGCCGCCGTCGCGGTGGGCACGCTGAACCTCGTCTCGGTCGGGTTCGGGGTGCTGTTCGTCGGCATCGCGGTCGATTTCGCCATCCAGTTCTGTGTCCGCTACCGCGACAAACGGCGGGAGGCCGGGGACCCAGCCACCGCCATGCGCGAAACCGCGGCGCAGGCCGGGGATCAAATCCTGGTCTCGGCTCTGGCGACGGCGGCGGGGTTCCTGGCCTTCGTCCCCACCGACTTCTCGGGCGTGGCGGAGCTGGGGCTGATCGCCGGCTTCGGCATGCTGATCGCTTTCGGCTGCACGGTGACGTTCCTACCCGCCGCCATCACCCTGTTCCGCCCGCGCGGCGAAGCGAAGGAGGTCGGGTTCGCCTTCGCCCGTCGCCTGGACCGCGTGGTCGTTGCCCGCCGCTGGCCGATCCTGGTCGTGTTCGGCGCTTTGGCGGCGCTCGCGGTCGGGGTGTCGCCCATGCTGCGCTTCGATTCCGACCCGCTGAACACCAAGAACCCCGACACCGAGGCGATACGGACCCTGCGCGATCTGATCGCCAATCCGCTGACCAATCCCTACACGATCGACATTCTGGCCCCGAACGCCGCCGCCGCCGAGGCGTTGACCGCCAAGCTGAAGGCGCTGCCGACCGTGTCCGGCGTGCTCAGCCTGATGACCTTCGTGCCCGAGGATCAGAAGGACCGGTTGGCGACGATCGCGGATGCCAACAGCATCCTCGCGTCCACGATGGCGGAACGCGATCCGGCGGCGCCGGTCACCGCCGAACAGCTGCGCCTCGCCGGCCGGTCGGCGCTGTCGCAGATCGAGCCCGCGTTGCCGAAACTGCCGAAAGACCACCCCCTCGCCAGCATCGCCTTCGACCTGCGCCGGTTCGCGATTGCCGACGACACGGTGCTGATGGCCGCGAATAGCGCCCTGACACGTTTCCTGCCGTTGCAGCTCACCGCGTTGCGCGCCGCGCTCGGCGCCGAGCCGGTGACGGTGGCGAGCATCCCGCAGGAACTGGCGCGCGACTGGCTGCTGCCGGACGGGCGGATGCGGGTGCAGGTGCTGCCGACGGTGGCGGCCCGAACCAACGAAGGGCTGCGCGCGTTCGTCGCGGAGGTGACCGCCATCGCGCCGGATGCCGGCGGCTCCGCCGTCACGATCCTGGCCACCAGCTCCACCATCACCGGCGCGTTCCGCTCGGCCGCGATTGGGGCACTGATCGCGATTGCGCTGATCCTGGTGGTGACGCTGCGCCGAGCGGCGGATGTCGCGATGGTTCTGGCACCGCTGGTGCTGGCGGCGTTGCTGACCCTTCTGGTCGCCGTAGCGCTGCCGCTGCCGCTGAACTTCGCCAACATCATCGCGCTGCCGCTGCTGCTGGGTGTTGGCGTGTCGTTCAACATCTACTTCGTCATGAACTGGCGCGCGGGCAGCCGCGACCCCCTTGGCTCCGCTACCGCTCGAGCCATCGTGTTCTCGGCGCTGACGACCGGGTCCGCGTTCGGCTCCCTGGCGCTGTCCGGCCACCCGGGGACCGCGAGCATGGGTGCGTTGCTGCTGATCAGCCTGGGCTGCACCTTGCTGGCCAGCTTGGTGTTCGTCCCGGCGTTGCTGGCGAGCGTGAAGCCTGGGAGCTGATTCGGTCCGAGAATCGGCTTGCGGATTCGCCAGCGTGGGGTGTATAGAACATAAGAAGAACTTCTCTTCGGCAGATTTGTGTCCTATCGCGAGAGTCGTTCAGCCTTTGGAGTCTATGCTCGCGGGATGAGATTGTTCCGTGACGTTTATGCCACAGAATCCCCCTCTGTTCGCGCATATAGTGGGGTCGGTGCCCCAAACCGGCCATATTTAGTTGACCCCGACTCCAAACCGGCGAGAAAAGGTCTGTTCGCTGAAGTTAGTGCCAAGGAGACAGCCGTGCTCGACGCCGTTCAAATGCCAGGTCGTCACCAGGTCCGGATCGACAGGTCCAGGGATTCGCTACTGACCGACTTCGGCCGAGCCACGCTGACGGACCGGTATTTGATGCCGGGCGAGGATTTTCAGGATCTGTTCGCCCGAGTCGCGTCGTTCTACGGCGACGACACCGCGCACGCGCAGCGCATCTACGATTACATGAGCAAGATGTGGTTCATGCCGGCCACGCCGGTGCTGTCCAACGGCGGCACGCAACGCGGCCTGCCCATTTCCTGCTTCCTGAATGAGGCTTCGGACAGTCTGGATGGCATCGTCGGGCTTTGGAATGAGAATGTCTGGCTGGCGTCGAAGGGCGGCGGCATCGGGTCGTACTGGGGCAATCTGCGGTCCATCGGTGAGAAGGTCGGCGCGGTCGGCAAGACCTCCGGTGTGATCCCCTTCATCCGCGTCATGGACAGCCTGACGCTCGCGATCTCTCAGGGTTCGCTCCGCCGCGGGTCCGCCGCCGTGTATCTGCCGGTCTGGCATCCGGAGATCGAGGAATTCATCGAAATCCGCCGCCCCACCGGCGGCGATCCGAACCGCAAGGCGCTGAACCTGCACCATGGCATTCTGCTGTCGGACGCGTTCATGCGCGCGGTGGAAGCGGATGAGCAGTGGTCGCTGCTGTCGCCCAAGGACAACGCGCCGGTCCGAGCGATCTCCGCCCGCGCTTTGTGGGTTCGTATCCTGACGGCGCGGATCGAAACCGGCGAGCCGTACCTGATCTTCTCCGACCACGTGAACAACGCCCGCCCCGAACATCACAAGCTGGCGGGGCTGGAGGTGAAGACGTCCAACCTGTGCAGCGAGATCACCCTGCCCACCGGCCGCGACCAGCACGGCAAGGACCGCACCGCGGTCTGCTGCCTCGCATCGCTGAACCTGGAAAACTGGTTCGCGTGGGAGAAGCGCCCGCTGTTCATCGAGGACATCATGCGCTTCCTCGACAACGTGCTGCAGGATTTCATCGACCGCGCGCCGGACGGGATGGAGAAGGCCCGCTATTCCGCGATGCGGGAGCGCTCGGTTGGCTTGGGCGTCATGGGGTTCCATGGCTTCCTGCAATCGATGAACGTGCCGTGGGAAAGCGTGGTCGCGAAATCCTGGAACAAGAAGATGTTCAAGCACATTCGCGGTCAGGCCGATGCCGCGTCCATCGCGCTGGCGCAGGAGCGCGGGGCCTGCCCGGATGCTGAAGAGTACGGCGTGATGGAGCGATTCTCCCACAAGATGTCGCTGGCGCCGACGGCGTCCATCTCCATCATCGCTGGCAATGCGTCCCCAGGGATCGAGCCGATTGCCGCCAACGTGTTCCTGCAGAAGACGCTGTCCGGCAGCTTCTCGGTCCGCAACCGGCATCTGCAGAAGCTGCTGGCGGAGCGGGGGCAGGACACGGACGAGGTGTGGTCGTCGATCACCACCACCAAAGGCAGCGTGCAGCATCTGGATTTCCTGACCCAGCAGGAGAAGGACGTCTACAAGACAGCGTTCGAGCTGGACCAGCGCTGGATCATCGAGCATGCGGCGGACCGCGCCGGCTATATCTGCCAGAGCCAATCCGTCAATGTGTTCCTGCCGGCGAACGTGCATAAGCGGGATTTGCACCAGATCCACTACATGGCTTGGAAGCGCGGGGTTAAGTCTCTGTACTACTGCCGGAGTTTGTCGATCGCGCGGGCGGACACGGTCAGCGATAAGGCGGTGGCACCGGCGGCGTTTACCGGGGTTCTGGCGCCTCAGGTTGGGGATGCGCAGATGCCTCTGCCGTTGGATGTGGGGGCTATGGCGAACCCGACGGATTATGAAGAATGCTTGGCCTGCCAGTAGGGTTTTGACGGCGGCCCAACACATCGTAAGCCAATTGGGGACGTCGCCATGACCCAAGCCATGATCTCCGCCGCCCAGCCGGAAGCCGCCGAGGCCGGCGCCGCCATTCTGCGCAACGGCGGCAACGTCGTGGATGCCGCCATCGGGGCGGCGCTGGTGCAGACCGTGGTGGATCCGCAGATGTGCGGCATTGCCGGCATGGGCAGCATGCATTTGCATCTGCCGTCCCAGGGCGTGCACACGACCATCGACTTCCACGGCCGCTCCCCCACCGCTGTGCGTCCCGCCATGTGGCAAAACTCCATCGTGCGGGAGGCCGAGGACGGCTGGGGTTTCATCCTGCGCAACCGGGAAAACGAGCTCGGCTATCAGGCTGCCACCACGCCGATGACGTTACGGGCGTTCGACCGCGCGCTGCGGCTCTACGGCACGAAATCGCTGGCCGAGCTGCTGGAGCCCGCGATCGCGTATGCCGAGCAGGGGTTTCAGGTGCGCCCGCACATGGTGCATTTTTGGACCCGCCCGCCCATCGCCGGCCGCGACGGGAATTTGCCGATCATCGCCCATTTCCCGGCGACGCGGAAAATCTACACGCGGCCCGACGGGCATCATCTGGAAGTCGGCGACATCCTGCGTAACCCCGATATGGCCACGACGCTGCGCCGCATCGCTGCCGTCGGCGCCGAGGATTTTTACAGCGGCGGGATCGCCGAACGTATCGTCGCCGACATGGAGGCGAACGGTGGGCTGATCAGCCATGAGGACCTGCGCGCCTGCGAACCCGAACAGGTCCCGCCGCTGTGGGGCACCTACCGGGGGCATCGCATCGCCACCAACAACCCGCCCGGCGGTGGCATCATGCTGATCGAGATGCTCAACATCCTCGAACATTTCGATCTGCGCGCCATCGGGCACAATACGCCGGAGTATATCCGGGTGGTGTCGGAAGCGATGAAGATCGCCACCGCCGACAAGGACGCGAAAGTCGGCGATCCCCGCTTCGTGAAGGTGCCGGTCGAGGAACTGACCTCCAAATCCTACGCCGCCGCCATGGCGGACCGGATCAAGCGCGGCGAGAAAACCCCTGTGCCGCGCTTCAACCCTGGCGGGACCGAGAGCAAGCACACCACCCAGGTCTGCGTCGCCGACGCTGCCGGCAACGCCTTCACCATGACCCATACGCTCGGGCAACCATCCGGTGTCGTCACGGATGGGTTGGGCTTCATGTACAACGGCGCCATGGCGGTGTTCGATCCGCGCCCCGGCCACGCGGGCTCCCTGGCGCCCGGCAAGGCTCGGTTTTCCGCCTTGTCCCCCACGATCGTGTTTCGCGGGGAAAAACCGTTCCTGGTGCTGGGGGCGCCGGGGGCGACCTACATCACCATGGGCAATCTGCAGGCGATGCTCAACGCCATCGATTTCGGGATGGACGCGCAGCAGGCCGTCTCCGCCCCGCGCTTCGCCGCTGTTTCGGATACGATCGAGATATCCAACCGGATCACACGCGCGGCGGAAGCGGCGTTGCGAGGCATGGGCTACAAGGTGACGCGCCACCCCTACAGCTACACCTTCGCCTGGGTGCACATGATCCGCCTTCGGGACGGCGTGATGGATGGGGGGGCCGATCCGGCGACCGATGGGATGGCGATCGCCGTCTGACGCGGGATTTACCGCCCCCCTCCCGTTGCGGGCCACGCCGTCCCGTATAGAGTGCGCGCATGACCTCACCGCCCATGCCAGCACGCCTGACCACCGCCGACATGCTCGCTCGGCTGGTCGCGTTCGACACCACCAGCCGCAACTCCAACCTGCCGCTGATCGCTTTCGTCCGGTCATATCTGGACGCCCACGGTGTCCCCTACCGCGTCAGCTTCGATGAGACCGGGGAAAAAGCGAACATCCACGCCATCGTCGGTCCTCAGGCTGCCGGCGGCCTTGCGCTGTCGGGCCACGTCGATGTGGTGCCAGTGGACGGACAGGCCTGGAGCGCCGATCCCTTCACGCTGCGCGAACAGGACGGCAAACTGTTCGCGCGCGGATCCTGCGACATGAAAGGCTTCGTGGCATCCTGTCTCGCCGCCGTCCCGGATTTTCAGGCCCGCGGCCTGTCCCGCCCGCTGCATCTGTTCATCAGCTACGATGAGGAAGTCGGCTGCGGCGGTGCCAAGCGGCTGATCCGCGATCTGACGGACTCCGGGTTAAAGCCGGCCGTCTGCGTGGTGGGGGAGCCATCGGGCATGAAGCCCATCCTGGCGCATAAAGGAAAATTGAACCTGCGCGTGACGGTGAAGGGCCTGCCCGGCCATTCGTCGGAACCCGCCAAGGGCGTCAACGCCATCTACCCCGCCGCCGCCGCGATCGGCTGGGTGGAAGCCGAGGCTCGGCGTTTCGCCGTCGAAGGCCCGTTCGAAGACGGGTTCGATCCGCCCTACACCACCATCCATGTCGGCACCGTCAACGGCGGCAGCATTCTCAACATTATCCCCGAACGCGCCGAATTCGTCATGGAATGGCGGCCGGTGCCCGGTCTGGACGTGTTCAAGGAAGTCGATCGTTTGCAGGCCTACATCGCCCAGAATATCGAACCGGCGATGAAGGCGGTGAACCCCGCCTGCGGTTTCGAATACGCGATCGAGTTGGAAATGCCCGGCATGGCCCTGCCCGCCGATCATGATCTGACCTCGGTCGTGAAGCAGATCACCGGGTCGAACAGCACCGGCAAGGTCAGCTACGGCACCGAGGGCGGCTTCTACCAAAACGCCGGCATTCCCACGATCATTTGCGGGCCCGGGCATATCGCCCAGGCGCATCAGCCGGACGAGTACGTAGCGCGATCCGAGCTGGATGCCTGCGACGTCTTCATTCGGCGGCTGGCCGATCGGCTGCTGGTCTGATACGCGGGGACCCATGGGGCAACACTCACCGCAGCAGGCCTTGCCGGCGTTCGAAGTGCGACTAAGCGCACCGGACCTTTACGATTGGCGCGCCGGCAACACCGGAATCCCCGGCGTCACCACACGGGATTCCGGTAAGCCGGGACCGCATGTCGCGCTGTTCGCGATTACCCATGGTAACGAAATCGCCGGCGCCATCGCGCTGGACCGGCTGCTGCGTGCCGAGCTTACGCCGTCGGTCGGACGGTTGTCGTTTGTGTTCGGAAATATGGCGGCCTACGACCGGTTCGATCCGGCCCGCCCGACCGCATCGCGCTTCGTCGATGAGGATATGAACCGGGTTTGGGATGAATCGGTTCTGGACGGACCTCGCCATTCCGTGGAATTGACCCGAGCGCGGGAGCTGCGGCCGCTGATCGATACGGTGGACGTGCTGCTGGATATTCACTCGATGCTGTGGGACGCCGATCCCCTGATGCTGTGCGGCAGCTCCGCCCGCGGCCGCGTTTTGGCTCGGAGCATCGGTGCTCCGCCTTTGATTGTTGCCGATACCGGGCATGCCAACGGCAAGCGGATCATCGATTATACCCGCTTCGTCGCCCCCGAGACCGGCTTCAGTGCCAATTTGGTCGAGGCCGGCCAACACTGGCAGCCCAGCACGGTGGCGACGGCGTTGGACTGCATCGTGGGCTTGCTGCATGGCCTTGGCATGGTCGCGGCCGACGCGCCTTTGCCGCCCCCGGTTATCCAATCGCAGCGTCTGGCCGAGGTGACGCAGACCGTCACCGCCGCGACCGGCAAATTCCAGTTCGTGCAGCCGTGGCGCGGCGGCGACGTGGTTCCCACGCGGAATACGCTGCTCGCGCTGGATGGGGAAACGGAGATCCGTACGCCGCACGATGCTTGTTTGCTGGTCATGCCGAGCTTGCGCCCGACGCGGGGGCATACGGCCGTGCGGCTGGCGCGGTTCGTGTCGCCTTAGCCAATATGTCGTCTGTTCGAGGAATGGAGAAGGTTCGAATTACTCGATAAAATTGCGGTGTATTAATAAAAATGCATTCGGCCCAAATCCGTCCATTATACCGTGGAACCGGTGGGATCCCGCGTGTGTCGCTTAAAGCGGCATCGCGTTCTTGGGATTGCGTCAGTCGATACGATGCGCCCGATGCCGAAGGCTGACCGATGATGACGAACCTTTCCGCTCCCCAAAAGCCTCAGGAGTCCGGTTCGGAAATCGACGCCCGTTATGCGGTTTTGCGGCGAGAGTACGACGCCGCCGTGGGAAACGACCACGCGGCGCTCATCGCGTTCGCGGCCGGCAAAGGGATAAAGGCGACGAAGGTCAGCACGCCGCTTACCGCGACCGCGAGGCTCATGGTCTCCGAGGACCGCAAAAATGCCAGCAAATATGCCATGGTTCTACAATTGGCCGCGTGAAAAGGGATCGTGCCGACATGCGATACGGTAGCGGCATTCATCGAGGCGGCTTCCGAAGCTTTCGGAGCCTCGCGCGTGAATCCATCCACCTCCGGCGGGGTGGCAGACGGACCAGCAGTTCTCATTATGGCGGCCGTCACCTCTTCATCGTCATGGTCGGGCTTGACCCGACCAACTCTGGCGATTTGAGGCGCATTGAAATTGCGAGGTTTTTTTGGCAGTACCCCATTGGCCTGAGTTGG
>CAITUP010000003.1 GCA_903895595.1 uncultured Acetobacteraceae bacterium | reverse complement strand
TCGACCGAGCATCCTGGGTCGCGGCGGCCAGTTGCAGGCAGTCCGCCGCGGCGAACACGCTGCCGACAATCTGGGTCGCGAGCATCTGCTCGATGGCATCGCGAGGAACATAGGACGCCCAAAGCGTATGCGCCTGCTTGCAGCGGTTGGCGCGTTCGTCCGGTGTTTCGTCCGGTTGCGCGCGAATGGTGCTCACCAGCACACGGGTCATGAAGGTCGCGAAAGATGTATCCATCGTAAATGTCTCCTGTATCGAATAAAGGGTGTCACCTTACATCGAAATAGGAATAAAAGTCCAGACAATTCCGGCAGGCCCAAGGGTGATCGCATATGCCGGTTTCCCGCGTTGCCCGTCATCGGCAGTTCTCATTATGGCGGTCGTCACCTCTTCATCGTCATGGTCGGGCCTGACCCGACCATCTCAGGCCCATGAGGCAAGGTCAGAAAAATCCTGCGTTCTCAAAGCTGTGCAATACCAACGGACCTAACCATCGACACAGCGTCGCGTGATAAACCGTCATGCCGACGCAGGTCGGCATCCACGACTTGGAAGCGGCGGACGGGAAAGTCGTGGATGCCGGTTTCCCGCGTTTCCCGTCATGGTCGGGCCTGACCCGACCATCTCAGGCCCATGAGGCAAGGTCGGAAAAATCCAGCGTTCTCAAAGCTGTGCAATACCAACGGACCTAACCATCGACACACCGTCGCGTGATAAATCGTCATGCTGACCTCCGTCAGCATGACGATGTGGCGAATTCCGGTGCGTCAGTGGTTAGTTCGGTTGTTATAAGATCGCGGGATATGGTCGGGTCAGGCCCAACCATGACGAAAAATGTCGGACATCCGTCATATGCGATCACCCTGGGACCCCTCCCCCCCCACCCTCGCGCCCAACCCGCGACCGCGCTATGATGATCCGAACCAATCCAAACCGGAGGCGCCCAACATGATCGACCTCGACGAGAACACCGTCACCGACGCCACGCTGTCGCAAATGGCGACAACCGGCGATCCCCGCCTGAAGGAGATCATGGACGCCGCCGTCCGCCACCTCCACGCCTTCGCCCGCGAAGTGAACCTGACCCCGGCCGAATGGCTGCAAGGCATCGCCGTCCTGACCGAGGTCGGCAAAGCCTGCACCGACATTCGCCAGGAATTCATCCTCCTGTCCGACGTGCTGGGCCTCAGCGCCGTGGTGAACGCGCTGCACGACAAAAAAGCCAAGGAACTCGGCACCCAGTCCTCCCTCCTCGGCCCGTTCTTCCGCGAAGGCGCGGCCGAACTCCCGCTCGGCGCCAACATCGTGGCGAACCGCACAGCGCCCGAGATCGTCCTGTACGGCCAAGTCACCGACAACAACGGCACCCCCCTGCCGAACGCCCTGGTGCAGGCGTGGCAGACCGACGAGCACGGCCTGTACGACGTGCAGGCGCACGAAGACGCCCACATGGACATGCGCGGCAACTTCCGCACCGACGCAAACGGCAACTACCATTTCCGCACCGTCCGCCCGCTCGGCTACTCCATCCCGATGGACGGACCGGTCGGCAAGCTGGTGCAGATGCAGGGCCGCCACGGCATGCGCCCGTCGCACATCCACATGCTGATCACCGCGCCGGGCCACCGCGAACTCGTCTCCGCCCTGTATTTCGGCGACGACCCCAACATCGGTTCCGACACCGTGTTCGGCGTATCGGCGTCGCTGGTCGTGGAGGCCAAGGACAACGCCGACTGCCCCATCCCCGGCCTGAAATCGGTCCGCTACGACTTCCGCATGCCGAAAGCCGCCGACAACGACACCGGCCGCGTCGGCGCCGATCCCGCGAGTTTCGTCAAGGCGGCGGAGTAACACCAAGCGTCATGGTCGGGCTCGACCCGACCATGGCGGGTGAGACGAAAGGAAAAATCCCCCATGCCACGCCGCCTGATCGACATCTCCGTCGCCCTGAAATCCGGCATCGCCTCCGACCCGCCGCATATGCTGCCGCAGATCGAATATTTCGACCATCACCAGACCGCCCCCGCCATGGCGGAATACATGGGCGTGCGGTTGGACCAGCTCCCCAATGGCGAATACGCGGCGGTCGAAAAAGTCCAGATCAGCACCCACAACGGCACCCATATGGACGCGCCGTATCACTTCTTCTCCTCCATGAACCACGCCCTGAAACCGGGCGGGGAGCCATCCTGGCGGATCGACGAGGTGCCGCTGGAATGGTGCTTCCAGCCCGGCGTGAAACTCGATTTCCGGCATTTCCCCGCCGGCTACATCGTCACCCCCGGCGACGTCGAAGCCGAACTCAAGCGCATCGGCCACACGCTGAAACCGCTGGAGATCGTGCTGGTCAACACCGCCGCCGGCGCGAAATACGGCCAAGACGATTTCGTCGATTCCGGCTGCGGCATGGGCAAGGCCGCGACCATGTATCTGCTCGAACGCGGCGTCCGCCTGACCGGCATCGACGGCTGGAGCTGGGACGCCCCTTTCTCCTCCACCAAAGCGAAGATCGCGGCCGGCGGCGACGCCAGCCTGATCTGGGAAGGCCACCGCGCCGGCCGCGAAATCGGTTATTCCCACATGGAAAAGCTGCACAATCTGGAACTGCTGCCGCCCGACGGGTTCGAGGTCGTGGCCTTCCCGGTCAAAGTCCATCGCGCCTCCGCCGGCTGGACGCGGGCCGTGGCGATCGTTCAGGAGTAACCGATATGCCCGACTTCATTGTCTCCGACATGACCTGTTCCGGCTGCGTCAAGGCGCTGACCGGGGCCGTGCACGATGTCGATGCAAGCGCCACACTGGACGCGAACCTGGAAACCAAGCACATCCGCGTCGCCAGTACGGCGGCGCCCGAAACGCTGGCGGAGGCCATGCGCGACGCCGGCTTCACCGTCACCATCAACGCATAAGAGGATCGAATGGCGGTCAACAAAATCTACCAGGACTCGGTCGCGGCGCTGGCCGACGTGCTGAAGGACGACATGACGATCATGTCCGGCGGCTTCGGCCTCTGTGGCATCCCCGACGCCCTGATCGAGGCCATCCGCGACAGCGGCGTCAAAGGCCTGACAATCATTTCGAACAACGCCGGCATCGACGACGCAGGCCTCGGCCTGCTGTTGCAGACGCGCCAGGTGCGGAAAATGATTTCGTCCTACGTCGGCGAAAACGCCACGTTCGCGAAACAGTTCCTGGCCGGCGAGCTGGAGATCGAGTTCAACCCGCAAGGCACTTTGGCCGAACGCATCAGGGCCGGCGGCGCGGGCATCCCCGCCTTCTTCACCGCCACCGGCGCCGGCACCCAAATCGCCGAGGGCAAGGTCCAGCAGGAATTCGACGGCCGGCTATACGTTCAGGAACGCGGCCTCCGCGCCGACCTCGCCATCGTCCACGCCTGGAAAGCCGACCCGGAAGGCAACCTTGTCTACCGCAAGACCGCTCGGAATTTTAACCCGATCATGGCCACCGCCGGCGAAATCACCGTCGCGCAGGTGGAACATCTGGTCGAACTCGGCTCCATCGATCCCGACCACATCGTCACGGCCGGCATCTTCGTCAACCGCATCGTGCCCCTGCAGACCGTCAACAAACGGATCGAGCAGCGCACCGTCCGCCCGCGCGCGTAAGGAGTTTCAACAATGCCCTGGACCCGCGATCAAATGGCCGCCCGAGCCGCGCAGGAACTGCGCGACGGGTTTTACTGCAACCTGGGGATCGGCATCCCCACCCTCGTCGCCAACCACGTCCCCCCCGGCATGTCCATCCAGTTCCAATCGGAAAACGGCATGCTCGGCATGGGCCCCTTCCCGTTCGAGGGTGAGGAAGACGCCGACCTGATCAACGCCGGCAAGCAAACGGTGACGGAGCTGCCGACCACCAGCTTCTTCGACAGCGCCGCCAGCTTCGCGATGATCCGCGGCGGACACATCGATATCTCCATCCTCGGCGCCTTGCAGGTGGCCGAGAACGGCGATCTGGCGAACTGGATGATCCCCGGGAAAATGGTCAAAGGGATGGGCGGCGCGATGGACCTCGTCGCCGGCGTCCGCCGCGTGGTCGTGCTGATGGAACACACCGCCGGCGGCAAGCCGAAACTGCTGAAACGCTGCACCCTGCCGCTGACCGGCGCGGGCGTGATCGATCTGGTGATCACGGAACTCGGCGTGTTCGAGGTCGCGCATAAGGGGCGCGATGGCGGCCTGCGTCTGGTGGATATCGCCCCCGGCGTCACCGTGGAGGAAATCCGCGAAAAGACCGAGGCCCCATTCACGGTCGCGGAAGGTTTGAAGGTCGCGGCCTAATAAAAACCCGCCGTGGTGGTTCAAAGGTCAGCCGGCCATTTCTGCTTGCCGTGCAACAGCCGCAGAATCACCACGGCATCGGCTTCGATGCGATAGGCGATGACATAGGGCGTCCCCGCGACAACCAACTCCCGCGTCCCCCGCACCCGTCCCGGCCGTCCCAACCGCGGATGATCGGCAAGCTGCCCGACCGAGAAATCGATCGCATCGCCCATCTTCACCGCCGCGCGCGGATTGCGTTCGGCGAGATAGTCCAGCTGCCGGTCGCGGTTGCTTTCCGCCACCGGCAGCCATTCGATTTTCATACCCCGTCTTGATCCGCTTGCCGCAGCAACGCGGCTCGCTTCTCCTGCCATTTCGCGGCAACCGCTTCATGCGGGATACGTGCGACACCGGGATCGTCGGCCTCACGCATGCCCTGCGCGACCTCGCCCCGGAACCACGCATCGTGCTCACGAGCGGCACGCTGTTGTTCGATGAAATCGCGCATGAACTCCCGGACGATTTGCGAAGCCGGCCGGTCCACCGCCGCCGCCGCCGCGACGAACTGCGCGCGCAGCATCGGTTCCAGCTTCAGCGTGAACATCGCTTCCTTGGCCATGACGGTCTCCTTCGTGATGTCTTCGTATATACCTTATATAACTGACTCTGGAAAATCTACATCGGTACCCCGTCCCGTTGTCGCCCCCCCTCTCGTGGCGTAAGGTATCGCTATCCAAAGGAGGGACCCCAATGAAACTCGCGTTTTTCAATGACTTCCGGTTCGGCGTCGTCAAAGGCGACAACATCGTCGACGTCACATCGGCCGTCTCCGACGTGCCGCACACCGGCCCCGGCGACCTGCTCAGCGGCATCGTCGCCCGCTGGGACAGCCTGAAAGCCAAGATCGAGGCCGCCGCCGCTGCCTCCGCCGGCGTCCCCCTGTCCAGCGTCCGCATCCGCCCGCCGGTGCCGAAGCCCGGCAACATCGTCTGCATGGCCGTGAACTACATGGAAAACGGCACCCTGCCGAAGAAGCCGCAGATCAACGCCTTCCACAAGGCCGCGACCGCGATCATCGGGCCGGGCGACACCATGGTCCTGCCGGACGAACCCGCGACCATCTTCGAGGGTGAGGCCGAAATGGCCCTGGTCATCTCCAAGCGCGCCGACAACGTGAAGGCCGCCGACGCGAAGAACTACATCTTCGGCTACATGAACTTCATCGACGGCTCCGCCCGCGGCCTGGCCTCGGCCGGGTTCTTCGCCATGAAATCCCGCGCCACCTTCGCCCCGATCGGTCCGTTCCTGGTGACCGCCGACGAAGTCGCCGATCCGCAGAACCTGCCGGTGAAACTCACCGTCAACGGCGTCGTGAAACAGGACTTCAACACCAACGACATGGCGCACGACATCGCCCGCTGCATCGAGTGGGCATCGTCCGTCCACGTCCTGGAAGCCGGCGACATCCTCGCCACCGGCACCAACCACCGCGGCCTGTCGAGCTTCATGGACGGGGACGTCGTAACGCTGGAAGTCCAGGGCCTCGGCAAGCTGGAATTCAACGTGAAGGACGATCTGAAGCGCACCTGGTCGCGGGAGACGCGGCAGGATCGCAAGGAAAAGGGCCTCGAAGGCCCAACGGCGCAGCTCACCGGCAAATACGCCGCGAAGTGACCATGGCCTCCGCCTGGTTAATCGTCCGAGCGACGGTGGCAAACGCCGCCGACCGCTCGGCGTTCGACGATTGGTACCGGCGGGAACACCTGCCGGATGCCATGAAGGCGTTCGCGGTGACACGAGCATGGCGCGGCTGGAGCCAACAGGATCCAGCCGTCCACTGCGCGCATTATTGGTTCGAAAGCGCGGAACGGTTGGATGCCGTGATGAAAGGCCCGGAAATCGCGGCGCTGATCGCGGAGTTCGACCGCTGCTGGTTCGGGCGCGTGACGCGGACGCGGGAGGTGTTCGTGGTGGGGGATGAGATGGGCGGTTAACGTCTACCTCGATTGACAACCGTAAATTTACACGCTACATCCCAGGCGATGATCGTTGGAATTCGCCACCGCGGCTTGAAACGGCTCTACGAGGACGATGACCCCAGCCGGTTAACGGCCGCTTATGTACCTCGTTTGCAGCTTATCCTTGCCGCTCTGGACGCGGCCGGAAGCATCGAAGACCTCGACATCCACAGTTTTCGGCTTCACGCCCTGAAGGGCGATCTGCGGGGGTTTTGGGCCATCACCGTTCGTGCGAACTGGCGGATTGTCTTCAAATTCGAGGCTGGAGACGCCTTCGATATCGACCTTGTAGACTACCACTGAACAGGACCAACCGACCAATGCCCATGAAAAACCCACCCCATCCCGGCGCCCTGGTCCGCGACAACCTCGACGATCTCGGCCTGTCCGTTGCCGAGGCGGCACTGGGCCTTGGGATCACGCGCCAGCAACTCTACAAGGTTCTGAACGGCAAAAGCGCGGTTACCCCGGAAATGGCGTTGCGGCTGGAAAAGGCGTTCGGCGGCACCGCCGATCTTTGGCTGCGCATGCAGATCAACCACGACCTGGCACGCGTGCGCCGAGACGGCGTTGGGATCGATGTCCAACGCTTCGCGGCGAAGGTTGCGTAGGGCTTGACCTTCGTCCAAGACCCGTCACCCTGTCCCCACACAAACGGAGGGGACCGACCATGCCAGATCCAGAAATAACCGCCTTACGCACGCTCATCGCCAGCCGCCCCCGCGCATCCGAAGTCGCGCAGATGCGGAAAGACTACGACGCCCGCGGCCTCGCCTACGGCCTGCCCGCCGACGTCACCGTCGAAAAAATCTCCGCCAACGGCGTCCCGTCCGAGTGGACCTCCACCCCCGGCGCCGACGCGTCCAAAGTCATCCTGTTCCTGCATGGCGGCGGTTACGTCATCGGCTCGCTCGACTCCCACCGCCATCTGGTCGCCGAGGCCGGCCGCGCCGCCGGCACCCGCACGCTGGCCATCGACTACCGCATGGCCCCCGAACACCCCTTCCCCGCCGCGGTCGAGGACACCGTCGCCGCCTACCGCTTCCTGCTGACCAGCGGCATCGCCCCCAAAAACATCGCCATCGCCGGCGACAGTGCCGGCGGCGGATTGGTCGTCGGCGGCATCCTGGCCATCCGCGACGCCGGCCTGCCGCTCCCCGGCTGCGCCTGGTGCATCTCCCCCTGGGTCGACATGGAAGCGCTCGGCGCCTCCTTCCAGGACAGGGCAGCAACGGACCCAACAGTACAGGCCCCGACCATCAAATTCATGGCGGACACCTACATCGCCGGCGGCGACAAGCGGCACCCGCACGCCGCCCCGATCTACGGCGACCTCCGCGGCCTGCCGCCGATCATGATCCAGGTTGGCGCCGCCGAGACCCTGCTGGACGATTCCCTCCAGCTCGCCCGCGCCGCCGGCATCGCCGACGTGCCCGTGGATCTGCAAATCTGGCCCGAAATGATCCACGTCTGGCACTCGTACCACCCCGTACTCGACGCCGGCAAACGCGCCATCGCGGCCGGCGGCGCTTTCGTTCGCACCCATCTGCAAGGAGCTTGAATCATGGACGTACGTTACGATGACCGAGTCGCGATCGTCACCGGATCCGGCGCCGGCCTCGGCCGCTGCCACGCGCTGCTGCTCGCCTCCCGCGGCGCCAAAGTGGTGGTGAACGATCCCGGCGGATCGGTGGACGGCACCGGCGGCGCCAATCGCGTCGCCGACGCGGTAGTGGCGGAGATCAAAGCAGCCGGCGGCGAAGCCGTGGCCAGCTACGCCTCCGTCGCCGACGAAAAATCCGCCGCCAGCATCGTCCAGACCGCGATGGATACCTGGGGCCGCGTCGATATTCTGGTGAACAACGCCGGCATCCTCCGCGACAAGGCGTTCAACAACATGACGATGGAGGACTACGAGTTCGTCAACCAAGTGCATCATTTCGGCACCGCCTACTGCATCAAGGCGGCGTGGCCGATCATGCGCAAGCAGCAGTACGGACGCGTGGTCGTAACGACCTCCGGCTCCGGCACCGTCGGCAATTTCGGTCAGGCGAATTACGGTGCCGCGAAAATGGCCGTGAACGGGCTGATCAACGTGCTGCGGCACGAAGGTGCGAAATACAATATTCGCCTGAACGCGATTTCTCCGTCGGCTTATACCCGCATGACGGAATCGCTGCTGCCGCCGGATATCGCGCCGTGGATGAAGCCCGAACTGGTCTCGCCGATGGTGGCGTGGCTATGCAGCGAGGAATGCGACCAGAACGGCGAAATCATGGCCGCCACTGCCGGCGGTTATGCTCGGGTGCAGTATTTCGTCACGGAAGGCGCGCAATTCGATCCGGCGGAACCGGTCACCATCGAAATGGTGCGGGACTCCCTGGACCAAATCCGCGACCTCACGCAGATCAAGCCGTATTTCGGCATGATGGGCAACGTGGTGGAGAAGCTGCGGGAGATGGGTCGCATTAAATAGGGGATTCGGCCGGCCATGCGTAAAAGCATGGCCGGCCAGTCCGCTATAATTTCCGATACCCAAACAACGCAAAATCCCCCGCGAACAACCGCTCGATCTTATCCCGCGTCGCCGGCCGCATCGCCGCCGCGTAACGATATTCGCCATCGCCATGACCGCCATCCGAAACATTCCGGTCGATCCGCTCCGGCACCGCCACCCCAACCCGAGCGCAAAAAGCCCCCAAGTCCTCCTCGAAATTCTCCACCCGCCCAATAAACGAAACGTACTTTTCCCCCGCCAAATGCGTCCAATAATGCACGGGATGCAGCGGCAAACTCGTATTCCGCCCGACAGAATAAACATCCGCTTCGCTCAACCCCGCCACCCAACGATCGAAATCGAAATCCGCCCGCGCCAAAGCCGCCCGGTTTTCCTCCAACTGCCGCAGCACCAACTCCCGGATCCAGGGCGAGGCAAAACCCGCCGCCCCCTGATTGCGCAAATCCCGCTGCACCTGAATAAACCCCGAGAAAACCCGGTCATACGGATTGCGCACGAATGCCGCCGTCTCGTACCCCAACCGCGCCTCTGGAAAAGCAGCGAACTCCGCGCACGTAATGTGCTGATGCGCCACCCGGTTCAACCAAGGCGAAAAATAATAAAACCGCTCGTAAGGACTTTCGTTCAAAGCCTTGAAACGCGCATGCAACGTGGAACTGGCCGTCTTCCACGGCACCAATATCGCGAACCTATGCGCGTGCGAGAGGATCATCCAAAACAGCATCCGAACACGCCGGAACCCTTCCGGCGTGTTCGACGCTTACGCTACCGCGCGGGATCGATCCAGCCCAGATGGCCGTCCGCTCGGCGATAGATCACGTTGTATTCGCCGGATTTGCTGTTGCGGAACATCATCACCGCCTGATCCGCCAGATCCATCCGCATCGCGGCCTCGCTGACCGACAACACGCTGATTTCGGTGACAGTTTCGGCCACGATCGCGGGATGCGCCGCGGTCTCCTGCGGTTCCTCGACCGAATCCTCCCGCGCCAGAATCACCTGACGCGCGGCGGACGGGCGTTCCCGGTGCGCCAGATCGCGGTGATGTTCGTTCACCCGTCGGCGATAGCGGCGCAGCCGTTTGGCCACATGTTCGGCGGCATGATCGAAAGCCGCATTGGCTTCGGCGGCCTCACCCTCGCCACGGAGCTGCAACCCCCGCCCCGCATGCAGATTAATATCGCACGTGAAGAAACTTCGCGCTCGGCTAAACGTGACATGCGCCTCTATCGCATGTTCGAAATACTTGCTCGCGATAAGGTCCAACTGGGTACCGACCCGTGTACGCAGCGCGTCGGATAGTTCGACTTGTTTGCCTGATACCGTGATTTGCATGTGCGTCTCTCCCCCGGTGGAAGGAGCGGTTCGGGCGACACAGGCTTCAGGCGTGCAGCGCCTTTTCCCGCCGGCGCTGCACCGAACTGGGGATGCGCAGCGCCTCCCGGTATTTGGCCACCGTTCGCCGAGCGATGTCCACACCTTCTTTGCGCAGCAGGGTTACCAATGAGTCATCGGATACGATGTCGGTCGGGCTTTCCGCGTCGATCAGCGCCTTGATCCGGTGCCGGACGGATTCCGCACTGTGGTTTTCACCGCCGGTGGACGAGTGGATGGCCGCGGTAAAGAAATATTTCAGCTCGTACAGGCCGCGCGGGGTGGCGATGTATTTATTGGCGGTCACCCGGCTGACGGTGCTTTCGTGCAGCTCCACCGCCGCCGCGATGTCGCGCAGGATCAGCGGGCGGAGGTAAGCGACCCCGAAGCGCAGGAACCCGTCCTGCTGGCGCACGATCTCGGCGGCGACCTTCAGGATCGTCTGCGCCCGCTGCTGCAGCGACCGCACCAGCCAGTTCGCCGTCGCCAGCTTCTCCGACAGGAAAACCCGCTCCTCCTTCTTCGCCTTGGGGGCGATGCGGGCGTAGAAGCGTTCGTTGACCAGCACGCGCGGCATGGTCTCGGGGTTCAGCTCGATCGTCCAGGATTCGTCGGGGTTCTGCCGCATCAGCAGATCGGGCACGACCGGCGGGGCCGGCACGCTGTCGTAGGTCGCCGCCGGCTTGGGATCGAGCGCCCTGATCTCCGCGATCATATCCCGGAGGTCTTCGGCATCCACGCCGCAGATCTCCATCAACTTCCGGTTTTCCCGCGCGGCCAGCAGCGGCAGATGCGCCAACAGCGCCTGCATCGCGGGGTCGAGGCGGTTTTTCTCCTTCAACTGCGCCGCCAGACACTCCGCCAGATCGCGTGCGAACAGGCCGACCGGGTCGAACGCCATCATCTTGTGGCGCACCGCCTCGATCCGCTCCAGCGGCAGGGCCATGGCGGTGGCGATATCGATCGGCGCGGCAGTCAAGCGCCCGGCGGGGCACAGCAGCGCGATCAGATGCGCCCCGATCATGCGGTCCACGGGATCGAAGATGCTCAGCCGCAGCTGTTCCCCGAGATGTTCCCGCAAGGTCATGTGCGCGCCCGCGAGGTCGTCGATCCCGCGGTCGTCGCTGTCGAAATTCTGGTTGCCGCCGCTGCCGCCGCTACCCAGCCCGCCCATCATCGGGCCGCCGTCGCTGACGCCGCCGGCATCGTAGTTTTCGCTGTAATCGGTATCCAGCGGCGCCGCGCCCTCGGCCGGCAAGGTGTCGGCCCCGACGGTCGTAGCAGTATCGCCCACCGCCTCGGCCCGAGGCACCGTCTGGTCCAACGCCGCCCGTTCCCGGTCCGGATTATCCGTCGACTCATCCCGCTCCAGCAGCGGGTTCCGTTCCAGCTCGGCTTCGACGAAGGTGTTGGCTTCCAGATTGTTGAATTGCAGCAGCTGGATCGCCTGACGCAGCTGGGGCGTCATGACCAGCGTCTGGCTTTGCCGTAAATCGAGACGTGGGACGAGGGACATCGGGCGCGATTATCGGCCCTGTGCTGCCCAGGTCAATCGCAATCGTACATCAAGCCATGCAAATTCCGTGCTAAGACTCGCTCCGCCGCCTCACACTATCGTGTGAAGTTCTCTCCCAAATACACTCGGCGCACATCCTCGTGCGCAACGACCTCATCCGGGCGGCCTTCCATCAGCACCTGACCGTCGTGCAAAATATACGCCCGGTCGATAATTTCCAGCGTTTCCCGTACGTTGTGATCGGTGATCAGCACGCCGATGCCACGGTTCTTCAAATGCCCGACCAGATCGCGGATTTCGCCCACGGCAATCGGGTCGATACCGGCCAGCGGCTCATCCAGCAGAATATAGGATGGCTGGCTGGCCAAAGCCCGAGCGATCTCCACCCGCCGCCGTTCGCCGCCCGACAGAGCCAGAGCCGGGGTGCGCCGCAAATGGGCGATACCGAATTCCGCGAGCAACTCGTCCAGCATCAGACCGCGGGTATCGGCATCGGGTTCCACGACCTCCAGCACCGCCATGATGTTCTGCTCGACGTTCAGGCCGCGGAACACACTGGCCTCCTGCGGCAGATACCCGATCCCCAGGCGCGCGCGCCGGTACATCGGCAGTGCCGTGATGTCGGTCCCATCCAGCGTGATGCCGCCGGTATCAGGCTTAACCAACCCCATGATCATATAGAACGTCGTGGTCTTGCCCGCCCCATTGGGCCCGAGCAGACCGACGGCCTCCCCACGGCGGAGTTGCACCGACACGTTGCGCACGACGGGCCGCTTTTTGTAGGTCTTGCCGACCCCGGTCGCGACCAGCCCAGCCGACACAGGGATAGCGCGCGCCTCGCTCACGGCTTGGCCTTCGCCGGCGGCGCCTTGCCCGGAGCCGGCGCATTCGACAGCGCTCGGCTCGTCTGATCGCCGGGGATCACCAGCCCCTGCACGCGGCCGGCTTTGCCCGACACCAAACGGGCAACGCCGGTCTTCATGTTGACGATCGCTTCCTCGCCATTGAGCTGGTTCTGCCCACGCGTGATCCGCACCTTGCCCAGCAGCCGCGCCATTCCGGTGTCGGGCACGTAGACGCCGCGATCTCCGGTGACCGTGTCGGTCGGCGTGCGGAGCGAGACATTGCCGAACACCTCCATCTTCTGGAGCTTGCCGGACGCCGCCAAAGGATCGGCCGGCGCGCCATCGGCGGGCTTCGGAGCAGGCGTCGCGGGCGCCGCCGACGGCGCGGCATCGCTGGGCGTCGTATAGGCAACCAGCGTATCCGCCGCGATCCGCCTTGCGTCGTTGGTCACCGCCACCGCATCGCCACGAGCCACCGCCATGTGCTGCTGCGACCAGTACTCCAGCGTGTCGCGCGCCGTCACCATCTGCGTCGGCGTCGTCAGCTTCATCGCCCGCCCGGTCATCACCAGCACGGCCTGATCGATGTCGTAGACCGCCTTGTCGCCGACCACCTGATCGGTGGGCGTGAATATGCGCACGTTGCCGAGCGCTTCCAGCTTATAGATTTCGCTCCCGCCGGTATCGGGACCGGCCGTGGCGCTGGCGGGCGCGGCCTGCACGCCCGCTTTCGGGCGATACCAGGCCGTCAGCGTATCCGCGATCACCGTCACGTTGTCCCGGACCGCCCGCGCATCGCCGCGCGCGATGATCACATGATCGTCCTGGCGCCAGTCGATGCCTTCGGTCGCCGTGATCTTGATCGGACCGCCATGCGACATGTCGAGCTGCTGCGCCCGCACCGCAACAGAGCTCAAAAGCAACGGCAGCAGAAGAAGCCAAGCGCGAACCTTCACTTGGACGCACCGCTCAACACGACCTGGGCCGGCCCGGTAAATTGGATCGCCGTGCCCTTGCCGGTCATCGTAAAAGCCTGCGCGTCGAGGGTGCCGAACGGCCCCTCCGCGTGCACCGGAACCTTGCCGATGGCGGTCCCGGCCTTGATGTCCAAGCTGGCACTCGCCGTGGTCAATGTCGTGCCATCGTCGCGGTAAAGGACGACATCCTGCCACAGGTCCAACGTATTCGCCTTCTGCATATACATTCCGTGCTCGGCCTTCAGATTGAGCCAAGCGCCGCCCTCCTGCGTGACATCGCCCTGCGGCCGGGTGAGTTCCACCCGCTCGGGATCGATCTGACGGGCAATGTCGGTCGTCAAGGTGTACGGGCGCCCCTTCTCATCGATGCCACGGTAGCGGGCATTTTTCAGCCTGCCTCCCTCTACCTCGCCGCTGACATTGGCGAAAGAGAAGCGGGACGCGTCGTGCCTGCCCTCCAAATCCGGCCACAGCGCGATCAGAGCGAGCAACGCCGCCGCCCCGATGGGCAGCAAAAATTTGGTCAGCGTGATCAGGATGCGCCGGCGCACGAGGCGTCCCGGCAACGCCGTAGCGCGCGCCCGCGGGGCATGGGCCGAGCCAGACAGGCCGGCGATCTGGGGCGGGCGCGGGATCACATCTGCCCCACGCGCAACAGGTCGTGAATATGCAGAATGCCCACAGGCACGTGCGCGGCATCGACGACGAACAGCGTCGTCACCGGCCGTTCGGGGGCATTCATGGCGCGCAAAGCCTCATCCGCCAAAGCATCCGGTCCGATGGTCCGAGGATCGCGGGTCATGATCTCCCCCACCTCCCGCGACAGCAATGCCGTACCCATCGCTCGGCGCAGGTCCCCGTCGGTCAGAATCCCGACCAAGCGGCCCTCGGCGCCTGTAACACCCAGGCAGCCGAAACGCTTTTCGGTCATGACCAGCAACGCCGCGTCCATGCGCGTGGCGGGGCCGACCAGCGGCATCGCATCCCCGGCATGCATGACATCCCGCACGCGCCGCAGCCGCTGCCCGAGCCGTCCGCCGGGGTGAAAGCGGCGGAAATCCTGGGCGGTGAAGCCGCGCTTCGTCAGCAGCGCCACCGCCAGCGCGTCGCCCAATGCCATCTGCATCGTGGTCGATGTCGTGGGCGCCAAGCCCATCGGGCAGGCCTCGGCCGCATCCGGCAGCAGCAGCGCCACGTCGGCCGCCTGCGCCAGGGCCGAGTCGGCCTGCGCCGTGATTGCCACCAGCGGCAACCCGAAGCGATGGCAATGCGCGACGAGGTCCGCGAGTTCGATGGTTTCGCCGGAATTGGACAACGCCAGCACCGCGTCGCCCCGCACGATCATGCCAAGATCGCCGTGCGACGCCTCCGCCGGATGCACGAACAACGACGGTGTGCCGGTGGAGGCCAAAGTGGCGGCGATCTTGCGCCCGACATGGCCGGACTTACCCATCCCGGTCACGACGATCCGCCCGGTGGCGGCAGCCAGCCGGTCCACCGCCCGCGCGAATGTGTCGTCCAGGGTGGCGGCAAGGGCCAAAAGCCCGTTGGCCTCGGTCGTCAGCACATGGCGTGCCACGTCCAGGTCGGACCCGGCGGCAGTCAGAGCGTCGTCAATCGAGGCGGCATCGTGGGGCAAGGCGTATCCCATGCGGCGTTACAATGGTCATATGACCCCCGCGGGGCAGGGGGTCAACGAATCGCGCATATCAAAACGTTACACCAAAGCCTGACATCAGTGCGCGAAAACGTCGGGATCCTCGTAACCCAGCAGATCGAGCCGGCCGCGGGTCGGCAGAAAATCGAAGCATTCCTGCGCCAGCTGGCGGCGGCCTTCGCGCACCAAAATCGCGTCGAGCTTGTCCCAAAGCCGGTGCAGATACAGCACGTCCGACGCCGCGTAGGCCAATTGTTCGGATGTCAATTCCGTGGAACCCCAGTCCGACGACTGCTGCTGCTTGGACAGTTCGACACCGAGCAGTTCCTTGCACAGGTCCTTGAGACCGTGCTTGTCGGTAAAGGTGCGGATCAGCTTGGCGGCGATCTTGGTGCAGCGGACCGGCGCCACCGTGATGTTCAGGCTGTGCTGCAGCACCGCGACATCGAAGCGGGCGAAGTGCATCAGCTTGACCACATCGGGATCGGCCATCAACCGTGCCAGATTGGGGCAATCGAACCCGCGCCCGCCCAGCACGGGCGGAATCAGCTGCACCAGATGCGCGTGCCCGTCGCCGGACGACATTTGCACCAGACACAGCCGGTCCCGGTGGGGCTTCAAGCCCATGGTTTCGGTGTCGACGGCCACGACGGGGCCGAGCGACAGCCCGTCCGGCAAATCGTGCTTATGCAGGTGGATGGTGGCGTTTGGCATGAATTGCGTTGTGCTCATGTGAATGGTGCCCAGGAGAAGACTCGAACTTCCACGACCTTGCGGCCACAGGTACCTGAAACCTGCGCGTCTACCAATTCCGCCACCTGGGCAACAGGAGCAATCCGCGGCGCACCGCGTCCGGTAGGGGCGGCGATGTAACCGCCACACGGAGGCCCGTCAACCGCTATCCACCGGATTTTTTGAGATTCCCCATGGCAAAGTGGCCCAGGCAGTGAGAAAAGACCGCCGCGAATGGTAACGCGGGAGACGACTTGGATGGCGACGGCAGGCATTGCGACGGTTTTTGGCGGTTCGGGGTTCATCGGGCGCTATGTGGTCAAGCGTCTGGCGCAACGCGGCCATGTCGTGCGAGTGGCGGTACGCGATCCCGAAGCGGCATTGTTCCTCAAGACCATGGGCACGGTCGGACAGATCGTGCCCATGGCCGCGTCAGTCGGCGATGAAGCAGCGATCGCGACCGTGACACACGGGGCCGATCTGGTGGTGAATCTGGCCGGCATTCTGGCGGAAAGCAGCGACGCGTCGTTCCAGGCCGTCCAGGCCGAGGGCGCTGGCCGTGTCGCACGCCTCGCCGCCGCGGCCGGCGCGTCGCGGCTGGTACATCTCTCGGCGATCGGCGCCGACCCGGCGAGCCCCAGCCGCTACGGCGCCAGCAAAGCAGCCGGTGAGCAAGCGGTCCGCCAAAATTTCCCCGGTGCCACGATTCTGCGGCCGTCGGTCGTGTTCGGCCCGGAAGACAATTTCTTCAACCGCTTCGCCGGCATGGCTCGGATGTTCCCCATCATGCCGGTCGTCTCCGGCGGCACGAAGCTGCAACCGGTCTACGTCGGCGACGTGGCCGACGCGGTCATCGCGGCCCTGACCCTGCCGGAAGCCGCTGGCGGCGTTTACGAGCTGGGCGGTCCCGCCGTGCTGACCATGCGCGCGCTGCTGGACTACATCATGCGCGAAACCGGCCACCGCCGGATGACCATGGCGGTGCCCGCCTGCCTCGCGCGTTTGCAGGCCTCCGTGCTGGAGCGCCTGCCCGGCAAGTTGCTGACCCGCGACCAGCTGCTGATGCTCGCACGCGACAACGTCGTGGCCTCCGGCATGCCGGGGCTGGCCGAGTTGGGAATTGTGCCGACGCCGATGGAACTGATCGTGCCGTTCTATCTGCGGCGTTTCCGCGCGGGCGGCGGCAAGCGCACGGGCACGCCGGACGTGCAGGCCGCACATTGATCCGGTTTCGTCCCATGGGGCTTTGCCGTACGCGAATAGCGGTGCGATAAGGTCGGCAATGCGCCTGCTGTATCATCTTCCATTGTCGCCCTACGCCCGCAAGGTTCGCCTGATGCTGGCGGAAAAGCGGCTGCCCTTCGATCTGCGGGTCGAAAAAACATGGGAACGGCGCTCGGCCTACCTGGACCTCAATCCAGCGGGCACGGTGCCGACTTTGGTCGAAGACAACGGTCTGGCGATCCCGGATTCGGCGGTGATCTGCGAATACCTGGAAGAAGCGTACACAGACCTGCCGCTCATGGGTCACACCCTGGCGGAACGGGTGGAAGTGCGCCGCCTCACCGCGTGGTTCGACGGCAAGTTCGGCCGGGAAGTGACCGAGAACCTGCTGGGCGAAAAGCACATGCGACGCATGGCCGGACGCGGCAACCCCGATCCTGGCGCCATGCGCACCGGCTACACCGCCCTGCGATACCACCTGGATTACATCGGCTGGCTGGCGGAGACCCGCAAATGGCTGGCTGGCTCAACGCTGTCGCTGGCCGATTTCGCCGCGGCGGCGCACCTGTCGTCGCTGGACTTCATCGGCGACGTGGATTGGTCGGTCTGCCCCGCCGTCAAGGAATGGTACGTCCGCGTGAAAAGCCGGCCTTCGTTCCGGACGCTGCTACAGGACAGGGTGGCGGGGATGACGCCGCCGAAGCATTACGACGATCTGGATTTTTGAGCGCGTCGTCCCCTCCCTCCCGGTGAGCCCTGCCGGTAGGCCCGTCCGGTTGCCGTTTACGCCGTGGCGACCGCGGGGGCACCGCCGCCACGCCGTTCCGCGACCTGTTGCTTCATGGCCTTCTGTAGCCGATCGAACGCACGCACCTCGATCTGACGCACCCGCTCGCGGGAGATGTTGTACTGGTGCGACAAATCCTCCAGCGTCGCCGGATTGTCCTTCAGGCGCCGTTCGACCAAAATCCGGCGTTCCCGTTCGTTCAGCGTATTCAAAGCATTGTTCAGCAAGGTGGAACGCCCGCTACGTTCTTCGCTATCGGCGAGAACCTGTTCCTGACTGTCGGAGTCGTCCACCAGCCAATCCTGCCACTCGCCTTCGCCTTCCTGGCGCAGCGGCGCGTTCAGGCTGTTGTCGGGCGCCGCCAGACGGCGGTTCATGCTGACGACGTCCTGTTCCTGCACGTCCAGCAGCCGCGCGATCTTGGTCACCTGTTCGGGCTTCAGATCGCCGTCTTCCAGCGCCTGCATCTGCCCCTTCAGGCGGCGCAGATTGAAAAACAGCTTCTTCTGCGCGGCGGTCGTGCCCATCTTCACCAGCGACCACGAATGCAGGATGTATTCCTGGATCGCCGCGCGGATCCACCACATCGCGTAGGTCGCCAGCCGGAAGCCGCGGTCCGGATCGAACCGCTTGACCGCCTGCATCATGCCGACATTGCCCTCGCTGATCAGCTCGCCGACCGGCAGACCGTAACCGCGATAGCCCATGGCGATCTTGGCGACCAGCCGCAGATGGGAGGTCACGAGCTTGTGCGCCGCGGCCATATCTTCGGTATCGCGCCAGCGTTGCGCCAGCGACAACTCTTCCTCGGGGGAGAGCATGGGGAATTTACGAATGTCCTGCAGGTAATGCGAAAGATTACCGTCGGGTCCAACGTTCATGACAGCAGCGGCAGCCATCTGAAACTCCTGTGGTCGCTTTCGGCTCGTCCGCGGAGAACCCGCTTGTTTCGGCACGAGACGGAACGCGATTGTGATCCGCACCAGTGGGACACTGGCGAGCCCGGATGAACGAGGGGAACGATTGTCCCGAACACCCGCCCCTTGGTCGGCAGCAGCGTATCCTGACTTCCCCGTCGCCACGGATCATCCTGCCGTGGCAATGCCAACCTTATACCGGACCGGATTGGTCCTGTCAAGATTACTAACTGGTTAATATCCGGAAAGATGGATATAGAGTTGTGTTTCTACCGCACACCCACAACTTTGTCGAGCATTAATCGGGTCGAACCATCTTTCGGTTGCGGTCGGCATCGATGAATGCCAGCACTTCGGCGACCAAAGGATCCGCGGCAAACCGCGTCCGGGTTTCCTCCAGGCGGTCCTGGAACACACCTTCATGACCGAAAAGCACCTTGTAGGCGACGTGCAACTGCTGAATTTGCGCCTTATCCACGCCCCGGCGCCGCAATCCCACAACGTTCAGGCCGACCAGCTGCGCCCGGTTGCCGAACGCGAAGCCGAACGGGATCACATCGTCCCCCACGCCCGTCACCCCGCCAATCATCGCCGCTCGGCCAATCCGCACGAACTGATGAATCGCCGACTGCCCGCCGAGGACCGCGCCGTCGCCGATGCTGACATGCCCGCCCATCACGACATTGTTGGCGACGATGACGCCGTTGCCCAGATGGCAATCGTGCGCGACATGCACCACCGCCATCAGCAGACAATCGCTGCCGACCGAGGTCACGCCCCGTCCGGTCACCGTGCCGCGATGGATCGTGCAATGCTCCCGCACATGGGTGCGGTCGCCGACCTCGCAGCGCGTGGGTTCGCCCTTGTATTTGAAATCCTGCGGCTCCAGCCCCACGGTGCAGAACGGAAACAGCTTCGCCCCCGCGCCGATCGTCGTGTGACCGTCGACCACGACATGGGAAACCAGCGTGGTGCCATCGCCGATCGTGACATCCGGTCCGACCGTGCAAAACGGACCGATGGACACGCCCGAGCCGATCTCGGCCCGCGAGTCGACAAACGCCGTTGGGTGAATCTGCGTGCCCATCGAGGTCTCGGCAATTTGATCGAGCATCGCGTCCATTCCAACAGAATCCAAATCGGTGCCGTGTCCGGCGTCGCGCCACCGTAGGGCCGAGACGCCCGCCGGGAAACACAACCATTATTGCCGGATATTTCGTCACACCCGCGCAAACCTTTGTTTCAAAGGCAAGTTTGGCGGGATTACGGCGTCGGTAAGGCTTAAACCGGATCGACCCTGTCGCGCAGCATCGCGGAGTAGGTCGCTTCCGCCACCACCACCCCATCGACCTTCGCGACGCCATGGAATTTCCACACCGGCCCGCGATTGCGCTCTTTGGCGACATGGATGCGGATCTGATCGCCGGGCACGACCGGCCGGCGGAACTTGGCGCCTTCGATCGACATGAAATACACGACCTTGCCGTAGGATTCCTGCCCCAGCGTCATCACCACCAGCGCGCCGGCGGTCTGCGCCATGGCCTCGATGATCAGCACGCCCGGCATAACGGGGTGGCCGGGGAAATGGCCGGAAAAGAACGGCTCGTTGATCGAGACGTTTTTGATCCCGACGGCCGATTCGTTCAGCACGATGTCGACCATCCGGTCGATCAGCAGCATGGGATAGCGGTGCGGGATAGCCTGCATGATCTGCAGAATATCCGCCGTCCCGAGAGACTGTGCCGTCGGCTGCGCTTCCGTGGTGTCTTCCATGACCTTCAATCCGAACCTGAACGCGAGTCGCCTGTCTTTTTGGTGTCGCGCCGTGCCTGCTTGCGCAATGTGGCCACGCCGCGCAAGTACGAACGCATGGGTTCCGCCGGACTGCCCATATATTCCGCACCGGCCGGCACGTCCGTCATGATTCCCGACTGTGCCGCGATCTTCGCGCCTCGCCCGATCCGCAGATGCCCGGTCAACCCGGCCTGCCCACCCAGCATCACGAAATCATCCAGCGTCGTGGAGCCGGAAATACCCACCTGCGCGACAACGACGCAGCAACGGCCGAGCTGCACATTGTGGGCAATTTGCACGAGATTATCCAGGCGTGTGCCGGCACCGATCACGGTGTCGCGCAGGGAACCGCGATCGATGGTGGTGTTGGCCCCGACCTCCACATCGTCCTCGATCACGACGCGGCCGAGTTGCGGGACGCTGATGAAGCCTTCCGGGGTGATGGCGAAGCCAAATCCTTCCTGCCCGATTCGCGCGCCGGGATAGATCGCGACGCGGTCCCCAAGCATGGCGTGCGACAGGCTGGCGTGGGAACCGATGCGGCAGTCGCGGCCCATGACGACGCCATCGCCAACGACCGCCAAGGGCGCGATCCGGCAGCGCGGCCCGATGCGCGCCCCCGCGCCGATGACCGCCAGAGGGCCGATTTCGGCGCTCGGGTCGATGGTGGCGTCGGCCGCGACGATCGCGGACGGGTGGACCGCCGGTTTCGCCGGCGGCACCGGAAAGAACAGCGTGGCGGCGCGCGCCCAGGCCGCATGCGGTTCGGCGGTCACGATTGCCACGGCGGTTGCGGGCACACGGGATGCCAGATCGGGATGCACGATCACCGCGCCGGCGCGCGTGGTTTCCAAGGCCGACAGGTATTTCCGGTTATCGAGAAAACTGACCTCATCGGGGCCGGCCGCGTGCAGCGGAGCGACCCCGGTGAGCATCAGGCGACGTGGCGGGGCCTCGGCCCGTGCCGCATCGACGACGGCCGCCAGACTATGCGGCCCGGTGCGCTGGAAGAACCGAGGGTCGCCCGCGATTTCCGTCCGATCCATGCTGGTCCCCGCCGTCTCGTCAGGGCTTGCGCGGCGGTTTCGCGGGCGCGGGCGCCGCGGCAGCCGGCGGCGGTGCAGGCGCCGGGGAAGCTGGCAGCACGAGCGGCGTTGGCTCCCGCGGTTCCGGTGCCGCCGCGATGCTGCCAGGACCCGCCGGATTGGTCTTGATCGAATCCACGACCGACACACCGTCCGGCGGAATCACGACGCTGGTCAGAATCTTGTTGAGTACCTCGATGACCTGCGGCGTCAGGTCGAACTCGCCGGAGGTCCCGATCAGTTGCGCCTTGTTCAGCACCAAGGTCACCCCGCGCGAGATCGACACCTGCTGGGTGATGGCTTCCAGCGTGCGATCGATCTGCGCGATACCGTACTGCGCGGCTTCCTGGATGATGCGGCCGCGTTCGGCGAACTTACGCCGCGACTCGTTCACCCGGTCTTCGTATTCACGCTCTTTCGCGCGAATCTCCTCAGGGCGCATTTTCGCGCGGTCGCGGCCGAGAACCTGTCCCAGATCGCGGAGCGCGACCTGCTCCTTTTGCGCGTCTTCGTTCAGTTTTTGCTTGCGCGCGTTCATTTCCTTGTCGAACGCCTGATAGGCGACCGAGAAGCGAAGCACATCCGGCACCGACAAGACCCCGATCACGGCCGCCGGCGGCGGCGCGGATTTCTCCATCGGCGGGATGTCCGGCATGGGCGGCAGTTGCACCTGCAACTGGCGCGGCGGTCCCTGCGTGTCGCCCCCGCCGCTGGCATCGCCGACGAACCCAGGCGCCATGGGAGGTGCCGCGGGAACGGGCGCCGCCGCCCGTGGCGCCGGGTTGCCCGCGGGTGCGGCCGGACGCTGTTGCCCCGGCACGAACCAACCCGGATTGGCGGGCTGCTGGGCAGCCGCCGTCAGCGGGAGCAGCGACGCTGCCGAGATCGCCAGGATGGTACCGAACTTGAGTTGTATCACTAGAACCTCGTGCCGAAGCCAAAGCGGAATATCTGAGTCTGATCGCCGGGCTGCCGCACCACAAAGGGCGAGAGATCGATGTTGATCAGCCCGAACTGGGTTTTCCACGAAACGCCGACGCCGGCACCGATACGCGGCGCGGCGGATTGGGTGATCCGGCATGTCGATCCATCGGCCTCGATACACGTGCCGATGTTCTTGAAGGTCGCTTGACTCAGCGAGCCGATATCGACGAACGCCCGGCCGGTCAGACCCAAATCGGCCGAAACGGGTAGGGGGAACTGCAATTCCGTCGTCTGGGTCCAGATGAAGCGGCCGCCAACCGGGTCGCCCGACACCGCGTCATGCGGTCCCGCGCCGCCGGTCTGGAACCCGCGGAGATTATCGCCACCCAGGAAGAAGCGGTCGATCACGAGGTCTTTACCCGAGATCGTGTTCAGGTAGCCGAGGCTGCCGGCGATCTTCAGGCTCCAGTCATGGTCCCCGCTGAACCGGTCGAACGGGATGTAGTACGCGCCGCTCAGGTTGCCGCGAACGTACTTGGCATCGCCGCCAATACCGGCGAAGTCGGTGCCAACCTCCACGATGAACCCATCGTGCGGATACAGGCGGCTATCGCGGTAGTCGAGCGACAGAACCTGCCCGATCTGCGACAACACCGTCTCACCCACCTGATTGCTGATAAAGGGGCTGGCCGTGGTCAGGACGTTGAACACCGTGCGATCGACGAGCGAATAGCTCCACACCTGCCGTAGATGTTCGGTGTAGTCGTAGCCGGCGCGTACCGCGAAACCGGCCCGCCGTTCGTCGTACGGTTCCGTGCCCAGATACTGCGTCTGGATCAGGAACAATTCGCCGCCCAGCACCAAATTCCGGTCGAGGAAATAGGGTTCGGTGACCGACAGCGTGATCGAGCTGCGCTTCTGCGCCAACACACCGTTGATGCTGGCGTTGATCCCGGTTCCCACCAGATTGCGTTCCGCCAGTCCGACGTCGAGCAGCGCGCCGGCATCGGTCGAGTAACCGCCGCCGAAGCTAAGCTCGCCGGTGGCCTTCTCGGCGATCGTCACCGTGACGTTGCCGCGATCCGGCGCCGAACCTGGCGCGGTCGTGATCTCCGCCGAAGTGAAATAGCCCAGATCGGTCAGACGCGTTTTCGACTTGCGGATCGCCTCGGCACTGAACGCGTCGCCCTCGGCCACCTGCAATTGCCGGCGGACAACGTTATCCATGGTGCGCTGGTTGCCGACGATGTCGATCCGCTCGATGAAGATGCGCGGCCCTTCGCCGATGTCGAAGGCCAGATCGGTCACATGGGTTTGAGCGTTACGGCTGACCCGCGGCTTTACTTCCACGAACCGGTAGCCGCGTTCGTGGATCGCGGCTTCCAGCGCATCGGCGGTTTTGCCGACCGCGTCGCCATCGTACCAGTCGCCCGGCGCCATCGGCAGAACGGAACGCACATCCTCGCCCGACAAATTGCGGAGCGTGGAGTTCAGCGCGACCTTACCGATGCGATACCGCTCACCCTCGGAGATCGTGTAGGTGACGAAGAACGAACCGCGATCCGGCGACAACTCGCCGCGCGCGTCGCGCACCTCGAAATCCGCGTAGCCTTTTTGCAGATAGAACCGGCGCAGCAGTTCCTTGTCGTAGTTCAGGCGCGCGGGGTCGTACTGATCCGACGTCGACAGGAAGCGCCACCAGCGTTGCTCCCGGCTGTCGATCACGTCGGTCAGCTTGCTTTGCGAGAACGCCTTGTTGCCGACGATCGCGATGCGGCTGACCAGGGTCACCTGCCCGTCTTCGATCTGGAACACGACATCGACCCGGTTTTGCTCCAGCCGAATGATCCGCGGCTCCACCGACGCGTTGAAGTAGCCGCGTTTGGCATAAAGATCGAGGATATGCCGGCGATCCGCGTCGGCCAGCGCCGGGCTGAACACCGCGCGGGACCGCAGCTGCGTTTCCGGCTTCAGCTGATCGTCGCTGAGCTTCTTGTTACCTTCGAAGGCCACGCGGTTGACGATCGGATTTTCGATGACATGGACCGTCAGCGTGTTGCCGTCGCGGGTCAGCCGCACGTCCTGGAACAGACCGGTCGCGAACAGGACCTTAAGGCTGCGATCGACCTTGTCCTGATCGAACCCATCGCCCGCCCGCAACAGGATGTAGGACCGGATGGTCCCTTCCTCGATGCGCTGGTTGCCCTGAACCTTGATCGCCTCGATCGCCGAGCCAATCGGCGCGGAAACGCGGGCAACCGGCGGCTGCGGCCGTGGCGCCGAGGCCGGTCGCTGAGCGACGGCAACGGAGGTCATGGACAGCGGCAGAAGTAGAGCGGCGACAAACCGCGCGGCGCGAATCGGTCTCAAAAGGCTGGTCTCCCCAATCGCGCGATCCCAAGATCGCGTCGCGGCAGGCCCCTCCAGTCGGCGGGCGCCGGACAATAGCCGCGCTCGGCGCGCAACACCAGACGACGCGGACGAAGCGCCGGACGGATCGCGTGCGAACTCAGCCGATCAGCCCCGCGACCCAACGAAACAGCCCGATATTGGTCAGATCGTTCCACGTCGCGAAGATAAACAACGTCGCCAAAACCGCGAGTCCCGCTCGGAATCCGTATTCCTGCGCTTTCGGCGGCAGCTGCCGGCCGCGAATCGCCTCGAACAAATAAAACATTAAATGTCCGCCATCGAGCACGGGAATCGGGAACAGATTGATCAGCCCCAGATTGACCGACAGCACAGCGATGAACGAGACCATGGTCGCGAGGCCCAACTGCGCCACTTGGCCGGACAGCTGCATGATACGCAGCGGCCCGCCGAGTTCCTCGGTGCCGCGCGTGCCGTTCAACATCTGCGCGATGCCGCTGAAGGTGTCGGACGTGACCTTCCAGGTTTGTCCAAACCCGCCCACGACGGATTCGAACACGCCGGCCGGCACATACTCGACCTTGCCGCCGCGAATGCCCAGCAGACCGACGGTGCGGCCTCCGGCGTCCCGCGAACCGACGACGACCGGCAGTTCGACTTGCTTGCGGTCCCGCAAAACCGTCATCGACAGGCGCGCGCCGGGGCTGACCACGACGATGCGCTGAATATCCTCGAACGTCGCGATCGGTTGACCGCCGATCGCTTCGATCCGGTCTTCGGCGATCAGGCCGGCCTTGGCAGCCGCACCGTCGGGCACGACCTCTCCGATCACAGGCAGCGTCACCGGACGGCCCATGGCGATGAACAAGGCCGCGAACAGCACGGATGCGAGCAGGAAATTCGCCACCGGCCCCGCCGCCACGACCAAGGCCCGCGACAGCAACGGCTTGTCGTGGAAGGTTTCCCCGGGAATCCAACTGGCCCGCACTTCGTCGGACACGTCGTGCGGCTGTTCCTGCCCGTGCAGCTTCACGTAACCGCCCAACGGCAGCCAAGACAGCTTCCAGCGCGTGCCGACCCGGTCGGTCCATTCGGTGATGGTTTTGCCGAAGCCGATGGAGAAGACCTCCACCCGCACGCCGCACCATCTGGCGACGATGTAATGCCCGAACTCATGCACGAAGACCAAAATGCCAAGCACAACGACGAACGGCACGGCCTTCTGCAGAATAAGATGCAGGAGGTGCGGCGCGGCGGCGATCAGATCGGAAAAAACGTGCAGCACGGGTCAAGGACTCACTTGCAAAAAGGGTTCAGAGCGGCAGCGCCGCCTCCGCCATGCGCCGGGCTTCGCCGTCCAGCGCGATCACATCGTCCAGGCTGTCGGCACGCCGGGTGCCCATGCTGTCGAGGACGCGTTCGACGGTACCCGCTATATCTAGGAAACCGATGCGCTTTTTTAAGAAGGCCTCGACAGCTATTTCATTCGCGGCGTTCAAAATCGCCGGTGCGCCGCCGCCAGCCCGCAATGCCGCGCGCGCGAGCCGAAGGGCCGGGAACTGCACCAGATCGGGTTCGGAGAACTCCAGCTTCGCCACCGTGGCCAGATCGAGTCGCGGCGACGGGGTCGTCATCCGCTCCGGCCACGCCAGTGTATGGGAGATGGGAATCCGCATGTCGGGCGAACCGAGCTGGGCAAGGACGGAGCCGTCGCGGTAGCAAACCATGCCGTGGATGACCGATTGCGGGTGGATCAGAACGCCGATCTGTTCTTCTTCCAGGCCGAACAGGCGCGCGGCCTCGATGACTTCCAGCCCCTTGTTCATCATGGTCGCGGAGTCGATGGTGATTTTCGCGCCCATCGACCACACGGGATGCTTCAGCGCCTTTTCCGGTGTCGCCGCCGCCATTTCCGCGTGGGTGGACGTGCGGAACGGGCCGCCGGACGCCGTCAGGATGATCTTCTCCACCGCCCCGCGATTGCCGTCGGCGAGCGACTGGAAGATCGCGTTGTGTTCGGAATCGACCGGCAGCAGCGTGGCGCCGGCATCGCGGACGGCGCGCAGCATGACTTCGCCGGCGCACACCAATGCTTCCTTGTTGGCGAGCGCGACGCTGGCGCCGCCCTTGATCGCCTCCAGCGTGGAGGCAAGGCCGGCCGCCCCCGTGATCGCCGCCATCGTCCAGTCGGCGTGGAGCGACGCGGCCTCCACCACCGCTTCCGGCCCGGCGGCACAGGCGATGTTGGTGCCCGCCAAGGCTTTTTTCAGGGCATCGTAGGCCGAGGGATCCGCCACGACGGCCATTTCCGCCCCGAGTGCGATGGCCTGTTGGGCCAGCAGTTCGGTGTTGCGGCCAGCGACAAGGGCTTTCACCTGGAAGCGGCCGGGTTCGGCCGCCAGCAATTCGATGGTCTGGGTTCCGACACTGCCGGTGCTGCCCAGCACCGTGACGGTGCGCGGTGCGTGCCCTTGGCGGGCCGGATGTTTGGCTACTGTCTCGCTCATTGCCATAGTACTACACCACGTCCGGCGCATAACGCCAGTAAAGCCGCGACAGGCGCCGCAAGCAGCAGCGCGTCGAGCCGATCGAGCAGCCCGCCATGCCCTGGAATGAGGTTGCCGGAGTCCTTCGCACCGCAATGGCGCTTGAGCAGACTCTCCAGCAGATCGCCGGCTTGCGCGATGACGCCCAGCCCGGCGGCGACGGCGGCAACACGCATGGGAGTATCGAGATGTCGGGTGAATACGGCCGCGGCAACCCCAGCGGCGATGGCACCGATCAGACCCCCGACGGCACCGGACCGCGTTTTACCGGGTGAAATGCTCGGCGCCAGTTTCGGTCCACCGACCAGCCGCCCGATCATGTAAGCGCCGATGTCGCTGCCCCAAACAACCAGCAGCAGAAACATCGTGTCGGTCAGCCCGACCACCGGGTCGGCCCGCAACGACAGCAGCGCCACCGATCCCAGGCCGGTGTAAAGAACGCCCCAGGGCAGCAGGGCCGGTTTTGGCCCGCCCCGGCCGGCAGCAGCGGCAATACCGGTGCCGGCGGCCAGAATCGCAACACCGATCGACAAGGAGCCGAACGCGACGGCCGCAACGCCCCCGAAAACAGACACCAATACAGCCAGCCCGGGCAATCCCTGAGTCGCGTAACCGCACAACCGCACCCATTCCCAGGCCATGCCCACGGCGGCAGCGATCAACAAAAGCTCGAAGGCGCGTCCGCCATACCAGATGCACAGCAGCACCAGCGGCGCCAGAACCGCGGCGGACAGCGTGCGTTTGCGAAGGTCTCGCCAGCGGGATGGCGCAGGGGCGGGCGCGTCAGCCAGGGCGGGCACCGAATCGCCGCTCCCGGCGCGAGAAATCGGCCATCGCGGCGGCGAAATGCGCCTCATCGAAATCCGGCCACAGCACATCCAAAAACGCCAACTCGGCGTAAGCGGCCTGCCACAGCAGAAAATTGGACAGACGCTGCTCGCCCGAGGTGCGGATGATCAGGTCTGGGTCGGGAATGCCGTGCGTGGAGAGAAATCCGCCGAAGGATTCCTCCGTGACCGCATCCGGCGCCACCCGTCCGTCCCGTATGGCCTGCGCCAAAGCCAAAGCGGCGGTCAGGATTTCATCCCGGGAGCCGTAGGAAAGGGCCACGGTCAGGTTCAGTTTGGTGTTACCGGCCGTGTCCCTCTCCGACCGGGCGAGGTCCTGCTGGATGCCCGCATCGAAGCGGTCGCGGGCGCCGATGAAACGGATACGCACGCCATTGGAGGCGAGTTCCGCGATCTCGGTCCGCAGGTACTGGCGCAACAGGCCGGTCAGATCGAGGACCTCCCCCGCCGGCCGGCGCCAGTTTTCGCTGCTGAAGGCGTAAATGGTCAGCCATTCCACCCCGTGGCGGATCGCGGCGGAAACGGTGCGTTTGACCGCCCGCGCCCCTTCCCGGTGCCCAGCAACGCGCGGCAAATGCTTGGCGGCGGCCCAACGTCCGTTGCCGTCCATGATGATGGCGACATGGCGTGGGGGCGCGTTGGTGCCCAGAGGCTCCGCCGGAATACTGGCCGTGGCTGGAGCGGGAGACATCGCGGTGCTCAGACCTGCTTGATGTCCTTTTCCTTGTCCGCCAGGGATTCGTCCAGGCGCTTGATGTACTGATCGGTCAGCTTCTGGACCTCATCCTGCCACGTCTTGGCGGTGTCCTCGCCGATTTCCTTCTTCTTTTCCAAACCCTTGATCTGTTCCATGCCGTCGCGCCGGACGCCGCGCACGGCGATCTTGGCGCCTTCCGCGTATTTGTGCGCCATCTTCACCAGCTCGTTGCGGCGGTCGGTGGTGAGCTGCGGAATGGGGATGCGGATCATCATGCCGTCGGCCATCGGGTTCAAACCGAGGCCCGACTCGCGGATCGCCTTATCGACGGCGGAGACCATGGATTTGTCCCAAACCTGCACGGTCAGCATGCGGGCTTCCGGCGCGCCGATCGTGCCGACCTGCGCCAGCGGCATTTCGGTGCCGTAAGCGTGGACCTTCACCGGTTCCAGCAGGCCGGGATGGGCACGGCCGGTGCGCAACCCGGTGAATTCGCGTTTCAGGGTGTCGGCCGCGCCGTCCATACGGCGGGTCATGTCCTGCTTCAGCGTATTGAGATCGGCTGCCATGATCGTACCCTCCTGCTGTTATCGCGGTTCGACGATACGGGTGAAACGCCCTTCGCCCCGCATCACCTGTGCGAAGGCGCCCGGCGCGTGAATGTTGAATACCAGAATCGGCAGATGGTTTTCACGAGCCAGACTGATCGCCGCGGCATCCATCACCGCCAGATCCTGCGACAGAACGTCCAGATAGGTCAGTTCTTCGTAACGCGTGGCGTCGGCGACCTTGCGGGGATCGGCGCTGTAAACGCCATCGACCTGGGTGCCCTTCAGCAGCGCGTCGCAACCCATCTCGGTCGCGCGCAGCGCCGCGGCGGTATCGGTGGTGAAAAACGGGTTGCCGGTGCCACCCCCGAACACCACCACCCTGCCCTTCTCCATATGCCGCATCGCTCGGCGGCGAATGTAAGGCTCGCAGATGCTGGCCATGGGGATCGCGGATTGCACGCGGGTCTCCACGCCGGCTTTTTCCAGGGCGGCCTGCACCGCCAGCGCGTTCATGACAGTGGCCAACATGCCCATGTAGTCGGCTTGCGCGCGATCCATGCCAGACGAGGCCGCCGACACGCCGCGGAAAATATTGCCCCCGCCGATCACGACGCACACCTGCACGCCCATTGCCACGACGTCGCTGACGTCCTTGGCGATCGCGGCAACAGTCTCGGTATCGAGTCCGAATTCCCGCCGGCCCATCAACGCTTCGCCGGACAGTTTCAGCATGACGCGCTGGTAGGCCGGATTTTGCGACATGGGATTCCCGTTTAACGTGTTCGAATGGCGCCGCACCCTAGTGGCGACAGGGCTGGCGGACAAGCGACTTTCCCCTCTCCCGGAGAGAGGGGAAAGCACGCGTGTGCGTTAAACCCCGGCGGTCGCCGCGACTTCCGCCGCGAAGTCTTCCTTCGGCTTTTCGATGCCATCGCCGAGCTGGAAGCGGACGAATGCGGACAGCTTCACGCCGGCCTTCTTCGCCACCGCGCGCACCCGGGTTTCGCCGTCGTGCACCCAGACCTGCTCCAGCAGCACCACTTCTTCGTAGTACTTGCGGATACGGCCTTCGACCATCTTCTCGATGATGTTGTCCGGCTTGCCGGACGCCCGAGCCTGTTCGGTCAGAACAGCCTTTTCGCGTTCCAGCGCCGCCGGATCGACGGCGTCGATGTCCAGCGCTTCCGGACGCGCGGCGGTCACATGCATACCGACCTGACGGCCGAGGGTTTCCAGCGCGGCGATTTCGCCCGGGCCCTCGACAGCCGCCAAAACGCCGATCTTGCCGAGACCCGGCTTGATGGCGCCGTGCATGTACGTCGCGACCACGCCCTGCGGCACCGTCAGCACCTTGGCGCGACGGAGGTTCATGTTTTCGCCGATGGTCGCGACCATCTGCGTCAGCTCTTCCGCCACCGTACGGCCGGTGCCGGGGTAGGGCTGGGCATTGATCGTGGCGATGTCGTCGCCGACGGCCAGCGCGATCTTCGCGACTTCCTGAACATACGCCTGGAAGGTCTCATTGCGCGACACGAAGTCGGTTTCGGCGTTCACCTCCACCACCGCGGCCTTGCCGGGGGCGGACGCGACGGCGACCAGACCTTCGGACGCAATGCGACCGGATTTCTTCGCCGCGGTCGCGAGACCCTTCTTGCGCAGCCAGTCGATGGCGACTTCGATGTCGCCATCGTTCTCGACCAGGGCCTTCTTGCAGTCCATCATGCCCGCGCCGGTCTTCTCGCGCAGGTCTTTCACCAGGGCAGCGGTGATCGCGGCCATGTTCATTCTCCAGAATGTTGGCGCGCGGTGTTGCCACCGCGCGCGGGGTGATCAGTCGGCCGCTTGTTCGGCCGCGACTTCGGCGTCCGGCATCGCGTCGATCGGCAGGTCTTCGCCCGCGCCGATATCGACGCCGGACGATGCCATTTCGGCGCTGATGCCATCCAGCACCGAACCCGCGATCAGATCGCAGTACAGGGTGATGGCGCGGATCGCGTCGTCGTTACCGGGGATCGGGAAGGTCACGCCGGTCGGGTCGGAGTTGCTGTCGAGCACCGCGACAACCGGGATGTGCAGCTTGTTGGCCTCTTCGACCGCCAGCTTTTCCTTGTTGGTGTCGATGATGAACAGGATATCCGGCAGGCCGCCCATTTCCTTGATGCCGCCCAGCGCACGTTCCAGCTTCGCCTGGTCGCGGGTGATCTCGAGGATTTCCTTCTTCGTCAGACCCTGCACCTGATTGGCCAGCATCTCCTCGATCTGGCGCAGGCGCTTGATCGATCCGGTGATGGTCTTCCAGTTGGTCAGCGTGCCGCCAAGCCAGCGATGGTTGATGTAGTACTGCCCGCAGCGCTTGGCGGCGTCGGCCACATGTTCCGCGGCGGCGCGCTTGGTGCCGACGAACAGAACGCGGCCGCCGGCGGCGGTCACGTCGCGCACAGCGCGCAAAGCGCGATCCAGCATCGGAACCGTCTGCTGCAGATCGATGATGTGAACCTGATTGCGGACCCCGTAGAGGTACGACGCCATCCGGGGATTCCAGCGGCGGGTGTGGTGTCCGAAGTGAACGCCAGCTTCGAGCAGCTGACGCATGGTGAAATCGGGCAGCGCCATAAGCGTGCTCCTTTCATGATGGTCCGGTTGAGCCTCCGCGGGGGTTTGCCGTGGGATGTCAGTCCCTTGGCACCGGATCGGGCGGATTTGCATCCGGCCGGAAAGGCGCCCCGCGTGCGAATTACCGGGGCACCGCGCCCCAGCGCGCGGGGATATGGCCGAAGCGGCCGTCAGGCGCAAGCCCTCGGCCCTCGGATACTGCCCCAAGAAAAGCAAACTTTCGGCGGAAATCGGCGCCGCGTTAGCAAAATATTAACCTTTTGCCGGTAACCAGAGCCTCAGCCAACAGCGCACGAGGCCCAACGGAGTATGCCGGACTATCCCCCAGGCGCGGACCTGACCGTACCGGCCGCCAACGCGGTGCCGGCGCGCGATCGCGACACGAGGGCGGCAGTACCGAACCTGGGGGCGCTGCTGGCTATTCTCCGCCGCCATTTCTGGGTTTGGCTGCTGACGACGACGTTGGTTCCTCTGGCCGGGATCGTCGCGATCGAGCGTATCCCGCGCGAGTACACCGCAACCGGCGCGCTGATCTACGAACCCAACGAATTCAAGGCCCAGGCGCTGCAAAGCGTCCTGCGGGAGGGGCCGACGACCGAGGCGACCTTGGCCAGCCAGGCGGAAATCCTGCAAAGCCTGCACATCGCGCAAAGGGTCGCCGAGCAAGGGCATCTGGAAAGATTGCCGGAATTCAACGCGGCGCTGCGGCCGCTACCCTGGTGGCGCCGGCTGACGCCCCCGCCCGAACCGCTCGATCCGGGCATGTACGGCCCGTTCCTCGACCCGAACCGGGAAGCGATGCTGCTCGCGGTCAAGCAGGCGCTGCACGCCAAATCGGCGCGC
>CAITUP010000002.1 GCA_903895595.1 uncultured Acetobacteraceae bacterium | reverse complement strand
TATGCGTTGGGATTGACAATCGCGGGTCTGGATCTGGGCCTTATTGTTGGCTTGTCGGCGGGGCTGCTGTCGTTCATTCCTTATGTCGGCTCCATTCTGGGCGGCATCACGGCGCTGGGCCTCGCGCTGGCGCAGTTCCCCAACTGGCATGGCGTGGCCTGGGTCGGTGTTGTTCTGTTTGCCGGCCAGATACTGGAGGGTTACGTGATCTACCCGCGCATCCTTGGCGACCGCGTGGAACTGCCGGCGGTCTGGGTCATTTTCGCGTTGCTGGCTGGCGGTGCCGCGTTTGGCTTCGTCGGGGTCATGCTGGCCGTTCCGGTCGCTGCGACGATCGGTGTGCTGTGCCGGTTCTGGCTGCGGCGCTATCTGGCCAGCCCGCTCTATCTCGATGTTGAGTCCGAATAATCTCATGCCGGCGCGGCCCCAACTGATCCTGTCGTTCCCGGACGCCCCGGCCTACGCCGATTCCGATTTCATTCACGCCGAATCGAACGCCGCCGCTCGGGCATGGCTCGCGCGCCCTGGGGAATGGCCTGATAGCCGTCTGGCGATTTGGGGCGAAGCCGGCTGCGGCAAGACGCATCTGATGCGGATCTGGGCGCGCCGTGTTGGTGCCGCCGTGCACGACGGCCGTTTCCTTCGGGGCTTGCCTGAGGCGCTGCCCCCCGGCGGTCTCGGCATCGACGACATTGACGCCGTGCCGGAGGAAGCAACGCTGTTCCACTGGCTGAACGCTGCTCGCGATGCCGCGATTCCCGTGCTGATCACGTCGCACGAGCCGCCCGCCCGTCTGAAGGTGCGGCTGCCGGACCTCGTGTCGCGTTTGCGGGCCTTCACCGCGGTCGGGATCGATCCGCCGGAGGACGAGCTGCTCCGCGCTTTGTTCGCCCATTTGCTGTCGGATCGCCAATGGCGGCTGGACAGCGATGTGCAGGACCGGATTCTGCCGCTGTTGCCCCGAGCGCCGGGGGAGTTGCGGGCGTTCGTTGCGCGTCTGCACGACGCGCAGATGGCTGTTGGCGGGCGGGTGACGCTGGGTCTTGTTAAGCGGCTGCTGGGATGAGTCGGTAAAGTTTGTTGTGCGGCAGTTGTCATAAGGTCGTGGCTACCGGCATGCGCCGGCATGACGCGGGTGGAAGGGCGCAGCGGTCAAAATTTCGGGCCGCTGGTATTACGCACTCTGTAAGATGTGACCGGAACACGCCCCACAAATAGGCGCCTCGGCTACGCCCGCGCGCGGCTGCCCGCTTTCCGTCGCGTGGGGATATTGCGCGACCGATGCGACTGTCAGTTCGATTCCTATCGCGCCCTCGATCTCCGCGAAGAGCGCTGCCGGCACTTCCGCGCTGCCATTGGTCCAACGCCAGCGATTGTCGGTCTCGAGCGCATGCCAGCCGGCTTGCAGGTTCGGATCGTGGGGCCACAGAACGCCCGAACCGCCAGCACCGAATGCCACGATCCGTGTCACGGCGACGCCGAGTAGCCGCGGGTCGCGCGCCAGTCCCAGCACGTCGGGTGCCGCCGAGCGGGAGGCGATGCGCAGCGAGGCTGGCGCCCGGTCGAGCGCGAAGGTCCAGCGCTGATGGTCGCGCAGGAACGGATCGATCCGCACGCCGTCGGCGAGCAGATGCAGGTCGGGATCGTTGGTGAGGGCGTTGTCGGGCAACGGCCCGCACCGGTCCAACAGGCGCCGCCAGGCGGCGTCGACGACGGGTCCGCCGGTCAGCACTGGTGCGAAATGCGCTTTTTCGGGTGCGTCCCAGTTGGCGTTCGCGTTGCGGAACAGCCAGCGATTGCCATCGTCGCGGTACGATTCCGCCGGTGCGCCGTCGGCGATCAGGATGTCGTGGGCGTCGAGTTCGACATGATAGATCGTTACTTCGCCAGGGCTGTCATTCCAGACGATGGACCGGTGGTTGACCAGGAATTCCACCGGAATCAGCACGTCATCGATCCAAAGCGAGTGGCCCTTCGTCACCCGCAAATCCCGGCTCGGCACGTTGTCCGCAAGCGCGCCGGCACGCACGATCACCGATGCCGAGGCAGTTTGGCGACCGCGCGCGGCCAGCACCGTGCCAGTCCCGATCCAGGTGACCGGCCGCTTGCCGCCGGACCAGGTGCGGACAAATTGTCCGACCTCCAGCTTTTCGACGGGCACCTCCCCCTGCAATGTGCGGATCAACGTGCCCGGCAGGAAGCAGATCGCCGTCAGGTCGGTACCGCCGGCGCCGTCGGGCGCGAGCGTGAAGTCCGAGGTTTGAAAACCACCTTGCACCTGCAGGGTAATATGGGCACCGAGGCTGTCCGTCAGGGTCAGTGCGCCGCTGGCGAAGGTGTCGCTGACCGCGCGGAAATCGGTCACATCCAGTGTGCCGCCCGAGCCGAAGCCGGCGATGACCGGGGCGGCGAGGTTCGCGGCCGATCCGGCGACCAGCCATTGCGCCGAGGGATCGAAGACGAGCGTGCCGAAATTGGTGAACTGGGTGCCAAAGCTGGTTAAAGTACCGGCCGACGCCGAGGACGCCAGTTCCAGCGTGCCGTTCGAGGGGCCGCCGTACACGGCACCGTTGAAGACCGCGCCGGGATCGACGATCACGCGGTTGGCATAGCCATAGATACCAATGAATTTAATCGCATATTGGCTACCGCCGATCGTGCCCGCGTTCCTGATGGTGACAGGGGCGACAGAGAAGCCCCCGATGACGCCATAGCCGGTGGCGGAAATCGTGCCGCCCGACCGGTTGATGAGATAGGCTCCAGCATTCAAATAAACGCCATTCAAGGCGGCGCCCGCGATGGCGCCAGCGTTGATGAGGGTGCCTCCGGCAGACAAAGCAACGTCGGTGCCACTGGGGCCGCTCGCGCCGATGCTGCCGTAGTTGACGACCGTCGCGGCAGCGAATCGGACATAGATGCCTTCGGCGGTGCCGGAGATCGTGCCGCTGGCCTGGTTGGCGATGTAACCGTCCGCCTGCAACTGTACGCCGACGCCGCCGGCGATGCTGCCCGCGTTGATGACGGTGCCCACGGCGGCTGGGATGAATACGCCCAGATGGCTACCGTAGATCGTGCCGCCGGATCGATTGTCGATAATGCCGCCGTTATTGAGTTGAACGCCTGTGCCGCCGAGGCCCGCGATGCGGCCATAGTTCGTAACGGTACCAGCTGTATTCCTGAAATAGATGCCCGCCGTGCCAGAGATCGTGCCGCTGGATTGGTTGATGACAGCACCGGCGGCCTGCACATAAACACCGAAGCCGTAGCCGAAGACGGCGAGGTTGCCCGCGTTGACGACAGTGGCAGTGCCGTTCCTGACCAGGACGCTCTCGTAGAGGCCGGTGATCGTGCCGCCGGCCTGGTTGGTGACAGCACCGCCGGCCTGCAAATAGACACCTTGGCCAGATGTTCCGGCGATGCTGCCCGCGTTGACGACGTATGCCGGACTGCCGGTAAATTCCACCCCGTACCCCGAGCCCGAGATCGTGATCCCCGCGGCAACGGTGAGCGTGCCGGTGCTGATTTTTGTCGCCATCGTGTCGATGCCTCCAGGAAACCGGGCTTGGCGAGGGGTTCCAGCCATGGCGATTACGCTGTCCTTAGCAGGCTGCTGAAAAAACCCCCGATCGACGGCGATCCTCTTCTCGCCAGCTGTGATTTTGAAACTTCTCGGAGATAATCGGTCCGTTTTCACGCTTTGAATCGTCCCAGGAGACGGCTGGGACGTTCTCAGGACAGACTCATCCCATCGCCAGCAATCGAGGCATTCGGATCAGATTGTAAGCCGCGGTCCTGAGTTTAAATGTCCCGCTCATGCGCGGCAGACCCCGGAACGGCGCCCGGTCCATGCCGGCCACCTCTTTGATCCAGCCATTCGCTTCCTCGATCCGTTTGCGGATCGCGAGACTTATCAGATAGCCGGGATGGCGCGTGGTCCGCCCGTCAATGTTCGATCCGCGATGGCCGTTGATGTTCTGGGTCACGTGCGGGGTGACGTTCATCTCTCGCGCCGCCGCCACGAATGCCGCGGTGTCGTACGCCTTGTCCGCGCCAACCGTGACGCGGCGCCCGTCCGGCAGGTCGCCCAGCATCGCCAGCGCCGCCTCGGGTTCGGCCGTGCCGGTGGCCTTGGTCAGACAGGCATCGACGATCAGACCGCTCCGGTTCTCCATGAGGAGATGACCGATGAAGCTGAGTTTCGCTTCCTTGCCGCGTCCTTTGCGGTAGAGCCGCGCATCCGGGTCCGTCGTCGAGGCGTGCGTCTCATTGGCGGGCCTGTCCCTATGGAAGTCCCGCTCCCCATTGCGACCGCCGGTGGGCGGCTGGTCCTGGCCATCCTTGCGCCGGAAGCTCTTCATCGATGCCCAGGCCTGGATCAATGTGCCATCGACGGAGAAATGTTCGCTGGAGACCAGGCCCTTCACCTTGTCCGCGTTCAACACGGCGTCGAGGAAGGACGCGGCGAAGTCTTCGTTCAGCACGCGATCTCGGTTCTTGCTGAACGTCGAGGGATCCCATACCGGATCATCGACGGAAAGACCCACGAACCAGCGAAACAGCAGGTTGTAATTGAGTTGCTCCATCAGCTGGCGCTCGGAGCGGACCGAGTAGAAGGCCTGGATCAGCAAGGCCCGGAGCAGACGCTCCGGTGGGATCGAAGGGCGGCCTTCCGTCGCGTAGACCGCGTCGAACTGATCCGACAGCGCGGCCAGGGCGGCATCGGCGATCCGGCGGATCAGGCGCAGTGGATGATGCGATGGAATGCGATCATCGGTGCGGACGTAGCTGAAAAGCGTCTGGTTCTGGGTGTCTTCGCCGCGCATGAGGGCCTCGATGCCGCTGATTGATCCGTCAGAAGATCGAATCAAAGGGAATCCGGGGCTGTCAAGGGTTTTTCAGCAGCCTG
>CAITUP010000001.1 GCA_903895595.1 uncultured Acetobacteraceae bacterium | reverse complement strand
TATACCACCTGACCGCGCCGGAAGTGACGATGTCCGACGCCTGGAAAGCCGGCGCCGGCACGCCATGGAGCGCCAAGCTGCGCCCGCATTTCCGCGACCACCTGCGGATTCTGGCCAAGCGGTACGTGCGGGGGGCTTAACGCACCATCGCCTTGTCGCACTCGGAATGCCTGCCGTCGATGCGGCAGGTATTCACGACTTTGCCTGACAAGTCCCACACCTTCACGTCCCAATGACGCGCGTCGCGCCGTTCCATGGTCATGTAGCCGAACCCGTCGACCCAGGAACTGAAGCGATCCGGCTTTGCCCCCGGTGCGGGCGTGGCATCGGCCGGCAGGGTTTCCGGCATCGGCACGATATCTTCCTGCGTGCCCGAGAATCCCGCGATGAACTGCGACGGGTGGTTGCTGGCGAAGCTGACTTGTTCCCACACATGGTAATGTCCGGCGAGCAACACATCGACTTTCGCGGGCAGCAGGTCCGGGTTCAGCGTGCCGAACACCGACTGGATCGCCATATTACCGGGCCGCAACTGGGCCTGTCCGCCTTTCGCGGTCGCGGCAAAGCCCAAAATCGGCTTGTGCGTGGCGGCGAACGTAAACGTTCCCGGACGCGACAGCGCATCCAGCCGCGCATAGGCTGCCCGAATGGGCGCTGCCGCTGGGGCGGCCGGGTCCAACGGCTTGTTCTCATCGGCGAAGGCGATGTCCATCACCACGATCTGCGCCCCGCTGCCCAGCGGCACGGCATAGGGTGGCGCATCGTCGTTCGCCGCATCGCGCGCGGGGTCGGAGCAATCGCGGCCGGGGACGAAGGGTTGCGTGTCGATGAAGCGCCACCAACCCTGGCCGCCACGGTTGCAATTCTCATGATTGCCACGGACGAACACCCAGGGGGCGGCGCGAAGCAGATCCTCGCCGGGGGAGAAGAAATCGGCCGACCAGGCATCCCAGCCATAGCCCCAGGGCGATCCGGCGCAGCCCGGCTGGCCGGTGGGGCAGGGGGTTTCGCGATACAGATAATCCCCGACATGCAGCACCAGATCCGGGTGCCAGGCGGCGGCCTCCTGCGCCACCCGCGCGAACGGATATACCGTGGGATCGTTGCAGGCTTGCACTTCTTTTCCCTTCAAGCGGCAGCCCGTGTCGCCGATCACGACAATTCGGTCGACGCGCGGCGCGGGCACCGGCAGCCGCCGGCCGAGCACGGACACGCGTTTGGCGCCGCGCGGCAGCACCGCCTCGCAAGCGCGCACCGGGAAGGCCGAGGGTTTGGAATCCTCGGGTTTCGAGATCGTCGTCCGTAACGGCGATATTCCCGGGCCGACCCGGGTTTTCATGGGCTGATCGTGGCCATCGATTCGGATGGAAGGACAGGACGTTCCTTCGGTCAAAACCCGAGCCACGGCCACGCCGTCCGAACCCAAGGCGACGAAGCTGGAGAACTCCGGAACGGCGGCGTGGGCGGACAATGGGGCGAGCAAAACCATCGCCAGGAGTCTCAGGCGCGACATCGGATATTTCCCTGCGGATTCGCGGCTCCGTCTACCCGATCCCCCCCGGACTGACTACGCCACCTTGCGCGACCCCGGCCGGGTGGGCCACTTTGCACCCATGCCCGCACGCCGCCCCGCCAAGCCCAAATCCGTCCCCTTCGAACCGCTAAAAACCGAGCGGCTGACGCTGCGCGGGCTGGAGTCGGGCGATGCGGAGGCGATGCACCGGCTGGTCAACGACTTCGAAGTTGCCCGCAACCTGGAAGTCGTGCCGTTTCCCTACCCGAGGGAACTGGCGGACGAATGGATCGCCTCCACCGCCACCGACTTGCACGACGGCACCGCCTATCACCTCGCCATCACGGGGCATGAGGACGGGCAGGAACTGCTGGTGGGCGTGGTCGGGCTGCGGGTGGACAAGGCCGCTCGATTGGGCCGCCTGGGCTACTGGGTCGGTCGCCGCTTCTGGGGCCACGGAGTCGCGACCGAGGCCGCCGAACGGCTGCTGCGCTGGGGTTTCGCCAATCTGGGAATCGACCGCGTCATCTCCGATGTTGCCACCGACAACCCCGCCTCCGCCGCGGTGCTGCGCCGGATCGGCCTGCGCCAGACCGGTGAAGGCGAGGGAAAATTCCTCGCCCGCGGCGGCTCGGGGCCGATCTGGACGTTCGAGGCCACCCGCGACGACATCTTCGGCCATACCGAGGTCGCCGCCGGCGATTCCGGTGAAAAACCCCTGCTGCTGGTCGCAGCCTGCGCCCTGATCGACACCGACGGCCGCATCCTGCTGGCCCGCCGGCCGGAGGGTAAGAAAATGGCCGGCCTCTGGGAATTCCCCGGCGGCAAGCTCAACCCCGGCGAAACGCCGGAAGTCGCGTTGATCCGCGAACTGAAGGAAGAACTCGGCATCGACGTCAGCGCCGCCTGCCTCGCACCCTTTGCGTTCGCGTCGCACGCGTACGATAAATTTCATCTGCTGATGCCGCTGTTCCTGTGCCGCCGCTGGAAGGGCACGCCGACGGGGCGTGAGAATCAGGCACTCGCCTGGGTGCGCCCGCAGAAATTGACCGATTACGAGATGCCGCCCGCCGATAAACCATTGATCCCGCTGCTGCGGGACTTCCTCTAAGGGACGCTGCCATGCCCGCGAAAAACCCCACCGCCTGCTTGCTGGTGATCGGCAACGAAGTCCTGTCCGGCAGGACCCAGGACGCCAATATCCGCTACCTCGCCCGCGGCCTGGGGGAGCTGGGCATCCCGATGCGGGAAGTCCGCGTCATCCCCGATATCGCGCAAACCATCGTCGATACGGTGAACGAAGTTCGTAAAAAATTCACCTATGTCTTCACCACCGGGGGCATCGGGCCGACGCACGACGACATCACCAGCGAATGCATCGCCGCCGCCTTCGGCGTCCCGTGGGAGCCGCATCCCGTCGCCTTCGCCCGCATGGAAGCCGCCTATAAGCCCGGCGAGTTCAACGCGGCTCGGCAACGCATGGGCACCATGCCGCGCGGCGCCGCGCTGATCGATAACGCCATGTCGGTCGCACCCGGTTTCCAGATGGAAAACGTCTACGTCATGGCCGGCGTGCCGCGCGTGATGCAGTCGATGTTCGAATGGCTCGCGCCCCGGCTGGAAGGCGGCGCGAAGATCGAATCCCGTTCGGTCCACGCTTTCGGCCTGCCGGAGGGGATCATCGCCGCCGGCCTGACGGACATCCAAAACCGCCATCCCGACATCGATCTGGGCAGCTACCCGTTCTACCGCCCCACCGGCAACGGCGTCACGCTGGTGGCCAAAGGCACCAGCGGGGCCGAGGCGGAACAGGTCATCGCCGATGTCACGACGCTGATCGTCAGCCTCGGCCGCACCCCGATCCCCGGTGAACCGCCGGAGTAACGGTCAGAACCGGTAACCCACACCCGCACCGATCACGGTCGGATTCAGCGCGGTCTTCGCATGGATCAGGCCGTTATTGACGCTGGCTGTCGTGGTGTAGAAGATCTGCTTCACGTCGAAGTTGCCGAACCAGTGGCCGGAGAAGTTGTAGTCGAACCCGGCCTGGATCGCCGGCCCGACGGCCGTTTGCATCGCCAACTGCGTCACCGCGTTATTCGCCGGGGTGGTGCCATAGAAGAACGACACGTTCAGGCCCGCGCCGATATAGGGGCTGAACCGCTCGTGCGGCATGAAATGATACTGCAACGTCACCGTCGGCGGCAGCACCCAGGTGCTGCCCGCTCGGTAATGGCTGCCGAGCGGCGTGTTGTCGGCGTACAAATCGTGCTTCGTGGTCGCGGCGATCAGTTCCAACGCGATATTGTCGGTGAAGAAATAGGATACGTCGACCTCGGGCATGACCGCGTTCGATGTGCTGACGGTGCCCGTGTTGATCGCGCCGGAAATCGAACTGGAGCTGTTTTGCGGAATAAGGCCGATCACCCGTCCGCGCACCATGAACGTTCCGGCGGCTTTCCCGACCGGCGCATCGGCGGCAGTCTGTGCCTGCGCCGATGCCACATGCGCCAAAGCCATCGCGCTGAGCAGGCTGGTGGCAAGCAGGAACCTCTTCATCGTCTTCGTCCTTCCGTTACGCGCGTTCTCGCGCTGGAAAGGACAAAAGCAGCGCTAAGCCGGTGCGGCGTTGACCTGTGTCAACCGGCCACACCGATTGCGATCAGTGTTGCGAAAATGTCGCGGTGTCCAAAACCTCCGCATCGAACCCGCCCGACTGCCGCTTCCACAAACGCGCATAAACCCCGTCCCGCACCAGCAGTTCCCGGTGGGACCCGACCTCCACGATCCGCCCGGCATCCAGCACCACCAGCCGGTCCATACGCGCAATCGTGGACAGCCGGTGCGCGATGGCGATGACCGTACGGCCTTCCATCAGCCCGTCCAACTGGCTTTGAATCGCCGCTTCGACTTCCGAATCCAGCGCCGAGGTCGCCTCATCCAACACCAGGATCGGTGCGTCCTTTAGAATGACACGCGCGAGAGCGATCCGCTGCCGCTGCCCGCCCGACAGTTTCACGCCGCGTTCGCCCACATGCGCATCGTAGGCACGCCGATCGTTCCAGTCCTGCAAACCCACGATAAAATCGTGCGCCTCGGCCCGCCGAGCGGCGCTTTCGATCATGGCATCGGTCGCATCCGGCCTTCCGTAGCCGATGTTCTCCCGGATCGACCGATGCAGCAGCGACGTATCCTGCGTCACCATCGCGATCTGCGTCCGCAGGCTTTCCTGCGTGACCCCCGCGATATCCTGCCCATCGATCAGAATGCGTCCCGCCGAAGGCTCATAGAAATGCAGCAGCAAATTAACCAACGTCGATTTCCCGGCGCCGGAGGGTCCGACCAGCCCCACCCGCTCCCCCGGTGCGATCGTCAGATCGATCCCGTGCAGCACCGGAATTGCCCGCTCCAGCCGCCCGTAATCGAAATGCAGATTCTCGAAAACGATTTCCCCGCCGGTCACGACAAGCTCCGTCGCGCCGGGAGGATCGGGCATCTGCCGCTCCACGTCGATGGATCGCATGCCGTCCTGTACCGTGCCGATATTCTCGAACAGGCTGGTGATGCTGCGCGCCACCCAGCCCGCGATATTGTTCAATTGCCACGACAGCGGAATGGCCGTCGCGACCGTGCCGACCGAGATATGTCCGACGCTCCATTGCCAGATCGCCAGCGAGGATGTCGAAACGATCAGCGACGCGTTCATGAACGTCAGCATGATCGAATACGCCGACATCATACGCGCCTGATTGCGCGACGCTTCGGTGTGTTCGTTGACAGCTCCCTTGACGAACGCGTCCTCGTCCCGCGCGCGTGCAAATAATTTGACGGTCAGAATATTGCTGTAGCTGTCCACCACCCTCCCCAGCAGCGTGGATCGCTTTTCCGACATCGCGCGCGATCGTTCGCGCAGCCGCGGCACGAACCATCGCAGCATCGACGCGTAGCAGACGAACCAGAGCGTCATCGGAACCGCCAGCACCCAATCCAGCGACGCCAGCAGCAATACCGCGCTGGTGCCGTAGACCAGAATGTACCAGGCGGCGTCGAAGGCCAGCACGAGGCCTTCCCGCATCGACGGCCCCGTCTGCATGACGCGGTTGGCGATCCGGCCGGCGAAATCGTTCTGAAAGAACGTCCAGCTTTGGCGCACGACGTGCCAGTGGCTCTGCCAGCGGACGACGTTGGTCAGGTTCGGGTTGACGACCTGGTTGACCAGGATCGCATGGAACATGAAGCCGGCGGGTCGCACGAACAGCAGCACCAGCGCCATTGTCAGCAACTGCGGCCAGGCGTCGCGCAACAGCGTGTCCGGCGCGTGCGACGAAATCAGCGACACGATGCGCCCGATGAAGGTCGGGATTGTCATGTCCAGGACAGCGATGATGCCTCCGCCGAGGAACAGGGCGGCGGTGGGGCCGCGGGCTTGGCGGATATAGTGCCAGCAGAAGCGCACGAAGCCGGCCGTTGGCGGCGGCGTGGGCTGAAGACCGGTGGGATCGATGAGACGTTCGAAGCGACGGAGCATGGGAGGAGTGTAGGGCGGTTGGGCGCGATGATCGAATCCCCTGACCGGGGATGCGTTTGTGCTTGTACCCCTTATACGTAACGCGTTACGGCCGCGCCCTTCGCAACGCGAAAGTCGTCGCCATGACCGCCGCCGCAACCTGGATGAAGGCCATGCGTACCCGCCGGACCGCCCGTGGCCTGCGGGAGGTGCGGCTGATCGTCCCGGATACCCGCGCTGCATACGTCCGCGAAAGGGTTGCTGCGCAGGTCGCCAGGGGGATCGCATATGGCGGATTTCCGACACTTTCCGTCATGGTCGGGCGTGACCCGACCATCTCGCGCCAATGGGGCACCGTTCGAAAAACCCCGCCTTTTCAATGGTGCGTAAAATCGCAGAAGATGGTCGGGTCAGGCCCGACCATGACGAGCGGGGGCGCCAAAGGTCATATGCGATAGCCCTGGGGTTGCCGCGCAGGTCGCCACACTGTCCCGCGCAGACGAAGACGCCGCCATGTCTTGGATTGAGGCTGTCTCCGAATTCGATGAGCCGGAGGCCGAACCGCTCCATGCAGCGCGGTGACGTCGTAACCGTCGCGGTGGCCTGAGATTTCGGCAAACCCCGTCGTCTCTCGCCTAATGCAACCCCAGCTCCGTTCGCAGCATCGCCGGCGAGACCACCGCATAAACCGCTGCCAACACCGTCAAATCCGCATCCCCGCTTACCAAAAAATCCGCTCGGCTGCCGATCGCGAGTTGCAAAAACACCGTGTCGTTCCTGTCACGGCACGCAACCGGTAAATCTGGCAGCGGATCTGACAACTCAGCGACTTCCGCGAACGGCAGATACTCCGCCAGCAGCAGATCGCGCGCCTCGGCATCCAGACGGAATTTCGGATAGGCCAACACGCGCAGCAATTCCTGGGCGGTCTCCCGGCAGACAAGGGGCGTGACGGCGCGAGACGCCCATGCTTGGCGGAGCCAGTCCAGCCGCCCCCGGAACACCAGCGCGGAGATCACGACGTTGGTGTCGAACACCGCGCGCATTGGTTAGGACGGCTGCCCCTGCGCCCAGGCGACGGCATCGGCGACATCGGCCTCTGTAATGCCCAGCGCCGCCAGCTTGCCCCGCACGCTGTCCGCCGATCCGACCTGGGCAGGCGTCAGAATAAGGCGTCCGTCCACGACATCGACCTCGAAATACGTGCCGCCAGCGCCGACGCCAAGCGAGTCCAAGGCCCGCTTGGGCAGCGTCACTTGATTTTTGGATGTGAGTTTCGCGAGCATGTGGAGGAAAGTAAGGATGTAAGGCCATCGCCGCAAGGGGAAGCGGTACCTACTCCGCCGCCATCCGCGGCGGCTCCACCATCTCCGTCGCCCGAGCGAGATCGACCGACAGCAGCCGCGACACCCCGCGTTCCTGCATCGTCACACCATACAAACGGTCCATCCGAGCCATCGTCATCGGATGGTGCGTGACGACCATGAACCGCGTGCCGGTTTCCTTCACCATATCCGCCAGCAGCAGACAAAACCGCTCCACATTCGCATCGTCCAGCGGGGCGTCGACCTCATCCAGCACGCACACGGGCGCGGGGTTGCAGCGGAACACCGCGAAGATCAGCGACAGCGCCGTCAGCGCCTGTTCCCCGCCCGAAAGCAGCGACAGCGACGTCAAGCGCTTGCCCGGCGGCTGGGCGTAAATCTCCAGCCCGGCCTCCAGCGGATCGTCCGACCCGACCAGCGCCAGATGCGCCCGCCCGCCGTTGAACATCCGCGTAAACAGCTGCTGGAAATTACGGTCCACTTCCTGAAACACCGCGTTCAGCTTTTCCCGGCCTTCCCGATTCAAATGCCCGATGGAGCCGCGCAGCTTGGCGATCGCGGTCTGAATTTCATCGCGTTCCCGCTCCAGGATTTCCATCTGCTTTTCGACCGCTTCGGATTCGACCTCGGCCAGCAGGTTCACCGGCCCGACCTCATCGCGTTCCTTTTGCAGCCGTTCCAGCTTCTTCCGCACCCGATCCTCGTTTTCGGCCGACAGATCGGCGGGAGGTTCCGGCAGAGCTGCATTCACGCCGAGCCGTTCCAGGATGCGTTCGGCGATGGTGCCCCAGGCATGATCGGCCTGTTCGACGCCGCTTTCGGCACGCACCGCATCCTCCCGCCGCGCTGCCATCGCCGCATCGGCGACCCGCGTGGCGCGATCGGCGTCAGACGCCACGGTCAAAGCGGCATTCAGCGCGGCGGCGGCGCGGCGGTGGCGGGTTTCGGCTTCCTGCAAGGCCTCCTGCGCCTCGGCCCGCTGCGCCGCGATCCGTCCGGGTGCCGCTTCCAGCGCCGCATGTTCGGCCTCGGCCTCCGCCCGCCGAGCCCCCAGATCGGCCACACGCCCGGAGGCATCGCGCCTGCGCTCGGCCCAACCCGTCCGTTCGGCCTCGATCGCGCGCCGTCGCTGCGTGCGGGTGGTATGCTCGCGGATCAACGTATCCCGCGCATTCCGCGCGGCATTCTCTCGGGACCGAGCGGCGGATAAAGCGGCGCGCGACTGGTCCACGGCGGCGCGCAAGGCCGCGATATCGGGCAGGGCCGCATGCCGCGCTTGAGCCTCCGCGAAAAAGGCCGACGCCTCGTCGTATTCCGCACTCAGCCGCGTTAGCTGTTCGTTCGCCAGCGTCAACCGGGAAGCCGCCGTCGCCGCCTGATTGCGCAGCGCGACCAGCGTTGTCCGCGCGCGTTCCAGCCGCTGTTCGCCCTCCCGCCGTGCCTGCCGCGCCTGCTGTTCGGCCACATCGGCGGCACGCGCGGCGGTATCGGCTGATGCACGAGCCTCCCGCGCCGTCCCGGCACTCGCTTCCGCCTTCGCGAGCTGCGCCCGCAGATCGGTCAGCCGGTTGCGCTGCCGCAGCCGCACCGCCGCGGCGGTCGGCGTGCCGGAGCGGATGGTGTACCCATCCCACCGCCAGATCGCCCCCGCGCGCGACACCAGCACCTGTCCGGGCGCCAGAGCGGATTGCATGGAATCGCCTGCCGCATCGTCCTCCACCAATCCAATCTGCGACAGCGCTCGGCTCAACACCGCTGGCGCCGTCACGATCCCCGCCAGGGACTCCCCGCCGCCCGGCAAAGCCGGCGCCGGATCGAACGCCGGCAATTCCCGCCAATGTCGCGCCGCGCCAGGATTGCGCGCGGACGTCAATTCCTCCCCCAAAACCGCGCCCAAAGCGGCTTCCAGGCCGGGCGGCACGGTGACGGAATCGATGATCGGCGGCCATTTCTCGCCGTCCTTCACCGCCAGCACTTCCGCCAACGCCTGCGCCTCGGCGGCCAGACGAGACCGAGCGGACTCGGCGGCCGAAAGCGCATCCCGCGCTTTGATCAGCGTCGAACTGGCGGCGAGCCGGCGCTGTTCCGCCTGTTCCACCGCCACACGCGCGGCCGCGATGGCGGCTTCGGCCTCGGTTGCATCGGTTTCTGCCCGCGCCAGCAGCGCCGGATCGGTCTGCTGCGCTGTGAGCCGCGTATGTTCGTCGCGCGTGCGGGTCAGCTGTTCCTGCGCGCGCCGGACCCGCTGGTCCGCCTGTTGCAGCATTTGCGTCGCGGCCTGAGCGGTCGCGGTCGCCGCGCCGGCGGCTTCGGTCGCCCGATTGGCCGCGGTCTCCGCGATGCGGATCGCGTCGGTGGCCTGCGCGGCCTCGGTTTCCGCCGCGACCAGCCGTGTTTCGTGCCCGTCGATGGCCGCGACAAGACCCGCGTCTTCGGTCGCCAGCCGCTGTTCGGCGCTGTTCGCGTCGCGCTGGAACTGTTCGGCATGGACAAAATCTTGCCGCAACTGCCCCAGCCGCTTGCCCGAGTCCGCCAGAGCCGCCCGCGCCCGCTGTTCCTCCGCCGCGATCTGTTCCTGCGCCACGCGATGGCGCTCCAGATAGGTCCGCGCATCGCCCTCGGCCTCGCGCAGCGGGGGCAAAGCCTCGGTCGCCGCCGCCGCGCGTTCCGCCGCATCGCCGGCCGCCGTCGTCGCCAAAGCCGCCGCCGCCCGCGCTGCGTCCAGCGCTGCCCGAGCAACCCCGCGTGCCGCCGCCGTCCGCGCCCGTTGCAGCGACAGCAGTTCGGAATCCGCTTGGCGTATCAGGTCGGAGATATTGCGGAACCGATTGGCCTGACGCGCTTGTCGCTTCAACGTCCCAAGCTGCTGGTCCAATTGCGCCTTGGTGTCTTCGGCGCGGGCCAGATTTGCCTCGGCCGCCCGCAGCTTGATTTCCGCCTCGCGCCGCCGCGCATGCAGGCCGGTGATGCCGGCCGCTTCCTCCAGCACCATGCGCCGGTCTTCGGGCCGCGCACTGACCAGCGTGCCGACCCGGCCCTGACTGACCATGGCCGACGCCCGCGCGCCCGACGCCAAATCGGCGAACAGGGTTTGCACGTCGCGGGCGCGCGCGTCTTTGCCGTTCACCTTGTAGGAAGACCCGCCGCCACGCTCCAACCGGCGGGAGATCGCCAGTTCCGGCTGGTCGTCGAACGGCGGCGGCGCGGTGCCGATGGTCTCTTCCAGGAACAGCGTCACTTCCGCCGAGTCGCGGGACTTCCGCCCCGTCGTCCCCGCGAAGATGACGTCGTCCATCTCCGACCCGCGCAGGTTCCGCGCGCTGGTTTCGCCCATGGCCCAGCGCAGGGCCTCCACGACATTGGACTTGCCGCAGCCGTTCGGACCCACGATTCCGGTCAGTCCACTCAGGATCTCGACATGCGTGGGTTCGGCGAAGCTCTTGAACCCGGCGATGCTGAGGCGGCGAAAACTGACCGGCAATGCGTTTCCCCTTTATGCGTCCGGGATCAGCTTGCGGAACGCGTCGTATGCCATCCCGCCGGAATGCATCTCACCGTTGATAATGAAGGTCGGGGTGGCGTTGACCTTCCAGCGCGTCGAGTCGGCCTGCTGTTCCTCAGCGATCCAGTTCTTGAGGGATTCGTCGCCCACGGCCTTGTCGAAGGTCGCGCGGCTCATGCCCGCCAGCGCCGCGAATTTCCAGATTTCCTCGTTGCTGTTGACCCCGCGCGCGAAGGCCCAGCGATCCTGCGTGTGCAGCAGCGCGTCCACGAACGGCGCGTAGCGGTCGACCGGCAAATAGCGCGCGACCATCGATGCGGTCATCGCCACCCCGTCCAGCGGGAAGTCGTGGAACACGTACTTGATCCGCCCGGTGTCGATCAGCTCGCGCTTGATTTGCGGCATCGTCTCCACCGCGAAGGCGGCGCAGTGCGAACAGGTCATCGAATAGCACTCGATCACCGTCGTTTTCGCGTCGGCCTTGCCGATGAAGCGTTCGGCGCGCGTCAGGTCCTCCGCCCGCGCCGGCAAAACCGGCAGGACGGCGGAAGCAGCTACAACAGATAGTAGTGTGCGGCGTGTGGAGAGCATTGGAACCTCTAGATGTAGTGGTTTAACGTAAACGCGTCCCGCTTGTCGAGCGGTCTTTACCAGCCAAAACCGCGCGACCGAGCGCGGCCAGAGCGGCCCGTAGATCGCTATCCGGCAGATCGGCCACCGCCGCATCGGCCGCCGCGGCGACCGCCGGCGCGATGGCGGCGGGTTTGGCCAAAACCGGCGCCACCATCCGGACCTGGATGAATTTCAACTGGGACACGACCTGCGACCCCAGATGGGCGTTGATCCGGTTCATCAACGCCGCCGACAGGTATTGCAACTCCATCGCCACCGGCCCGGCGCATCCGATCGTCAGCACGTTGCGAACCAGCCGCTTCGGTTCGGTCGTACGCCCCAGTTCCGGCCCCACGATCGTAGACCAATCCGCCATCAGCTGCGCCCCCGCCGGGGAGCGTTTGCGGAACGCCGCCCGCGTGACCGTGGGCACCAGCGTGCCCACCGGCCGAGGCCCGTAGACGTGCCGAGCATCGTCTTCCATAGGCGGTTTCATGTCGTCATCCGTCGTTGCCCCGGCCGAGTCGCTCCTGCGTTGGTACGACCGCCACCGCCGTTCCATGCCCTGGCGTGCGCCGCCTGGGCAGACGATGGATCCATACCGGGTCTGGCTCAGCGAGATCATGCTACAGCAGACCACCGTGACGGCGGTCATACCTTACTATGAACGCTTCGTAAGCCGCTTCCCGACGGTCGAAGCGCTGGCCGCGGCACCGTTGGACGACGTTTTGTCCCTCTGGGCCGGTCTTGGCTACTACGCCCGCGCCCGCAATCTGTATGCTTGCGCAAAGGCGGTGGCCGCGATGGGCGGATTTCCCCAAGATTTGGCCGGTTTGCTGGCCCTGCCGGGTATCGGCGCCTACACCGCCTCGGCGATCGGGGCCATCGCCTTCGGTATCCCCACCGTCCCCGTCGACGGCAATGTGGAACGCGTCACGTCCCGCGTCTTCGCCATCGAAACCCCGTTACCCGCTTCCAAGCCCGCGATGCGCGCCGCCGCCGAAACCCTCGGCGCCGACCCGGACGCCCAAGCGAGGCCCAGCGATTTCGCCCAAGCCCTGTTCGATCTCGGCGCCACTTTGTGCACCCCGACATCGCCCGCTTGCGGCGTGTGCCCCTGGACCGACAATTGCGCCGGCCGCCGCCGGGGCATCGCCGCCACGCTACCGCGCAAAGCCCCGAAAAAGACCCGCCCCGTACGCTATGGCGTGCATTTCTGGCTGACCGACCCCGCCGGCCACATCCTCCTCCGCCGCCGCCCATCCTCCGGCCTGCTCGGCGGCATGACCGAGCTGCCGGGCACCCCCTGGCGGGAGGAACCGTGGACCGAAGCCCAAGCCATGCCCCACGCCCCCGCGCAAGCGGACTGGCGGCCCGCCGGCCAAATCCGCCACGGGTTCACCCATTTCGAGCTCTATATCGACCTCTTCGCAGCCGAGGTCCTCGGCCTGACCGGGGAGGGCTTCGCGCATCCCATCGCCGATCTGGACCGCATGGCACTACCCTCGGTCATGCGGAAATGCGTTAAGGTCGCCATAGCATAGGAGTCCGCCATGAAAACGCTGCTGTGGGTGATCGTGCTGCTCGCCGCCGGGTTCTATGCCTATCCATTGGTCGGCGAGGGCACGGGCAGCCCCTGCGATGCGCTGGAACACATCATGTTGCGCAAAACGGCAGTGCAGCGCCCGGCCGGCTCGCCGGAGCTGTTGCTGGGGCAACTCCTCCAGGGCGTCTCGCGCGGCACCATCGCCAATGCGGTCGCGCAGGATCAATACCCGCATATGCCCACCGGCATCGCCTGCACCATGCTGTATTGGCGGACGCTCGGCGGCGGCACCCGCTAATCCCTGGGCGCAACTAAAGATTGAAAAAAATATTTTGGTGCGCCGCACAATCTCGCTTGCATACCCATGATTGGCGGTTTATATACTCCTTCAGCGGCGCTGCTTAGGCGCGCTGCTTTCTTGGACGTTTCCTCCCTAAACTTGGCGGTACCCTTCGGGGTGCCGCCACTTTTTTTGCTCAAAACCCTTTCATCGTGAAAAAGTATTTTTGGTGCGCCGCACAATTTCACTTGCATGCCTATGATCGCCGTGGCATAAACCTCCCAGCGGCGTTGCTTAGGCGCGCTGCTTTCTTGGACGTTTCCTCCCTAAACTTGGCGGTGCCCCTCGGGGCGCCGCCACTTTTTTTGTCCGAACGACTCCCCTTGATCCCGCGCGCCACGCCCCGCACATTGCCGCCCGATCACGTTACCGGAGTCTCCCGATGAAAACCCGAGCCGCCGTTGCCCGAGGGGCTGGCAAGCCGTTGAGCCTGGAAACCATCGATCTCGGCGGACCGCGCGAAGGCGAGGTCCTGGTGGAGATCAAGGCCACCGGCATCTGCCACACCGACGAATACACCCTGTCCGGCGCCGACCCCGAGGGGTTGTTTCCCGCCGTTCTCGGGCATGAGGGCGCCGGCGTGGTGGTCGAGGTCGGCAAGAACGTCACGTCCCTGAAAAAGGGCGACCACGTCATCCCGCTCTACACCCCGGAATGCCGCCAGTGCGAATATTGCCTGAGCCGCAAAACCAACCTGTGTGTGGCGATCCGCGCGACGCAGGGCAGGGGGGTCATGCCCGACGGGTCCAGCCGGTTTTCCTGCGATGGGGCGCCCGTGTACCACTACATGGGCACCTCCACCTTCTCCAACTTCACCGTGTTGCCGGAGATCGCGCTGGCGAAAATCCGCGAGGACGCGCCGTTCGATAAGGTTTGCTACATCGGCTGCGGGGTCACCACCGGCCTCGGCGCGGTGATGAACACGGCCAAAGTCGAAGCCGGCGCCCGCTGCGTGGTGTTCGGCCTCGGCGGCATCGGCCTGAACGTTATCCAGGGCCTGCGCATGGTGGGCGCGGAGATGATCGTCGGCGTGGACCTCAACCCCGGCCGCATTCCGATGGCGACCAAGTTCGGCATGACCCATTTCGTCAACCCGAGTGAGGTCGAGGGCGATCTGGTCCCCTACCTCGTCGCCCTGACCAAAGGCGGCGCCGATTACAGTTTCGAGTGCATCGGCAACACGCATGTGATGCGTCAGGCGCTGGAATGCGCGCATCGCGGCTGGGGCAAATCCATCATCATCGGCGTGGCCGGTGCGGGGCAGGAAATTTCCACGCGTCCGTTCCAACTGGTGACGGGCCGCACCTGGATGGGCACGGCGTTCGGCGGCGCTCGCGGGCGGACGGATGTGCCGCGCATCGTCGATTGGTACATGGACAAGAAGATCGACATCGACAGCCTGATCACCCACGTCCTGCCGTTCGAGCAGATCAATGAAGGCTTCGACCTCATGCGCCGTGGCGAGTCGATCCGCTCCGTCGTCGTGTTCTGACGCCCAATGCGGGCGATCGCGACGTCCAACGATCCGGTCCGTCTCTCGTTCCTGGCCTCGTTGCTGGCGGACGCGGGGATCGAGACCGTGCTGTTGGACTCGCACGCCAGCATCATGGACGGGAGCATTGGGGCAATTCCCCGCCGGCTGTGCGTCGCGGACGAAGATCACGCGGCCGCCGAACGGATTTTGCGCGACGCGGGTAATCCGTGAGCGAAGGCGCTGAGGGCGAAAAAGGCGCTCCCCCAACCACCGACGGCTTCCTGTTGAACGGCCGCATCCGCTACGCCCAACCGGCCACCGGCTTCCGCAGCGGCATCGAACCCGTTCTCCTCGCCGCGACCATTCCGGCTCGGACCGGCCAGCGCGTGCTGGAGGGCGGAACCGGCGCCGGTGCCGCACTTCTCTGCCTAAACGCCCGAGTCCCCGGCATCCTCGGCTGCGGCGTCGAGATCGACCCGGATCAGATCGCGCGCGCCCGCGCCAATGCCATCGCGAACGAAATGCCGGATTCGATCTTCATCAACGGCCTAATCGAAACGCATGTCCCCGACACGCCGTTCGACCACGCCTTCGCCAATCCGCCCTATCACCTCGCCCCCGGCACGGACTCGCCCGACCCCGGCCGGCAGCGCGCCAAATCCGGATCGGCTTCCTTGCTGATGGATTGGGCGCGCGCCCTCGCCAAACCGTTGAAACACCGGGGGACGCTGACATTCATTCTGCCCGCTGCGTCGCTGCCCGCCTGTCTGGCGGCGATGGCGGCGGCGGATTGTCCCGTGGCGGCGATCCTGCCGCTATGGCCCAAGGCGGGAGCGCCCGCGAAATTGACGATCGTTCGGGGCATCAAAGGTAGCCGCACCCCACCCCAGCTATTGCCGGGCCTGACTCTGCACGCCCCGGACGGCCGATTCACCCCCGAAGCGGACGCGATTCTTCGAAACGGGGAAGCCCTGCCGCTGGCCTGACGCCTATTGGTCCCCGGTATTCGGGTGCCGCAGGTACCAAAGCCGCTCATGCGCGGCGACAAGGCTTTCCATGTTGCGGCGCCGAGTCCCGTCCGGCGTCAGCGGCCGGCGGGTCAGCATCATCTCCAGAATATGCAGGAGCTGCTCCGCCACCTCGAAGTCGGCCTGGTCGCAGGCGTGGTGGAAGGCGATCAAAATCTTGTCGGACAACCGCCGACTATAGCGCGGTGCACCGCTTGCCGTGGTCTCCCGACTGAGGTCTTCATCCGTATGGCTCACGCGTAACCCCTATGGTGATCCTGACATGTCGCGCGCTGGATCGGATTTCCCGTCCCGCCCTTGACCGGACTTGGTGCGCGAGGTCCGGCTAAAATTTCCGCTAACCCCCGATACCCTAGCCAGGATGGGCAACGCTCCGCAACCCCTTGGAAGTTCACGGTGCCGTGGCTACTCCGCCGGCGTGCCATGCTCCAATCCGGCCAGCACCGGCGTCAAGGCCGCGAAAGCTTCCTCCCACGTCCCGATCGTCGAGGCCTTGCTGTATTCCGTGGCCCGATTCTCGAAGAAATTGGCGTGCTCGACCGCGTTCAGCATCTCGTCCAGCCAGGGCAGGGGGTTCTTCTCCACCTTGTAGATCTTGTTCAACCCGAGTTCGATCAGGCGGCGGTCGGCGATGTAGCGGATGTAGGCTTTGACCTCGGTCGCCGACAGGCCCTCGATCTCGCCCTGTTCGAACGCCAGGGTGATGAAGGCGTCCTCGTGGTTCACGATCGTGGCGCAGGAGATGTAGATGTCGCGCTTCAGGTCCTCGGTCCAGATGTCCGGGTTTTCCTGCACGAAGGTGCGGAACAGCTTGATGATCGATTGGCAGTGCAGCGACTCGTCGCGGACCGACCACGTGACGATCTGTCCCATCCCCTTCATTTTCCCGAACCGTGGGAAATTCAGCAGGATGGCGAAGGACGCGAACAGCTGCAGTCCCTCGGTGAAGGCGCCGAACGCGGCCAGAGTCCGAGCGATCTCATGCCGCGATTCCATCGTGAAACCGTGCATGTAGTCGTACTTGTCCTTCATCTCCTTGTATTTGAGGAAGGCTTGGTACTCGATCTCCGGCATGCCGATGGTGTCCAGCAGATGGCTGTACGCGGCGATATGCACGGTTTCGATGTTCGAAAACGCCGACAGCATCATCAGCACTTCGGTGGGTTTGAACACCTGCGCGTAGTGCTTCATGTAGCAGTTGTTCACCTCGACATCCGCCTGGGTGAAGAAGCGGAAAATCTGCGTCAGCAGATTGCGCTCCCCGTCCGACAGGTTGCGGTGCCAATCCTTCACGTCGTCGGCCAGAGGCACTTCCTCCGGCAGCCAGTGCACGCGCTGCTGCATCAGCCAGGCGTCGTAGGCCCAGGGGTAGCGGAATGGCTTGTAGACGGGATTTTCCGTGAGCAGGTCGAACCGGACGGGATGTTCATCCGCTGTTGGTTGTTGGCCGGCCATGCTGCTTTGGCTCCGTATGGATCTGCGACGAGAATCGGGGCGAACGTCCAGGTATAGTGTGTCGGCCGCGTGACGGACGCAAGCGATGGTATCGTGGGATTGAAAAATTCATGTCGAGCCGGACCCAACTGCGTCACAGGTTACCGGAACGATTTTCTATCGTCGTACGCGCCGGTTGCGTCGCCGGGCCATGACGATAAATGGCGGAAAACCGCCATACGCGATCACCCTGGGGGCTGTCTCGTGAGTTCTTACCGCGTCGCCGGCATTGTGATATCCTGGCCGGCATGGTCGACGATCCTGTCTTGATCCGCTTTCGCCGGGATGGTCGCCTCGCTGACGAGCGGCGCCGGCGATGTGTTCGGCCTGCCGGTGTCCACCGCCCGCGCCCTGCCCAGTGGCGTCGCCGGCACCATGGCCGCGAGCGGCGCGGGCCTGCAATGGAGCACGGTACGCGGCGAGGTCGTCCGGCTCGCACGGGTTGGCGAACGTCGAGATCGTGGTTGTCATGAGACCGAGGCCAGTGTAGCTGCCGTTGTCTTGACAGGCCTATGACCGGAAGATAGCGGGTAACACGCGTAAATCGACTATCGGCAACCGCTATACAGGCCCCGTGTGCCACGAATGGTTCCCGTGAACGCGCCCCAAGGAGATAAAATGTTTTCCAAAATTCGGACTTTGAAGCGGCTGCTCGGCAAACTGGATCATCTCGAAAGCCTCAATTATCTGCCGGGCATGGCGAACGACCTCCTAGCAGCGCGGCATTTTCTGCAACATCTCAGCCTGCCACCCGCTGCCGCGGGGGAACGCGCCACGCCCCTTCCGCCCGTGCCAGTCGGTCTAAGCGTCGGATCTCTCGGCGGCGCCGATAATGAGGCTCGGATAGCGCGTGCCGAAGGCCGTCTGATTATCACCGAATACCCCTATTATCCCCGCAAGCGCCCCATGGAGATCGCTGCAGGTGGGCAACGCCTTCAAGCCCGCTTTCGATCGGAGGGAGAACAATACGCCGCGACCCTACGCGGCATGGCCAAACATATCGATCTTTTGACCCAAATTCCCCGTCATGAAGTACGCGCTCAATCGCCTTTCTGGGCCAATGACTGGTTCCCGCCATTCGATGGCGCCGTGCTGTTCGGTTTGATCGCCGAACAGGCACCTCGCCGTTATTTCGAGGTGGTGTCTGGAATTTCGACGCGATTCGCCCGAAAGGCCATCGCCGATCTGGGGCTATCGACCAAAATTATCTCGATCGATCCGCATCCGCACACGACGATCAAGGAGATTTGCGACGAAATCATCGTCAGTCGTATGGAAGATATGCCGAACCAATTCTGGGCGGATATCGAACCGGGGGACATGCTCTTCGTCGATAACAGCCATAGGAGCTTTCCTAACTCGGACGTGACCGTCTTCTTCGCCGAAGTTCTGCCGGCATTGCAGCCCGGCACCATTTACGGCGTGCACGATATCTGCCTCCCATGGGATTATCCGGAAGAATGGAACAGCCGGTTTTATAACGAACAATATTTGCTGCTCGCCTATCTGTTGGGCGGTGCCGCGAGCGACGAAATCCTGGTACCGGTGATGTGGGCGGCACGTCAGCCGGAATTGCATAATATCTTTGCGCCGCTTTGGGCACGCGACGATCTGCTCAACGGAATAAGCTGCCATGGCGCTGGATTCTGGATGCGCCGAGGCGGGAGCGCATAAATCACGATACTCCCCCCGCAGGAGGAATTCGCACGTCGGTTACCATAGTTACCGACGTGCGCGGGCCCATCAATCTCCCGTAACAGCCGTCCCCCGGTTCCCGATCATCGCCAGCAACTCCCGCCGGGTCGCCGGATCGTCGCGGAACGCGCCCAGCATCCGGCTCGTGACCATCGTCACCCCAGGCTTGTGAATCCCGCGCGTCGTCATGCACTGGTGTGCCGCTTCGATCACCACCGCCACACCCCGAGGCTCCAGCACTTCCTGGATCGTATTGGCGATCTGCGCCGTCAGCTTCTCCTGGATCTGCAGCCGCTTGGCATAGGCCTCCACGACGCGGGCCAGCTTGCTGATCCCCACCACGCGCCGATGCGGCAGATAGGCCACATGGGCGCGGCCGATGATCGGCACCATGTGGTGCTCGCAATGGCTTTCCAGGCGGATGTCGCGCAGCAGCACGATTTCGTCGTAGCCGTCGGTTTCCTCGAACGTGCGTTCCAGCAGGTTCACGGGGTCGATCGTGTAACCCTCGAAAAACTCTTCGTACGAGCGGACCACGCGGGATGGGGTGTCGATCAGCCCTTCCCGCGTCGGATCGTCGCCGGCCCAAAGCAGCAAGGTGCGGACCGCGGCTTCCGCTTCCGCCCGGGACGGGCGTTCGATGGCGGCGACCGGCCGCGGGGGAACCATGATATTCACGGCTGGAAATCCTCTGGTTCGTCACATGCTTTGTGACAGTTCAATGCACCCTACCGCTCTGGTGCGGGCTGTCCAGACTGAAGGCTGGGATGGCGACGTCGAAATTCTCCCCAGTGTCAGGCGCGATCATATGGTACTTGCCCACCATGAAGCCGGACGGGGTACGCAGCGGCGTGCCGGAGGTATATTCAAAACTCTGCCCCGGCGAGAGCAGCGGCGTTTCCCCGATCACCCCCGGTCCGTGCACCTGTTGGGTGTGGCCGGTGGCGTCGGTGATCTCCCAGGTGCGCTTCAGCAGTTGCACCGGCGCTTCGCCCTGGTTTTCGATCCGCACGCGATAGGCCCAGACGAACCGGTTGTCCTCGGGCTGCGACTGATCCGACAGAAAGAACGACCGCACGGTCACGCACACACCCCGTGTGATCAGCGAATAAGCATCCGTCATCCCGTGACCATCCTCCCGTCCTCGCGTCCCCTATGTGGGGACGCGATTCTAGCGTGCAACACCTGGGGTCTGTCCAGAGGCGCGAAAAATGCCGCTGTCAGCCCAGCGTTGCCAGGGCCTGAGCCAGATCGTCTTTCAGATCCTCGGGATCTTCCAGGCCGATGGAAACCCGGATGACGCCGTCGGTGATTCCCAGTTTCGCCCGTTCCTCCGCCCCGATGCGCAAATGCGTCGTGGTGGCCGGATGCGTTGCCAAGGACTTGGAATCGCCCAGGTTATTCGAAATTGCAATCAGCCCGAACGCGTTCATGACCTTGAACGCCGCGTCCTTGCCGCCCGCGACCTCGAACGTCACGACGGTGCCGCCCGCGGTCATTTGCTTGCGCGCCAACGCCACTTGAGGGTGATCGTCGCGCATCGGATACCAGACCCGGGTGATACCCTTCTGCGCCGCCAGGAAATCCGCGATGCTTGAAGCCGCTCGGCAACCGGCGTCGACGCGCAGCCCAAGGGTCTCGATCCCCTTCAACAGGATCCAGGCGTTGAACGCCGACATCGCCGGGCCGGTGTTGCGGATGAACGGCTGCAGCACGTCGTTGACCCATTTCCGGTTGGACAGGATCGCCCCGCCGAGCACGCGGCCCTGGCCGTCGATGTGCTTGGTGCAGGAGTAGACGACGACGTCCGCACCCATCGTCAGCGGCTGTTGCAACAGCGGGGTGGCGAACACGTTGTCCACCACCACGATGGCCCCGGCCTTGTGCGCGAGGTCCGCCACCGCCGGCAGATCGACGATGTCCAGCATCGGATTGGACGGCGTTTCCAGCAGCACCAGATTGGTGGGCTTGGACAGCGCTTCCTTCCACTGGCCCAGATCGTGCCCATCGACGAACACGGATTCGATGCCGAATTTCGGCAGTAGCGTGGACACGATCCAATGGCAGGACCCGAACAGCGCCCGCGACGCCACCACGCGGTCGCCGGTTTTCAGATGCGCCAGCAGCGCGGCGTTCACCGCCGCCATGCCGGTCGCGGTGGTGCGGCATTCCTCCGCCCCCTCGATCAGGCACAGCCGCTGTTCCAGCATGGTCAGCGTCGGGTTGGCGAAGCGGGAGTATTGGTAGTGATCGACCGTGCCCGCGAACGTGGCTTCGGCCTGATCGGCGCTGTCGTAAACATAGCCGGAGGTCAGATACAGCGCCTCGGCGGTTTCGCCGTGATGGCTGCGATTGACGCCCCCCTGCACGAGGCGGGTGGCGGGGCGGTAGGTGGAGGGGTCTTTAGACATGAAGTGGGTCCTTCTCACGATGGACCGACCGTCGAGCAGCCTCGGCCCGTGGATACGGACCTGACGCTGGCCTCTTTAGCGCGCTTGTTTCACCTCGCCGCAATCCGGCCGGACAAATCACGAGGACCGGCTGGGCCGGTGAGGAAAGGGGTAAGGGATGACGGGATGCGCGTCAATGGTGCGACATTCCCGGCGCGGCCGAGGAGCGTCAGCCCTTGCTCACGCCCCAAAACACCGGCGCCGGCCCCTTCAGCGGGTTGCTGATCCCCTTGCTCCACGCCGCCCGCGGCATGTAGCGGCCGAGCGGAATGAATGGCACGGACTCGTAAGCCGCGAGCGAGATCTCTCGTTCCAGCTTCGTCTTCTCCGCCTCATCCGCCGTATCGAGCCAAGTGTTGTACGCGGTCTCGATCCGCGGAATATCCGGCCAGCCGATCCAGGCGTCCTTGCCGTTGCCGCGCAGCAGCGAGCCCAGCAGCGGATCGCGATATTCCGGCACCGGCGTGACGCTGACGAACAGCGACCAGCCGCCTTTGTCCAACGGCGCCTTGCTGGCCCGCCGTTGCAGCACCGTGCCCCAATCCATGACCTGATCGTCGAGGGCGATTCCGACACGCCCCAACGCATCCGCAACGACCTGAGTCGCGGCGTTGTAGAACGGCTGATCGCTGGTATGCAGGAGGATCAGTTTCTCGCCCTTATAGCCGGACGCCGCCAGCATCGCCTTGATCTCGGCGACGCTCTTGCGGGTCGTCGTGGCCTCGATGCCGGCCAGATCGACCTCTCTCTTGCCGGTGTTCAGAAATCCCTGCGGCGTCATCGTGCTTTCCGGGTCGCCGCCCATCATGCCGTCCATCACCTCCCGCTGATCCACCGCCGCCATGAGCGCTCGGCGGAACAGCACGTTATCCGTGGGGGAATTCAAATGGTTGGGCCGCAGCTGGCTGATGAAGCCGAAATCGTCCAGACGGCCGAGAACGATATTCTGGGATTTCTTCAGCATCGGCAGCAGGTCGGGCATCGGCATTTCCAGCCAATCGACCTCCCCGGTCAGCAGTGCGTTGGCGGCGGTCGCGGCGTCGGGGATCATTTTCCATTCGACCCGATCCACCAGCACGCGATGCCCGCCGGAGGTAAAGCTCGCGGGTTCGTCGCGCGGCACGTATTTCTCGAACGGGACCATCGCCGCATGGCTGCCGATGACATATTCGTCGGCCAGGAAGCGGAACGGTCCGCTGCCGATGATCGTTGTCATCTGCTTGAACGGGTCGGTGCCTTCGGCGATGCGTTGCGGCACCATCACGGCGGCGGTCTGGAATTTCGACAGCAAGGTCGGCAGTGCCGGAAACGGCTTTTTCAGCCGCAGCACGATGGTGCGGTCGTCGGTGGCCTCCAGCGAGTCCATACGGGCCGACAACGTCGCCCCGCCGGGATCGCGCTGGCGCCAGCGGTTCAAAGATGCCACGCAGTCGCGCGCCAGCACTTTTCCCCCGTCGTGCCACCACAGGTTGGGTCGCAGCTTCATGACCCAGCGCTTGCCGTCATCCTCGATATTGTAGCCTTCGAGCATCTGCGGCTTCGGATTCATGTGCTCGTCGCGCCCGAACAGCACGTCGTAGATCATGAAGCCGACGTTGCGCGTGGTCATCGCGCTGGTCCAGATCGGATCGAGGCTGCCCAGCGGGGATTGCGGCACGAACAGCAGGGTCTTGCTGGTGCCGCCGATCGCCGGACGCGCCAAAGCCGCCGCGCCGGCGGCGAGAAGAGCCCGGCGCTTCACAGCGTTTCGACCGTAACAGGGAACAACGCGTCCACGTCGTCCACATGCAGCAAATGGTAGATCGTAAACCGGTAGGCGGGCCCGACGGAAATCTCCGGCGGCGTGAACGGAAACGCGATATTCCCCGCCGTCGACAGGCGGCCGGGATAACCGTAATGCAACAGGAACTGCTTGCAGGTACGCACCACTTCCGACGCGCGTTCCCGCGTCGGCGCGATGCACTCCGCCATCAGGAACACCTCGCCGGGCATCGCTTCGCCGGGCGGCACGTTCATCCGCACGCCATCGACGCCGTAGACGCGGAACCGTAACGTATAATCTTCCGGCGTGTCCTCGCACACCAGATCGCGCACGACGATGGCGACTTTCGGCAACAGGTCCTTGCTCTGCGCGATGAACCGGGGATCGGCCGATCCCGCCAGCAGCAGTGCCCGTTCGCCGATCCAGCGCGCGCCCTCCAGCTTGATCGTCGGGTCGGTGCTGTCCTTCCACGCCGCGCCGCTGACCCTGGCGCGCCGGTCGTCCACGGCGACGTATTGCGCGTTGGTCAGATCGAGCGAGCCGTCCGGCTCATGCACCGTAAACGGGTCGGATTGTTCGTAAAGACTGTGCGCCGCCACGGAAATCGGTGTCGCGCGCCGGTCCGGGTTCATGCTTTCGAGGATGAACCCCTCGTCGTCCAGAATGGCCAAGATCGGATCCCGCCCGCCGGGCACGCAGCACAACGACGCGCACTCGATGATTTTCGCCATATGCACCGACAACCCGGTTGGAAACCCCAACAATGTCGGCAGTGCCGCGAAAATGCCGGTGTCGCAGGCGCGGCCGGCGACGATGACATCGACGTCCATTTCCAACGCCGATCGAAACGGTCCGGTGCCCATTTGGCCAACGATGTTGGAGGCTTCGGTGACCTCTTCCTCGGTCAAATCGGGCATGTCGTCCAGGCCGGTGACCTTCCCGCCGCGCACCGCTTCCAGCAGCATGCCGCGATCGATGTCGGCCCGAATCACCGCCATGCGGAACGATAGTGCATCCGTGCGCGCGATATCGCGGATAATCGCCAGCGTCGCGTCCAGGTGCGCGCCCGCGCCCGCCGACCCGGCCGATCCGATAATCAGCGGCACATTCAGCGACAGTGCCCCGTGCAGCACTTTGCGCAGATCGCGGCGGGTGGATTCCGGCGACGTCGCCATCTCGCCCTTGCCCAAATACGTCGGGCCGATATCGATCGAACCCATATCGCAACCGATCATGTCCGGTTTGCGCGCCAACCCCGCGTTGAAGGCCGGTGTCGGCACGCCGTAACCCAACTGCCCGGATGCCCCCAGCAGCCGCAACGGCCGCCGCTCCGCCCGCAATTCGCGGAGAACCCGTCCCGAGGCGCTCATAGTTCGATCCCCAGCAAAGGCGCGTGCTGCTGCGCGCCGTACACATCGAAATCGCCGGGATCGCCGGCCATGATTTTGCGCGCCAACACAATCTTGATCGCGCGGCCCACCGGATACGGGAAAATCGTCACCTCGCTCGGCGGCACGCTGTACAGGCGCCCGATGACCTCGGCGGAAATGGCGGGCGACTGCGCGACGCGTTGGTAATCGGCGTCCGACCCGAACATGATGTCGAAGGTCAGCCGCCGCGGTCCCGCGTTCTTGCTGCGGATCACCTGGGCTATGTCAGAGAGTTTCATGCCTGCTCCGGTCTGTGGAGTTGCGCCCGAGGCCGCGTGACGGTGCGCACCCCGCGCTTGAACGCCGCCAGCGGCGCCCTGATTTCCGCGATTGTCTGTTCCGGCGTTGTTGCGTCGATAATGACGATATCCGCCGGGTTCCCCACGGCCAGCCCGTAATCCGTCAAATTCATCAACCGCGCCGACCGTTCCGTCAGCATGTTGAAACACTCTCGGAATTGTTCCGAGCGTCCGACCTGGCAGACATTGGCCTGCAAATTCGCCATGCGGATCAGCGACGCATCGCCCATCGGCGTGAACGGGTTCAGCACGTTGTTGGTGGAAATGGAGCAGTTCACGCCGTGATCCACCAGCAGATTGGCATCCGCCAGCCCGCGCCGGACGTTACACTCCTGATCGCGGCCCTGCATGAACAGATCGGTCGCCGGCAGCACCGTGATCGCCACCCCCGCGTCGGCGATCCGGCGCGCCAGCACCTTCAGATCGGCCAACGGCATCGTCGAATACTTGCACCCATGCCCCGCCGCGACCCGGCCGCCTAACCCGTATTTTTCGGTCAATTCGCAAACGAGGTAAATATCCATGTCGTCCGGGGAATTGCCGGAATCCAGGTGCATGTCGATATCGACGTCGTATTCGCGCGCCAGATCGAAAATGCGATGAAGATGTCTGGTCTTGTCCGGATCGTAATTCGGCGCCGCCCCGATAACCTTCGCCCCGCGCTTCAACGCCTCCACGATCAACGCATCCGAACGCGGATTATCGGTCAGGCTTTCCTGCGGAAACACGCACAGCTCGATATCGATCGCCCAGGCGTAGTCGCGGCGGAGTTGCTCGATCGCCTCGAAACTCCGCAATTCCACGCCGGCATCCAATTCCACATGCGTGCGCATCCGCGTTGCGCCATGCTTGATGCATTCCTCCAGCGTCCGGCTGGCGCGATCGTAGACATCCTGCTGCGTGAAGGTGTGTTTCACCGCCGCCACACGCTCCATCGACCGCGGGATGCGCCCCTGTTCGGGCGTGCAGCGGTCGATGATGCGCGATTTGTCCAGATGGATATGGGTTTCCACCAGCCCGGCACAGGCCAAGCACCCTTCCGCGTCGTACGACGGCGCATCGGCCGCCAGCCCCGGCTGGATCGCCGCGATGCGCCCCCCGATAACCCCGATGTCGGTCAGCGAACCATTGGCCAGCCGAGCATTACGAACGATGAAATCCATGGCATGTCACCTTTTCACCCAACCCGTTCCGGCGGCAACCAAACGGTCACGGTCGTGCCCGTTCCCTTGACGCTTTCGATCTGTAACTGGCCGCCGTGCAACTCCACGAGCCGCAACGCCAGAGGTAACCCCAAACCGGTGCCCTCGTGGGCGCGGGCCAGCGAATTATCGACTTGCCCAAACGGCTGCAACGCGATTTCGGTCTCGGCGGGAGTCATGCCGATGCCGGTGTCCCGGATCGCGATTTGCATCCCGCCGTCGTCGGCGATGGCGGCCGAAACCGTCACGGCGCCGCCGGGTTCGGTGAATTTGACCGCGTTGGACATCAGATTGATCAGTACCTGACGCAGCTTCGTCGCATCCGCCCGCAGCGTCGGCAGCGCCTCCGGCACGCGCAGATCGATCTTGATCTGCCGGTCCCGCGCCCGTCCGGCCACCGCGATCAGGCTGGTATGGATTTCATCCGCCACCCGCAGACGGGCGTCCACCAATTGGTCCGTGCCGGATTCTACTTTCGAAATATCGAGGATGGCATTGATCAATTCCAGCAAATGCCGGCCCGAGGTCAGAATATCGGTCGCATATTCGCCGATGGCGGCTGGCGCGCCGGTGCGCGGGACCTGGTCCTGAATCAGTTCCGAAAAACCGATGATCGCGTGCAGCGGCGTGCGCAATTCGTGGCTCATATGCGCGAGGAAGCGGGACTTCGCCTGATTGGCGGTCTCGGCCTTTTCCACCGCGCCGAGCAATTCGGTATTGGCATGCGACAGTTTGGTTTGTTCCAGCAGAATCCGTGCTCGGGCCGCTTCCAGCTGGCCGCGTTCCGCCGCGAGTTGCACGTCGCGCAGGATGCGGCGGCGGATTTCCCGGACCAGCAGGATCGCCAGCCCGAACACCAGGACGGTCATCGCGATGCCGATCGCACCCAGCACCCAGACGTGGCGGCGAGCCTCGCCCAGGATATCGTCGAGATCGAGGCCGACATTTACGATCAGCGGGTAGCGTTCCAACCGGCGATAGCTGAACAGCCGCTCGACGGGCGTCAGCACGCCGGGGCGGCTATACGTTCCGTATCCACCTTGTGGCACGTTTTCCGGCCATGGAGCGCCGCGCACCGATGCGCCCAGCCCAACCTCTCCATCCGGGTGGTCGGCGCTGACCCGCACGCGCACGATGCCGTCGGTTCCGATCACCGCCAGCGCACCGCGCTGGCCAAGGTCGATGTGTTCGCGCATCCGTGTCAGTTCGACCGGCGGCACCAGGAAGGCCAGCACGCCGCCGAATTTCCCATCCGCGGTCTGAATACGCTTGGTGATAAAGAGCATTTTGCCCTCGGCCACGCGTCCGGCCAACGGCGGGCTAATATACAGTCCGTACTCCAGATGATCCCGGTGGATGGTAAAATGTTCGCGGTCCTTCAGACTGACCGTGCTTTCGCCGTGCGGGCCAGTGTGGGAGTAGTTATTGCTAAATACTAACATGCCCTGTTTGTCGATTAAGCCGATATAACGGGCTGGCCGAGCAAGAAGGGCGAAATCTCGGCTCCATTGCACCAACTCCTCAAACTTCGGGCTGCCGTCCGGATTGACCGGCATGCGGCCGATGATCGCGTCCATCGCGCCGTCGATGTGATCCAGCGTATGGGTCAGTTCCACCGCGAAGGCGGCGGCCAGGTTACGCCCGTCGATCCGGTTATGTGCCAGCGCGGATTCGCGTTCCGACCAGATCAGCCAGCCGATGAACAGCCACATCAGCGCCGCGACGACGCTGGCGATACCCAGAATTTTGCGGACGACGCGGCCGGAATGCCGGTTGGCGCGGTCCGCGAATCCCCCGATATCCTCCTGATCGGGGTTGTGGCCGAGGCCGGTTACGGCTGGGATCCGGTCTGTCATGCGCGTCCGAGGAAGGCACGCACCTCCCGCAGGAAAAAGTCGAACTGGTCGTGATGCACCCAGTGACCCGCGTTCGGCACCGCCAGTACCTCGGCGTTTTGGAAATGCTCCAGCCGTCCGTCCTCGGCGGGGTTCCGTGCCCAGCTCTCCTCGCCGTAGACCAGCAGAGTCGGGCAGGTAATGCGTGCCCATAGCCCGGCGATCATCTGCCGCGTCATGTCGTAGGGCGGCCAGAGCCGGACATACTGGTCGAACTTCCAGGAGTAACTGCCGTCTTCGTTCTGATTGACCCCGTGTTCGGTCAGATGCCGGGTTTGCTCGTCGCTCAGATGGGCGTTGGCTTCGCGCATGCGCGCCCAGGCTTCCTCCAGCGACTTGTACCGGTGCGGCTGACGGCCCGAATACGCTCGCGCTTCATCGATCCAGTTGCGCATCCGGTCGCCGATGTTATCCGCCGTGGCCGCGTCCGGCTGACGTGGCCCCGGCCCCAACCCCTCGATGGCGACCAGCTTATGCACCGTTTCCGGGTAAATACCGGTATAGCGGAGCGAAATATTGCCGCCGAGGGAGTGGGCGATAATGGTAACCGGCGCCAGTTTCTGCTGATGGATCAGCTGCGCGAGGTCGTAGATGTAGTTCGCCATCGTGTAGTGGCCGGCGGCGGACCACGCGGAATCGCCGTGCCCGCGCAGGTCGGGCGCGATCACATGGTAGTCTTTGCGAAACGCCCGAGCGATCCAGTCCCAGTTGCGGCAATGATCCCGCCCGCCATGCAGCAGGATCATCGGCGGCGCGTCCGGGTTGCCCCAATCCACGTAGTGCATGCGCAGACGCTGGGAGAAGAAGACTCGCGATATGGGGCCGGTATCGGGCTGTGTCGTCACCCGATCGGAGGCCGTTTTGTGTGCCAAGGCGTTGCCCTTTCATAGGCGGCAGCCACCCGCAGCACGGTGGCATCGTCGAAATAGCGGCCGACGAACTGCACGGATATCGGCAAGCCGCCGCTGGACAGGCCCGCCATCATCGCCAAGGCCGGGTGGCCGGTGACGTTGAACGGCGACCGAGCCTGACGGGGATAGGTGCGGGCGGTTTCGGCGGGGTCGTCCATGCGGCTGGAGGGGTCCATGGAACTGGCGCACAGCAGGATGTCGAAGTCGCGCAGCGCGTCCTCGACGGATGCTATCAGTTCCAGCCGGCGGCGTTGCGCGCCGACGTAATCGCCGGCGGTCATGAACGCGCCCGGCAGCAGCCGGCGGCGGCAGAGTTCGCCGTATTTCTCGGGGTGCTCGCGCAGCCAGGGGGCATGGATCGACCAGGCCTCGCTGCACAGGATCACGCGGTTGATGCCGGAGAACTCGTTCAGCGTCGGGAGGTGGACGGTGCGAACTTCGGCGCCCTCGGCCTGCAGCACGCGGGCAACATCCTCCAGGCCGGCGGTGACTTCCGGGTGGGCGGGCATGTCGGTTTCGTGGAAATGGCGGACGAAACCGATGCGCAGATCGCGCACGCCGCGGTCGAGCATGCGGCCGAAATGGCGCGACTGCGTGGCGGCGCTGCCGGGGTCGGCCGGATCGTGGCCGGCGATGGCGTCCAGCATCAGCGCGTTGTCGGCGACGGTGCGGGTCAGCGGGCCGACATGATCCAGCGTGAAGGACAGCGGGAATACGCCGCGCCGCGACACCAGCCCATACGTCGGTTTCAGCCCGACGATGCCGCATTGGCTGGCCGGATTGCGCACGGAACCGCCGGTATCGGACCCAAGCGCCACCGGGAACAGCCCGGCGGCCACGCCCGCGCCCGATCCGGACGACGACCCGCCCGGATGGTGATCGGGATTCCAAGGATTGCGCGCCGGCGGAAACGGCAGATCGAAGCTCGGGCCGCCGAGTGCGAACTCATGCGTGGAGAGTTTGCCCATGACGATGGCGCCGGCTTGGCGCAGCTTCTGAATCACGACCGCGTCGGCCTTGGCGACGTTATCGACCAGAATGTGCGAGTGGCAGGTGGTGGGCAGCGTCGCGACATCGATGATGTCCTTCACCCCGACCGGCACGCCGTGCAGCGGTCCGCGGATGCGGCCTTGCGCGATTTCCTTCTCGGCTGCCCCAGCGGCGTCGAGCGCGCCTTCCGCGTCCAGGCGGATATAGGCGTTCAGCTTGGGATCGAGTGCCTCGGTGCGCGTCAGCAGCGCCTGCACCAGCTCGACGGGCGAGAGTTTTTTGGCGGCAAAGGCTTTGGAGGCCTCGGACGCGGTCAGCCAATGCGGTTCGGTCATAGGCCTTCTCCCGCTTTCATGGGGGGCCAGGGTTCGGCGGTGGGGTCGGTCGGAACCTTCACGGCCCCGGCGTTGTCCATCGCCTGCGCCGCGGCGGTGTAAACGTCGTCGGGGAAATCGGCGAGTGCTTTGTCGAGACCGGCAGCGCGTGCCAGTGCCTGGATAACGGCTTTGTCCATGAGCATGCCCCTGGGAAATGTCTGGGCCGATTGTGGGACGGGGCGCGCGGGTTGGGAAGAGGGAGGGCGCTAACTGCGTGTCAGCCGAGCCGCTCCCAACCGTAACCCGGCCGGAAGCACCAGCAGCAAAACCAATAAAACAACGGCCAATGCCGAGGCCATCGGCCAATCCCGGTTGGAGAAAAACTCCCCCCACAACACGCGCCCCGCCAGCTGTACGCCGGGTCCGCCCAGCAATTCCGGGATCACGTATTCCCCCACTGCCGGCACGAACACCAGCACGCTCCCGGCGGCGACGCCCGGCAGCGACAGCGGCAAGGTCACCCGCACCAACCGCACCCAGGGCGGAGCGCCCAGGTCCGCGGCGGCCTCCTGCAACAGCGGATCGAGCCGGGACAGGCTGGCGAACAGAGGCAGCACCATGAACGGCAGGTACGTATAGACCATGCCCAGATACAAAGCGGCGTCGGTGTAGAGTAGGTGGATCGGCTCTCCGGCCAGCCAGGACGCGATCCCGGCGAGCCACCCATCGTCCGCCAGCAGCCCGATCCAGGCATTCAGGCGCATCAGGAACCCCGTCCAGAACGGCAGCATCAGAGCCAGCAACAACGGGTCCCGCCACCGCTCGGGTGCCCGCGCGAGGCCCAGCGCCATCGGATAACCCAGCGACAGGCACAGCAGCGTGGAAACGAATGCCACCCGCAAACTCAAGATCAGCGCGTCGCGGTAATACGGATCGGTCAGTACCGTCCGAAACGATTCCAGCGACAACCCCAGCGCGAACGGCGGTACCGAGTCGGCCGTTGTGGCGACGGATATCGCCAGCACGATCGCCAAGGGAGCCGCCAGCAACACCGCCAGCCACACCCAAACCGGCGCCAGAACCAGCGCTTTGTTCACGGCGGCAACACGATGCAGGCGTCGGGGGACCATGACACCGTCACCGCCCCACCGATGGACGGGCGTTCGGCCGGCAACCCGGCATGCAGAGGTTCGGCGACGCGCAGCGCCGATCCATCCGCCAAGCGCACCGTATGGGTCAGCGTATCGCCCGCGTAGACCGAACCGGCCAAAACGCCGCTCAACCGGTTTGACCCGCCGGCGTCGCCCAGCCGCAGACGCTCCGGCCGCAAACCGAGAAGCAGCGGACCAAAAACGACAGCCGCCGCCGCAACCGACCCGCCCGCGACCGCGATCCGCCCGTCCGGCTGCCCGATGCCCGGCAGAATATTCGCCGCCCCCAGAAATTCCGCGACGAAGCGGCAGGACGGTCGCTCGTAAATCTCCGCCGGCGTACCGACCTGCACCATGGCGCCGTCGCGCATCACGCCGATGCGATCGGCCATGGTCAGCGCCTCCTGCTGATCGTGGGTGACGAGGATAAAACTCGTCCCCAACGCGCGCCGCAGCCGCACCAGCTCGTCCCGCGTTTCCTCCCGCAGCGCGCGGTCCAGCGCCGACAGCGGCTCATCCAGCAGCAGCAACGCCGGCCGAGGCGCCAAACCGCGTGCCAGCGCCACCCGCTGCTGCTGCCCGCCGGAAAGCTGGTGCGGACGGCGATCGGCCAAAGCCTCCAGCCGCACCAACGCCAGCATTTCCCGTACCCGTTCCGCCGCCGCCGCCCGCGCCATGCCGCGCAACCCAAAGGCGATATTCGCCGCCACCGTCATATGCGGGAACAGCGCATAGGACTGGAACACGGTATTCACCGGCCGCCGGTGCGGCGGCTCGCTGCCGATATCCCGCCCATCCAGCATAATTCGCCCGCCCGCGGCCGGCGCGAACCCGGCAATCGCCCGCAGCAAGGTCGTCTTCCCCGAACCCGAGGCCCCCAGCAGCACGAACAGCTCATCCCGGCGGACGGTCAGGTCGAGGCCGCTCAGTACCGCGTTCTCCCCGTACCGAACCGTCAGTTTCTCGACGGACAGTAGACGGGTCATTTCCCCGCCTTGAACCGGGACCAAAGCCGGGTGCGCGCGCGTTCGGCTGCCGGCGGCACGGGACCGATGGTGAAGAACCCGTTCAACTGCGTCTCGGTTGGGAACACGTTGGTATCGGCCAGCAACTCCGGCCGGATCATCGGCCGGCTGGCGGGCACCGCGTTGGGATAGCGCACGACGTTGGTGATCCCGGCCATCACCTCCGGCCGCAGCACGAAATCGATGAAGGCCAGCGCCTCATCCTTGTGCGGCGCGTCGGCGGGAATGGCCAGCATGTCGAACCCGATCTCCGCCCCCTCCTTCGGCGCGACATATCGTACCGTCACGCCCTTCTTCGCGTCCGCCGCGCGGGCCGAAGCCTGGATCACGTCGCCGGAGTAATCGAACGCGATGCAGGCTTGCCCGGTCGCCAAAGCCTCCAACGCGCGGCCGCTGGCGAAGGTGCGAATGAACGGGCGCACGGCCATCAGCGTCTTTTCCACCGCCGCCAGATCGGCGGCGTCGGTGCTGTCCGGGTTTTTCCCCAGATATTTCAACACCGAGGGGATCACGTCGATGGCCGAGTCCATCATCGCGATCCCGCACTTGGCCAGCAGGCGCGCGTTCTCGGGCTTGAACAACAGGTCCCAACTGTCGAGTGGCGCATGCGGCGCCACCGCCGCGATCTTGTCGGGGTTAATGCCCAACCCGATGGTCCCAAACAGGTAAATCCCACCGAACCGGTTCCCGGGATCCGAACTCGCGACACGCTTCATCAAACCCGGATCGAGGTTCCCCCAGTTCGGGATCTTGCTCCGATCCAGCGGCATCAACGCCCCCGCCTTGATCAGCCGCGAAAAACTAGGCTCGTTGCTCGGCGTCACCACATCGTAGCTGGAATGGCCGGCGAGCAGCTTGCCCTCCAGCGTTTCCAGACTGTCGAACACGTCGTACCGGACTTCGATCCCCGTCTCGGCGGTGAAGCGCTTGAGCGCCGCCGGATCGATGTAGTCGGTCCAGTTGTAGACATTCACCACCCGCTCGGCCCGCGCCGGCAGGGCGGCCAGAAGCAGCAACAACACGAAAATCCAACGGCCGCGCATGGGTCCCTCCGTCACCTGAGGCATGCTAACCTGGGGCCATGTCGAATTACAGGTATGTCCATCGGGACCTCTCCCCCTTGTCATGGCCGGGCGTGACCCGACCGCCTCGCGCCAAGGGACCAGCATGACGGCCTGGCTCATCGCGATCTACGCGTTCCTGTACGCCCCGATCGCCTACCTGATCGCGCTGAGCTTCAACGACTCCCGCCTCGTTACATCCTGGGCCGGTTTCTCCACACGTTGGTATGCAACACTCTGGAACGATCCCGCGCTGATCGACGCCGCGCTGCTGTCCCTCCGCATCGCCGCGCTATCCGCGACCTTGGCCACCGTCGCCGGAACCGCGGCCGGCTATGCGCTCGCCTGCTTCGGTGCCTTCCGCGGCAGGGGCCTGTTCCAAACCATGCTCGCCGCGCCGCTGGTCCTGCCCGAGGTGATTACCGGCCTGTCGCTCCTGCTCCTGTTCGTGACGCTGGAGAAAACCGTCGGCTGGCCGGCCGGACGGGGCGCCGGCACGGTCACCATCGCCCATGCCTCGGTCGCGGTCGCCTACGTCACCGTCGTCGTCCGAGCGCGCTTGGCCGAGACCGGTTCGGTGCTGGAAGACGCGGCCGCGGACCTTTACGCGGCCCCCTGGACGACATTCCGCCTGATCACCGTGCCCCTGATGGCCCCGGCCCTGATCTCCGGCTGGCTGCTGTCGTTCACCCTGTCGATGGACGATCTGGTCGTCGCCAGCTTCGCCGGCGGCCCCGGCGCATCCACTCTGCCGATGGTCGTGTTCTCGGCCACGCGGCTGGGTGTCACGCCGGAGATTTACGCGCTCGCGACCGTCATCGTCACCGTCGTCGCGGTGGCACTTGGGGCCGTCGGATGGCTGGCGCGGCGCCGCGCTACGCCGCCGTAACCCGCAGTTCCAGCCGCCGCAGCGCCCGATCCACCCACTGCGCTGTCAGCTTCTCCTGCGTGCCATTCTGCCGCAGCCGCTCATTCAACGCGCCGAAATCGACCCAATCCAGCTTCTGATCCTGATTGAAGCAGGAGAATACGACCGTCCGCTCCCCCGTTTCCGGATCGACATGCGGTTGGAGGCATTGGGCACACACCTCCTTCATCATGCACTGCATGGGGGAGTTGATGGACCCGATCGCCGTGTGTCCCGGCTTTAGGTAAGGCGCCAACACGCCATGCCGCGCTTGGCCGACCGCGTGCATCATGCGGTCGGAGCCGATGGCGATCAAATGTTCGGCCTCGTTCAAGGACACGCCTTGCTCGCCCAGCGCGCCGGAGCCGTATGCTTCCATCGCCTGGACGATATTGCCGACGAAGGATCGGTCCTGAGGACGAGCGGGGTTAGCGGGGAAGCCGGGGGCCTCATCGCAGCACCAGACGATAACGTCGGCGGCCAGTTCGATATCCGCCACCTTGTAGCGGTCGCGAATCGCCTTGTAGCCAGCGAAATAGATCACCTTCGACCCCACGGCCCGCATCGCGGCGCCGATGGAAAACAGCACCGCGTTGCCCAAACCGCCGCCGACCAAGGCTACGGTCGACGACTGCGGAATATGGGTGGGCGCGCCGGTCGGGCCCATCAGCACGACCCGCTCGCCCGGCCGCAGCATGGCGCACAGGTCGGAACTCCCACCCATTTCCAGCGCGATCACGCTGACCAGGCCTTGCGCCGGATCGGTCCAGGCGCCGGTCATGGCGAGGCCTTCCATCCCCAGCACGGTGTCTTCGGTGCGGGGGGCCAGGACTTCGTGGTTTTGCAGGCGGTAGAACTGGCCGGGTTTGAAGGCCCGGGCGGCGGCGGGGGCACGCAGCACGACTTCGACGATCGTCGGCGTCAACCGGTTCACCGCGTGGACGGTGGCGCGCAGCGTGTCGCGGCAGGTTTCCATCAGATCGGCACCCGAAACCGGAGACGCCGGCAGAGCGGCCAGAGCGCGCGACACCACGGGATAGCCCCGCTTGGCGCCGCCCATGGCCTTCACGACGTTGCCGAAGAAGCTGGGGTGCAGATCGCCGAAGAAGCTCACGAACCGGCCATTTTCGGCGCGATGCATCAGCACTTGCGCGACCTCGGGCTTCGCCATCGCACGTTCCGGGGTGACCTTGGCGCCGTTGTCGTCCACCGCCTGGAAGTAGCGGCCGTCGAGCTGGATGCGCCCGTCTTCGCGCGCGAACACGGTGTTCGGCTGGGTGCCGGCGGCGACCAGGATCGCGCGAGCCGGCAGCACGGAATCGGTCCCATCGGCGCGTTTCACCCGCAAAGCGGCGGCATGGCCGAAACGGTCGGTGTCGACGGCGGTGGGCGTCAGGCCCTCGGCGAAGCGAACAGATTCTTCCATCGCTTTTGCCACTTCCTCGTGGTTGAGCGTGTAGGACGGGCTGTCCGTTAGTTTCCGGCGGTAGGCGACGGTGGCGCCGCCCCAGGAATCCAGCAGTTGCGCGATGCGGGGATGTGCCGGGTTGGCGGCGCGTTCGGCCGCGATGGCTGCGGCGTGGGCCAGGAACTCATCGGCGATTTCGGCTTCCTCGGCCGACCAACGGGCGCGCACCGCGGCCTCGCTTCTCTCGGCGACCAAGATGCGATAACGCGCGGAAAATTTTTCCACCTGCCGCACGTAGTAGGCGAGACTCTCGGTCGCGGTATCGATCGCCGTCAGCCCGCCGCCGATGACGACCACGGGCAGCCGGATCTGCAGATTGGCGATGGACGAGAGCTTGGCCGCGCCGGTCAACTGCAACGCCATCAGGAAATCCGACGCCTGCCGGACGCCGCGCGCCAGCCCGTTGGGGATGTCCAGGACGGTCGGCTTGCCCGCGCCCATGCACAACGCGATGTGGTCGAACCCCATCGCCCAGGCATCGTCCATCGTCACCGTTGCGCCGCCGCCGAACCGCACGCCGCCGAAATGTGCGAACTGCGACCGCCGCTCCAGTAGCAGGCGAACGAGTTTCAAATAGTTCTTGTTCCAGCGAACGGTAATCCCGTACTCGGCCACGCCGCCGAACCCGGCCAGCACGCGGTCGTCCAGATTCTCGAACAAGGTCGCGGTATCGCGGATGGGCGCGCGCGGGTCGAAGTCCAGCGGCTCGATCTTCAGCCCGTCGATGGCGACGACAGTGTGGCCGTCGTTCATCAGATGATGCGCCAGCGTGAACCCGGCCGGGCCGAGGCCGACAATCAGAACCTTCCGGCCGCTGTCGGGCCGGGGCAGGGGGCGTCGGATATCCAGCGGGTTCCAGCGCGTCAGCAGCGCGTAAATCTCGAACCCGTAGGGCAGGGCAAGGACGTCCCGCAAAATATGCGTCTCGGCCTGGGGAATATCGACCGGTTCCTGTTTCTGATAGATGCAGGCCTTCATGCAGTCGTTGCAGATGCGGTGTCCCGTCGCCGCCATCATCGGGTTGTCGATGGCGATGGTCGCGAAGGCCCCGAGGACCGAACCCTCCGCCCGCAGCGTATGCATCTCGGAGATTTTCTCGTCCAGCGGGCATCCCGCCAGCGTGACCCCGAACGGCGACTTCTGATACGCTCCGGTTTTGCGGTCCTTCAGGCCTTGGCTGCAGGAATCCTTCCCCTGCGTGTGGCACCAGATGCAGTAGTTGATCTGGTCCAGCGCCTGCTGGGTGTTCATACCGGGGTCCGCCAGGGAGAATCCCTCCCGCTGGCGCCATTCGTGTTCGGGCAGGCGGAGCATGGTGACGCCGTCCCGCTCGATGGTTTCCACGGGGACCAGATGCGCGGGATCGACCCGGTGCGGCACCCGGAACAACGTGCCGCCCTTGTGCGCGGCCTTGCCGGCATCGGTGATCGTGGCCCAGGCGGCGTAGCGCAAGGCTTCGTCGATGGCCTCGGCGTTGCCGTCTTTTTCCCATTGCGCGACCTGCGACGCGAACACCGGTTCGGATAGCGGCGCGCCGAAGCGGGCTTCCAACGATGCCCGCAGCGCCCCGGCATCGAAGCCCGAGGGACCGGCGTATTTGCGCACCGCCTGCCGCTGCACGAACAGCCGCTTGCACGCATGCACGGGGTCCAAACGCGCGGTTTCGCCACGCAGCGCCGCCGTCTCGGCCTCGATCCCGAACAGCGTGGCCACGAACCCGTCCAGATGCGGGCCGAGCGCGACGATGAGATCGCTTTCGTCCTTGCCCGGCAGCGCGTCCGGCGCCGCACGGGCTGTCAGCAGCCGCGTCTGCAAATCGGCGTCGGCGTTCGCCAATTCGGTTAGAAATGCCCGGTCGAGGCGCACCAGCCCCTCCCGCTCCGCCAGGTCGGCGAACGAAAATCCAAAACCCAAAACAGTGTCGGTCACAGCATCAACCCATCTTGCGGAGCAGGGCGAGGAAAGCGGTCTGCTCCTCGGGGGACAAGGGCGAAAGAGCCTTGGCATGGGCGCGCTGGGCGCATGCCACGGCGGTGGCGATCAGGGCGTAGGCCTCTTCCGTCGGGGCAAGCACGGCGGTGCGCCGGTCCATCGGATCGTGCGTGCGCACGATCAGGCCGCGCAAGGTCAGCCGCCGGATCACGCCCTGAATGGTCGCGGGGTCCATGGCGACCTGCCGGCCGAGGTGATTCTGCGTGACCTTCCCCAGCTCCACCACTTTTTGCAGCGCGGCGAACTGGGTCGGCGTCAGCGCGTGTTCGGCCGACACGTCCACGAATAGCGAAGCGTGGCGTTGGTGCGCTTTGCGAAGGAGGAAGCCCACATGGTCTTCGAGCCGGAAGTCTTCCGGTAGCGGCGGCGGCGATGACAAACCCGGTTCTCCGGCGGTTGGATCGTGCGTATACGAATGGACTGCCAGACGCGGGATGGTGGCGCAAGGGGTTGGATCAAACGATATGAGACCGTCACCTTACAGCAGTTCTCATTATGGCGGTCGTCACCTCTTCATCGTCATGGTCGGGCTTGACCCGACCAACTCTGGCGATTTGAGGCGCGTTGAAATTGCGAGGTTTTTTTTGGCGGTACCCCCTTGGCCTGCG